>CANLTI010000017.1 GCA_947494095.1 uncultured Pseudomonadales bacterium
GCGCGCTTGGGCCTTTGCCTATGTTTGGCAAACAAAGTTTGATACTCACGCTCAAAATGCTGTGTTTGTAAGAGCCAGGCATCAATGTCGATATTTAAGCGGTCCAATATGGGTGGCAAGTGCGTGGCTATAGCGCCTCGCTTATCATCACGAATAGCGCGACCTGTCCAATCGACTAAATCAATATAATCGGCGAGGCCAAAAATAATGCCCGACTGTTCTGTACTTTTAAGGCTACCTTCAAAGTTAAGTAATGGTTTAAGGGGCAAGTTAAACTGGCGCATAGATTGCGGTGCGGTTTGTTGTTTGACGGCTTTGGCTAAATCAAAGGTCGGGGTAATACGCTCTTTGATGCTGGTATATTCTGAAGCTTCGGGTGTATCAGCCATGCAGGCACGCACTGGGTTGAGGTCAACATACGCCATTGCGCTTAACAGCGCTTGTTCTGTAAGCAGAGCTTGCGATTTGAATCGGCTCTCCCAGAAATGGCCTGTGCAGTTATCCTCTTTATTTGCTTGGCGTGCAATCGGCTCGTTAAGGCATTTCATAAACCAACTTAAACTTTGCAGTCGCTTTTGATAGCACTCAATGCAATCACTCACGGCTTCTCGCTCAGCCCTTGAAAGCTCCTCACCAGCCATATGCCGCTGCACAATCGGTGCGCCTTTAAACAAGCAGCACCAGCGCTCTAAAACTTCTTTGGCAGACCATTGAGTCGCTTCTTTAGGGTTGAGTTTGATGACGAGGTGCAGGTGGTTACTCATGACCGCATAGGCGCAGATTTCAATGGCAAATATGGAGCTCAAAAGCCGTATGCGTTGCTCGATCCAGCTACGTCGATGCTCGTAGCTTTTACCGTTGAATTTATCATACCCACACAAAAAACTACGCCTCACGCAGCGCGTTGTGATGTTGTAAAAAGCGGTATCGTCTATCGAAACCAGTTGCTTGCGCGGTTGTGTCATGTCTGCTTATCCAGTGTTTTATGATTTAACGTTAGATAAGGCTGGCTGATGAGTCAAATAGTTGTTTGTTTTAGGTTTTGGGTTCTTTATAATTATAATGTTTTTTTGGGGTGTGCCTGTCCCTGCTTTTCTTATCAGCCAAACGAATAGCCAGGGCGAGCGCATTGAGTACACCCTAGACTTAGAAGGCAACCGCATCGCGCAAACGATTGTGAGCGCAACAGGCGACATCGTCCAGCAAACACGTGCCGTTTACGACGAACTAAGCCGCCTACTCAAAACCATTGGTGCAGATAACCGCATTATTGCCGATTACCACTATGATAAAGCCGGTAACCAAGAGCGTTTTACCGATGCGCTAGGCCGTGAGACCCATTACGCCTACGACACATTGAATCGCTTGGTCGCAACCAGCGATGTTGACGGTACGGTTGAGCAAGCTTATAACGCACAAGATCAGCTCACTCAGGTTACCGATCAACGTGGTTTAATAACCGAATACCGCTATAATGGCTTTGGTGAGAAGGTGATGCAAATCAGCCCAGATACAGGTGTGACCACCTTTGCATATGATGCAGCAGGGCATATCGTGGCGAAAGTTGATTCGCGTAAAGTGGTAACGCAATACCGTTATGATGCTATAGGGCGAGTGACCGATGTGATTTACCCAGCCGCTAATGATGATAATATTCACTACGTTTACGATGCCGCAGCCAATGATGATGCCACGGATAATCAATACTTGGTTGGACGCCTAGCGTCAGTGGTGGATGGCAGTGGCGAAACCCACTACCAGTACAATCACCGTGGCCAAGTAGTGCGCGAGAGTTACACCATTGGCAATACGGCTTATGCCATGGCCTATGACTACAGCGCAGCCGGCCAGTTGTTAGCCACGCACTACCCGAGTGGCCGTGTGGTGAATAACCAGCTGTCGAGCACTGGGCGTTTGTTGGCAGTCACGTCAACGGGCTTTAACGGTCAGGTGCAAGCCATCGCGCAAGACTTTAAGCGCCAGGCCTTTGGTGGCTTGACTGGCTTGAGCTACGGCAATAATACGCAGTTGCACCTTGGCCGCGATGCCGAGCAGCGCCTGCGTGATATTCAGCTGACCACCGCCGCCAATGATGTATTGCACGATGTCAGTTATGTGTACGACGCCGTCAACAACATCCAAGCGATGGATGATGCTGTGGCGCCGGAGTACAGCCAAACCTTTGGTTATGATGCTAGCTACCGCCTCACATCTGCCTCTGGCCGTTACGGTGAGTTGGCTTACCAGTACGATGCCGTCGGTAACCGTTTAACACGGATACATAAGCAGCAAAACGGCCAAGGTGAGCTAGAGCATATTCAAGAGACCTACGCCTATGCCCAAGACAGTAACCGTTTGTTGGCTGTGGCTACGGTTGACCATCACGATGCCGAGCACCAGCGCGCACTCGCTTACGATGCCGTGGGTAATATTGTGCAAGATGGCCAGCACGGTGATAACCGTACGCTGATGTATGGGGCCAATAATCGCTTAGCGCAGGTTGAGCGTGATGATGCTGCGGTGAATGCCATTTATGCCTATAACTACCAAGGCCAGCGGGTGAGCAAAACCGTTGACGGGCTGACGACGCACTTCCACTTTGATGCCAATAAGCAGTTGGTAGCAGAGACTGTGGTGAGTGCTGGCGTTAAACCGGTACGTGAATATGTGTATGCTGCCGGTATGCGTTTGGCAATGGTGGGTTACGCAGACGGCGAAGCGGTGAACTTTGTGGTCAATGATCACCTAGGCTCCCCGACCTTGTTAACCGATGCGAATCAAGCCATAGTATGGCGTGCGGATGCGACGCCGTTTGGTGATATGGCGTCGGCGAATGTGCAACCTTTGCGCTTCCCTGGGCAGTATGCCGATGGGGAGACTGGGTATTCTTATAATTACTTTAGGGATTATGATCCGAGTTTGGGGCGGTATATTCAGAGTGACCCTATTGGGTTAATGGGTGGGGTTAATACTTTTGGGTATGTTGATCAAATGCCGAGTAAGTTTGTAGATGTCTATGGTACAAATAAAACACAGGTCTCAAATGTTCTGGGGGCTGTTCAGGTAAGTAATAGGGATCTTAATGTTCCAAGTAAAGTGGGAATTTCATATTTGTTTGGAGGGGAGCATACGGCAATTACGAATCCTATCACTAGGGGTGTAACAATTAGTAAGTTCTATCGTGGTGATTTGGACCGTAAGCAGCTATCAGGTTTGTATCAATTGTTAACGCATGAGTCGATTCATAGGACCAAGCCTCGAATGGACTCAATTATGCGACCATTGAATCACCCAGATATCTATCAAGAAGCTGGTGAGCGTACTGCTGAGTTTGAGCGAATGCTCAACAATACAGGTGCAGATTTTGATGAGAATGGTACGCTAATAAAATCTCCGCAAGGGGTTTGTAAGCCTTAATGTCTATACCGTGTAGCTTAATTATTTTGGAGGTCTTATGAGACTGCTCCTTTTGTTATCGTTTTGCATTTGCTGCGGGTGCAGTAAGCCTATTGATGTCATCCTGTTTAATAATTCTGGTGGTGACATAGTTGTAGAAATTACAGGTGATGATAAATATGCTGGTGATGGGAAGTATAAGAAAAAAATAGACGTTCCTTATGGCAGTCAAGTTGTATTGAAAAGCTGGATTGGATATACATATTTTATTCAGGGGGAAAATTGGAGCGGTGTTTATGAACCTATAGCTGATGGATTGAATTTTGTTGGTCATTATGGTTGGGGGCCTTTCTTTTCACGAAGACTTAAGGTCCAACTGGAGAATGATCAGCATATATTTGCTGTTTCCCGCGATGATGAATTTCCGACTAGATCGTTTGTGGATCAGCCGAGAGGGTTCCCTATTAAGCCGAAAAAGAAAGATTGACAGATCAAAGGGATCAAAGGGGTCAGAGTCTAATACCGCTATCTCAGCTTTAAAATTTATCACTACTCAATCCCTGACAGGCCTCTGCTCGAGGTATGGTGAGCAGAGGGTATGCTTTGGGTCGCCGCTTAACGGCCCTAGGTTGAGAGGCCCGCTTTCTATTTCCTATTGGTGTTGAAATAATAACTTTCATTAATGCATCGTAGCCCGTTTTCATAATACTTAAGCTTGAATTAGAAAATCGCATTCGCGCTGCATCAAGTATTTGTACGGCTGATTTAAAACTCATTTGTCGTGCTACTTTACCGTACCTGCTGGCTGCTCCTGCAGTATTTGCCCGAATCAGGTTATACGCCATAAATCTCACAGCAATCTCCTTTTCGGCCATTTCTGGTGACTTGCAGCGCAGCATATCCATATTCAAATCGGTTTTTAATGTTCTAAAGTCCAACTCTACTTTCCAGCGTTCTTTGTAAAGTTCAGCCAGCTCATTCTTTGGATAAACTGAGGCATCTAATAGCGTGGTGAGATATACCGTGTCACCGACTGTAAACTCTCTTACCGTTAACTTATCAGGCAATAAATCATAGTCTTCTGTAGTCATCCATACGGGCTTTCGCTTGGGTTTTAACCAATCAATAATATGATCTTTTTTACCCAACTTAATCCCTCGCCTAAAGTCCGCTTTCTTTTGAGGGTGATTTCTCGATAGAAATGAGACCCCTTTCAATTGAAGGGTCATTATAATCGCATAGGAGCAGTAATAGCGGTCTGCCAGCAATAAATCATTCGCGGTCAATGAGTCGATAAGCTTGCTAAATAGCGATGTTTCACCGGTTCCTTTTCCTTGATATTCACCCATAGCATAGTCAACAACCTATATAAAGGCACGGTGCTTACGCAGAAATTTGCTCGGCAAGATCCGATGAATAAAGCGGAGCAGGTGGCCGTTAAACTGCGGATTGACCAGTGGCGGCTGAACTTATTTGATATTAGCCAATTTATGAAAGCCCTGAATGAGCCCATTGCGCGTATGGCTAAAAAATCTAACTTAGACAGGCATGCCAAAAAGAAAATGACACCAAGCTTTATCGACTATCGTGTCGTCACGCCAAAATAATCGCCACTAACACATTAATTTAATAAAAAGCATAAATAACCCCAAGCTAATAACTTGGGGTTATTGGGTTGGGCAGGAGTGATGGTGGGTAATGCGGGAAGGGGTTATTGCGGGTGGTTATTTAGGCTGCGCGCTTGGGCCTTTGCCTATGTTTGGCAAACAAAGTTTGATACTCACGCTCAAAATGCTGTGTTTGTAAGAGCCAAGCATCAATGTCGATATTTAAGCGGTCCAATATGGGTGGCAAGTGCGTGGCTATAGCGCCTCGCTTATCATCACGAATAGCGCGACCTGTCCAATCGACTAAATCAATATAATCGGCGAGGCCAAAAATAATGCCTGATTGCTCAGTATTTTTAAGGCTGCCTTCAAAGTTAAGTAATGGCTTAAGGGGTAGGTCAAATTGGCGAATAGATTGTAGAGCGGTTTGTTGCTTGACGGCTTTGGTTAAATCAAAGGTCGGGTTAATGCGCTCTTTAATGCTTGTATGTTCTGAGGTTTCGGGTGTATCAGCCATGCAGGCGCGTACAGGGTTGAGATCGACATACGCCATTGCGCTTAACAGCGCTTGCTCGGTCAGTAGAGCTTGCGATTTGAATCGGCTTTCCCACAAAAATATCGGGAATATTTTTGAACAGCTTTAGCTGGCCCGTAGGGCAAAAGGCAGGAGCCTTTTGTAAAAGTGGCCTGTGCAGTTATCCTCTTTATTTGCTTGGCGTGCAATGGGTTCATTAAGGCACTTCATAAACGACGTGCATGGATGCACTAATGCTGGAATATCAGGAGAACTATTCCAGTGCAGCTTAAGCTTTGCAGTCGCTTTTGGTAGCACTCAATGCAATCACTCACGGCTTCTCGTTCAGCCCTTGAAAGCTCCTCACCAGCCATATGCCGCTGCACAATCGGTGCGCCTTTAAACAAGCAGCACCAGCGCTCTAAAACTTCTTTGGCAGACCATTGAGTCGCTTCTTCCGGGTTGAGTTTGATGACGAGGTGCAGGTGGTTACTCATGACAGCGTAGGCGCAGATATCGATAGCGAATATGGAGCTTAATAGCCGTATGCGCTGCTCGATCCAGCTGCGCCGATGCTCATAGCTTTTGCCATTGAATTTATCATAGCCACACAAAAAACTACGCCTCACGCAGCGCGTTGTAATGTTGTAAAAAGCGGTATCGTCTATCGAAACCAGCTGCTTGCGAGGTTGTGTCATGTCTGCTTATCCAGTGTTTTATGATTTAACGGTAGATAAGGCTGGCTGATCAGTCAAATAGCGGTTTGTTTTAGGTTTTGGGTTCTTTATACTCGAAAGATGTTTTTGGGTGTGTATGTCCTCGTGTTTTTTCGTGCTTGCTCGGTCAGCAGAGCTTGCGATTTGAATCGGCTTTCCCACAAAAATATCGGGAATATTTTTGAACAGCTTTAGCTGGCCCGAAGGGCAAAAGGCAGGAGCCTTTTGTAGAAGTGCCCAGTGCAGTTATCCTCATTATTGGCTTGGCGTGCAATGGGTTCATTAAGGCATTTCATAAACGACGTGCATGGATGCACTAATATTGGAATATCAGGAAAACTATTCCAGTGCAGCTTAAGCTTTGCAGTCGCTTTTGATAACACTCAATGCAATCACTCACAGCTTCTCGCTCAGCCTTGGAAAGCTCCTCACCAGCCATATGCCGCTGCACAATCGGTGCGCCTTTAAACAAGCAGCACCAGCGCTCTAAAACTTCTTTGGCAGACCATTGAGTCGCTTCTTTAGGGTTGAGTTTGATGACGAGGTGCAGGTGGTTACTCATGACCGCATAGGCGCAGATTTCGATAGCAAATATGGAGCTTAATAGCCGTATGCGCTGCTCGATCAACGTACATGGATGTACTAATGCTAGGAGCGCAGGAGCAAGCGAATAGTGCAACTGCGCCGATGCTCATAGCTTTTGCCGTTGAATTTATCATAGCCACACAAAAAACTACGTCTCACGCAGCGTGTCGTGATGTTGTAAAAAGCGGTATCGTCTATCGAAACCAGCTGCTTGCGCGGTTGTGTCATGTCTGCCTATCCAGTGTTTTATGATTTACCGTTAGATAAGGCTGGCTGGTGAGTCAAATAGCGGTTTGTTTTAGGTTTTGGGTTCTTTATACTCGAAAGATGTTTTTGGGTGTGCCTGTCCTCGTGTTTGTCGAGATAAGGCTGGCTGGTGAGTCAAATAGCGGTTTGTTTTAGGTTTTGGGTTCTTTATACTCGAAAGATGTTTTTGGTGTGTATGTCCTCGTGTTTTGGTGTTTTTCGGGTCCCTTGAAAAGCATCATTCATTAAAATCTACAGTGATATAAGGCGTATATAATGAGTAGTGATTTTGAGTTTTTAGGAACCGTGCTTTTGCAGCCGAGTTCTGTGTTGGCACAGAGGGAGGTTAATGTAAGTGATATGGGGGAATACATTAATCGTGTTGCAAGTAGCGTATCAGCAGGTCTTTTAGCTGTGAATAGTGAGCCTGCAGCGGGTCATATAGTTATCGCAGTAAGAAGCGGTTATCGTGTAAAGGTTTGGCTTGATTTTGATGTGACATTGGGCTCTGGCTTTGAGGAGGTGCTTATCAAGGCGGTTAATGATATTAAGCCATTTGAGGTGTCGGAGGGTGCGATTATATTCTCGATGTTGTCAGAAGTTAATGGCGCAAAGCTGGTGATGGGTGACGACGAAAGCCCACCGTTGCCGTCACCTGAGCAGTGGCGAAGCCTAGCTAAAGATATTTTAGCGCCTTTATCTATAGAGCAGGTTGTTAATTTATTGTGGCCCTAGTCTTTTGCCGGATTGTTTTTTGGGGTTCTCGGTAGGCCGGGATAAAGGGCGGGCTGCACTTAAGGTGTATTAGGTAGGGGTGTTCTGGATTATTGGGCCAGAGCAATGACAGTGCGGTAATTTATTTCTTTCGGGCATAAAAAAACCACCTCTAGGGTGGTTTTTTAAATCTTTAATAATACGCTATTAAAGATTAATTTGGTGGAGCCTAGCGGGATCGAACCGCTGACCTCAACACTGCCAGTGTTGCGCTCTCCCAGCTGAGCTAAGGCCCCTTAATTGGGTGGTTGTTAAAAGTCTTTCAAATCAACAACTTGGGATGTTTTGCTGGGTTGCCTCAGCAAGTGCGCGCATATTAAGGGGGTAGCCGCATGCTGTCAATAATTTTTTTAAAAAAAGATGAAAATAGCGGGAATGGTTGTCTTGGCTAGCATTATGCCGATGTGGGTTAAGTGCTGGGCTAAGTGTGAGGTTTTGTGGCTGTGTTTGTGTGAGCCTAGCTCAAAAGGGGACGACAGGTTACACTGCGCGCCATTTTTAAGTGTTTGAGTTTAACGGCTTTGGCACATTATTTTGCAGTGAGTTAGGTTAAGTATGCTGATTAATTGGTACCCGGGCCATATGGAAAAAGCCCGAAAAGAAGTCAAAAAGATTATGCCCTCAGTCGATGTTGTCATCGAGGTGTTGGATGCGCGTTTACCCAACTCAAGCACTAACCCTATGATAGAGCAGCTGCGTGGCGATAAGCCTTACTTAAAGGTGTTGAGTAAGGCCGATTTGGCTGATCCCGAGATTACTGAGCAATGGTTGGCCTTTTGGCGTGAGCAGCGCAATACCGATGCGCTGGCTATCACCACGCAAAATGTGAGTATTGCCAGAACGATTCCTGATCGAGTCACTAAAATGGTACCCGAGCGCTCGCGTCGCTCGCTACCGATTAGTGCATTGATTTTGGGTATTCCGAACGTGGGTAAGTCAACGCTGATTAATACCTTGGTGGGGCGTAAAGTGGCGAGCGTGGGTAATGAGCCGGCTATTACTAAGGCACAGCAAAAAATCAAGGTCACCGATGACTTTGTGTTGATTGATACCCCAGGCATGACATGGCCTGGCTCTAAAGATGAAATGATTAACTATCGCTTAGCGGCGGGCGGTGCAATAAGGGATACCGCGTTGGAGTACGATGATGTGGGTATTTTTGCAATGGATTACTTGCTGCAGCGTTACCCTCATTTGGTGGCTGACTATTTTAAGCTTAAGGATTTGTCGGATATTGCTTACAAGGCGTTAGAGCAAGTGGCTATGCGCCGAGGCTGTAAGCAAGGTAAACGTATTGACTTTACCCGTGCTGGCGAGCTGCTAGTGCGTGAGATGCGTGCCGGTAAGCTTGGGCGTATTAGTCTTGAAGAGCCTTTTGTAAGCTACCATCAGCGCGGTTAATACAGCCATGAGTGCTTAACACCTATTCATAGATTCGTTGATTAATAGATAGGTGTTAAGCGCTACTACTTGGGCGTAGGTTGGGCGTGTAATGTATAACGCTAATTAAACCGGTGCCAATAAGTGAGTGCTAGTGTTACAAATCAAACGTATCGGTATAAAATTGTTGCTCTGCTTCAAACAATGCAATAAGCGTAGCCGACTGCCTAAAGCCGTGACCTTCACCGGCAAAGGCTAAGTATTTAACCGCCACCCCCTTCTTTTGTGCGGCCTCTACAATGAGTTGTGCTTGTGAGGGCGGCACTATTTTATCGTCTAACCCTTGAGCGACCAAAATGGGGCAGTTGAGCTCGTCAATATGGTTGATGGGTGAGCGGGCTTTGTACAGTGCTTTTTGTGCAGGGTAGGGGCCTATCAGTTTGTCGAGGTAGTGGGCCTCAAATTTATGCGTGTCTTGTGCGAGTGTTTCTAGGTCGGCAATACCGTATAGGCTAACGCCGGCATTAAAGGTGTTGCGCAGGGTGAGTGCTGCCAGTACCGAGTACCCGCCGGCGCTCGAGCCTTTGATAATCTTTTGTTGTGGGTGTGCGAGGCCTTTGTTGGCCAAGTAGGTGGCTGCATGGCACAAGTCATCAACATCTTTTACCCCCCATTGGCCTATTAAAGCATGACGATAAGTGCGGCCAAAGCCTGTACTACCACGGTAATTGACATCGGCTACGGCAAAACCGCGCTGTGTCCAGTATTGTATTTTACTGTTAAAGCTTGCCTCTGTGGCACCGGTTGGCCCGCCGTGCCCCAGTACAATAAGTGGTGGCTGGGTGCCGCTTGGTGCTTGATATTGGCTGTGAGTGGGCGGGTAGTACCACAGGTGGGCTTGCTGCTGATCGGTGGTATCAAACCAGTGGCTTTGTGGCTGGCTAATATCGTTGGCGGGAAGCTCTAGTTTGGCCTTTATTAAGGGGGTTATACGAGCGGCGACCGCTGGCTGTGCTTGTGCGGTATTGAGATCGGATGCTGTGTGGAGGTTGGCATTGAGATTGACAAGCGTTGGCACAGTGCTTTGCTGCAAACCTGCGCTAAGCATAACGGCTTGGCCATTGTGGCAGTGAATATGGCTAAAAACACTCTGCTCGGTTGTGATTGTTGTGTGTGTAGTGTTGAGAAGATTAGCGGTGATGAGCTGCCATGCGCCATTTTGGCTGGCGCTAATGAGCAGCGTACCATCACTCATAAAGCCCCAGTTTTGCATGCCAAAGGACCATTGGGGGGTTGCGCAGTCGGCTTGGAGCTTAACAAGTGCTTGCTTGGGGTTTTGGCTGCTGTAAATATTCCACCACTCGTGTAGGTCGCTCACATAATGTAGTACGTTGTTGGGGCTGTAGGCGGGCTGGCAAATGGCCTCATTGTGGTTATGGCCTGCTATGCAGGTCGCTTTTATAGTATCAAGTGTGCGGCCGCTTGCGCTGCCGGCATCGTATTTACGCGCTATAGCCTCTAAGCTGCTGCTTTGCCAATCAAGCTCCCATAAGGTGGTATTGTCCCAAGGCATGTGGGGGTGCTGCCATGAAATGTAGGCCAGCTTTAAGCCATTAGGCGCAATACATAGCCCCGCATAAAAGTCTTGCCCCTGGGCTAGGGTGTATTGTTTTTGGTGGGTGAGGTTGATCGCTACAATACTGGCGGCGGGGGCGGCTTGCGACCGAGTGAGGTCTTCACAAACAGCAAACAGCCATTGGCCATCAGGGTGCAGCGTAAGGTTGGCATAGCGGCATAGTGGTGTTTGAGTGATAGCGATGGGTGTTGAAGGTGTTGGCCAGTCAAAGCGGTAAATTTGTTGGTCGTGTGCGTTAACAAAAAACACTTGATCAGCGTTAGCTGCAAAGGCGCCGCCGCCATATTCATGCGCTTTTGAGCGTATATCCCAAGGTGCCGGCAGTATGCTGGTGGGCGTACTGGCCGGTTGTGATGCGGCCTGAGCTTGCGGTGCTGGCGCAACAGTGGCGCACATGAGCGTTGTGCGACCACCTTCGGCGGGTACACTTTGTGGCCATAATACGGTTTGGTCTTTGGCCCATTTAGGCTCACCAAAGCGTAAAGCGCCTGCGGCGAGTGTGTTGGCGGTGAGTATGGAGGGCCAAGTGCCGTAGGGCTTGATTGCTTTTGGATGAGTCACATGTGTGCCTATTTGTGTGAGGGGTTTGAGGGGCTTTTAAGCGCTAAAGGTCGCCCAAATTGGGCAGTGATCCGAGGGTTTATCCATGCTGCGCACATCGTAGTCAATGCCTGTTGTGCTAAGCGTTTTAATGAGCGGCGCAGTAGCCAAAATAAGGTCAATGCGTAGGCCGCGCTTAGGTTCGCGATCAAACCCTTTGCTGCGGTAGTCAAACCAGCTGTAAAACGCTTGGCTTTGCGGGTTTTGTTGGCGATAGGTATCGACTAGGCCCCAGCTCAATAAGGTGTTGAGCCATTCGCGCTCTTCGGGTAAAAAGCTGCACTTTTGGGTGCGCAACCAGCGCTTGCGGTTATCTTCGCCAATACCAATGTCGATATCTTGATGTGAAATATTCATATCGCCCATCACAATCAATGACTCATCGGGGGTATGGTGTTGGGTGAGGTGGGTTTGTAAGTCGCGGTAAAATTTGGCTTTTGCGGGGTATTTGGTGGGGTGCGTTTGCGACTCGCCCTGTGGGAAGTAACCATTGTATACGGTAACGTGCGTGTCATCAGGCATTTGTATGCGGGCACCAATAAAGCGCTTTTGGGCCTGTGCATCGTCACCGTCAAACCCTTTAACCGCCTTGTCAAATGTGAGTGACGCTTTGATCAGCAAGGCAACCCCGTAGTGTGTTTTTTGGCCGGTGAATATTGCGTTGTAGCCCATAGCTTGTATATCGGCTAAAGGAAAGTCGGCATCGGTGGCTTTGGTTTCTTGCAGGCCGATAACATCGGGGTGGTGGGTGTCGATAAGTGCTTGGAGCTGGTGAAGGCGCATGCGCACGCTGTTCACGTTAAAAGAGATGGCTATCATGATGCTCGCTTCTAGGTGGTCAAAAAAGTAGGCGGGCTACTCTAGTGCGAGAAAGCGAGTGGGGCAAGTTTTTGGTGGGTAAAAAACGATAGAGACGTACTGAGGCCTATCAGCCTCAGTACGTCGTTTTTAGGCTTTGCTGCTGCCGTCGGCATTAAAGTCTAAGGGGTGTGTTTCGAGTATTTTGCGTGTTTGGATGAGCTCTGAGGGTATTTTGTGTTTTACCTCTTCATGAAAGGCCGGTAGCTTTGACCAATGTAGGCCGCACTTTACATGATGTGCCGTATGGTAGCCTAAGTTCCAAGCGTACCAATTGTTGAGCGGGCTTTCGTCATTGCGAGTTGCTGCAAATTCATCTTGTGTGTCGAGCCCACGATGATGATCAACCGTTGCGTACACCAACAAAAATAATTGAATAATAATAGGGATAATAAACAAAATGACCGCTTTTAGTGGCGCAAGTGCCACCAAGGTGGCCAGCAGTGTAAGGCAAATGGCAAAGCCCAACAAAAACTTCTTGAAAATTTTAGGGTGGCCTTTACCGACTTTAAAGATTTCGGGGTATATTTTTAAGGTGTTAATTACGGTGTATTCAACAGGCCCCATGACCGAGCCATCTTTGTGCTTCCATGAGCAGGTATCTTTTTTGGCATCGAGGTAATGCATGTGATGACCAATAGTGTGATGCAATACCCAGCCCCAAGGTCCAATACCAGTGTTTAAAAATAGCCCAATTTCTAGTGCGCGGTTAGGGAGGTGTGCTTTGAATATAGGGAGGTGCTGATGGTTGTGGTTGACCGCAGAGACGGAGCCTTGTGGCGCGACAAGCAGTAAGGCAATGGCGGCAACAATATAAAGATTATCAATATAAACAAAGGTCGCTAGTTGAATGGCAACTAGGGTGAGCACAAGAGCGATAGCCCAGCGGTCTTGTTTGTATCTAAGTATTTGCATGTAACAGGTGATCCGTATTGGTTTTTGTAGTCCCAATAAGCCTTAGCGCGGCCAATGAGCCTGCTTTAGGTTTATCGGAGTGTTTAATAGTGCAGTATCGCTGAGGCATTAAACTAAATAGTAAGTACGAGTCGATGTTTTTAATTAATGCTCTGTGCTTTTTGAGTCAAAGTGTAGTACAGCCTCTCGTTTTACGTGTTTAAAGCCTGTAGTGATTCAAAGTGGTGCGCATTGTAGGGGGGTACTGGTGGAATTGCACGTGGTAATTTATGCCTATAAGGACCCAATTAAAGGCGAATAATTAGGTAGAATACGGCTTGTTTTTAAGATGAAGAGGTTATTGTGCAAAAAATGATAAAAATTGGTCAAGGCGTTGATGTGCACGCTTTTGGTGAAGGTGATAGCGTGGTACTCGGTGGCGTCACAATTGCCCACAATCGCGGCTTGGTTGCCCACTCTGATGGCGATGTTTTACTGCATGCGGTATGTGATGCGCTGCTAGGCGCTTTGGGGTTGGGTGATATTGGTAAGCACTTTCCGGATACCGATGCACAGTATCAAGGGGCCGATAGCCGCGAGCTGTTACGCAGGGTATATACACTGGTAAAAGGTAAGGGTTATGTCATCGGTAACCTAGACTGCACGATCGTGGCTGAGACACCTAAAATGTCACCCCATATCTCAGCGATCAATCAAAATTTGGCGCAAGACCTTGAATGCAGTGTTGAGCAAGTGAACTCCAAGGCGACCACCACCGAAAAGCTAGGCTTTAATGGGCGCAAAGAAGGTATTACTGCGCTGTGTGTTGTCCTGTTGGCACCCAAGGTGGATCGATGAAGCTAATTTATACACATCAAAATGCTATTTTGGTTCAAAACGCCAAAAATATGCTAATCAATGAGGGGCTGTCAGTTGCCCTAAAAAACGAACATTTAGCGGGCGGCATGGGTGAGTTATCGGCCATTGATGGCTGGTTGGAGCTATGGTTGCTAGAGGAAAAAGACGAGGCTCGAGCCCTGGCTGTTTTACAGTGCCTAGATGAGCCCGAGGTGCGCGCTGATTGGCAGTGCACCTATTGCCGCGAAACAAACTATCCCTCTTTTGGCTTGTGTTGGAATTGCCAGCAGCGTAAAAAATAAACCAAACATTGTACACTTTGGCGCATGAGCTAAGCTTCTAAAGTCTCTTTATCAATAAGGCTGGAGAATGTTGAGCTCATTGCGCCATTTTTTACGCTCGTGGAAAGCCAAATTATTACTGTTATGTTTGTTTGCTCTGCTTAATAGTGTGATTGTAGGCAGTATTATGGCTTACAGCTTGAGCGGGCAAAGCCGACAAGTCGCGGGTTCTTTGTCGGTGTTTTCTGGGCGCCAAAGTGAAGCGGTTAATGTACTCAGTGCACTGCTTAATTTTAATAAAGCCCTACAAGAGGCCATTGCCGCCAATGAACCCCAGCGCATTCGCGCGCTTACCGTATCGGCTATTCGATATGCTTCAGTGGTCGAAGAAAAAATTCATAATTTAGTGGTTGTAAGCCCTGACAACCGATCGGCAAAGCAACTTGAAAAAGAATATAAAAAAACCAAAATATTACAGCTTAAAGTGATTGGCTTGGCCAAAAAGAATAAAGATGCCCAAGCGCTAGATGCCATTTTAAATATGGCCGATGTTAATTCGCAACTGCTGCGCTTAGCCGAGCTCAGTATTGCCGATGAGTTAATGGTTCTTAATCGTGTGATTGCCGAAAACAAACAAAAAAATGTTCAATTAATACAGTTTTTAATTGTTGTAACGTTGGTGAGTTTGGTTGTGCTTTTAGGTTACGCGCTGTATTTAATGAAAAAACTGCTCAATGGTTTTGTCAGTATTCGCAGCGCAATGACAGAGTTTGAGCGCGGTAATTTAACCCCGCCGTTAAGTTACAGGTATCAAGATGAGTTAGGTTGTACAATTGCTTTGTTAAATAAAGCGCTAGAAAAGGTACAGCTCATTGTGCGCGGTATTATTTTTCAAATAGAAATTCTTAATAAAAACTCTCATGCACTAGAAGATGTCTCTAATAATACGAGAAGCCAATCGAAAGAGGTTTATCAGCAAATTTGTCGTATTGATGAAAAAATTGATGAGCTTAATGGTACTTCACGCGATGTGGATACGCATTTAGATACTAGCATTCAAAGCTCAAAATTGGCATCTGCTACGTGCATGCAGTCGAGTGAAGATATTCAGGCTACCTTCGAAAGTTTTAATCGCTTCAAACAAGAGATGAGCGCAGCAGCCCAAAAAACGAGTAAATTATCGGCCTCGGCAAAAACAATTACCGAAATTACCGCAACGATTCGCGACATATCAGAGCAAACAAATTTGCTTGCATTAAATGCCGCCATTGAAGCGGCCCGAGCTGGTGAGCAAGGGCGCGGCTTTGCCGTTGTTGCCGATGAGGTAAGAACATTGGCGCAGCGATCGAGTTCCGCCGTTGAGGAAATATCGGGCTTGGCAGCAAATATGCGAGATAACGTTGATAGTGCCGTTGAGGCCTTGGCCAAGGCCAGTACAGTGATTGATACCAATGTGAGCAGTTTGTCGCATGCCTCTGATAGCACCATTAACGCGAGCCAAAACGCAGATAAAACTTTGGCATCTATTGAGTTATTACAGGCGTTAAATGCTGCACAAATTAAAGCGATTAATGAGATATTAACGTCGTCCAAATATTTATCTCAAGTTTCAAATAGCAGTCATCAAAGTGTTGAAAACTTAGATGAACTGTCTATTCAGCTGGCTAATATTAGCCGAAGTTTAACAACTGCTATTGCACACTTTAAAGGTTAGTTAGGTCATGCTTATGAATTACATTAAAAAAATACTCTCTGGATGGTGTGCTGCTGGATTTGCCGGTACCGCTGCCGGTGTTGTTGGTATTGCAGGTATTGTTGGTACTGTAGGTGTCATTAGTGCCTTTACTGTAGCCAGCGCTTTACCGGCCTATGCCAATAGTGTGTTGGATGGGCAAATGGTCTTTAGTGCTGGCCATGCATCACTGCAGCATTGGTTATTGCCTGTTAGCCCCGAGCACCCCGACGATAATAAACCAACGGCCGCAAGAATCGCGCTGGGTAAACAGTTGTTTTTTGACCCCCGCTTAAGTGGTGATAGTAATATGTCATGTGCCAGCTGCCATCACCCTAGCTTGGGCTGGGGTGATGCTTTGCCGACAGGGCGTGGTGCCAAAAGTGAAACTTTAGCGCGAGCCACCCCGACCGTTATTAATACCGGCTATAACCCTATTCAAATGTGGGATGGGCGCAAAAAAACCTTAGAAGAGCAAGCGTTAGGGCCCATAACGGCCAAGCAAGAAATGAATATGGACCTCACCGTTTTACTTGACTTTTTAAAGGCTAATAAAGGGTATCAAAAAGCCTTTGCCGATGCCTACGAGGATCAGCCGTTAACTCCGGAGCTTGTAGCAAAAGCCATTGCTAGCTATGAGCGAACAGTGATAAGCCGTAATTCTCATTTTGATCGCTGGGTGCAAGGCGATAGTGGGGCTATGACGGCGCAACAAATAAGAGGTTTTAAATTATTTGTAGACCCAGCTAAAGGGAACTGTAGCGTGTGCCATAGCGCGCCTAACTTTACCGATAATGGGTTTCATAATTTAGGTTTAGCCTCTTTTGGCGATGCAAAACCAGATTTAGGGCGTTACACCGAAAAGCCTATTCGCATGATGAAAGGTGCGTTTAAAACACCCACCTTGCGTGAAATTACCCGCACGGCGCCTTATTTTCATGACGGCTCTGCCAGCACGCTAGAGGCTGTTATGACGCATTATATCGTGGGCGGTGTGGTTAAAACCAATGTATCCCCTAATCTAAAAGCGCTCACCCTAACGGCGCAAGAATCGGCTGATATTGTGGCTTTTTTGCAGGCATTAGAGTCCCCGTTTGTTGAAGTAGCCCTGCCGCAGTTGCCGTTACATTAAGCGCATTATATTGATAATGTATTAATTGGAGTGTTTTATGAAAACCTTGAAATTTATTGCGTTAACCGTGGGTATTAGCGGTATGGGCTTTGCGGCTACTTTGTGTGCTGAGGTCTTTGAAGTGGGCCAAAAAAATAAAGCATTTACGCAAAAAACGCTGGTTGTTAAAGTGGGCGATACGGTGTCTTTTAAAAACGAAGATGCATTTTTTCATAATGTGTTTAGCTTATCGGATGCGAAGTTATTTGATTTGGGCTCTTATCCGCAAGGAGTCGCACGTGATGTAACTTTTGATGTGGCGGGTGAAGTTGAGGTTGAATGCGCAGTGCACCCTGAAATGCTTATGACTATAACGGTGCAACAATAGTGATTATTCAATACAAACCTTATGGTGTTTGTTGCCGTGTATTATTGCGTGTCGTTTGCTTGGGTATGGCTTGTGTGAGTGCCCCGGCAGCGTTAGGGGTTGAGGTTCCGGCTCAAGCTGAGGTGAAGCAAAAGAGTCAGCCGGTTAAGGGCGCTCAAGGGGGTGATATTTATCGGGCTAATTGCGTGCTTTGCCACGGTGAAAAAGGCTTAGGTGATGGCCGTATGGCGAAAGTAATCACAGCACCACCGCCGGCTAATCTAACAAAAAGCCAGCGCTCTAAGGCCTATATGAAAAAAATCATTACCTATGGCGGAGGTATAATGGGCCGCTCGCCACAAATGCCAGTGTGGGGGCAAGAGCTAGACGAGCAGCAAATTAAAGCGGTTGTCGATTATATTTATCGTTTAAGGGAGCGCTAGTGGGGTATGAGGGGCGAGGCAATAATAGCTTGTCCAATTAGCGAGCGTTCTGTTTTTTGGCAAGGCGCGCAAAGCGTTACATGCCGGGGCATGTAACGCTTTGCGCATCGGGGCAGGAGCCCCTTATTAGACATTGCAGGAGCATAATGTTGACATAATGTTGAGCAGAGCAAGCACAAAATAAGTGTTACTGGGTAATGTATTTTTTCCAGGTCCCTTATTTGGCAAGTGCTAGTTCGTGCGCCAAATATTCATCATAGGTGCCTTGGAAGTCATGTATTTTTTTGCCTTTAATTTCAATCACTCGGGTGGCGAGTGAAGAGACAAATTCACGGTCGTGGCTCACAAAGATAATAGTGCCTTCATAATTTTCAAGGGCTAAGTTAAGCGCCTCAATAGACTCCATATCTAAATGGTTGGTGGGCTCATCCATAATTAAAATGTTGGTGTCTTGCATCATGAGCTTGCCAAACAGTAATCGGTTTTTTTCGCCACCTGAGCAAACATGGACTTTTTTCTTAAAATCATCAGCGCTAAATAACAAGCGCCCTAGCGTGCTGCGGACTATTTGGTCGTCATGCTGAGGTTTGCGCCATTGGCTCATCCAATCGAATAATGTTTTATCGCAATCAAAATCACGAGTGCTATCTTGTGGGCAATACCCGATAGTGGCGTTTTCGGCCCATTGAATGCGCCCGCTGTTGGCGGTAAAGTCACCCATTAAGCAGCGTAAAAAGGTAGTTTTACCAGCGCCGTTTTCGCCGATGACTGCGAGGCGTGAGCCAGCCTCTAAAATAATATCGCCACCAGAAAATAACGCGTTACCTTCAAAGCCATGGCCAAGGTTTTCAAGAACGACTGCTTGGCGATGTAGTTTTTTCTCTTGAGTGAATCGAATATAAGGGCTCACGCGACTTGATGGCTTTATGTCATCGAGTTTGATTTTAGTTAAAAGCTTGGCGCGAGAGCTGGCTTGCTTGGCTTTTGAGGCGTTGGCCGAAAAGCGGCTAACAAATTGTTGGAGTTCGGCCATTTGCGCTTTCTTTTTAGCGTTTTGGCTTTGAAGGCGCTCTTGTACCTGAGTGGCCGCGGTCATAAAGTCATCATAATTACCTGGGTAAATACGCAGATCGCAATAGTCAATATCGGCCATGTGAGTACACACAGCGTTCAAAAAATGGCGATCATGCGAAATGATGATCATGGTGCTTTTGCGTTGGTTTAGCACCTCTTCTAACCAGTGGATAGTGTGAATGTCCAAGTTGTTGGTTGGTTCATCTAATAGCAAAATATCAGGGTCAGAAAATAACGCCTGCGCAAGGAGTACACGCAGCTTCCAGCCGGGCGCTACGTCACTCATTGGGCCAAAATGCAATGCAAGCTCAATACCTGCACCGAGTAAAATTTCACCGGCGCGGCTTTCGGCACTGTAACCATCCATTTCGGCAAATAGGGTTTCTAGCTCGGCAACTTTCATGCCTTCTGCTTCACTCATTTCAGGTAAAGAGTAAAGCCGGTCGCGCTCTTTTTTGACCGCCCAAAGCTCGGAGTGACCCATGATAACGGTATCAACGACAGAGTATTGTTCAAAGGCAAATTGATCTTGGCTCAATTTACCGATGCGCTCGTTAGGGGTAATGCTGACGGTTCCGGAAGACTGGGTGAGCGTGCCATCCAATATTTTCATGAACGTTGATTTGCCGCAGCCATTGGCGTCAATAAGGCCATAGCGATTGCCGTCGCCAAACTTAACAGAGATATTTTCAAATAATGGCTTGCTGCCAAATTGCATGGTGATATTTGCGGTAGAAATCAACGGGAAACCTATAGATCGAGAGTAAAAGAAGAAATGTGGTAACTATTCAGCCAATCTAACAACCCCCCTCTTGCGGGGTGCTGGTGGGTTGTTTTCAGGGTATTCAAGCATCGAAGCGCTTATATAGCGATCCTAGATAGCTTGATCGGCCCAATAAATGATTCATTAGTGCTCGAATTCAGCACCTCTGAATAGTTACGGAATGTTTACGCGCACTATAAGGCTTTATCGAGGAGGAGTCGAGCCGAGGGCGCTAAGCTAGTAATGACCGCTTAGCGTCTATAAAGTAGGTTGCCGATGTTTAAAAAGGACTTTGCGTTAAGGCGGTTAATAGTGCACCGAGCACCACTAAGGAGCCCAATAGCAAGCCATAATTAATTTTGTGCTTAGATTCAGGTTGGGCGACCGGTGCGCTCTGGTTGTCCGTGCGAAAATCAAATGCCATTCGGCCAAATTGTATTTTATCGCCGGCTTTTAACGTCGCTTCACTTTTAAAAGTATTGTTAATCAGCATGCCGTTGGTACTGCGAGTGGTGCGGATAGTGTAGTGCTCGTCTGCGAGCTCGATATGCGCATGAATAAGGTCGATACCCTCTTCATTGACCCGAAGATCGGCATGATTGGCGCGCCCAATAGTCCAGGTTTTTTTGGCATCGGTAGGGGCTAGCTGGTAACATTTTCCGCGTGTTGGCGCTGTTTGCACCACCAAGCGAGGGCCGCTGCCGGTGTCGCCGCCACTCACCGCGGCAGAGGTGTTTTTGTGCGTCGCTGGCTGGGCTAGCGTTTCACTAGCAACATCGTTAGCGGCCTCAATAGGCGGCACGTGTATTTCAGGTAGTGTAGTACTGGGTGATGCATGGTTGTTGTTATTCTTGCTACTACTGGGCTGCGAAGCTGTGTCGGTGGCTGCGATTGTTGTCGTATGAGAGGGTGCCTTTACTGTGGACGTTGTGTTTTTTGGCGCTACAGGGGTTGGGCTGCTCGGCTTGGTTTCGGTGTTAGTTTCGGTGTTAGTTTTGGTATTAATTTTGGTATTGGTATTGGTATTGGTATTGGTGTTGGTGTTGGTGTTGATTTTGGTGTTAATTTTGGTGTTGGTGTTACTTTTGGTTTTGGCATTACTGGTATCGCGCTCTGTCTTTTGCCGCTTATCGATAAAAGCTTCCCAGTCGGGGTTGAGGATTGACTCTTCTTGTTTGTAAAGCTGCAAGCGTTCTTTGGCGCGTGCCTCTAAGGCGCGAGTGGCCTCAACCACATCCTGATTAGAAAAGGGCATTTCTGGTGCTAATTTTAACTCGAGTGGCGAGTGTTTAATGGGCACCGGGGCATGCTCTTTGTGTTGGGATGTGAGCGGGCGGCTGGCCATAAAGGCGCGCGGGTTATGCTCGCCCCTTGAGCTGCTTTGCGCTTTAATCAAAAATTTGGCACCATTAAAGTTGATTTCATCACCCAGTGTAACCCATGCCCCCGTACCTATTCGGCAGCCGTTAAGGTAGGTGTTGTTTTGTGAGTTAAGGTCTTCCAAAAACAAGCCATCTTCACTTTTATTGAGTTTGGCGTGGTAGCGACGAATTTGCGGAGACTTAAGCCGGATAGTGCAATCAATTTCTTGCCCTATTAACATCTCATCGGCTAAAGCGTGGGCTTTGCCTGTGCTTTTGCATACTAATTCAAAGTCTGATGAGGTCGCTTGGGGAATGTTGATTTCGTCGATAGTCACGCGGGTACCTATTTTAGGTTGTGCAGCTAGGTTGTCATTGTGTAAGGTAAGGTGCTCAAAGTAATAGTCGCACGGAGCAGCTCGGTCTCTAATGGCGTTGTATTATAGGACGCAATTAGATCATAAAGTGGCGCCATAGTCATTGCGTTAGCGTCGGTTTTTTGGCTGTTTATTGACCGTGTTGGCGAAAAGGTAATAGATGACTATTTATTGCACTCTTAAATGGCCCATATGGTGTGTACTGAGCCATGAGTGAGCAGAACAATTTAAAACGTTATGAGTACTTAGCGTGTAAGCAAATCGGCTTTTGCTTTTTGGGTGGCAAAAATAACTTGTTCGGGGGCTGTCCCGCCAATGTGGTTACGCGCAGCAACCGACCCTTCTAATGTGAGTACATCGAATACACTGTGTTCAATATCAGCCGAAAACTGCTGAAGCTCTTGCAGTGTCATTTCTGATAAATCTTTATTTTGTGCAATACCATAAGCCACTGATTTTCCCACGACTTCATGGGCATCACGGAAAGCAATGCCTTTACAAACAAGGTAGTCAGCAAGGTCGGTAGCGGTAGAGAAGCCTTGCATAGCTGCTTTGCGCATATTGTCTTTTTTGGGTGTAATAGCGGGGATCATATCGGCAAAGGCGCGTAAGCAATCACGGACAGTGTCAACGGTATCAAATAAAGGCTCTTTGTCTTCTTGGTTATCTTTGTTATAGGCCAAGGGTTGTGACTTCATGAGTGTGAGCAATGAGACCAAATGCCCATTAACGCGGCCAGTTTTTCCGCGCACGAGCTCGGGTACATCGGGGTTTTTCTTTTGGGGCATAATAGATGAGCCGGTGCAGAAGCGATCGGGCAAGTCGATAAAGTTAAATTGCGCCGAAGTCCATAAAATAAGTTCTTCGCTCATACGAGACATATGTGTGAGTAAAATAGCGGCAAAGCTGCAAAACTCGATGCCAAAGTCACGATCGGAGACCGAGTCTAATGAATTGCGCGTAGGGTGCGTAAAGCCTAAAAGTTCGGACGTCAGCTCGCGGTTAATGGGGTAGGTGGTGCCTGCGAGCGCTGCGGCGCCTAGTGGCGATTGATTCATGCGCTTGCGGCAGTCTAATAACCGGGTGTAATCGCGAGTTAACATTTCAAACCACGCCATTAAGTGGTGACCAAAGGTGACCGGCTGTGCTGTTTGCAGATGGGTAAAGCCCGGCATAATGGTCGCCGCTTCACGCTCGGCTAGACCAACAATGCCTTGTTGTAGGCGGGTTAGCTCGGTGGCGATCACATCAATTTCATCGCGCAGGTACAAGCGAATATCGGTGGCGACTTGATCGTTGCGTGAGCGACCGGTGTGCAGTTTTTTGCCGGTGATGCCAATGCGCTTTGTCAATTCACTTTCTATATTCATGTGAACATCTTCAAGTGCGATGCTCCATTCAAACTCACCGCTGGCTATATCTTTACCTATATCACTGAGTGCGCTAATTATCGTGTCGCGTTCTTTTGCGGTCAAAACGCCCGCAGTTTCTAGCATCGTGGCATGAGCAATAGAGCCCTGAATATCTTGCTTGGCAAAGCGCTGGTCAAACATCACAGAAGCGGTAAAGCGCTGAACGAAGGCATCCGTGGGCTCGCTAAAGCGGCCGCCCCATTGGCTATTGGTGGTGGAGGTGCTGTTTGCTGTGGTGTCTTTGTTGCTCATAATATGTCTCTTTAAAGCTTGCAGGTGCAATAGTTAGGCTGGAAAAGCCATGGGCTAGTACTTAGGCGTGAGTGCTGTTTGCGAAAGACATGCTAAATTGCACGGCTCGAGCTAGACTGCATAAATAGGCATGTATGAATACGTCGTGGCAGCATTATAAACAAGTCGGAACAGACAGTAAAAAAATGACAGTAAATTCCCCTTTAAAACTCAAGCATCATGACTTTTTACCTAATCTATGCACGGGCCAAGCGGTGTTTCATTTGGTGATTGTTGGCGAGCTGTTAGCGATTGCTTTGACGGTGGCGGGCATTAGTGAAAAAGGCTTAAATTGGTACCGTTTTGGTTTGGTATCTATTATTGTGCAATGGGTGGTGTTGGCGAGCGCCGCGTGTTTGTGCCCATTGCGCGGGTGGTTTCGCCAGCAGTCTCCGGAGCTTGCTGGCGGTGTGAGCTACTCTATTGTATTGGCGATTACCGCATTATTTAGCGCGGTGGGGGTATTGGTGCAGTCGGGTGTGGGTGCGGTGAGCTGGCATACTATTTACGCCAATACCATTATCGCTGCCGTTTTTGCTGGCGTAGTGTTGCGCTATTTTTATTTACAGCAGCAGTTGCGCAATCAGCAGCAGTCCGAGCTAGAGTCGCGGATACAGGCGTTGCAATCGCGTATTCGCCCGCACTTTTTGTTTAATAGTATGAATTCTATTGCCAGTTTAATCGAGGTTGAGCCACAGTTGGCTGAGCGAATGATTGAAGATTTGTCGGATTTATTTCGCGCAAGTTTAAGCGAGCCTGGTTTAGTGCCTTTAAGTCAAGAGTTGGATCTGTGTCAGCGCTTTAGTCGCATTGAACAGCTACGCTTGGGTGATAGATTAAAAGTGAATTGGAATATCACGGGTAATATCGAAGGCGTGGATACGCCCAGTTTATTATTGCAACCTTTAGTCGAAAACGCGATTTACCATGGGGTGCAACCACTGCCAGAAGGTGGCGTCGTTGATGTTGATGTGCACGTTGAGGCCGGAGAGGTGCGCCTATCGATTTCAAACCCTGTACCACAAGTGCAGCCTAGCGGTCGGAAAACACAGGGTAACGGTATTGCCATGGATAATATGAAGCGCAGACTTGAGGCTTATTATGGCTCGAGGGCGCGTACATTTATTGTGGCCCAGGCGGGGCGTTTTAGTGTGCAAGTGCAGCTACCTATTACTGTTGCGAAAAAACACGCTAAAGCTTAAAGCTAGGCTAAACTAAATATAACAATCTTGTTACTCGGTGATTTGACGCTAAAGGTTGACTCTAAATGCTATGTGTTTTTAGATGATAGGTTTTGCTTTTAGAGGATAAATTTGACCTTAGTAAGTGCCTGCTAGTTAGGGGCTTTATTGTAACAAGGCAACATTTAACAAAAGGATTGGGTGACTGTGAAACAGGTCTTAGTTGTTGATGATGAATTACTGGCGCGTCAGCGTGCGGTGCGAATGATCGAACGGATAGATGGCTATGAAGTTGTGGGTGAGGCTGAAAACGGGATTGAAGCGCTAAAATCGATTGAGGCGCTCGACCCTGATATTGTCCTTATGGATATCCGCATGCCGGGCGAAGATGGTTTGGGGGCTGCACGCTCGATTGCCGAGCTGGAAGAGCCGCCAGCGGTGATATTTTGTACGGCTTACGATGAGTATGCGCTAGAGGCGTTTGATACTTTGGCGGTTGGTTATTTATTAAAACCGTTAAGGCAAGATCAGCTTGAATTGGCACTGGCCAAAGCTAGCCGTATTAATAAAGTACAGCGCGCAAAGCTTAAAGAGCCTAACCCTAATCAGCGCAAAAATATTGCCGCTAAAACGCGGCGTGGCGTAGAGCTTGTGCCTATCGATGATATTTTTTGTTTTATGGCCGACCAAAAGTATGTGACGATTATGCATGCAGGGGGTGACACGCTGATTGATGACACCCTCAAAGAGCTTGAAGATGAGTTTGATAGCGGCTTTGTGCGCGTGCATCGCAATGCACTAGTGGCGATTAAAAATATTGAAAAGTTAGAGCGCTTGCCCTCTGGGCAGTATGAGTTAAAGCTAAAAGGTACCGTGTTTAAGCCTATTGTGAGTCGTCGGCATGTGGCTGCGGTAAGAGAGTTACTCAGTAGTTTATAGGTCGTTAATCGGCGCTTGCCTTAGCATAAGTGTTGATAACCCCCTCAATTGAATAGGTAAGCTTGTTGCTTAAAAGGCCCTGTAGTACGACTACAGGGCCTTTTTTATGTTTATTAACTATTCAGAGGTCCCAAAATTGGGTGCTGATGGGTTATTTCCTGAGCATTGAAGCGCCGGGCCTTGCAGGGAAAGCAGGGGTTAGGCCGCACACCTGCATAGAGATATGCAAGATTAGACTTTGTCGCCGCATAAAGTCGAGGAGCCAGCTGTCGAGAGCGCTCATATAGCGACCGCCTCAGCAAATGATTCATTAGCGCCCAGCTCTGGTACCCCTGACGCCCAATTCCGGTACTTCTGAATAGTTACATTTGTTGTTGAATTTTTGTTTTTTTTAGTGAATTTTTACGGCTTTTGAAGCATTTTGGCGGCATCTTTTGCAAAATACGTCAAAATGCCATTAGCCCCTGCGCGCTTGATACACATTAATGATTCTAAGATGACCCCTTCATTTAAATAGCCTTTATCAATCGCTAATTTATGCATGGCGTATTCACCGCTCACTTGATAAACAAAAGTTGGCGCGCCAAACTCTTGTTTAACTCGGCGTACAATATCTAAATAAGGCATGCCCGGTTTGACCATCACCATATCGGCACCTTCTTGTAAGTCTAGGGCGATTTCATGCATGGCTTCGTCGCTGTTAGCAGGGTCCATTTGGTAGGTCGATTTATTACCTTTACCCAAATTGCCTGCAGAGCCTACGGCATCGCGAAAGGGCCCATAATAGCTAGAGGCGTACTTAGCGGAATAAGCCATAATTTGAGTATTGATGAAGTTTGCCTCATCAAGACTTTTGCGTATAGCGGCAACTCGGCCATCCATCATATCGGACGGCGCAATGACATCGGCGCCAGCAGCAGCGCATACGACGGCTTGTTTTTGCAGTGCATCAACGGTGATGTCGTTTAGAACGTAACCGTTCTCATCAATAATGCCGTCTTGGCCATGGGTTGTGTAGGGGTCAAGTGCGCCATCACAAATAATACCCATTTCAGGGAAGCGGGCTTTAATGCGGCGCACAGTCCGCGGGACTAGGCCGTTTTCATCAAATGCGGCACTGCCGGTTAGGTCTTTGGCGTCATCGCCGACTTTTGGGAAGAGGGCAATCGCGGGTATTCCGAGCGCTAATAACTCTTCTACTTCACGCTCGAGTTCGTCAATTGTCATGCGAAATATACCCGGCATAGACTCGATAGCTTCGCGTTTGTTGGTACCTTCAATCACAAATACCGGAAAAATAAAGTCATTGGCGCTTAAGTCAGTTTCGCGCACTAAGCGGCGAGAAAAATCACTAAAGCGGTTACGGCGCATGCGGGTGTTGGGAAATGAGCGGCTCATAAGGGGTCCTTATTGTAATGTGTTTGGCAGGTTACTTAACACGTGCCCGCTATTCAAGCCTTCTGTTATTTTATGCTGCAATGGGGTGATCACAGAAGGCTCTTTTGAGGGTGCGATAAGGCGAAAGCTGTGTTTTAGCGGATATGAGCACCGCCTGTTTGGGTAAAAATATGTGCAGCGGGTGTTAATTTAAAGATAGCATCGGCGGCGAGTAGTACGGCACCGGCTGTCCAGCTGGTTTTGTCCTCTGGCCATATTAAGTTGTCTTTAAAAACATAGCCGGTCACAAAACCGCCGTCTGTTTGTTGCCATTGGGGGAGCGTAGCAAAGAGTATTTTTGCTTTTGGCATGTCATCAGCTGCAACGAGCGCCATGACGAGCTCGCTGGTTTCGGCCATCGTTACCCAAGGCTCATCGCTGACGCATCGGCAGCCTAGCTCGGGCTCTACAAACTCTTGCCAGCGCTTAGCAAGTATGGCTTGCGCATCATGTGGGTGATACAGCCCGGCTAAAATAGGGTAGTACCAATCCATAGCAAAACGTTGTTTGCTGGGCCATGTACGATCAAAGCGTTCGGGTTTGGTGGTGAGCGCTGTGGTAAGCGCCTGCCACGCTATTTGCCATGACGCACAGTCTAGCTCTAGGGTTTGCGCCGCCAAAATGCCGCATTCTAGTGATCGTGCAATCGAGCTGCAGGCGGTGACTAAAGCGTCGGGTTCGGGGTTGTTATCTTTATCAACTGCCCAGCAAATTTCGCCATAAGGGGTTTGGAAGCGCAGTACAAAATCTAATGCTTTTTGTATTACGGGGAATAATTGATTCAAGAATTTACGGTCGCCTGTCGCTAAATAGTAATGCCAAACACCGGTTGCGACATAAGCGATAAAGTTGGTTTCTTTGCCGCTATGCGCTTGGGCTTGTTGGTGGACGGTGGGGTTAGCAGGAAGAAAGTAAGTGGCGTGCCAGCTGCCGTCGTCGAGTTGATTGTCGGCAAGCCAGCAATAAGCGCTTTTTGCCTCATTATGGTGGCCTGCCACCGTTAGGCCCATAGCGGCTTCTACGTGATCCCAGGGGTCGAGCTTGTCGTTAGTATTCCATAATATGGCGCCATCTGGCCGCTGCAGGCTTTTGATATAATGGGCCGTTAGGGTTAAATCGAGTTGTGGGCTGGCAAGCTTAAGCAAGGTGCGCGTCCTTAGTTTTTTGTTAGTTTTTTGAGGCGGTGGGTGAGGCGGTAGTGGGTGCGACAATAGTGGGTGTGACAATGGTCGGCGAAACGTTAGCGGGTGAGCCGATCGCCGCCGTTTGTTCAGGCGTAGTGTATGGCGCTTTAATAAAGTGCCATACCACGCTCTTACCCATAATGGGGTTTAAACATTGCTCGAGTATGCGTGTGAATTTGGGTTTTTTGATCAGGTCCCAGACTAATAATTTATGGTACATACGGCACGGCCAAGCGTGTTCGCCCCAGCGCCAAAATAAACACCGCAGCCACCAGTAAGGGCTGTGTAGTGCGTGGGCATAGTAGCGCTGGGTTTGCGTAAAGCCGAGCTGTTTAATGGTGTTGGCCAGCTTTTTACCGTTAAAAATACGCACATGCCCGCCTGCTACGTCGTGATAAGGCGTGCTTAATGCCCAGCAAATGCGTTCGGGCCACGCTCGAGGTACACTTGCTAAAAATAAACCATTAGGTTTAATAATGCGGTTAATTTCGGCTAAAAAGGCGTGATAATCTGGGATATGCTCGAGCACTTCAGAGCAAATCACCGCATCAAAGCTGGCGTCGTCAAACGGTAGTTGGGTGCCATCGGCACATTGATAGCTGATGTCGGTGGTGAGGTTTTGCGCGCTAAAAAAGGCTTCGCCTCGGGCTTGGGCTATGCGCAAGTCTTGCGGGTTGAGATCGACGCCAATCACTTTACAGTGCGGATGATGCCAAGCCAGTGCGTGGCAGTGCCGGCCTTCGCCACAGCCCAAATCTAAGACTCTGGCGTTTTGGGGGAGCGTCAGTGCACCGATATTGATCGTTTCCACTAGTGTTGCTCCGTCTGTGTTGATGATGTAGCGAGTTGTGTGGCTGCTGTGAGTGTGGCTGTTTGTGTCGCGATAGCTTGATGATAAAGTGCTGCGTATTGCTGCGCGACGCTGTGCCAGCAAAACGTGTCCACAGCGCGCGCGCGGCCCTTTTGCTCGAGTGCGTGGCGCAGCGGCTGGTCATCAAGTACTTGAGTAATAGCATGCGCGAGTGCATGCGAGTTGCCCGCGGGCACCACTAAGGCGGCATCGCCTGCAACTTCGGCTAATGCGCCGCCGTCGCTCGTGACTACTGCTGTTGCGCAGCTCATAGCCTCGGCAACGGGCAGGCCAAAACCTTCGTACAGTGAAGGGCAGACAAAGACGGTCGCTTTGTTATAGGCAATGACCATGTCCTTGTCGCTCAGGCCGCTCACAAATTGGACTTTATTTTCTAGTCCTAACGCTTTGAGTTTTTTAGCGTTAGCGCCTTTGGGGTTGAGCTTGCCGATCACTTTAAGTAACAATGTGGGCTTGCTTTTGAGCAGTTGTGCATAAGCATCGAGTAGTACGCTAAAGCCTTTGACCGGTTGATCGGATGAGCATGTGGCTAAAAGCTCTTGCTCACGCTTAGCGCGGTATTGTTGCGGTGCAAAAAAGGCAGTATCAATGCCGTTAAAAATCACGTGAGTTTGGTGACTTGGCCGGCCAAAGCACGTTTCAATGTCATGTTGTGACGACGATGAGACCGTAACCGCGCAAGGCAGTTGCTGCGTAACTTTTTGTTGCATATCTAAAAAACTATACCAGCGCTTGGTGCCCCAGCGGTGCCACCAGTTTTTGGCGGTCTCTATGGCGTGGTCGCGATCGCGGGTGATGGGGTGATGGACCGTTGCAACAACCGGTAAGGGTAGGTTGAGCAGGCTATAACACAAGGTCTGGTTGTCGTGAATGATGTCGTAATCTTGCCCGTGCACTTTAAGGTATTGTGCGAGGCGGCGGCCAAAGCTATAGGGTTCAGCAAAGTGCCCGGTCATTTTACCCCACCATTCATAGAGGTCACTCACATGCTTAAAGTGTTTAGGGCGCAGTGCGATGAGCGGGTTGTGGTGTTCGTACAAGTTGAGGCTGGGTAATGTAATAAGTGGTATAGAGCTAGGCAGTGCGGGGTATGGTGGCCCAGAAATCACGCTAACATTATGACCTAAGGCTTTAAGCGCTGTGGCTAAATGGCGTATATAAATACCTTGGCCGCCCACATGAGGTGCGCTGCGATAACCCACTAGCGCGATGCGTAAAGGTTTAAGCGTTGGGGTGATATTGTGTTGCGAAGCTTGCCCTTGATTTGGCACGTTGAGTATATCCATCAAACAAAAGCTGCTGATTATACTGGGCCTTGGGGTGTTGTGGGGCACAATGCGGTGACTAATGAATTTGGAGGTGGTTTTGGATGCCAGCTGCGCGAACTTACCTGCTTTTGTGCTGTGAAATGCGAGGGTTGTAGTGAATGCGAGGATTATAGTGATAAGGCAACAGCAGAGCGAGTGTGAGTTGCGCTGATGTTGCCTTAGGGACGAGGAAGAAATACATTACCCAATAATACTTTTTGTGCTTGCCCTGCTCGACATTATGCTCCTGCAATGTCTAATAAGGGGCTCCTGCCCCTTCGAGCGCCTTGCCGAGAAGCAGAACGCTACGTCTAACTGGATACACTATTATTGCCCTATTATTGCCTCGCCCCTTATCTGCCCCTATTGTGAAGGAGGTTTTGTGATGGCTTTATACTATGGTTCTATACTAAGACTTTATGCTATGACTTAAGTTGCTGCTCTAACCAGGCGGCTGCACCGTTGAAAGCAAGCTCTTGATGGGTTACCAAATAAGCAGGGATGTTCTCGACGTAGGGGCTCATAGGGCCTTTGTGGGCAAATTTAGCGGCAAAGTCGCTTTTGATAACAAAGTCGGTAAAGCGCGGCAAAATACCCCCCGTTAAATAAATACCCCCTGTTGCGCCATAGGTTAACGCTAAGTTATCGGCAAAACTGCCTAAAAAGCTACAAAAGGTTTCTAAAGTGGTGATGCAGGTGGCATCGCTGCCGTCGATGGCTTTAGCGCTGATATCGCTAGGCTCGTAGGCTTGGGGTGTGCTGCCTTCTACTTCACAAATGGCTTTGTATAGGTTTACAAGGCCCGGGCCCGAGATGAATGCCTCGGCAGAAACATGCCCTAAATGACCTATCGCCGCCTTAATAACGTCGGCTTCAAATGCTGATGTTGGTGCAATATTGATATGGCCGCCTTCACAGGGGTTGGGGAGCCATTGATTGTTGTGGTTGATAATGCCTGCAACGCCTAGGCCTGTACCTGGGCCAAAGACGGCTTTGTTTGTGCCTTCTTTTACATCACCGGCTTTTAGGGTGATTAAATCATCTTCACCCATTAAAGGTATACCTGCGGCTGCAGCGGCAAAATCGTTCATGGCGGTGAAAGCGTCAAAACCAAATTGTTCGGCGACAGCGTTGCACGAAAACCCCCATGACAAGTTGGTCATTTGAATGTAGTCACCTAATACAGGCCCAGCAATAGCGGCACACATGGCGGTGGGCTTGGCGTCAACCAATGCAAGGTAAGCACTTAAGGCGTTTTCAAAGCTGGAGTAGTCTTGGCCTTTTAAAATGTGTACCTGCTCAAGGGTGTAGAGGTTGTTTTTTTTGCCAGTAACAAGGGCAAAGCGGGCATTGGTTCCGCCGATATCGGCAACAACATATGGATACATGATGGACTCTCTAATAGCTTTAGGGGGTTTGCCGCACAGCAAAATGCCGTTACAGTGAAATAAAACGACACTCTAGAGAAACCCAGCAAGGCGTGCAAGCGTGCATACGAATGCACCGTGTTAAGTGAGGCGGCATTATTGCGCAAGGCTTATCGCGAAAGCAGATGAAACCGGGCTTGTTAGGTTGCGCGGTCACTTTAGGCGCTCTTTAGAGTTGGCTAATAAAGGCCTCCGGCTCGAAGGTGATATTGAGTTTTTTAATTAAGCGGCCATCGGGCTGAATAATCACTAAGGTAGGGTAGCCACTGGCGTTGTAGCGCTGCATAAAGCCGGCGGCCTCATCGGACTCCGAATCAATACGCGCGTAGACATAGTGCGTATCTATTAGCGCTTTGACGCGGGCCTGGCTGAGTACCGTCTTATCGAGTTTAACGCAATAGCCACACCAAAAGGCGGAAAGGTCGGCCAGAACGGGCTTCCCTTCTTTAGCGGCTTTGGTTTTGGCCTCAGCTAGGGTGAGTGGCGTTAAGCCGGTACTCGCAAATGCACGTTTACCGTTATAGTTTTGCAGGGCTTGAATGCCAAAATAAAAAGTCGCACCAAAGGCGAGCATCAGTGAAAAAGAGAGAATTTCTTTTTTGAGGCGTTGTTGAGAGATCATAAATAACCCTTGCGTGTAGTTCTGTGGATACAAGACAAGGTGTTTTCAAAAGAGTTCTGGCGAAACACTCAAGACAGCGACGGGCTCTAGCGCTATAATCGTGCCCTTTTAATAATTTTAGACCACTATTTTGGAGTCAGCATGGCCGACCGTAGGGCGAGTGTTAAGCGAGATACCCTTGAAACTCAAATTAGCGTTACCTTAAACCTTGATGGCAAGGGCACTGGCGCTTTTGATACCGGTGTGCCTTTTTTAGAACATATGATGGATCAAATCGCGCGCCACGGCATGATTGATCTCGATGTGTTTTGTAAGGGCGATACGCATATTGACGATCATCATACCGTTGAGGATATCGGTATTACGATTGGGCAGGCTATTAATAAAGCGGTTGGCGATAAGCGCGGTATTTATCGTTATGGCCACGCGTATGTCCCATTAGATGAAGCGTTATCACGTGTCGTGATTGATTTTTCTGGGCGTCCGGGGCTTATTATGAATATTCCGTTTACGCAAAAGCGCATTGGTACCTTTGATACAGAGTTGTTTTGGGAGTTTTTTCAGGGTTTTGTGAACCATGCAAAAGTCACGGTGCATATTGATTGCTTGCGCGGCCACAATGCCCATCACCAAGCCGAGACGGTTTTTAAGGCGTTTGGCCGTGCATTGCGTATGGCATTAGAGGTTGATGAGCGCATGGGCAATACGATGCCATCTACCAAAGGGACGCTCTAACACTCGCGTTTTTACGTTACGCGTGATAGATGATAATTTGAATGAGAGTGCCCAATGAGTAGTACACAAGTTGCCATTATTGATTATGGTATGGGGAATTTACACTCGGTTGCTAGTGCTGTAAGGCATGTTGCACCAGAGGCGGATGTGATTGTTACTTCCGACAGTCAGGCGATTGCTCAAGCCGATCGCGTGATATTTCCGGGGGTAGGCGCAATACGTGATTGTGTGGCCGAGATAAAAAGTCGTGGCTTTGACGAGGCCGTTGCCCGTGAAATAGCCTCGGGTAAGCCCGTATTGGCCATTTGCGTAGGGTTGCAAGCGCTGATGCAAAATAGCGAAGAAAATGGCGGTATTGAATGCCTTAGCGCCTTTGAGGGTGAGGTTAGGGGCTTTGCGAGTACGCCAGGCTTTAGTCTTGCGCGCGATGAGGGTTCGCACAGTAGTGAGCGTTTAAAAGTGCCGCATATGGGTTGGAACCAGGTGCAGCAAAAGCAAGCGCATCCGCTATGGCACTCGATAGACGACGAAGGGCGATTTTATTTTGTTCATAGCTACTATGTGCAAACCCCACAGAGTGATTTGGTGGTAGGGCAAAGCCATTATGGACATGATTTTGTTGCCGCTATTGCGCAAAAAAATGTCTTTGCCGCGCAGTTTCATCCCGAAAAAAGCCATACCAATGGTTTGCAGTTACTTAAAAACTTTGCCGCATGGGATGGCAAATTTTAATGATTTTAGCCTGCTCCCGGCAGGCATAATGTGTAAGGTATCAAAATGTTAATTATTCCGGCTATTGATTTAAAAGACGGCAAATGCGTGCGCTTGCGTAAAGGCGTTATGGAAGACTCTACCGTGTTCTCTGATGACCCTGTAAGTATGGCTAAAAAATGGGTAGATCAAGGTGCCCGTCGCTTGCACTTGGTCGATTTGAATGGCGCGTTTGCAGGTGAGCCTGTGAATGGCGATGTGGTTACAGAAATTTCAAAAGCGTACCCCAATTTGCCCATCCAAATTGGCGGTGGTATTCGCAATGCCGAAACCATTGAGTACTATTTAAACGCTGGGGTTAAGTATGTGATTATTGGTACCAAGGCGGTTAAAGAGCCTCAGTTTGTGACCGATATGTGTAAGGCGTTTGCCGGTCATGTGATTGTAGGTCTTGATGCCAAAAAAGGGTTGGTTGCCACCGATGGCTGGGCCGAAGTGTCGGATGTTAAAGCGACCGAGCTGGCCAAGCGTTTTGAGCAAGATGGTGTAAGCAGTATTGTCTACACCGACATTGACCGCGATGGCATGATGCAGGGTGTTAACGTTGAGGCAACCGTGGCTATGGCCAAGGCTTCTAGTTTGCCAGTTGTGGCGTCCGGTGGTATTACTGATATCAATGACATTAGTGCATTGCTGGCGGCAAGCCACGAAGGTGCCGGTATTTGCGGGGCGATTACTGGCCGTGCTATTTACGAAGACACGCTGGATTTAGCACAAGCGCAAGCGTTGTGTGATCAGAAGGCGGGCTAGTTATGGCATTGGCAAAGCGCATTATTCCTTGTTTAGATGTTGATAAAGGCCGCGTTGTTAAAGGTGTGCAGTTTTTAGATATTCGCGATGCTGGCGATCCGGTTGAAATTGCAAAAAAATACAATCAACAAGGCGCTGATGAGATTACATTTCTCGATATCACAGCCAGTCATGAGGCGCGCGATACAACCATTCATACCGTCGAGGCGATTGCATCAGAGGTGTTTATTCCTTTGACCGTTGGCGGTGGTATTCGTACGGTGGCGGATATTCGCAATATGCTCAATGCAGGCGCTGATAAAGTGAGTATTAACTCGGCGGCAGTATTTAACCCCGACTTTGTACAGCAAGCGGCTGATAAGTTTGGCTCGCAGTGCATTGTGGTGGCCATTGATGCTAAAAAAGTGAGCGGCCCCAATGAGGCAGCGCGCTGGGAGATATTTACCCATGGTGGCCGCAAGCCTACCGGCATTGATGCGGTGGCGTGGGGCGTGAAGATGGTGGAGTTGGGCGCCGGTGAGATTTTGCTCACCAGCATGGATAACGATGGCGTTAAACAAGGCTTTGACCTGGGTGTAACGCGTGCAATCAGTGATGCGGTGAGTGTGCCAGTAATCGCCAGTGGTGGCGTGGGTAATTTACAGCATCTGGTTGATGGTGTTGAGCGCGGCGGGGCGGATGCCGTGTTGGCTGCAAGTATTTTCCATTTTGGAGAATATACGGTGCCTCAGGCAAAGCAGTATATGGCTGAGCGCGGCATTGAGGTTCGATTGTAGTTTTTGATGTGGTTTTTGATATTGTTTTGGATGTGGTTTTTGAAGTTCGGTTGTGGCTTTTGAAATTCAGTTGTAGTTTTTAGTGCTCCACACCAAAAAAAGCACCGCCATACACTCAGTAATGGCAGCCTGAGCGTGTGGCGGTGCTTACCTTAAAAGGTTATCAGTGTTAAATCACTGCTATGTGGCACTGACAACCTACTCAAAAAGTAACTATTCAGCCGAACTCAAAAAACCTCTTAACAGGGTGCTGATGGGTCATTTGCTGGGCATTTAAGCGCCGAGCCTTACAGGGAAAGCAAGGGTTAGACAGTGCAGGAGCGCAAAGTCGCAGATGCTTGAGCGGCCCAGTCAATGATTCATTAGTGCCCGATTTCTGCACCTTTGATCCGAACCTTTGATCCGAACCTCTGATCCGCACCTCTGAATAGTTACCTCAAAAAAACACATACACTATTATGTTGTGATGTGCCTTGCTGCTCTATTATTGCTTTGTGTGGCTATTGCGGGCGAATAATCAAGCCGTTGCATTGCCCTTGACGTGCGGCCTCTTCTAGTTCGGCGAGTCGTTTGTGGTGAATGCCTAAGCAATGTACAACCACTGTATGGCTATTGCCTGTTGCGAGTGCTCTTTTCATTAGGTGGGGTATTTCAGATGCCCGCTTAGGCTGCAAAATACGTAACCCCAGCACATCAAAATCAAACCGCTGTAAGGCTTCTTTTCCAATGGTGATTGGGCATATCCAAGTGAGCCATTGCCCTGCGCTTTCGGGCTTTTTGTATTGATGGCTCAGGTGTGCCAGCATGGCAAAGGTAATATCGGCCTGCGTATGGCTTAAGGTGCTGCTCGCGACAATAATTTCGCTTACATAGCCTTGACGGTTTTTAGCTGTGCATGCGCTGGAGGCTTGTTGTGCTGGGCTGCCAGAGAGGGAAAGAGCCTGCATGGTATTATCCTCGGCGAATGACGCCTACGCTTATGCCTTCAATGGCAAATTGATTATCACGTAAATCGACTTCAATAACGTCAAAATCGGGGTTTTCGGGGAGCAGGTGGATGGTGGCGCAGTTGCCTTCGCGGCGGTAGCGTTTAACCGTTACGCCTTCATCGATACGCGCGACAACAATATCGTTATTTTTAGCTGTTTTAGCTTTGCGTACAGCGAGTAAATCACCGTCTAGAATCCCGGCGTTTTTCATACTCATGCCGTGTACCTCAAGGAGGTAATCGGCCGAGGGTTTGAAAAACGACTGCGGAATGGCGGCATAATCTTCAATGTGCTCTTGCGCTAATATGGGGTTGCCAGCGGCTACGCGACCTACAATGGGAATGCCTCGAGCCTCTTCGGGCAAGCGTATTCCACGTGAAGCCCCTTCAATAATCTCAATGGCGCCTTTGCGCGCCAGAGCTTTAATATGCTCTTCTGCGGCGTTGGCCGAGCGAAACCCTAAAATTTTGGCTAGCTCAACACGGGTGGGCGGGCAGCCTGTTTCTTCCATGTGGCTTTTAATTACATCAAAAACTTGCTGTTGCCTTGCGGTGAGTTTTTGCATGGTCTCTCCAGTGTGATTGTATGAGTGGTGTACTGGTTGGCTATACAGTATTTTATTGTATACAGAAAATGCACGATGGCAAGAGGTGAACTTAAAAAAATGTCACTATCGAGCCGCGATGGTAAATCGCGCTCGATAAGGTGTGGATGAATATGCACCGGGTGCTTCAGCGCTGGGTCTTGTCAGTGCAATAAGGGCGGCGAGGGCAAGGTCGCGCAGCGCTTGAGCTGCCTAGTCAGGGTCTATCGTGCTCAGGGCCGTGCTTTTGGTGCGTTATTCAATATTTGATGTGCTATTCAATAATAGCTCATTGATGGGGGCGCATGATGATCGTATGGCGTTTGCCGTGCTAACGCTTAAAGCTGTGTCACTATTCAGAGGTACGGAAATCGGGCACTAATGAATCATTGACTGGGCCGCTCAAGGCATCTGCGACTTTGTGCTCCTCGACTTTATGCTCCTGCAAAGTCTAATCTTGCATATCCCTATGCAGGTGCAAAGTCTACCCCCTACGCATCCATGCTGGGGCTGGTCGCTATATAAGCGCTCTCGACAATGTGCTCCTGCACTGTCTAACCCTTGCTTTCCCTGTAAGGCCCGGCGCTTAAATGCCCAGAAAACAACCCATCAGCACCCTGTTAATAGAGGTTTTTTGGTTCGGCTGAATAGTTACAAAGCTGTTATAATTGTGCGCTTTTAACAGCGGATGCTAAAGCTAGCCATGATTTTAAAAAATACGATTTTAAAAAGCATGATTTTAAAGAGTGTGCGGTGCAAGGCGATAGTCGGTGCCTTTGTCTTTTGTGTGGGTGTTGTTGGTAGTGCGCAGCAGGCTGTGGCGCGTACTATTATTATTCCTAAACCTCCGCAAGTTGCCGCCAAAGCGTATGTGCTTATGGATGCCGATACCGGTCATATCCTTATAGCGCAAAATGCGGATGAGCAGTTACCGCCTGCTAGCCTGACTAAAATCATGACCAGTTATATTGTCTCGGAAGAGGTTGTGCGCGGCGAGCTGGGTGAGCACGATAAGGTCTATGTGACTGATGATGCATGGCGTCGAGGTGGCACATCTAGCGGTGGCTCTACCATGTTTTTGAAGCCGCGCAGTGAAGTGGATGTCATTGATTTGTTGCGAGGTGTCATTATTCAGTCGGGTAACGATGCGTCTATTGCGTTGGCGCAGCATATTGCCGGCAGTGAAGGGGCCTTTGCTGATGTTATGAACCAAACAGCGACGTTGCTGGGCATGCAAAACACACATTTTATGAATGCCACAGGCTGGCCTGCCGAAGGGCATTTAACGACGGCGAATGATTTGGCGTTATTGGCGCAGGCGACGATTAATGATCATCCTGAGCACTACGGTATTTATGCCGAAAAAAGTTTTAAATATAACGGTATCAAGCAAGATAATCGCAATAGTTTGTTGTTTCGCGATTCCAGTGTCGATGGCTTAAAGACGGGGCATACTGATGCGGCGGGCTATTGCTTAGTGGCAACCGCTAAAAAAGACGGCATGCGCCTGATTTCAGTCGTCTTGGGTACGCGTTCAAAAGAGGCGCGTGCCGTCGAGTCGCAAAAGCTCTTATCGTATGGTTTTAGATACTACACAACACATACAGTTGTTAAGGCCGAGCAATCGTTGGTCGATAGTAAAATATGGCAGGGGTTAACCGATATGTTGGCCTTAGGCGTACCAGAAGACTTGGTTTTAACAGTACCGCGCGGCAGTGAAGATAAATTAGAGCTCACCACTGAGGTGGCAAAAACGATCAAGGCCCCCATTGTAGCAGGTGACGTGATGGGTAAGCTGTCGATCGCTTTTGATGGTGAAGTATTATATCGCGGTGAATTGGTTGCGTTGCATAATGTAGAGCAAGCCGGCTTTTTGGCGCGCTTGTGGGATAGTTTAATATTGTTTATTCAGGGTTTATTGGCATGAGTGTAGAAAATACACAGCGTCCGTTAATTGAGTTTCCGTGTCAGGATTACCCAATTAAGGTTTTAGGGGATGCGTTTGTAGAGTTCGAAAAAGAAGTGTTGGCTGTATTGCTTAAGCATGCCGAGTTGTGCGGCAATCCATCGCCTTTAAATGAGAGTCGCAATGGCCGCTTTAGCGCCCTGACGGTCAAAATAGTGGCAACTGGTGAGCCGCAGCTCAAGCGTTTGCACGAAGAGCTTAAAGATCTCAGTTTTGTTAAAATGGTGCTGTGATGACGGCCTTGGTGAATGGCTTGTCGAATGATAGCGCTGAGTGTACAGCGGTTGTCATTAAGGACTTGGGCGTCATGGAATATCATCCGGTGTGGACGGCAATGCGCGATTTTACCGCCCAGCGCGATGCCGATACACCGGATGAAATATGGTGTGTCGAGCATCCACCCGTTTATACGCAAGGCCAAGCGGGCAAGCCTGAGCATATATTAGAGGGCCCCGCGAGTGACGCAATCCCCGTTGTGCAAACTGATCGCGGTGGGCAGGTAACCTATCATGGGCCTGGGCAGTTGGTGGTTTACCCGCTGCTTAACTTGAAGCGCAAGCAGCTGGGTGTGCGAGAGTTAGTGACTAAAATTGAAAATAGTGTAGTGGCTTGTTTGGCTGAGCTGGGTATTTGTGCGGCGGCGAAGGCTGATGCGCCAGGTGTTTATGTTGCCGAAGCCAAAATAGCCTCGCTGGGCCTGAGGGTGCGTCGGGGGTGTAGTTTTCATGGTGTCGGCATCAATGTCGCGATGGATTTATCCCCTTTTTTAGGGATCAACCCCTGCGGCTATGCGGCCTTGCAAATGACACAAATCGTCGATGTGTTACCCCATGAGCCGGTGCTTGCTGGCCCCGCTTTTTTTGAGCTGATTAAAAAGCAGTATGTGGCGTGTTTGTTGGCCGAGCTGAATGCCTACGCTGCGTAATCAATCGTATATTTCGCCCGAGTGCTGATAGCCCTGCTACAGCCTAAAGCGATTATTGTTAATACTGGCTATGGCCAGAGTTAGAGGTAGATATGACCGAACAGTTTGACCCCGTAAAGCGCACCCGCCGTATTGCCCAGGGTGAAAAGCTCCGCGATGCCGATAAGGTTGAGCGCATTCCTGTAAAGGTAATTGCGTCCGATGCGCCTTTGCGTAAGCCCGATTGGATTCGCGTGCGCATACCCGCCTCACCCGAGGTGCAGCGCATCAAGAGCATGCTCCGCAAAAACAAACTTTCAACCGTCTGTGAAGAAGCTAATTGCCCTAACTTGAGTGAATGCTTTAGTGGCGGTACCGCCACATTTATGATTATGGGTGATATTTGTACGCGTCGTTGCCCCTTCTGCGATGTAGGCCATGGTAAGCCTAACCCGCTCGATGCCGAAGAGCCAGCTAACTTAGCGCGCGCAATTGCCGATATGGCGTTAAAATATGTTGTGATTACATCGGTCGATCGCGATGATTTGCGCGATGGCGGTGCGGGGCATTTTGCCGAGTGTATTCGCGAAGCTCGCATCTTGTCGCCTAACATTCAGATGGAAATATTAACACCTGATTTTAGGGGGCGTATGGATGTGGCCTTAGATATTTTAGCGGCTGAGCCGCCAGATGTATTTAATCACAACCTAGAAACCGTGCCGCGACTCTATCGCGAGGCGCGACCGGGCGCTAATTACCTCTGGTCTTTGGAGTTGTTGAAAAAATATAAAGCGTTGCGACCCGATGTGCTCACTAAATCGGGGTTGATGGTGGGGCTTGGCGAAACCAAAGAGGAAATCTTTGAAGTGCTAAAAACCATGCGCGAGTATGATATTGATATGTTGACTATCGGGCAATATTTGTGTCCATCGCGCGATCATTTGCCGGTGAAGCGCTATGTAGAGCCTGCTGAATTTGACGAATACGCCGCCTACGCCAAGTCGTTAGGTTTTAAGCATGCTGCTTGCGGCCCGCTGGTACGCTCTTCTTACCATGCCGACAAACAGGCGCATGGTGAAGAGATTAAATAATTGCACGAACGTTGGCGGGGGTGTTGCCTTGATTTGCGCGATCAGCCAGAGCAACTTGATACGGTGCTTTTGTGGTTGCATGCCGAATGGCTTAAGCAGCGCACAAATAGTATTCAAAACCCCGCTGAAGCCTATGGTTTAAGGCGTATTCAGCTGCAAGAACATCTCGCGCCGTCGGTGGTTCCGTTAACCCTGATTGCCAAAGAGACAAAAAGTGATGCCAGGCCTGTATTGGGTTGTGTGAGCTTAGCGCATTTAGCGAGCGCGAGCCCATTGGCCTCGGCTGAGTTTAATCAGGCGTTATGGTTGAGTAATTTATTTGTCACGCCCACAGCGCGTGGCCTTGGCGTAGGGGCCGCATTACTGCGAGCCATAGAAGCTAAGGCTCGCGACTTGGGGCAAACTGAGATCTACCTCTATACGCAATCATCCAAGGCGTATTACCGCAGTAAAGGTTGGCATGAATGCGTAATAAAGTCAGCGGCTGATGCCTCGACGATGGCGCCGGCGATTACGGTCTTTAAAAAACAGCTGAATTAGCCGGCGTAGCTGTGAGTGAATGTAATATTGCACGGGAATATTCGATGCAATCAATTGAGGCGGTAGGCTAAATCTGGTAATCTGCCGCCCCATCCAAGCGGGCGCTTTTTGTGGTCTACTTTGTTTGCCTTTTGCTGTTTTTTGTGAGCATAGGCGGCAGGTAGGGCCCATCAAAGTATACGCTTCGCTATTTTTTTGTCTCACAGTTTGATTGTGTATTGTGTTTGCAGCATTATTGCTGTAAACCGGCTGATCGAGGCAACCCGTTAATTTATGCTTGTGCACAACAAGCGACCCGACTATCACAAGGCGTCTAATGACTCGATTTGTATTTGTTACCGGTGGCGTTGTCTCGTCATTGGGTAAAGGTATTGCGTCTGCATCTTTGGCTGCAGTGCTTGAAGCACGTGGCTTAAAAGTGACCATTCTTAAACTCGACCCGTATATCAATGTTGACCCCGGCACTATGAGCCCCTTTCAGCATGGTGAAGTCTTTGTCACCGAGGATGGTGCCGAAACCGATTTGGACTTGGGCCACTATGAGCGTTTTATTCGCTCAAACATGACGCGCAAAAATAATTTCACGACAGGCCGTGTGTACGAAACAGTGTTGCGCAAAGAGCGTCGCGGGGACTATCTCGGCGGTACTGTACAAGTTATTCCGCATATCACCGACGAAATCAAGCGCCGTATTATGGCTGGTGGCGCAGGCTACGATGTCGCGATGGTCGAAATTGGCGGTACGGTCGGTGACATCGAATCACAACCCTTTTTAGAGTCTGTTCGCCAGTTAGTCGTAGAGCTCGGTAGTCAACGTTGTGCCTTAATGCATCTCACTTTGGTGCCTTATATTGCTACCGCTGGCGAAACCAAAACAAAGCCCACACAGCATTCGGTCAAAGAGCTGCGCTCTATTGGCCTGCAGCCTGATGTCTTGTTGTGTCGTTCAGAAACGCTCATCGATGATGACTCTTTACGCAAAATATCGCTCTTTACGAGTGTGGCACAAAAAGCGGTTGTTCCTTTACCCGACGTTGAAACGATTTACTCGATCCCTCATCACTTGCAAAGTTACCATCTCGACCAAATACTCTTAGATAAATTTGGTTTAACCGCTGAACCGGCTAATTTGGCCGAGTGGGATTGGGTTGCTGAGCGTAAACTAAACCCTGTACACGAAGTGACCATTGCGATGGTCGGCAAGTACATGGAGCTGCTAGATGCTTATAAATCGCTCAATGAATCATTAAGCCATGCGGGTATACATACAAAAACAAAAGTTAATGTGATGTACATTAACGCGGAAGACGTAGAGACAAAAGGCTTAAGCCTGCTCGATAACGCAGATGCGATTTTAGTGCCCGGAGGTTTTGGCCGCCGCGGCTTAGATGGCAAGTTAATGGCTGTACGTCATGCGCGTGAAAACGGCATTCCTTATTTGGGCATTTGCTTAGGTATGCAAACGGCAGTGATTGAGTTTGCGCGCAACGTGGTGGGTTGGGAAGATGCCAACAGTACCGAGTTTGATACCAAAACCAAACACCCTGTTATTGGCTTGATTACCGAGTGGGTAACGGCTGATGGCGACACCGAAACCCGTGACGAAACCAGTGACCTCGGTGGTAGTATGCGCCTAGGTGCACAAGAATGCCGCTTAGAAAAAGAAAGCCGAGCGCGCGCTATTTATGGCGAAGATGTGATTGTTGAGCGTCATCGTCATCGCTATGAAGTGAATAACCATTTTATTGATCAGTTGCGTCAAGCGGGTTTAAAAGTAGGCGGCTGGTCAGCCGATGATGCCTTAGTTGAAGTGGTTGAGATCCCTGATCATCCGTGGTTTGTGGCGTGTCAGTTCCACCCAGAGTTCACCTCGACACCGCGCGACGGCCATCCTTTATTTACCAGTTATATTCAGGCAGCGCTTGCGCACAATGCTGCTAAAGGCGAAAAATAATGACTGCTAGCAAAATCATTAAGGTTCAAGATATTTCGGTAGCCAACGATCTGCCGTTTGTATTGTTTGGTGGCATGAATGTGTTGGAGTCACGTGATTTAGCCATGCAAACGGCAGAGGCTTACGTAGAGGTTACTCAAAAATTGGGTATCCCTTACGTTTTTAAAGCCTCGTTTGATAAGGCCAATCGCTCTTCTGTGCATTCCTACCGTGGGCCGGGTATGGAAGAAGGTTTAAAAATCTTTCAAGAAGTGAAAGAAACCTTTAAGGTACCAGTGATTACCGATGTACACGAAGTGCATCAAGCGCAACCGGTTGCCGAAGTGTGCGATGTGATTCAGTTGCCCGCTTTTTTGGCTCGCCAGACCGACTTGGTTGAAGCGATGGCGAAAACAGGCGCCATTATTAATGTTAAAAAGCCACAGTTTTTGAGTGCCGGCCAAATGGTCAATATTGTCGAAAAATTTGCCGAGTGTGGCAACGAGAATATTATTTTGTGCGAACGGGGTAGCTGTATGGGGTATGACAACCTCGTCGTTGATATGCTGGGCTTTAAAACGATGAAAGACAGCTGCGCGCAAGCGCCTATTATTTTTGATGTCACTCATTCGCTACAGTGCCGCGACCCTTTTGGTGCAGCCTCTGGTGGCCGACGCAGCCAAACGGCTGAGCTGGCGCGCGCGGGTATGGCAGTGGGCTTGGCCGGTTTGTTTTTAGAGGCGCACCCAAATCCTGATGCGGCTAAGTGTGATGGTCCGAGCGCTTTGCCCTTAGATAAGCTTGAGCCCTTTTTGGCGCAAATTAAAGCGTTGGATGATTTGATTAAATCGCAAGAGCCCTTACTGATTGATTAATGGCTTTTGAGTATGAAAACCGTATAAGATTGACCCACAGATTTACCCACAACGAACGGAGACTTGCTCTAATGAGTAACATTGTTGACATTAAAGGTTTTGAGATTTTAGATTCACGCGGTAACCCAACCGTGATGGCTGAAGTTGTTTTGGCGTGTGGTGCAGTGGGTGCAGCGTGTGCACCTTCTGGCGCTTCTACGGGTTCTCGCGAAGCACTGGAATTACGTGATGGCGACAAGAGCCGTTACTTGGGTAAGGGTGTATTAAAAGCCGTTGCCAATGTGAATGATATTATTAAGCCTTTGTTGGTGGGTAAAGATGCCACCGCACAGCGCGAACTTGATCAAATCATGTTGGATGCTGATGGCACCGAAAACAAAGAAAAATTAGGCGCGAATGCTATTTTGGCGGTTTCTTTGGCGGCTGCTAAAGCGGCATCTATCGCTAAAAAAGTCCCCTTATATGCCCACATTGCAGACATTAACGGCACGCCGGGCCAATACAGTATGCCTGTGCCAATGATGAATATTGTCAATGGTGGTGAGCATGCAGATAACAATGTTGATATCCAAGAGTTCATGGTTCAGCCTGTTGCTGCCCCAACGTTTGCTGAAGCGTTGCGTGTAGGTGCCGAAATTTTCCATGCACTTAAAAAAGTATTGTCGGGTCGCGGCTTAAATACAGCGGTAGGTGATGAAGGCGGTTTTGCACCTAACCTTCCTTCGAATGAAGGCGCCTTAGAGGCGATTGCTGAAGCCGTGGCTAATGCAGGTTATACGCTAGGTAAAGATGTGACGTTAGCATTGGATTGTGCAGCGTCTGAGTTTTACAAAGACGGTGTTTATGACCTGGCTGGCGAAGGCCAAAAATTTAGCGCGCCTGAGTTTGCTGACTACTTAAAAGGTTTAACTGAGCGCTTTCCTATCTTATCTATCGAAGATGGTATGGATGAGAGCGATTGGGACGGCTGGGCTGACTTAACCGTTAAAACCGGTGAAAAAATCCAGTTGGTTGGTGACGACTTGTTTGTAACCAATACCAAAATCTTAAAAGAAGGTATTGATAAGAAGATTGCTAACTCTATTTTGATTAAATTCAACCAAATTGGCTCTTTGAGCGAAACCTTGGATGCGATTAAAATGGCAAAAGATGCCGGTTATACAGCGGTTATTTCGCATCGCTCTGGCGAAACCGAAGATACCTTTATTGCTGACTTAGCTGTTGCAACTGCGGCCGGTCAAATCAAAACAGGCTCTTTGTCGCGCTCTGATCGCGTGGCTAAGTATAATCGCTTATTGCGCATTGAAGCTGAGCTTGGCGAAAAAGCCCCTTACCGTGGTTTAGCCGAATTCAAACAGGTTTAATCGCAAGGCTTTTTTGTTGCAAAGGGCCGCTTAGCGGCCCTTTTTGTTTTTTAGCGCGCTGATTGGTGTCGCGGCTAAAGCACTGCTCAATAGTCATACTTTGGCGCAAAGGTGTTAATTTGCTAATATTAAAACAGACTATTGCTTGCAGCCTTGGCTTATGAATAAATTATTACTGATATTAGTGTTTTTAATGCTAGGGTTGCAGCTGAGGTTGTGGGCGGGCGAGGGTAGCTTGGGTCATTTGGTGTCGCTAAAACGCGATATGGCTAAGCAGCAAGCGCAAGTCGATATTCTTGAAGAGCGCAATCGGGTGTTATTTGCAGAGGTGTTGGCGCTTAAAAATGGCTCGTTAATGATTGAAGAAAAAGCCAGAACGCAGCTGGGTATGATTAAAGAAGGTGAAACCTTCTACATGTTTTCGCAATAAGGTGCGCATGCTATGGCATGTAACGCTGTGAGCAACGCATTGGGGAGGAGCCCCTTATTAGGCATTGCAGGAGCATAATGTCGAGCAGAGGAAGCACAAAGTCAGTATTATTAGATAGTGTATTTTTTCCTCGTTCTTAATATAACGCGTACCTGACTACTGTACTTCAGTCTATGGCATGCTTATGTCAGTATTATCGACGTAAGGTGTGCTGCCCTTTATTTTATTTTTCTTATTAGCTTTTTTATGCCTTTATCTCTCTCGACTTATCAGCAAGCACCTTCACCACATTTTTGGGCGGTAGTCCCTGCGGCGGGCGTGGGCTCGCGTATGCGCTCGCACATCCCTAAGCAGTATTTAAGGTTGGCGGGTCAGACGGTTATTGAGGTAACACTGAGTAAATTATTGGCCTTGCCGCAATTGTTGGGTGTTGTTGTGTGTGTCGCCGAAAGTGACGATACCTTTAAACGGTTAGATATTGCCTCTAATCCGCGGGTGCACACAACAACAGGTGGGCTCGAACGAGCGCACTCGGTGCTTAATGGGTTGGAGTATTTAAGTAGCGTGCCTAGCTTTAAGAAGACGGATTGGGTGCTGGTACACGATGCAGCAAGGCCTTGCGTTGCCGATACCGCCTTGCGTGAGCTCGTGAGTGTGTGTTTGCGCTCGGCCGCTGAATGTACCGGAGCTATTTTGGCGGCGCCCATTGCCGATACGTTAAAAAAAGCCCAAAACGGTACGGTTGTTGCGACTGTACCGCGCGAGCATTTATGGCAAGCGCATACCCCGCAGTGCTTTCGTGCGAGCGCACTGCGCCAAGCAATCACCGAGGGTTTAGCGCAGGCACATAATATTACCGATGAAGCGAGCGCTATTGAATTGGCGGGCGGCAGTGTGCGCTTAGTGGACGATTCACGGACAAATATTAAAATTACTCGGCCAGAAGACTTGGCTCTGGCCGAGTTTATTTTAACGCAACAGCGGGGCTAACCGGCTGCGCTCAATTTTTGGACTTTAATGCCAGAAGGTCATCTGTCAATATCAATTATCGATGACAAGTCGTGAATATTATGCGCTCTTGTTGCGCTCTTTGGGGCGCTGTTGTGCTAGGTGCCGTTGAGCATTTCTCGGGCATGCGCTAGCGAGGTTTTAGTATCAACCGGCCCGCCAACCATTCTGGCAACTTCGCTAATCACAGCGTCATGTTGTAAATACTGAATGGTGGAGCGTACGCTGTCTTTGTATTTACTTTTTTGGACCAGTAGGTGATTGTGGGCTTTGCTGGCTACCTGCGCTAAGTGCGTCACGCAGAGTACTTGCGCGTTGGTACCGAGCTTACGTAATAGGTTGCCGACAACATCGCCGGTGGTGCCGCCGATACCCGCATCAACCTCATCAAAAATTAATGTTGGAATCGTATGCGTTGTGGCGGTAGCCACCTGAATGGCTAGACCTATACGCGATAACTCGCCGCCGGAGGCTATTTTATGCAGAGGCGCCGGTGGTTTGTTGGGAATTGTACTGATTAAAAAAGCCGTGTGCTCATCGCCGTGTTGGCTGGGCTGATTGAGTGGCTCAAAGGCAATGCAAAAGTTGGCATCGCTCATGTTTAAGGTTTTTAGGTGTTGGTTGATATCTTTGCTGATTTTTTTGGCTGCAATAATGCGTGCTGCTGTGAGCTGTTTACTGCTTTGGGTGTAAGTGGCCTGTGCTGCGCTTACCGCTTCTTCTAGTGCTTGGATATGCTCATCGCTATTATTGAGTTGGGCAAACTCTGCGAGCAATTGTTGTTGATGGCTGTACAGTGCGGCGGGGTTGATTTTGTGCTTGCGCGCCACGGTATAAATTTCGGAAAGACGTGACTCTATTGTTTGCAAGCTAGACTCATCGCCTTCAAACGATAGTGCAAATTGCTCGATAGCATCAACGGCTTCTTGGTTGTGAATTAGAGCGGTATTAAATAACTCATGGGCTTCGGTGCTGTTAAGCCCCAATTTTTGCAGCTCTTTAATTTGCCCGATAATATGCGTGAGCTGGTTTTGAATACTAAATTCATTGTCGCGACTAGCATCGATAATACTTTGGCTAATGCTTTGGCTGGCTTCGGCATTTGCGAGCCTTTTTTGTTGGGCTTCAAGGTTTTGTAATTCATCGGCTTGAAGGTTCAGCTGTTCAAGCTCTTCGACTTGATACTTCAGCAATTGATATTGTGCACTCATGGCATCGGCTTGTTGCTTTGCGTGAGTTAGGGCGTGTTGGGCGCTTTGCCAGTGGTTAAAGGTGTCTTTTACGGCCTGGGTTAAATGTGGGTAGTGGCCGTAGGTGTCAACCAGTTTGCGCTGAGTGTTGTGGTTGAGCAAGGCTTGATGCTCGTGTTGGCCATGGATATTGACCAGTAGCGCACCCAGATGCTGTAGTTGTGTGAGCGTTACTGAGCGGCCATTAATAAAGCAGCGTGAGCGGCCTTGAGGGGTAATAATACGCTTGAGTTGATAATCCGCTTGGGCCGGTAGGCCGTTGTCGCTCAGCCATTGCTGTGCTTTGGTTTGAATTAAGTGATTGCTCAATTCAAAAGACGCGGTTACTTCAGCATTGTTGGCCGGGTCGCTAATAGCATCGCCGCGGGCCTTGTTGCCAATAGCAAGGCCAATGGCATCTAAAAGCAAAGACTTACCGGCACCTGTTTCGCCGGTGAGTGTTGTGAGGCCGCATTTTATTTCGAGGTTTAATTCATCAACTAATGTGTAGTTGTGTACATCAAGATGAGTGAGCATAAAGGTGCCTGCGAAGAGTGGAATCTATTGGTTATTTATACAGTACTTTTTTGTTTTTTTCCAATATCCTGTGTTTTGTCTTGGCAATAGAAGTGCATTTTAAGTCAAAGCCTTGAATCACTCGTTGAAGCCCCCATTAAGTGCAGCATCGTTATACCAAGGCGCTAAAGCCTTTGTCTTTATTATCACACTATTTTAGATACTTATCGTTTAGGAGAAGCAATCGTGAGCAAAGATCCATCTAATGTCGAAGATTTACAAGCCGAAGGCGCCATTGATGAGCAGTTGCAAGACGACCAAGTAGAGTTGAGTTCAGAAGCCGAAGGTGCCGTAGAGCAAGACGAAGTGGCTACATTGCAGGCTGAAATTGCAGCGCTTAAAGAGCAAGCGGCCAATGCCAATGAGCAAGCGTTACGCGCTGCCGCAGAAGCGCAAAATGCTCGTCGTCGTGCCGAGCAAGATGTTGAAAAAGCGCATAAATTTGCGTTAGAAAAGTTTGTCAACGATATGTTGCCGGTGGCTGATAACCTAGAGCGCTCCATCGAGGCCTCAAAGGCTGAGCAAAGCAACATAGAAACAGTGATTGAAGGCGTTGAGTTAACCTTTAAATCATTAGTTGACGCGCTTAAGCGCCACAATGTTGAAGCGGTTAACCCTGCTGGCGAGCCCTTTGACCCGCAGTATCATCAAGCTATGTCTATGGTGCCAGACGCCAATGTTGAGCCCAATACAGTGATTAATGTCTTCCAAAACGGATACACGCTTAATGGCCGCTTAGTGCGCCCGGCAATGGTCGTTGTGAGTAAAGCGCCGTAAGCGCTTTTCGTAAAAACCTTAAAAATTTTGTGTTTAACAGTTGAAAATTGGCACGCAGCAACAATATAGCTTGCAAGCCAGAAGATAAGGCAGCCGAAAGCGCTGCTATCGAGCTAAACACATTTTAATATTGATTTAGAGCCTAAACAGGCTCACTGAAAATCCGGCATTAGCCGAGGAGAATAATTATGGGTAAGATCATTGGTATCGATTTAGGAACAACTAACTCGTGTGTTTCTGTTCTTGAAGGCGGTAAAGCCAAAGTTATCGAAAACGCTGAAGGCGATCGTACAACACCTTCTATTGTCGCGTTTGCTGACGACAATGAAATTTTGGTCGGTCAAAGCGCCAAGCGTCAATCGGTAACTAACCCAACCAACACATTACATGCCGTTAAACGCTTAATTGGCCGTAAGTTCACCGATACTGTTGTGCAAAAAGACATTTCGATGGTGCCTTATAAAATTGTCAAAGCTGACAACGGCGATGCTTGGGTCGAAGTAAAAGGTGATAAAAAAGCGCCACCACAAATTTCGGCTGAAGTGCTTAAAAAAATGAAAAAAACCGCCGAAGATTATCTCGGCGAAGCAGTGACCGAAGCGGTTATTACCGTACCGGCTTACTTTAACGATTCACAGCGTCAAGCCACTAAAGATGCCGGTAAAATTGCAGGCTTAGATGTTAAGCGTATTATCAACGAGCCTACAGCTGCGGCCTTGGCTTACGGTATGGATAAGTCCGAAGGCGATCGCACAATTGCTGTTTACGACTTAGGCGGCGGTACTTTTGATATTTCAATCATTGAAATTGCTGATGTTGATGGCGAGCACCAATTTGAAGTATTAGCAACTAACGGCGACACCTTTTTAGGGGGTGAAGATTTTGATTTGCGTTTGATCGAATATTTGGCCGCAGAATTCAAAGCGTCTAACAGCATCGACTTACACAACGATCCTTTAGCGTTACAGCGTTTAAGAGAAGCGGCCGAGAAAGCAAAAATTGAGCTCTCTTCTAGCCAGCAAACCGAAATCAACTTACCTTACATTACAGCTGATGCGACAGGTCCTAAGCATTTGGTGATGAAGTTGACCCGCGCCAAGCTTGAATCATTGGTTGAAGATCTTGTTAAGCGTTCACTTGAGCCATTAAAAGTCGCTTTAGCGGATGCTGATCTTAGCGTTAGTGAAATTGATGATGTGATTTTGGTGGGCGGTCAAACTCGCATGCCTATGGTACAAAAGTACGTTGCTGAGTTTTTTGGTAAAGAAGCGCGTAAAGATGTAAACCCTGATGAAGCCGTTGCCATGGGCGCCGCGATTCAAGGTGCGGTATTAGCCGGTGATGTAAAAGACGTATTATTGCTTGATGTAAGCCCATTAACCTTGGGTATTGAAACAATGGGTGGCGTAGCCACACCGTTAATCGACAAAAATACAACCATCCCGACTAAAAAATCACAAGTTTTCTCAACCGCCGAAGATAACCAAACAGCAGTGACCATTCATGTTGTACAAGGTGAGCGTAAGCAAGCTTCGGGTAATAAGTCTTTGGGTCGTTTTGATTTGGCCGATATCCCACCTGCACCTCGTGGTATGCCACAAGTTGAAGTGACTTTTGATATTGATGCTAACGGCATTTTGAATGTATCAGCTAAAGACAAAGCCACCGGCAAAGAGCAGTCTATTGTGATCAAAGCTTCTTCAGGTTTAAGCGATGAAGAAATTGATAAAATGGTACAAGATGCAGAAGCTAATGCAGAAAGTGATCGTAAGTTTGAAGAAGTCGTGAGTGCGCGCAACGCACTAGAAGGCTTAATTCACGCGACGAAAAAGACTTTAGAAGAGGCGGGTGATAAAGCTTCTGAAGAAGAAAAAGCTGCGATCACTGCCGCGGTAACTGAAGCCGAAGAAGCCGTTAAAAGCGAAGATAAAGACAAAATGGAAGAGGCCACTAAAAAGTTGAGTGAAGCGTCTGGCGGCTTAGCGCAAAAAATGTATGCCGAGCAGCAAGCGGCCGGTGCAGCAGAAGGCGCCAATGAGCAAGCAAGCGCTGAGCAAGCCGATGATGGTGTGGTTGATGCTGAATTTGAAGAAGTGAAAGAAGACAAGTAAGTGATAAGTCCTCGGCGTGTAGAGCATTAATGGTTTATGCGCCGAGTCATGATACTGATATTTTCAAAAGCAGAGCGCAGCTCTGCTTTCCTTTTATAAACAACAGGCAAAATCTCCAACATGTCTAAGCGTGATTATTACGAAGTGCTCGGTGTTTCTAAGGGCGTCGATGATAAAGAGCTGAAAAAAGCCTATCGACGAATTGCAATGAAATGCCATCCTGACCGGAATCCTGGTGATGCTGAAGCAGAGGAGCAATTTAAAGAAGCGAGCGAAGCTTACGAAATTCTCTCTGACTCACAAAAGCGTGCCGCTTATGATCAATATGGCCATGCCGGCTTAGAAGGCGGCGGTGGTGGCGGTGGTTATGGCGGTGGCTCAGGTAACTTTAGTGACATCTTTGGTGATGTGTTTGGCGATATTTTTGGCGGTGCAGGCGGAGGCCGACGCGGTGGGCCTGCGCGGGGCTCTGATTTACGCTACACCCTTGAGCTTGGCTTAGAAGAAGCCGTTAAAGGCACCAGCGTTAAGATCAAAGTGCCGACGTTAGTGAGCTGTAAGCCGTGCGATGGTTCTGGCGCTAAGCCAGGTACTAAGCCAAAAACCTGTACCACCTGCGGAGGTGTTGGCCAAGTACGCATGCAGCAGGGCTTTTTTCAGGTGCAGCAAACGTGCCCAACGTGCCGTGGTAAGGGCAAAGAAATTGGCGAGCCTTGCACCAGCTGTCATGGCCAAGGCCGCACTGAAGAAACCAAAACACTCAGTGTTAAAGTGCCGCCGGGTGTTGATACCGGTGATCGTATTCGCCTTTCGGGTGAAGGCGAAGCGGGCACTGATGGCGGCCCAACTGGCGACTTGTATGTGCAAGTGTCCGTTAAAGAGCATGAGTTCTTTCAGCGCGATGGTAAAAACCTTTATTGCGAAGTACCTATCAGCATCTTTGATGCCTGCTTGGGTGGTGAGTTAGAGGTGCCAACACTGGATGGCCGAGTTAAGCTTAAAGTACCTACTGAAACACAAACCGGTAAGCTATTTCGCTTGCGCGGCAAAGGGGTAACGCCGGTGCGCGGCGGGACAGCAGGTGACTTATTGTGTCGTGTTGTACTCGAAACGCCGATCAGCTTGTCGTCAAAGCAAAAAGAGCTGCTCAAAGAGCTCAAAGACTCGATGACAGGTGACAAGCACTCGCCCAAGCAGTCGAGCTGGTTTGCTGGTATGAAAAGTTTTTTTGGTGATATGAAGCTTTAATCGCCCGTATCTATAAAGGGCCCGCAGTGTTTTAATATGCTGCGGGCTTTTTTTATGCCTCTCGTTATGTCGCAAATACACGACTATTGATAATTTTTGGGCGGCTTTAGGGTGACACATGCGGTTTGTACTTAATATCTTTTTAAAAGGTTTGGTTTTCACGTTACCGTTGGTTATTACCTTTGGTTTAATTTACTGGCTCTTTTTTAAAGCCGAAAGCCTGCTCAAAGTGCCTTTGCAGTGGGTATTACCCGAAGGCGCATATTTGCCGGGCATGGGTGTGGCGTCGGCTGTGGTGTTGGTGTTTTTGGCAGGCATATTGGCGCAGGCTTATGTGACCAAGCATGTTTTGCGTTGGTTTGGCGAATTGGTAGGCCATACACCACTCATTAAAACGGTTTACAATACAGTGCGCGATTTTATGGAGCTTGTGGCGGGTGATAAAGACCGTTCAATGCAGGGCGTTGTAGTCGTGACACTGGATAACGATTTGCGTTTAATGGGATTTGTGACCAATGACAACCTGACCATTGCGCAACATCAAGGGTTGGTGGCGGTCTATTTACCCATGAGTTACCAAGTGGGAGGCTATACCCTGTTAGTGCCACCAGAGCGCTGTGAGTATTTGGATATCCCTGTGAAAACAGCGATGCAGCAAGTATTAACCGCACACATTTCTAAGTATTCGGCCGCATACGCTAAATAGAGTGCTCAATAAAAGAGCTGCCGCCATACTCAATGACTGATTTTTGGATGTAAATATGACAGTACGAATCGCCATTGCAGGCGCTAACGGGCGCATGGGCAAAATTTTAATTGAAGCGGTACATCTCAGTGATACGGCTAAGCTCACTGTTGCGACTGTGCGCGTTGGGAGTTCTTTGCTTGGTGTGGATGCCGGCGAATTAGCGGGCATTGGCAAAGTGGGACTATTGACATGTGATGACCTGGCCGCGCATTGCGATGCCTTTGATGTGTTGATCGATTTTACGTTGCCAGAGGCAACACTGGCGAATGCCGAGCTATGCGCTGCCCACGGCAAGGGTATGGTGATTGGTACAACAGGTTTTTCTGTAGACCAAAAGCAAACGTTACTCGCTTATCAAAAAACAATAGGGCTTTGTCTCGCCTCAAATTTTAGTACAGGGGTTAACCTGTGCTTTAAATTATTGGATATGGCGGCGCGCGTTTTAGGTGATGAGGTGGATATCGAAGTGTATGAGGCTCATCATCGGCATAAGCTTGATGCGCCTTCAGGTACCGCTTTAAGCATGGGTGAGGTATTGGCCAGTGCCACCGGCCGCGATCTCGATAAGGTAGCTGTATATGGTCGCGAAGGTCAAACTGGTGCGCGCGATCGTAAAACCATTGGTTTTGCCACCGTGCGCGGTGGCGATATTGTGGGCGATCATACGGTGAGTTTTTTGGCCGATGGTGAGCGCGTAGAGATCACACACAAAGCCACAAGTCGTATGGCCTTTGCGCGAGGCGCAGTAAGGGCGGCCCAGTGGTTAACTCAGCAGCCTGCGGGCTTATTTGATATGCAAGATGTGCTCAGCTTAAAGTAAGCGCTAATTTTGATGGCGCTTAAATACTGAGACAATAATCCATTAGCACCCTATCAGGTGATGTTTTTCAGCTAGGCTGAAGAGTTACATTTTTTATGCGGTGCTCATACCGCCACAAAGGAGCTGGAATGCCCTCGACAAATACCTTATGGCAAAAAGTTGCGAGTGAAGCACGTGAACATGCCATAAAAGAGCCCGCGCTTGCGAGTTTTTTACACGCAACGGTTTTAAATCATGACACGCTGGGTGCTGCTTTAAGCTACCTGCTCGCGAATAAGTTAGGGGGTTCAGAGGTTTCTGATTTGCAGGTGCGCGATGTGGTTGAGTCGGCATTATCTGCCGAGTCAAATATTGTCGAGTCGGCGAGCCTTGATCTACAGGCGGTCTTTGAGCGGGATTCGGCCTGCGATAATTATCTGTATCCGTTGCTTTATTTTAAAGGTTTTCAAGCGTTGCAAAGCTATCGTATTGCGCACTGGCTGTGGAGTCAAAACCGTCATTGCTTGGCGTTGTTTTTTCAGAGCCGAGTCGCATTGATTTTTGGTGTCGATATCCATCCTGCTGCCAAGCTGGGTAAAGGCCTAATGCTCGATCATGCAACCGGTATTGTAATTGGTGAAACGACAGTGGTTGAAGATGATGTCTCAATTATGCAAGAGGTGACGCTCGGCGGTACGGGCAAAGAAAATGGTGATCGCCACCCTAAAGTACGCCGAGGCGTGCTCATTAGCGCAGGTGCTAAAATTTTGGGGAATATCGAAATTGGCGAAAACGCCAAAGTAGGAGCCGGAAGTGTTGTACTGAAAGCGGTACAGGCGCACACAACGGTAGCGGGTGTGCCCGCTGTGGTTATTGGGCGACCTGTTAGTGCGTCGCCAGCGCTTGATATGAACCACGAAATCAGTTGCGATGAGCCCTGCAAGGGGTAATAGCTGCGGTGATTTAGGTCGATCGCTAAGGCTCGAGGCAACAACACTTTATCCAATAATACAAGTTTACTCTCGCAGCTGCGTTGCTCGAAGCGTTACATGCCCAGGCTGCGCCCCTTTGAGCGCTGCGCTGAGAACACAGACTCTGCGTCTAACTGAATAACCTATTATTGCCTCGCCCCTAAAGTTGTGTATTCACCGAATCTAAGGTGTTCCATAGGTCTTTGGGGAGTTTAAACTGGTCCAAGATGGGGGTAATGCTCGCCCGTTTTGACTGAGGTGTGACGGCATACATTTCACAGGCAAGGTTAGCTTGGTATAAAAGCTCGCCATACGGCGTAAGCTGTGCTTGCTCGGTGAGCCCTACTTGTTGATCAAGGGCGGTGCAAATTTCTTGAGGTAACCCCCAATCTTTTGCAATTAAGCTACTGAGGTGCGTCGATATTTTTTTGAGCGCAGGCGCAAAGGCGCTATGGCCAGGCACTTGCGCGGTTTCATTTAATTTAAATTGTTTGCACAGCTCGCTAAAGAGCGTGATTTTACCAATATCGTGCACCAACCCCATCAAATAGGCCTTGTAGCAATCAAGTGCTCTTGTGCGCGCAATGACTTCGCAGGCAACAGCGCAATTAAGGCTGTGCAGCCAAAGCCGTTGCCCAGTCTGATTAAAGTAAGGTGATTGCCGTTGAATAATAGGCTGCATAACAGCGGCCGATAAGACCGAACGCAAACCCTCGATACCCAGTTTGATGATGGCTCGGTCAATGTCACTGATGCTTTTACTGCGCGGGTTAAAATACACACTATTGGCGAGTTTGAGAACGGCGGCACTCATGGCCGGGTCTTTATTGATAATTGCGACATAATCACGGGCGGAGCTTTGAGGGTCTTTTAGGCTTCTGAGTAATTTGGGAATGACCGCAGGCAGTCGGGGTACGGCATTTACGCGCTGCTCTTTTTTGCGCAGCTGACTAATGACCATGTCAATGACGAGTTTTTGCGGCACGTTGAGTGCTGTGGTTGATTCGCCCTCAAAAAGATAATGATAATAAATTTTTTTGCAAGTGGCTATTTCAAAGCCTTTAATTTCTACGGCACCCTGTAAGTGTGCGGGTGCTGTATGTGCTTGAGGTTCTTTGTGTAATATGTTTTTAATGAAGCTGCCAAGTGTCATTGTTTTGCCTTGATAATGCGTGACTTCTTTAATTTTAGCGCGTAGGATTTTTTTGCTAGCAATATTAACGTTTAAAAAAAATGAATCATGTACGATTGTGGAATATAGCTTTCGGGTTTTATTACGCGTCAAAAAATAGTCATTTTTATGCATATATGTATTTTTAACGTCATGTGTTAAATTATTTTAGTGATTAATTATTCAGCCAAACTCTATTGGTTTTCATGCGATATGTCAGGCCGACTTTCCTTTGCATCGACTCAAGATTTTAATCAAATACACCCCACTCAAATATGCAATACCGCGCAAAGCGAGCTCAATGATGACCCTTTATGGAATATTGCGTTTTTGAGTGGAGGTAATAACCCGAATAAAGGGGGTCAGTATGAAGGCGGTGATATTACCTTAGGGGCTTCTAATGAGGTTTTTGGTACTTTGTTGGCAGGCAACCATTTTGATACCGCTGGAGATACAGCGATTCACGGTTATATCTGTGCAGTGGCTACCCATGCAGGTACCGGGACTAACGATTTAGGCGGTAAAAAATCTTTCAATGAGATGATTTACCGCCCACCTACAGGCCCAATGAGATTCCAATGGGCGATGGTAGTCAGTGTTCGAGCAGCTGCAGTGCAGGCTCTAGGCGCCGAAGTATTATGGAGTCGGTACTTGTGGTTGCCTTTGTTCTAGTTGCGTCATTAGCGGTAGCGCTGATATCGCAGCTGCCGGATATCTCGCACTTACTCGATAATAGGACCTGCTAGGCCTAACGTATCGACTAGAGAAAAGCTTCGCCTGCGACGCGTTTTTTGAGTTGCGGCATGTCTTGAATAATGACATGCTTTTTATCGAGGCAAATGACGCCCAGCTTATGCAGCCGGCCTAAAACACGGCTTACCGTCTCAATCGTTAAACCGAGATAATTCGCAATATCAGAGCGTGACATGGGCAAATAAAATTCAGCGGCAGCTAACCCTCTTTGGCTGTTGCGCTGCGAAATACTGAGCAGTAAAAAGGCCATTTTTTCTTCAGCACTGTTTTTACTAAGAAGACTGATAAGTGCCTGATCTGATGCGATTTCTTTGCCCATGATTTGGAAAAAACGACGCTGTAGGCTCGGTAATTTAAGGCTCAGCTCCTCTAGGCGATGAAACGGAATATCGCATACCGAGCTGGTTTCTAAGGCGGTGGCGGTATTGGTATGAGCGCCCGTCGCAATACCGTCTATGCCGAGTATTTCCCCAGGTAAATAAAAACCTGTAATTTGCTCGACGCCGTCAGCACTGACGCACACTGTTTTAAAGGCACCAGAGCGCACAGCAAACACCGACTTAAACTCACTACCGGCATAATAGAGTTCATCGTTTTTGTGAAGCGGGCGTCCGCGTTGAACTATTTGATCGAGTTGATTAATATCGTTGCGCAATAAGCTGATGGGTAAGCATAAATCGCTCAGGCGGCATTCACCGCAGTTTACCTGTGAACCTGTATTGCAGTGTGCTTTCATTTGAGCCTCGTTTACTTGAGCTGCGTAAAGACTGCCTGACGGGCGCCTTTGGGGTATTGTATTGTTTTAGGGTAACTGTTCAGAGGTACCTGTTATTAGTGCTTGCGCTAAGAGCTTACAGGGTTAGACTTTGCAGGAGCACAAAGTCGAGGAGCCAGCTGTCGAGAGCGCTTATATAGCGACCGCCCCAGTCTATGATTCATTAGCGCTGATTTCAGTGTCTCTTAATAGCTATGATCGGCATAGTTATGATCTGAACCTGTAAAGCCCTAAGACTTATCGATAGCTTATATTACAGGGCTTACAGGGATGACAAAAGGCGTAGTTTTCATTCTTGAATATAAATGCGAGCCTGAAGCGCTGTAAGAGAGTGATGGGCTAGAAGGCCTCGATTGTGGTTTTACCGTTTTAAAGCTAATTTTTTGCGCGACTGGGCGTATAACTATATTTATTTTGGGAGTTGATTTGGCTATTCAAACAGATATTGCGATTGTTGGGGGTGCAATGGCTGGCGCGGCATTAGCGCTGGCATTGGCCAAACACACACAATGGCGCATTACATTGATTACAGGCCGCGTGTTGCCACCTTCTCCGGTAGAGTCTGCGCACGGGCATATTCTGAGTAGTCGTGTTGTTGCGCTTAATGAGACATCATTGCGGTTTTTAGCGCAACTGGGTATCAATCCATTAGCGCACTTAGACAGTCATTGTAGCTATCGCCATATGCACGTTTGGGATGGTGAAGGCACGGGTGAGGTGAATTTTAGTGCGTCAGATAATCAGGCTGAGCGATTAGGTGTCATTGCGCAAAACGGCGTACTAGTGAGCGATTTACTGCAAAAAGTGGCATTGCAATCACGTATTCAAGTGATCGCGGATAACCCGGTGGTTGATTTAAGCGATGGCGGTGATGGCGTAAAAGTGGTTGGCCTAACCTCGGGCGAGCGGGTTAAGGCAAATCTGGTGGTTGCTGCCGATGGCGCGCACTCTTTTATACGAGAAGCTGCCGATGTTCCCATGCAAAAAAAACCGTATGGCCAAAGTGCCGTGGTGGCGACCGTAGAGCTAGAGCATGCGCACAAAGCATCGGCGTATCAGTGTTTTAGCAGTGATGGGCCGCTGGCTTTTTTGCCACTGCCATCGGTAGGTGGCAAGCATTATTGTGCCATTGTATGGTCGCAAGATAATAACAAGGCACAGGCGCTTTCGCGGTTAGAGGATGACGCATTCGCTCTTGCGCTAGAGCGCGCAATAGAGGGGCGATTAGGCCGAGTACTGGGTGTGTATCATCGTGCGATCATCCCTTTGTTTGAGCAGCATGCTGAACAATATGGTACGAGGGGAGTTGTTTTAGTGGGTGATGCCGCACATACATTACACCCTTTGGCCGGGCAAGGGGTTAATTTGGGTTTTGCCGATGTAGCCGCTTTAGTCGACGAGCTGGGTCGGGCTGAGCGTAGAGGCTTATCGGTGCAGGCACCTTGTATTGTAACGCGCTATCAGAGGCGCCGAAAGCTACATAATGCAGCGGCCATTAAAGCGATGGCACTGTTTAAAATGTCTTTTGAGCAACGAAGCCCGTATTTAACGTTATTGCGTAATAAAGGGATGCAAATATTTAATCAAAGTACGCAATTAAAAAAGCGCGCAATGCAGCTTGCAGCAGGTGCCGTGGAATAAGCAATGAGGAAATAATAGTTTGTCCAATAATACGTAGTTTTTACTTTCTCTGCTCGACATTATGCTTGTGCAATACCTAATAAGGCTCTGCCCCGATGCGTTGCTCAAAGCGTTACATGCCTGGGCATGGGCCCTTCAAATAATTATTCAGGCGCTTTGCCTTAAAATCAAACCAATGCAAAAATAAAAATCTGTTGAGGCGCGTGGATAAGGTGTGGGCGAGGGCATGTATGCAATGCCTCAACTGCAACGGCTGTAAGAAGCTATTAAAAAGATAGCTATTAAAAAGACAGCTATTAAAAAGCAGTTATCAAAATAATAAAGGGATTAAATATTTGTAACTATTCAGAGGGACCGTAATTGGGCGCTAATGAATCATTTTCTGGGCCGCTCAAGCCATCTGCGACTTTGTGCTCCTGCAAAGTCTACCCCCACGCATCCATGCTGGGGCCGGTCGCTATATAAGCGCTCCCGGCGCTTAAATGCCCAAAAAATAACCCATCAGCACCCTGCCAAGAGGGATTTGTTAACTTGACTGAATAGTTACAAATATTTTTAGTCTAAGCGGATGTACGTGCCAAAATGCGTATTATCGAGCTATTAATTGCGGGTTTGCCCGCTTCAAGTTGTGACTTTCTGGCAGCTTGAGTAAACTGCATGTCCTATTCTTTAGCGTGTTTAACGAGTGTGCCAAATATTTTTTGGTACAAGCAATCGTAAGATAAATATCGCGCTAATGTCTCAATTTTTACAGTGAACCTTCTTGCTAAATGATGGCTTTGCTCGTCAAATCGGATGTTTTATGCTGTTTGCTCTATCGTTTTTACCGACGCTTAAAAATAGACTCGCGCGCACAAACTTATCGGTATTAAAGCGGTTGCTGATACGCAAAAGGTTGCCGGTACTTAAAACGTGCTCACCATATACCGCTTGCTGTATTGCTGCGGTGAGTAGTTGTTTGTATACCATGCCTGCGCACGGGGTGCTCAACGCTGAAAATGATGCGCGCACTGTGCCTACCGGCACCCCCATCTTAATTGACGTGCTCAGTAATGATATGAGCGATGACGGTACGCTTAATATTATTCAGTTTAGCCAGCCTGCCAATGGTTCGGTGGCGCAAGCTGGTGGTGGTTTACGGTACCAGCCCAATGAGGGTTTTGCAGGCTATGACCGGTTTACCTATCGGGTTCAAAATGCTTCGGGAGTGACTTCGGCGACTGTACTTATTACGGTCGGTAATGTGCCAGCGCAAGCGTCAATGGCGCCACTGGCCATTGTTGCGATGGCGAGCGCAAGCGTAGCAGGCCATCGCCGGGCACTGAATCAATTTGCGCGTTTAGGGGCGAGCTTTGCGGCACTTAACCGGCACCAGGTACCGCTGGCAGGCTTGGGCGCTGGCGATAGCTTAATGCCCGCCGGCGGGCTCTTTGTGAGTGCCGATACCGGTTCAAATCAGCAAAAAAATACAGTGCATCAGCCAGCGTATAAAGGTAGCTCGTCAGGCCTTACAGCAGGCGCCGATTTTTTAGCTGCAAGCCGTTGGTTTTTGGGGGGGGCTATAGGTTATTCGCAAGGCAGTGCAGACTTTGATACGCACAATACAACGTTACTCGAGCGCTTAGAGAATACAGAAACCTCACTGATTGGCATGATGAGTTATCAAGGGGATGCTTTGCTGGCTCAGGCGCAAGTCGGCTTAAGTCGCCACTCTTTTGATTGGTTGGTGGGCGATGGGTTTGGCCGTAATAGTGAGGTGAGTGGCTATTGGGGGCATGCAAGCGGTGCGAGTCAATTTGTTTACGCCAGTATGGATTATGCTTTTGCTGCACGGGGGTGGCAGCTGATGCCGAGTGTGGGGATGCTTTATGAACGCTCGAGTATTGATGACTCGGCGGCGATGGGGCAAGCCTTTAATGGGGGTACGAACAATCATTGGCAGGCTATTGTGAGTGTGCACTTAAGCTATGCGGCCACTTTGACTTGGGGTGTTTTATTACCACAGTTAACAGTCGGTAATGAGCGCATTGTCTCATCGCAGGCTGCAACCCATAACGCGCCTAATTTTGAGCGTCATCAGGCAATTTATAATGATAAAAGCCAAGTAACGGTAGAGGCTGGCTTGGCGTGGATTCTGCCGCGTGGACTCTCAGGTTTTGTGACTTATCAGCGTCTTATGGCGCACGCTAACTACCAAAGTAATGGCATACAAGCGGGTTTGCGGTGGGAGTTTTAATATGAATAATCTGTATCGATGCGCACGCGTTGGGGGTGTAGTACTGTGTGTATTATTTTTGTGGGCTTGCGGCTCGGAGTATACCGCTGAGGCACCAGCGGCCTCGTCGGTGCCTAATGCTAATGGGGCATTTGTTGTTTTAAACCCCGCTATTGAATATGCCGATAGCGCAATGGTGCTAGAGCTTAAGCCTATAGCGCCATCTAATGTACAGCTCGACAGCGTTGCTTGGCGGCAAATATCTGGCCCTAAGGTGTATATTCAACAGGCCGATACGCTCAATACCAATATTGTGTTGCCCTTTGTCAGTCAGCCGCAAGAGGTTATCTTGGGTTTGGCCATACGTGCTGGAGGCCTGCATCAAACACTCAATAAGACGATTACTGTGCTGCCACTAGAGCGACGCCTGTACCCTGAGCCCTTTATGGTAACGAGGCCATCGGGCGGTAGCCATGATGATGGTTTGGGTGAGCGGGTGTTTAATGCCATGCTGTATTTGTCGAAAAATACGATGCCGGCGGTGACGCTGGACGACCTTGTCTTTAGTTGGCGCCACAACACAGCGCGCGTGCAGCTGCTCAGCTCTACCGCCACTAATAAAGGCGATGACAGTGGTGATGGCGATAGACCTGGCGTGAAATTAAAGCTATTGGTGCCCCCGCAACAACGTGAATCTTTTGTGGTGTTAAATGTACAGTTTGACGATGGCTATATTGATACCGCAGTATTACTGTTGCCTACCGCAGAGGTGGCTTCATCGAGCCTTGCGGCTTCTAATAATAGTAGTAGTACAAGCAATACAAGTAGTACAAGCAATATAAATAGCAGTACCGCTTCGGTGTCATCGCATGCTATTTCAAGCAAGGTTGATAAAAGCTCTCGCAGCAGCGTGGCGTCGAGTTTAGGTGCTGAGAGCTCATCACAGGCAAGTAGTTATTCATCTGCAGTGCCACAAGACGTTATCGAGATGGCTTGTGACGGCGTCACATTACAAGCTGGCGGAGTAACGGCTGCAGGCAATCCATTTGTGGGTGCTAAGGCCTATATTGACGCTGATTATGTCAAACGCGTGCAATCGACTCGCGGTCATGATGCGCAGTGGCAAGGCGCTATCGATTTGGTGGCTCAGCAGCCCACAGGTATTTGGTTAGATCATCAAGCTAAGCTGTGTGGCCCTGCACGCGATGGCCGCATGAGTTTATTGGCGCATTTATACAAAGCCGAGGCGCAGGCGCAGGTACTGGGGCAACCAGTTGTCATGCCGTTAGTGTTATTTGATTTGCCAGGGCGAGACTGTAGTTCGGGTGCAGCGCCGGGTGATAATGCGCCGACGGCCGAAGGATTAGCGCGATATCAGCAAACGGTTGATATTATTCAAGCGCTAGCGTATGCGCATCCTCATGTGCGAATGGTTATCGATATCGAGCCTGGAGCATTGGCGATGACTGTTGATGCGCAAGAAAGCGGCGCTAACGTGTGCGATGATGAAATTGCGCTATACCGTGAGGGCGTCACTTATGCCTTAGCGGCTTTTGCTAAGGTGCCTAACCTTTACGCTTATGTTGATGTGGCGCATGCCGCATGGTTGGGCTGGCATATGGATGCTGCTGTGGCCGAGCTAGTAGCTTGGGTGAGTGATGCAAAAAATAGGGCCGGTGTACAGGGCCCGGTGCTATCGGGCATTGGCACCAATGTTGCCGAGTATATTCCACTGACTGAGCCGTATCTGGCGGCTTCTGATATGAGTAATTCTCGCTTTTATAATTACAATACTTACCTAACCGCGATGGATTATGCTGGCGATTTTACGGCAAGATTAAACGCGCAGGGCCTGAATGTTGGCGCTTTAGTTGATACCGCGCGCAATGGTTGGGGTGGTGCTTACCGGCCGTTGGCTATAGGCTTTGGTGATAGTTACCGGCTAGATCAAAGGCGTTCGCGCGCTGATTGGTGTAATAATGCACTGGCGGGCATGGGGCAATTACCGCGCGCAACCCCAAGTGCCGACCATAATTTTATCCATGCTTATACATGGCTTAAACCACCAGGGGAGTCTGATGGCGACAGCACCTTGCTGGCGTGTAATCCTTTATTCGCAGAGACTTTACCCGATAGCCCTAATGCGGGTGCATGGTTTGCAGCGCATTTTTTACAGTTACTGAAAAATGCTTGGCCTCAGCAGCTCGATGTGTGGCCAAAACCTGCCAACGAACATGACGTCAAACCGTTAAATGTACAGTATCGTGTATCAGCAGTACCGCTAGCGGCCGCGTTTGATGAGGGTATAACGCTTGCTGATGTACAGCTTGTTGTGGCGTTGCCTGATGTTGATATTGACCGTATAGAGCTCTGGGCGGAAGGGGTTAAGCAGGCGGTTGATATTGTTATGAGTAAGGATCAGGCCGTGATAACACTAGCGCCACTGACTTTAACCACGCGCAGGCATCATTTAGAGGTGCGTTTGATTGATGGTGATGGGCAGGTGTATCGAGGGTTATTAAATTATGCGGCAGAGCCTATGACTGGCGGATCAGCATTGTCTGACCTTCTTTTAGGTGGCGCGAGCAATCGCTCGCTTGATGGCGGTAAAGGTAATGATGTGCTCATCGACCAAAGTGATGGTCATTGGTTGTTGGGCGGTGAGGGGGATGACTGGTTATTGGGTGACCGCCTCGACGGGGGTGAGGGCAATGATACGCTGGTTATTCGATCGGGCTTTAGTGCGCTGGAGGTGAGCGGCGGCGCCGGTAATGATGATTATGTGATTGCGCGTTTATCGGAGGTGCTGTATCTGCATGATACACAAGGCCGCAATAGGTTGTATTTACCCAGCATTACACTCGCGCAGACGCGTTGGCGAGCGGTAGTCGGGCCTGATGGCAAACAGGCTTTAGAGCTCGCTATTTTTGACACGCCGACTCAATCTAGCCGAGTCGCAACGATTGTTATTCAGGATTTTTACCGTCAAGGTCCTCCGTCTTTTGTCTTGGTGTCTTTTGCAGGGCCGGTTGCGCTAACCCCTGATTTTTTTACTCCGCCTGCGTTATTGGAGTTGGAGTAAAAAGCCTTGTAACTATTCAGCTCAGCTGACAAACCTCACCTTGCAGGGAAAGCAAGGGTTAGACTTTGCACCTGCATAAGGATATGCAAGATTAGACTTTGCAGGAGCATAAAGTCGAGGAGCATAAAGTCGTAGATGGCTTGAGCGGCCCAGCAAATGATTCATTAGCGCCCGATTTCCGCACCTCTGAATAGTGACAAAAAAGAGCGCTTTATTCGAGCTCTTTTTTGTAGCGGGTTATTTATGCAGCGCTTGTCACGGGCCTGTTTATAGGTGGCGCTGATCACTATAGCCAAAGCATAAGTGATATAACGTGACCTATTGCGGTGCATAAAGACATACAATAAAGCACTTAATAAAGCACTTTTATTTCGGCATGTTTTTTTCAACTCAATAATATGTTTTATTTTTGTGCTTACGAGGTATTGTTGTTTTTTTGTGGTGCATTTTTAAGAAAGTTAATGGTTTTTTAGAGGGTTAATGGTTTTTTTAGAGGATATTTAATATTTTTTTGTAGATGGTGAGTTGGCCTTTTATTTGCTGGTAGTTGGTGTTACTGAGCTTAATGATTTATCTCTTTCGTTATTAAGTAAAGCATTCAGTCATCTATTTTGGTGTGGCAGCCAAACACACTACAAAGAGTAACCCTCATGATCGCAACGGATAAACCCCAAGCAAAAGGCTTTACCTCAGAGCAGCAGGCCTACCTTTCTGGCATCCTTAAAAAGTTAAATTTACATAAAGCTTTTGACGGTGGCGCTAAAAAAGAAGCGCCTAAAACGTTATACGGCACACCCATTGAAGACCTGTGCAAAGAAGAGTTGGCTAAATATGACACTCACCCATTAGATCTGTGGGATAAAATTGTTCAGTTTAATGACCGCAATCAAATTGCCGAAGGCATTGATCAATTTATGTTTCGCCACTTCGGCATTTTTAATGTGGAACCTAATAGCCCAGGTTACATGTGCCGCTTACGTATCCCTTCGTGCAAAATGCGCGGTGATCAATTAGGTTTGCTGGGCGACTTGGCCGAAAATGTAGCCGGTGGCTATGCCCATTTAACCACGCGGGGCAATTTTCAATTGCGAGAAATCATGCCCAATCGCGTATTAGAGTTATTTGCCGGGCTCTACGATATGGGGTTGAGTTGCACCGGTTCAGGCGCCGATAGCGCACGTAATATTACCGCCACACCCACGGCAGGTTTTGATGTGTCGGAGCTGATTGATTTGCATCAATACGGTATTAAACTTGGGCACATTATTTTAAATAACCGCGACTTAAATGGTTTGCCTCGCAAGTTTAATATTGCTTTTGATAACGGGGGCTCCATCTCTTGTGTGAGTGACACCAATGATATTGGTTTTTTAGCTGTTAAAGTCAACGATAACCCCGCTGGCGTTGCCCCCGACGTGTATTGCCGTATTTTACTCGGGGGGATTACAGGCCATTTAGATTTTGCCCGTGATACCGGTATGGTGTGTAAGCCTGCCGACACGCCGGCTATTGCCGAGGCGATGTTGCGTGTTTACATCGAGCATGCCGATCGCACCAACCGTAAAAAGTCACGCCTAAAATATGTATTGGATAAACATGGCTTTGATTGGTTTATTGAGCGCACCCAAGAAAAGCTGGATGCGCTAGGCAACGATGTACAATTAATGCGCTTGAGCCAAGAATATGATGCGCCACGGGCCAAAATTAAGCGCCAAGCCCATATTGGTGTACACGCACAAAAGCAAGAGGGCTTTCATTACGTAGGTGTTGCTTTAGAGGTGGGTAAAATGATGCCCGAGCAAATGCGAGGCATTGGTAAAATCGCGCAAAAATATGGCCAAAATGATATTCGGTTAACGGTATGGCAAAACCTCATAATCCCACATATTGCCGATGCCGATAAAGCCGCTGTAGTGGCCGACATTGAAGCGCTAGGCTTGAGCGTTAACGCCTCATCATTTGCTGCCGGTGCTATTGCTTGCACCGGTAAGTGGGCCTGCAAATTTGCAGGGGCCTACACCAAACAAGACGCAACGCGCTTGGTTAAATATTTAGAGTCAAAATTCGTCCTCGATCAACCCATTAATATTCACCTTACCGGTTGCCATCATACCTGTGCGCAACATTATATTGGTGATATCGGCATGATTGGCGCTGCGACGGCTGATGGTTCAGAAGGCTACAACATTGTATTAGGCGGCGGCACCGATGACGATAGAGGCTTAGCGCAAGAGTTTTGCGGCCCTATTGCCACGGCCGATATTGATACCTTAGTGGAATATATGATCGAGCAATACCTGGCGCTACGTGAGGAGTGTGAGTCGTTTTTAGCGTTTACTCGCCGCCACACCATTGAGCAATTACAAACATTTTTTTTAAAAGCGTAATAGCCACGTCCATCAGCATTGCCCTCAAAAAAGACAATACAGGTAATCCCTATGAGTGAAGAAACAAAAAACAGTGCTGAAAAAAACAGTGTTGAAAAAAGCAATGTTGAAAAAAGCAATGTTGAAAAAAGCAATGTTGAAAAAAACGGTGCTGAAAAAAGCATTGTTGATCAATTAGCCGCGGCTATTGGCGCAACGCATGCTAAAGCGCCGGCTGCTTTTTTAGATGAAACCGCGCCATTTGAAGGCGAACAAAAAACATGGCTCAATGGCTTATTGACTGGGCTTAATGCGATTGCCGTGGCGGCACAAGGCGATACCGCTGATGCGCCTGGCACGCCCATGAGTATTTTGTACGGTTCACAATCAGGTAATGCCGAAGCGCTGAGTAAAGGCTTGCGTAAGTTTGCAAAAACTCAGGGGTTTGATGCTACAGTGAGTGAACTCGATGGGGTAGACCCACAAAATTTAGCGCAAATGAAGCACGTGTTAATTATTTGTTCGACCTTTGGCGAGGGTGAACCGCCCGATAATGCACAGGCTTTTTATCGCACGTTAATGTCTGATGATGCACCCCTTTTAAGTGCTGATGTAAACTTTAGTGTGTGTGGTTTGGGTGATTCCAGTTATGCTTTTTTTAACCAGTGCGCGCAAGATATTGATGCTCGGCTAGAGGCATTAGGCGCGACACGTGTGCACGCATTTGCCTCTTGTGATGTCGCCTTTGAAGATGACTTTGCACACTGGCAAAAAGCCGCATTTGCCAGTGAGGCTTTTATCAGTGCAGCCGGTGCGGCCTCAGGCACTGTAGAGCCAGAGGTAGGGCCTAAGTTTGATAAAAACAGTCCTTTTTTAGCTACATTAATGGTGGCCGAAAACTTGAGTAGCCCAGAGTCGGCTAAGCGAGTCAACCATATTGAAATCTCTTTAGCCGGTGGCACCGATGAGCTTGATTATGCCGTCGGTGATGCGCTGGGTGTATGGCCTGTTAATTGCGCCACACAGGTGCAAGCTATTTTAGAGGCTTTACATTTAAGTGGCCGTGAGAGCGTACAGCTAAAAGCGGGGCCGGCTTCTTTGCGCGCAGCCCTGTTAACAAAGCTAGATATCACAACGGTCAATGCCAAAACACTGGAGGCTTGGGGGGTTGAAGCGGTAGGCGCTGACTTTCAGGTGATTGATGTGCTGCGTGCGTTAGGTGAACCGCTAAAGGCGCAAACCTTGGTAGATGGCTTACGCCCGTTGCAGCCTCGCTTATACTCTATCGCCTCTAGTCCTAAAGCGCACCCTGGCGAAGTACACTTAACCGTAGGCGAGGTGCATTACGCTTTACATAACAGCGCGCGTAAAGGTGTTGCTTCAACCTTTTTGGGTGAGCGTGTGGGTGCGGGCGGTACGGTGGGTGTGTATTTGCAGCGCTCTGCGCATTTTCATATTCCAGCCGACGATAATGCGCCGCTAATTATGATTGGCCCGGGCACCGGTATTGCTCCTTTTCGGGCCTTTTTAGAAGAGCGCGAAGCGCGCCAGGCGCTAGGCAAAAATTGGTTGTTTTTTGGCGATCAACATGAAAAACACGATTATCTGTATCGCGATCAAATGCAGCAGTGGCAAGAGGCAGGCATACTCGATCATTTAAGCTTGGCGTGGTCTCGTGATACGGCCGAAAAAGTTTATGTTCAAACGTTAATTATGGCGCAAGGTGCAGAGTTTTTTGCATGGCTAGAGGCCGGCGGTTACGTGTATGTTTGTGGCGATGCAACGCGTATGGCCGCTGATGTCGATACCGCGATTCGCGCTGTGATTGCGAAACACGGGCACCGAGATACACTAGCTGTAGATGCGTATATTAAACGCCTTATTGCGGAGCATCGCTATCAACGTGATGTGTATTAGGGCGTTTTGTTGCTGTGCTTTTAAGGGCGTCTTTATATTAGGCGCCTAATATAAAGATGCTACCCGCGTTAGCTATTCAAGGCGCGTGGCCAGAACAGGGCGCCACCCGCGTCACCCATTCAAGGCACGCGGCAAGTACTTCCCTGTAGGCTCTAGTCGGCATCCTGCCTTCTAAGGCCCTGAATAGATGGCGCGGGCGGCTTTTTGAATTATTTTACTGTTTTTGTCTTTTCTCCATGCCTGCCCTGCTAGATGCTCTTGCTGTGCTTTTAAAGGCGGCTAATATAAAGGCGCTTAATATAAAGGCTCTACCGGCGTTAGCTATTCAGGCGCGTGGCCAGAACAGGGCGCCACTCGCGTCACCCATTCAAGGCACGCGGCAAGTACTTCCCTGTAGGCTCTAGTCGGCCTCCTGCCTTCTAAGGCCCTGAATAGATGACGCGGGCGGCTTTTTGAATTATCTTACTGTTTTTGTCTTTTCTCCATGCCTACCCTGCTAGATGCTCTTGCTGTGCTTTTAAAGGCGCCTTTATATTAGGCGCCTAATATAAAGGCGCTACCGGCGTTAGCTATTCAGGCGCGTGGCCAGAACAGGGCGACACTCGCGTCACCCATTTAGGGCACGCGGCAAGTGCTTCCCTGTAGGCTCTAGTCGGCATCCTGCCTTCTAAGGCCCTGAATAGATGACGCGAGCGGCTTTTTGAATTGTTTTACTGTTTTGTCTTTTTTCCATGCCTGCCCTGCTAGATGCTCTTGCTGTGCTTTTAAAGGCGCTTAATATAAAGGCTCTACCGGCGTTAGCTATTCAGGCGCGTGGCCAGAACAGGGCGCCACCCGCGTCACCCATTCAAGGCACGCGGCAAGTACTTCCCTGTAGACTCTAGTCGGCCTCCTGCCTTCTAAGGCCCTGAATAGATGACGCGGGCGGCTTTTGGCTGATGGTTTTTTAATGGTTTGTGGTGTATTGATTCTGCTGATATTTTGATTAAGCAAATGGAGGGTAATAGACTTGCAGGGACACTCAGTCAAAAGTTTGAATAATAATTAACCATCTTCTACGTTCAGGGGCGAGGCAATAATAGTTTGTCCAATTAGACGTAGAGTTCTGTTTTCTCGGCAAGGCGCTCGAAGGGGCGCATGCCGGGGCATGTAACGCTTTGAGCAACACATCGGGGCAGGAGCCCCTTATTAGACATTGCAGGAGCATAATGTCGAGGAGAGGAGGCAGAAAACAAGTATTATTGGATAATGTATTTTTTCCTCGTCCCTTAAGCTAACAATTCAGTCGATAGCGATAGGGTGGTTATTATGATTAAATCGAGAAGCCAACAGGTTTTATTAGATACTACACCTTGCTATCATTGTGTAATACGGTACATTCGTCGTGCTTTTTGTATGGCTATGATAAGTACCGTGGAACCAGCTACGAGCACCGCCAGCAATGGGCAATTCTTTAGCGTCCATGCATCACTGCATTAGTGAATCCATTCACGTCGCAGAGCGATTCGTGATGATAAGCCTGGTGCCATTGATGGCAATCTTCCGCCCATTTTGGATCGTATCGGTATTGCCTCTCAAAACTGGATAGCGTTAACCGCCGCCTTCGAGAAAAATACCAATACCTTTGTCGGGGCCGAGGCTCACATAGAAAGCGTCGCTCTGCAGTTGGGTTGTAAACGCACACACAACCGGCAGCGCTGCAAATTGCTCTTCGGTTAACAATTACCCTTCACGTTACCGCGCTTCAATTGAATTTGACCTGCCTGAGTATACCCTAACGCAATAATTAACTTGTGTTGATAGCCGGAAGTAATAAGGCCAGACTTCCGCGTGTTTTAGTGCTTGCTGGTATCCGTTGTTGGGTTGTTCCAATAGGTGTTATTTAGGGTGAGTGTCCTTGTATTGTTTTATAGGCGCCACAAATCGACAAGGGGTGACAAAAATCGCCTAAGGTCATTGACGATGGCATCATTTAAGACGACTGTGCTGTAAACCATCTACTTGCTGCGG
>CANLTI010000018.1 GCA_947494095.1 uncultured Pseudomonadales bacterium
ACCGGCATGCACGCTTAAAACCGTCGGGGATTGATTTCTCGGGCCCTTATGCGTCGGGAACGCGTATGGAGTGCCCACGGATGGCTTGAACGCGCCAGAAAAATTGATACGCGGCGGTGTCACATCAAGGTGTGAAATTTCAGGTAAACACTTGCCAGTACTTGCTGGAAGCACTTGCTAGGACAGGCACTCGTTTTAATAACCTCCAACCATAACCACTCAAAACTAATATCATTTGATTTTAACAAGCTTACCGGCATGCACGCTTAAAACCGTCGGGGATTGATTTCTCGGGCCCTTATGCGTCGGGAACGCGTATGGAGTGCCCATGGATGGCTTGAACGCGCCAGAGAAATCGATACGCGGCGGTGCCCACTTACTTACGGTAAAACTCGTTTTAATAACCCCCAACCATAACCACTCAAAACTAATATCATTTGATTTTAACAAGCTTACCGGCACGCACGCTTAAAACCGACGGGGATTGATTTCTCGGGCCCTTACGTGTCGGGAACGCGTATGGAGTGCCCACGGATGGCTTGAACGCGCCAGTGAAATCGATACGCGGCGGTGCCACATCAAAGCATGAAATAAAATCGAATACTTGCAGAGACAGGCACTTTTTTTATTCAATATTCTGCACCTGCTCACGCATTTGCTCGATAAGCACCTTTAACTCAACCGCTACCTGTGTAACACCACCCGTAATCGCTTTACTACTAAGGGTATTCGCTTCGCGATTAAACTCTTGCATTAAAAAGTCGAGCCGACGCCCTATTGGCCCTGCTTGCTTTAGCGTGTGCTGCGCCTCGGTTATATGCGTGTCTAATCGATCTAACTCTTCCGCAACATCGGCTTTTTGCGCAATAATAACTAGCTCTTGCGCTAAGCGATCATTATCCACTTCGACCTGTAAATTCATAATTTTTTGGCTGAGCTTGGCTTGTTGCGCCGCCACTAAATCTGGCATCTGGGCGCGCAGCTCTTTTACATAAATGCTCATCGAGTGTAAACGCGTCTGAATATGCTGCGCTAAACCTGCACCTTCACGGGCACGGCTAGCTTGTAAAATACCCAAAGTGTCATCCATCATTTGCTGCGCGGCAGTAGCCAGTTGCTCATCATCAAGCACCTGAGTTTGCAACACCCCTGGCCAACGCAGCGCCTCGAGAGGGTCAACCGCCGCCGCGTTTGGCAGCACATGCGCAGCGGTTGTCAGCAATTGCGCTAAAGCCTGCAAGGCTGTCTCATCCACTTGGTGACTATCGCCTTGACCTTGCTGTATAAAAAATGCAATGTCAACTTTACCACGACCCAACTGGCTTTTAAGCCGATCACGTAAAGCGGTTTCTATTGTTCGCAGGCTATCGGGCAAGCGAAAAGAAGGCTCTAAATAACGGTGGTTCACACTGCGAATTTCGCAACTTAAATACCCCCATGCATACTTGTGCTGAGTACGCGCAAAGCCTGTCATGCTGTGTGTCATAATCGCTCCTAATATTTTTTTGTGTATTATGTATTTTATTTTATTTTATTTTATGTTGTGCCGTTTTGTGTAAAACAGAAGCGTCACATGCTTATATTATAAACAGCTAGGCAGTTTAACGCGCACACCGCTCACCACCAAAGCTTACTGAGCTGGGTTCAAAACTAAGTGCATTGATAGATCATACTTTTACTTGGGCTATATTGCGCCCGCTGTCATAATATTGCTACGCGTTACTCTTTTATCACCGTACAGTTTAAACCTAGGATACATCATGCATCGACCCAGCGGCCGCAGCTTTGAGCAGCTTCGAGCTATTAAAATTACCCGCCATTTTACCAAACACGCCGAAGGCTCGGTACTGATAGAATTTGGCGACACCCGTGTATTGTGTACAGCCAGCGTAAGCAAAGGTGTACCGCGCTTTTTAAAAGGGCAAGGCAAAGGGTGGTTAACTGCCGAGTACGGCATGCTACCGCGCTCAACCAGCACACGCATGAACCGCGAAGCCGCCAGAGGCAAGCAAGATGGGCGCACTGTAGAAATACAGCGGTTTATTGGCCGGTCACTGCGTGCAGCCATCGATTTAAATAAACTGGGTGAATTTACCCTTGTTGTTGATTGTGATGTTATTCAAGCTGACGGCGGCACCCGCACGGCCGCCGTTACCGGCGCTTGCGTAGCTGTTATTGACGCACTTAACCACCTGCAGCGCCGCGGCACCTTAAAAACAGACCCACTGATCCATATGCTCGCATCAGTGAGTGTCGGTATTTATAAAGGTGTGCCCGTACTGGATTTGGACTACCCCGAAGACTCTAATGCCGATACCGATATGAATTTAGTGATGACCGAAGAAGGCGGCATTATTGAAATACAAGGCACCGCCGAAAAAGCCCCCTTTAGCGAAGCCCAATGCCAAGCCATGCTAAGCCTTGGCAAAAAAGGCATTCAAGCATTAATCGCTTTACAACGTGATGCGCTAGCGCAATAGACTGCCAGCAAAGCTTTGCTGGTATACACGATTGGGCTGCCAACGGCACAGTGCAGCCCAATGCTACCCCAGCGTCTAATAATGCACTTACGCTTGCGCTATAAGCTCAAACGCTTACATTTAACATCAACGCCTGTAGCCTACCACCCCAAAAGATAACACTTTAAATAAATGCTTAAGCGGCTATTTAAGCTATTATTTAAGTCAGTATTTGAGTCGCTATTTAAGCCGCTATTATAAACAATTATTTAGGCATTCTTTAGGCCATTACCGATAACTATCGAGCACACGCATGACCACCGCTACCAACACACCTATTGTTTTTATTCACGGCTATGGCAGTGAGGGCCGTAACACGGCCGCCCATGAAATATACGGTGAGCTACCTCAGCAAATTACACGTAGTCTCGAGCAAGAGGTTGTCAGTATTAACCTTAGCCGGTGGATATCGCTCAGTGATGGTATTCATTTAGAGGATGTCAGTTTTGCTTTAGAGCGCGCACTAAGATCAGCCAAATACCAGCACTTACTCGATCGAGGGTTTCGCTGCATTGTACACAGCACTGGAGCGCTGGTTATTCGGCACTGGCTTAAATATTACAGCCTAAAACCCAGCCCACTACAAAAAGTGATTTATTTAGCCGGTGCTTTTTTTGGTAGTGGGCTAGCACACATGGGCATGGGGCAATTCTCGCGCTGGGCACATATTATATTTAAGGGCACGCAAACAGGCTTGCCCTCGTTGCACAGTTTAGAGTTTGGTGCCAACACCACATTAGATTTACATCAGTATTTTTTACAAACTCATCATATGCTGCGTGATGATTTTGGGGTTTATGAATACTGCATAATGGGCTCACAAACATTGCCAGCATTACGCATGATACCCAACCGCTATGTTAAAGAAGACTCATCAGATTGTACGCTGCGCACAGCATCGGCTAATGTCAACTTTAATTATTTTACAATCACTTACATTGAAGGCAACAATTTAAGCGCGCAAACTTTACGCGAGCATATTCGTGCGCGCCGTGCTAATAAGCCACTGCCCAATCAGCTCTACCGGCTCACCGCGCAACACCAAGCCAACCAAGTGCCTTATGCGCTACTCTACGAAACAGCGCATATGGGTAACACCATTGGCATTATGGATGGACGTAAAAATCGTACGCAGGTATTGCCGCGCATTAAAGAGGCCTTAACCTGCAACAACACACCCAGCGCCCAACAACACCTTATTGATAAATGGCAAAAAGTCACCGAGAAAACATTAGCTCGCGCTGCCAAACTTAAACAGCGCTTAAATGAGTGGAATCCACAATCACAATATGAGGCGCATAGCCAAGTGATTTTTCGTGTGCGTGATCAGTTTGGCCGCGATATTAACGCGCATGATATTACCTTCAAAAGCCGCACTAACAAGCACAGCTTGGCGCTGCCGCTATTAATCGAAGATAAGATAAAAAATAGCCTAAACAAGGGTAACACAACGTATTACTTTCGCGTGCAGCACTTTGTTAATGGTACATTTACGAATCGCTTGGCCAATATAGCGCCCATAACACTCGAGGTAACTGGCATCGAGCCCAATAGTGCGGATATGTATTACCTACCGGTTATGCTGCCTTTAAGTGCAAAGGTTTTACGCGATTTAATTCAACCGTTTAAAACCTCTGTCGTTGATATCACTATGCTACGTCTGCCTAGCCAAAAAGTTTTTTCGTTAACACAGGCTTCTGTTTTACAGGCATCAAGTGTCTAATTTACAACATCAAGTTTCTGGTTTACAACATCAAGTTTCTAGTTTACAACATCAAGTTCTGGTTTACAGTATTTATGACTGATCGTTATTAAGCGCCCAAATACCACTGGCATTGCGCCACGCGCCGCAATAGTCCATACCCATCCCAAAAACATACTGGTCCGGTACGTCTTTTGCGCTAAAGTTGGCGCGGTATTGTTTGGGTTTGCGGTCATGTACTTTGTTAACCATTACCGCAGAGTAAACATCTGTGGCACCTTGTGCCATAGCCCAAGTATGTAAGTATTCAAGGGTTTTACCTTCGTCAAAAATATCATCCATCAACAATACTCTTTGACCTTTTAAGCTTAACTCTGGCTGCGTAATCCAGTGCACATCATCGCCACCTTGCGTTGTATTGCGGTAACGCGTTACACGCAAGGCATCGAGCACTACCGGCATGTTTAATTTAGGTAATAAATGCCCCGCATAAACCAAGCCACCATGCATTACACATAGCGCTAATAAAGGCTCATCACCTAACGTCTGATTAATTGTGATCGCTTGCTCGGCAATCGCATGCGTTATTTCTTGCTCTGTCATTAACAGGTGCGCGCTAGGCCACGGGATATGATCAGCCATACAATTCCTACTCTGGTTTAAGGATGGTTCATGAATATTGCTTATGCCATAGGCATGCACGTCATGAACTAGGTGCCTGATGCGTACTTGCGGGCAATGCAACACCATGGGGTATATGTACCGTAGATGTTGGAAACGCACATTCGGCATTATGTCGCTCAATAATATCAATAATTTTAAGCATCACATCTTGCTTGATTTCATGATATTCAATCCAGGCGGTTGTTTTGGTAAAGGTATAAATAAAGAAATCAAGGCTACTACTATTAAAAGCATCAAAATTAACAATCATCGTTTGGTTTTGATCTATGGCCGAATGATTTTGCAACATCGCTTTTACATCACTCACAATAGCCGCCATTTTGCCTGCATCATCATAGCGAATACCAATCGTTTCTTTAATGCGACGATTAAGCATGCGCGAAGGGTTTTCGACTGATATTTGTGTAAAGGTGGCATTAGGCACATACAATGGACGCTTATCAAAAGTACGGATGCGCGTTAACCGCCAGCCAATATCCTCTACCGTGCCTTCAATATTTTTGTCTGGTGAGCGAACCCAGTCACCCACCGCAAAAGGGCGGTCTAAATAAATCATCAGCCCCCCAAAAAAGTTAGCCAGTAAATCTTTGGCGGCAAAACCCACCGCAATACCACCAATACCACCAAAAGCTAACACACCCGAAATACTGTAACCTAATGACTGCAAGACCACTAATGCCGAAGTAATAATAGTTGAGACGCGCAATAATTTCCCGATAGCCATGGCCGTGGTTTTATCCATTGGCTTACGGGCATAATCTGGGTCGGTAAGGTTATTTTCAGCCCGCTTGATAAAGCCTACAATAAACCAAACGATCATCATAATTGACAACACTGTACGCGCAGGTGCAATCATGGTGAGTAAATTAACTTCTGTTTGCCTCGCGGCAATGCTAGCGGCATACGACAGCCCTAAAATCCAGATCATCCACCTCGCTGGGCGATGTAATGCCTCAAACAGGGCGTCGTCCCATAAGCTTTTAGTACTGTGACTGCGCAATAAAATTTTCGCAATAAAGCGATTAGCAATAAATGCAACACATAATGTTGCTGTCACCACAATAAAAACTTCGACAATCCATAAATAATCTTTATCGATAAAACCTTGTAACCAGGTATTTAAAGTTTCCACTTACTGCCCCTTAATAAAATGAGTATCGCTGTTAATTTATTAGCTAACGGCATCATCAGCCATTCATTGTACGCTTTAAACGATTATCGTCACTATTTAGCCAAACTCACAAACCCCTCTGAGTGTTGATGGGTTATTTTCTGGGCATTTAAGCGCCGGGGCTTGCAGCAAAAGCAAGAACTAGAAGCGCACCCACATAAAATATGCAGATTAGGCTTTGTAAGAGCGCACAATCGAGAAGCCAGCTATCTAAAGGCTTATATAGCGCCCGATTGTAGTGTCTCTTAATAGTTACAGATTATCGATTAATAGTTACAGATTATCGATTATTCACATCGTTAATCGCACGATGGGTTTGTATCCACGATGCGGTTTTTTGTAAAGCCTGCCAATTAAAACCCTGTTGCGTGCGCCGCTTATGGGCGCTCAACAAGAGTAATGGCGCCTCATTTGGCACTAAGCCTTGCCCCTCTAAGCCCTCGATTAAAGCAATGGCGCCATCGGGATTGTTACACATTAGCACCATTGAGCAACCTGCGCTTATAGCCTTGAGGCCGCGCTCGAGTGGTCCGCCGGCAACTTTTGCAGCAGCCATCGATAAATCATCACTCAATATAGCCCCTGTAAAATTAAGCTGCTGCCTTAAAACCTCTTGCAACCACTGCTGACTAAAGCCTACCGGGTTTTCACTGATGCAAGGGAAAACAACATGTGCAGGCATAATACCTTGCAGCTGAGGCGCCAATTGTTTAAAAGGCTTTAAATCCGTGCCTTCAATATCTCGAAATTCACGGTTATCAACGGCATCTTCTAAATGGGTGTCACCTACAACGCCTCCATGACCAGGAAAGTGCTTACCCACCGCCGCCATACCTTCATCGGTTAGCCCCTGAATAAATTGACTGGCATATTCGACGATCTCGGCTGGGCTTTCACTAAATGCGCGATCGCCAATCACCAGGCTCTCTGGGTTAAATCGATCAAGCACGGGGGCAAAGGTAAAATCAATGCCGACTGCCATCAACTCTAGCGCCATTAACTGTGCTGTAGGACCGAGTAAAGCAGGCGCACTTTTCGCCAGCTTATGCATAGCCGGGATACGAGTAAAACCCTCTCTAAAGCGCTGCACCCTTCCACCTTCATGATCTACAGCAATTAAAATATTGGGCTTACACTCTCGTATTTGGCGGTTGAGGTCTATTAATTGCTGTACGTTATCGTAATTGCGCGCAAACAAAATCAAGCCGCCCACTTGTGGATGAGCAATAATTTCTCGCTCTTGTGCCGTCAAGGTAGTCCCTTGCACATCGAGCATAACGCGCCCTAACTGAGAGTATTTCACAGGCAAACCTTAGTGTATTGATGTCATCATATTAAAAAATTACTGGTAGCTATTTAGTCAGAACTATTTAGTCAGAGCTATCGCTTGGCAAGGGTTTATTAACACCCTCACTGGCCAGCTCAATAATCATCTCGTGTTTAATTATCGCGTGCTCAATCACTTTGTAGCATACCGCTCATCGCCGGCACTAAATATTTGAGCATTTCATCGATTGATACCTCTTCGGTATCTTTGCCTAGCATAGCGGTTATCGAATCAAAACTTGTTAAAGTAAATAAAGAGGCTCCCAACATAAAATTCATTCGCCAATAAAATTTCATACAATCGATATTGGGCGCGGTTGTTTGCAATAATGCAATAAATCGGGTTAGTGTACTGCCGTAGCGCTCGCCGCAATACTCCCGCAAATGCTCTTGCGATTGTGCGTACGCCATCATCATCAAGCACGCAAAGCGCTCGGGCCGCTCGCCCACTATTTTTTGAGTCGATATAAATGCCTGGCCCATGGCCAGTAATATTTGACGTGCGCTGGGCGCATTGCCATTTAAACTTTTACACAAAGCATCAAGATTACTATTTAGCTCTTGGCAAAAAGGTTCTAAAAAACGCGTAAAAACAGCCTGAATCAGTGCTTTTTTAGAGCCAAAGTGGTAGTTAACAGCCGCCAAATTCACATCGGCCATACTGGTTATGGTACGTAATGATGTCTCAGCAAACCCACGCTCAGCAAACAAAAGTGTTGCCGAATGCAAAATCTTATCGACAGTCTCACTATTAGCCATTTTAAATCCTTAATTTTTATTTTTGGCACTTACCGGTAAATATAATTTAAAGCGCGCTGTGCGTTAATACCTCTAACTCTTCACTTTTTTCCATCCACTGCTCTTCACACTCCGCTAACTGCTTGCTTAAAGCGGCCTCGGCTTTAAGTGCATTCGCCAAGTCACTACCGCCTCGACTATAAATATCGGGGTCAGCCAGTACCTCTTGTGCATCACCTAATTGCTTTTGCAGTTTATTCATTTGTTTTTCTAAATTTTTAACGGCATTGCTTAATGGCTTTAATTGCGCGCGCAATGCGGCGCTATTTTGGCGCTCTGCTTTTTTGTCGGGTTTATTAACCCCCGATACTTGCGCGTCGTCGCGGGGCTGTGCTGGCGCATTATTTTTAGTGGCTAGCCACTGCTCGTAATCGTGTAGGTCGCCGTCAAATAACGTGACTTTACCGTCATCAACCAGTAAAAATTCTTCTACGCTATTACGCAACAAATGACGATCGTGTGAGACCAACACCACAGCGCCTTCAAAGCTTTGCAATGCCAAAGTTAAAGAGTGGCGCACCTCTAAATCGAGATGGTTTGTCGGCTCATCGAGTAATAATAAATTAGGTTTTTGCCAAGCGACAATCGCTAGCGCTAAACGTGCTTTTTCACCCCCCGAAAAATGCCGAATCGATTCAAACGCTCTATCGCCTTGAAAATCGAAGCTGCCTAAAAAATTACGAACTTCTTGCTCGCTGGCTTTAGGGGTTAAGCGCTGCAAGTGCACGGCACAAGAGGCCTCCATATCCAGCGCCTCGAGTTGATGCTGGTTAAAATAACCAATACGTAAATGCGCGCCCTCTATGCGATCACCCGCCAGTAATGTGCCGTTAGTACCCTCTACCAGCGTTTTCATGAGCGTAGATTTACCCGCACCATTGGCCCCGAGTAAACCTAAGCGCGAATTACCATGCAAGCTTAATTGCACTTTTTTAAGTAAAATTTTATCGCCATACCCTAAATCGGCATCACTCAAGGTGATTAATTGCTGGGGCACACGCTCGGGCTCGGGGAAGCGAAAGCTAAAAGGTGAATCAATATGCGCGGGCGATAACTGCTCCATGCGCTCTAATTCTTTTAAACGACTTTGCGCTTGCTTTGCTTTTGTCGCTTTTGCCCTAAAACGCCGCACAAAACTTTCGATTTCACCAATGCGCTCTTGTTGCTTTTCATAGGCGACTTGCTGCTGCGCTAAACGCTCAGCTTTTTGCCGCTCATAAGCACTGTAATTACCGCTGTAACCAATTAATTGTTTATTTTCAAAATTCGCAATACCTGTGACCACATTATCTAAAAAATCTCGGTCATGAGAGATAATTAACAAGGTACCATCGTATTGACGCAAGCGCTGCTCAAGCCAAAGTGTTGCATCTAAGTCTAAATGGTTAGTCGGCTCATCGAGCAGCATTAAGTCAGAGCGACACATCAGTGCTTGTGCCAAGTTAAGGCGTATCCGCCACCCCCCCGAAAAGTCGGATACCGGCCGCTCACCATCTGTAGGGGCAAACCCTAAACCAGCCAATAGCTGCATCGCACGCGCTGCTGCGGTATAACCATCAATATGTTCATATTGCGCATAACAATTGGCCAGCTTTTCACCATCGTCACTAATACTGGCAATTTGCTGCTCAATGGCCCGTAGCTCTTTATCACCATCTTGCACATAGTCAATTGCTGTACGATCGCCGGCTCCCACCTCTTGCGCCATATGTGAAATTTGCCAACCTGCCGGCACATATAAATCACCGGCATCTACGGCGAGCTCGCCAATCAGTAATTTAAATAAGCTCGATTTACCACTACCGTTAGCACCAATCACACCCAGCTTTTCGCCGATATGCACTGTTAAAGAGGCTTGCTCTAATAATATTTTATGGCCACGCTGCAAGCTTGCGCTGGTGAGTTTGATCATGCAATTACATCCAAATAAAACTAAACGCGCCTCATGACATGCGCGCGCTTAACTACGTTAAAATAATGAATCGTGATGGGGTTTGAGCGCTTAAGTTTTGATAATCTACCGTTCATTGCCTTAGGGCGAGAAAAAACACATTATCCTATAGTAACTATTCAGAGGTGCTGAAATTGGGCGCTAATGAATCATTTTCTGGGCCGCTCAAGCCATCTGCGACTTTGTGCTCCTGCAAAGTCTACCCCCACGCATCCATGCTGGGGCCGGTCGCTATATAAGCGCTCCCGGCGCTTAAATGCCCAAAAAATAACCCATCAGCACCCTCCCAAGAGGGATTTGTTAGCTTGACTGAATAGTTACATCCTATAAACTTAATAGCTCAACTTTATAACCGTCAGGGTCTTCAGCAAAGGCGAGCACTGTTTGACCATGCATCATTGGCCCAGCTTCGCGCACAATTTTGCCACCTGCTGCTTTTATTTTATCCGCAGCGGCATACACATCATCCACCCCAATAGCAATATGACCATAGCCATTGCCAAGGTCGTATTCGTGGGTATCCCAATTGTGGGTTAACTCCAATACGGTTGCACTGGCTTCATCAGCATAACCTAAGTAGGCCAAGGTAAAACGACCATCAGGAAAATCGTGTTGACGCAATACACGCATTCCCAAAATATCGACATAAAAATTGAGTGATGCGTCTAAATCGCCTACACGTAACATGGTATGTAAAAGTCGCATATTGATTCCTTAGTGATGCTGGTGTGTGGATGAAGACGACGAACGCGCCTTATCGATAACTGTAGAGTTTATAAGAGGTGCAGCATGGTTGGCATGGTTGGCATGGTGAAAGTGATGGTACCAAGCAATGCTCAAAGTCCATAGGCCAAAAGCCATAAAGGCAAAAGCCAAACCACGTTGAAACCAGCGTTTAACTAACCACTTACGTACCCAAGCTGCCGCTAACCCGCCGGCCAAAACAGCCGGCAAAGTGCCCGCACCAAAAGCGGCCATGGTTAACGCGCCCAAACCCGCACTGGGCTGAGTAGCTGCCAACGCCAACATTGAATACACCAAACCGCAAGGCAACCAGCCCCACAACATACCCAGCAGCAAAGCTTTGGGCACCGTATAAACCGGTAGTAAACGCTGACTTACTGGCTGTATAAAGCGCCAAACTTTTTGGCCACCGCGCTCAAGCCACGTAATACCGCGCCAAATATTAGCCAAATAAAGGCCTGTTGCCACCAGTAAAAGCCCAGCCAGTGTACGCGCTAGGGGGTAACCCGAGTCAAAACCAGCATTTTGCCCAGCAGCCACTATGGCACCGAGCAAAGCATAACTACTAATACGACCAACGTTATAGCTCAGCAGTAACGTTAATCGGCTGATTTTTTGCTCTGAAGGAATGGCATAAGCCAAGGCAGCGGCAAACCCTCCGCACATACCCAAGCAGTGACCCGCCCCCATAAGCCCTAACAGCAAAGCGGTAATGGTCAGTTCAATCATGAGGAGGAGCCGAAGAGCTAGGCGCTTGCGCGTCAGTTAATTGAGAGGTCTTTGGTGGTGATGGTGTATCAGGCTCATCAAACAAAATACGGCTCGCCTCGGTATCGAGGTCATCGTATTGTCCAGATTTTACGGCCCAAAAAAACACAGCCACCGCCACCGCCACAATTATAATGGCGATGGGAATCAGTAAATAGAGGCTTTCCATTATCGCGCCCTTGCTAATAAAGCGCGCATTATACCCAATGTACGGCTTAACTCACCCGTGCAGCGTCAAAACCTTCAGCTAATACTTCAGAGAGTGAGGCTATTTCGTAAAATACCTCCACAACAGGTGCTGTTTCGGCTTTGGTGAGTAGATACGTTAAATAACGAAACAAGTTACCGCTGGTATGCACACCTTTAGCTGCCTGCGAGCAAATACATAATTGCTCACATACCTCTTGCGTTTCTTTAAGCGCTACACCAATTTGCGTATCGGCCTGTTGCGTAATTGCGGCATTTTTAGACAGCAAAAGCATTTTAACACTCAGGTTAAATAAGCGAGTCAACGCTTGGCTGTATTGCGCTAAAGCCGCTTGCTCCCTGACTTGAGCGGAAATAAAGCGCACATTAGGCGCGCCATCGGGGCTTCTATATTCTGCGTAGGGTTGTGTCATTGTGCGCATCCACTGCTAGGTTATTCATCGAGCTTTATCTGCTAGGCCAAACTAGGCTCACATTAAAACCCATAACAAAATCTCACTTGCAAATAACGTATGCATAACGAACTTATACAGCAACCGTACCCACGTTTATGTGGGTACCGCGCTGAGCCAGCGCGAGGCTGTTGCTTCAGGTAAATAAGTCACCACACGAGCATAAAGCGCTAATACTTTTTCTAGCTCGGCAACAAGTGATGCATTATCGCGAGCATCATCCGAAAACGCTGCATCCAGCATACGCCCTAAGCGCTCGTCACACGTTTTAACGCCCTCCCAATTACCGCGTTCAAAGGCGGTTTGCATGGCTTTGCGGGTACGAATAACATCAACTAAAGAAGAACAGACTAATGGCATGGTGGCAATCCTCACAGCTTATTTCCATAACCTTAAGTAACGGCCAGCACGCTAAAAACTTGAAGTCTTTTATCGCGATTTAACCGCGTGTTTCATCCTTGGTAAAATACTAAGACGCTTTTGGTAAAACACTAAGATGCTATAGTCTATATTTGGCATAAACAGCTCGTTTATAAGCTTTTTATGCATAATAGCCATCTATTAGCAAAGAGCCATCTATTAGCAAAGAGCCACCGTCTAGCAAAGAGCCACACTACAAAAAAAGCCTTAGGTAAACCTAAGGCTTTTTTGACCGGTGCCATTCAATTTAAGCGGGTAGACTGCTTCAACTTAGAGGCCGCCTTAATAGCGAGCAGCTTACAAGCTGCCTTTCAGGTACTGCGCCTCTTTTAGTAAAGGGCCCTCATAGAGTGTGTCTAGCGAACGCTCTATCGCCTCGCGCGATAAATCATAGGTTTTATCGTATAAAGCGCCACTAATTTGCGTCACTACTGCGCCGATAAGCGCCTCGGCTAGACTATTGTGGTTGCCTGCCGAGTCATGACTGGCTCTAGCCTTGCCTGTCCAAATGGTGGCGCCTGTATCACTGAGCACCAGCTTCATATCGGCCTTAACCACGGTTTGAGAGCTCACAACCTGATACTTTTGCCCCCATTGCCGAATATTAACGTACAGCACAGCTTCTGCACCTGTATGCTGCTGCAATAAATCGAGCGGCACTTGATGCATTTGGGCAGCGGTATGCATACCGTTATCGCGCATCAAACGCGCCACAACATCAACAGGAAATACATAATAACCACGCTCAGCCAAAGGCTTCGATACCGTCGACAAAAAAATCGATGGGGCATCAACCTCTACCGAGTCGTTGGTTGGCGGCAACACCAATATAGAGCGCGGCATCACGATATCGGCTCTTGGAGTGTGAGGTGTACTGGCGCAGCCAGCCAACACTAAACACATAAACAGACTCAAAAAAAACTTCATTGCAGGGCTCCTTGCTGCTTCATTGCCTCGTCGCCGCGCTGCATCATACCTTTAAGTAAAATAGCAGACTCGGGATAAAGCATTATTTCGCGATCAAACGCCGCTTTAGCCCCATCGCGCTGCCCAAGCTCGGCCAGTGCTAAGCCCAATTGCGCATAAACCCCTGGCGCTATTTTTTGCTCACGCTGCGCAGCCTTGACAATATCGCGCTCCAGAATCTCTACCTGCTGACGTGCGGTCATTTTGCCCGGTTTGGTAAACTGGGTGTGTAAAACATTTTCGTACTCCCCCCAGTAATACAACCCGCCGGTGGTTGTCACGCAGCCGGTCATGGTACCTAACAACACACTTCCTATGGCGACAGACACAACCGTGCCTACCCATTGCTGACGTTTAAGCCATTGAAAACCCATATTGACCTGCATTCATTTAATGTGAATTAGTTTGATACAATAGAAAAGCGCCCAGTCTCTAGACCTTCAACCAAGTGATTCACAGCTTCACGTACGGCTAAATCTAACACTTTGCCATTTAAGGTCCCATCATAGCCAGCTTTTGAGCCAAAACCTAAAACTTCACGCTCACTCAAGGCGTATTCGCCAGCACCTTGTGTGCTATAAATCACTTCCGATGTTAAAACATTAATAACGTTAAGTTGCACTTTGGCATAAGCAATTTGCTGCTTGCCAGCACCCAAAATACCAAACAGCGAACGATCACCGACTTGTTTGCGGCCAAATTCAGTCACAGCCCCTGCCACAACAAAGTTTGCGCCCTTAATTTTTTGTGTTTTAGCGAGGTACTTAGCCTCAACTTGCGCTTCATTCGCGCTATCGCGATCAACGAGTCTAAATCGATTAGTCTGCTGTAAGTGTGTTTTGAGTACCGTTTTGGCCTGACCCGCTAAAGGGTCAATACCTGTCGAAAACAAACCACGAGCATAGTCAGATCGGTTATCAAAATTGCCGACAACCAGTGTGGTTTTTACGCCGTTATACGTTGTATTGTATGACGCTACCGTGGGCGCCTCTATTGCTTTAAAACTTGTTTGAGTGGCACAACCCGAAGCCATAGCGACCGTCAAAAAACAGTAGAAGCGGGCATTGAATAAACAGCGTGATAATAAACGAGAAAACATAAAGCGCATTCCTTGAGTAAAAAGATCAATGACTAAGTATTTAAGAATATAGAATCTGAGTTAATGCAACCTGAATAAGCCACTCGCCCATAAAGTGTGACGGCACTGGTTATCGTTGAGTCGCCCAAAAAAGCGTGCGCGCTGTTATTCGGGTACTGTTATCCAATGCGGCTTCTCATGGCATTAGCCAAACACCAAGACTAAAGCAATCAACAGCATCATCAAACCCACAATAAATTCTAGCACCTGCCATGCCTTAGGGTTCTGAAAGGCTGGCGCTAATAACCTTGCTCCGTAACCCAAACTAAAAAAGAAGATAAACGATGCCGAGATAGCTCCCAAAGCAAAGAGTAGTAGCTGACCTTCGTACTGCGTTGAAATACTCCCTAGCAGTACCATCGTATCAAGGTAAACATGTGGGTTTAACCATGTAAACCCCAAACAAATAGCCGCCGTTTTAAGCGCTGAGTGTGGCAATTGCCCATCGGGCTTGAGTGCATGGGTTTGACTCAAGGCTGACTTAAAACTTAACAAAGAGTACACCAAAAGAAATGCAGCGCCGCCATAGCGTGCATATACCTCTACGCTCGGGTATTCACGCACAATAACGCCAAACCCAGCAATACCCAGCGAAATCAAAATAGCATCTGAAAGAGCGCAAATAATACAAACCAAAAACACATGCTGCTTTTTAATACCTTGTTTTAATACAAAAGCATTTTGAGCACCAATAGCAAAGATAAGCGATAAACTAATTGAGAACCCTGCAAAAAAAATCATCATAAACGTAAATCACCTTAACGCTAGCTCAGCCGTATCACGACCAATTATCGCTATACCGGCTAAAACCAATAAAGAAGCATAAACATTGAGCCCAGCCAACCCGGCCAGCCATTAGCTAGCCCGTAAAACCAACATCAAACTATTATTGCCTCGCCCCTAAATTCTACTGTTCTAAATATCAACCGACTAACCTCTCGTTTAGCTAAACCACAACAGCACACACACTAGTCCACACAGCGCAAAAAATGCAATATCGCTATACTTGTTATTCAAAGGTGTAATAGTGACTGTAAATTAAGGGCATGTAGATTAAGGACATACAATAGAATACCGAAGATGAAAATGCGAGTCATCGATGGCAACAATCAAGAAGCTCGCAACTGTAGACAACTGAGCGGCTTCTGGAGGGCTGTTTTTTTGGGGTAGATGATTATTTTTGGGGGGGGGTTAAGCGCCGCGCCTTGCAGGGAGAGAATTGGGCGGCGCACCTACAAAGGGGTAGGTGCGATTAGGCTTTGCATAAACATAAAGGCGTATGCATTAAACTCAACTAGCCTATTTGCTTCCAAGCACTTTGTAAATCCCCCAGCAGCGTGGCGGCCTCATCGAGTAATAGGGGGTCGTTTTTACTGTGCGCATTAGCCAGAACACGCTGAATGTAGACATACAAATTATCGAGGTTATGCGCTAAATCACCCCCTTCATGCGTATTAAGGCTTTCACGCAAACCGCCCACAATACTCACCGCACTATTAATTTTTTTACCTTTGAGCTCAGTATTGCCAAACTGCATAGCGCCCTTTGCCTGCACAATTCGCTCTATAGCGCCCTGATAAAGCATATCAATTAAGCGATGAGGCGAGGCAATTTCAACATCGCTACGGTACTGTACTTTGGCATATGATTTTAAAGCAGTTTGATGATTCATAAGGGCTACGACTCTTTTTAAGCGACAACTTTCATAACCCAATGTAACGGCGCACTCACTCAAAACTTTAGCGCTTTCAGCAAAAAGAACCAAGCACCCACGCCACACACCCTGTGTATACCGCATTCATTTAACGGCGGTACAAAGAGTAATCAAATGCCACGCCAATTAAGCCCGTACTGTAGTTATTGACCACGCCATCACTATCTATCGGACGACCAAGACCCGCATCACGATGGCTTCGTCGATCGCTGTGCTGAGCATAAAAGCGGAGTGTGCCGTGGCGCACCAATGAATTAAGACCTATTTCAATGCGCCATAACGCCTCGTCATAATCATCTTGCGTACGCTTAAAGTCGACCTCCATCACACGATAGCTCGCATTCAAGTACGCATGGCGGCTCTGCCGGTAGTTTAACTGCAAGTGACCAAACAACTCAGTACTATCAAACTGTGTCGCTTGCTGATAATCCTCACGCTCGGCGCCAAGCTTAACGGCTAATGCGCATCGCGAGCACAAAGCCCGGTACAACCACTCGATATGCCCATCGCGACGCTTATACTGGTCAAGCACGCCCACTCGACCATCTAGTTCTGCGCCTTGGCTTCCCAGCGCCTGTTCACCGGCCCCTTGAGAAGTATCGGTAATCCACTGCCTAAAGGCCGTACTAAATTCATGCGTATCGCCTAAGTACTCTGCGTTAATATCGTAAAAAGCAGAACTAGAGCCGCCATCGGTATTGTTGCGACCCACACTCAAAAAATACTGTAAACGCTTAAGTGATGTAGACCACGATAAAGCCGCACGCGAATACTCAAATGCATCTTGCGGCGCCTGTTCACCCAGATTAACCGCATTAGTCGCGTTGTCGTATTCTAGCTGATAGCCTGATAGCTCTAGGCCAAATCGGCTTAGCTTACTCACGCCTCGGTCGTAGCGAATACCGCCGCCTTGTCGGCGCGAATTACTCGCCTCGGCTAAATCAAATGTTACTTTTGAGGTATTAACATTGAGCAGCCATTGCGATTGCGCAGGACCTAAACGCACCCAACCTGTTGCGCTTGTGCTATTGCGGCGATCTAAGTTATCGGGTGAATCCCCGCGACTTGGGTCAATCAGCAGCTCTGCCGATCGATGACTAACATCAGCCATAAATCGACTGGTCTGCGAGCCTAAAAGCCACGCTACATCGCCTAAAAACAGCTCATGATCTTGCGCTTTTTGCTCAGAAAAGCGTCTCATCTCGTAAGAGCCATCAACCTCTAAGCGCATGAGCTGCCCCACCAATACACCATTAGCCGCCAGCATCGGTCGCCACTGATATTCATCAATCACTAGCGCCGACTGGGCCTCGCGGTTAGCATTAGCAACATCCTCAAAGGCCACACTGGCTAAAAGCTCAAAGCCACTGCGAGTTTGTGCACTGAGCGGTAAGCTTGCCAATAACACGCAAAGCACGGCAAACGCGGCACTTAAACGCTGCCTGCGACACATAACCCATGCAAAACAGTACCTAATCACCCAAAACCCTCTCGATTTTATATCGCTTATTATTCACTTGTACCCGCAACTGTTTATGAGTATTAACAACGTAAGGCCTCGGTCATTGACAGCACAAACACCTTGGCAATCAACTGACTATAGCTCACGCTCACGCTACAGAATTCCCTCAGCAATGTCGATTGTCGATACTCTTTACACTACAATGTCCACCGCACAAAAATCTTATCCATAGTACTCTAGTCTCATCTAAAACCGCCTTTAAAAATAAAAACACCATTTAAAAACAACGAGATACCTTTAGGTCTATAAAATGGGCACGCTTCATGCTTATATGACTCATAGATAATCCTATTTATCTCACTACCGGCCGCACCTGTTACTGCGTACACTTTTATGTAGTTCAGCCAAAGCCACTCACCAGAGGATTTATAATGAAAGGTTTATTACTGAGCGGCAGCTTAGTGGCATCACTACTACTCAGTGCTGCTAGCCACGCTATGCCGTTGTCTGAATATAGTCTTATTGTTGAAAAAGACTATCACCATAGCTCTGCGGTATGGGGTCGTACCTTTATTGGCGGCAACATGACCACTCAAGGTGGCGAATTTGGTACCCGCCTAAGTAACGACAGCTCACTACCAACACTGACAGTCGCTGGCAACATTAAAGGTAACACCTTTAATATTCAAGCGGGCGATATCGTGTATGGCGGCAAGCTCAAGGCTAACGTTAGCTTTAACGGTGGCGGCAGCGCGACCGACGTGGGCCGCAAAGCCCTTAAGCAAGAGCGCAAGAGCCTTATCTCTGAGTTGAAGCACTCCTCTAAAACGTATGCTCAAACCGCCAGTAATGGCCAGCTCAACCAAAACGGTAATAACACAACATTTAACTATACCGGCGCCAACAACACTGCCGTCTTTGATGTTAATGCGAGTGATATTTTCTTTCAAAACTCATTCCTACAGCTAGACGCGGGTAATGCCCAAACAGTAGTGTTTAATATTTCGACACAAAGCCAATCTATGGGCTTTGACTTTTTAGCACCCAACGGTATCAACTTTGGCAACGGCTTTAATACACAAACTGCAAGCAATATTTTGTGGAATTTTTACGACGCCAAAAACCTAGACCTCCAAGACCTTAAAGTGAAAGGCTCTGTATTGGCGATGGGCGCTAACCTATTGAGCATTGGCACTATTGACGGGTCTATTGCGGCAAAGTCGTTCATTCAAGACTCTCAAATACACAACTACACCTTTACGCCACCTTCAGAGGCGCCATTACCAGCCTCTATTCAGTTTATGCTAATGGGGCTTGCTGGCGTTCTTTTTGCTCGTAGACTGCGTAAAAAGAAACTACAGGCTCAATAAATAAAGCCCGTAGTTTTTTAGGCTACTTTAACGCTGGGGCTTTAACGTCGTAGCGTTGCAGCAAATAGACTCTTTAATTTAGGGGCCTCTTTTATTTAAGAGTCTATTTTATTTGGGAGCCTATGTTATTTGGGAGCCTATGTTATTTGGGAGCCTATGTTATATAGGCCTAAAAAATATAAGCTAAAAAAGCCTGCGCAAGCAGGTTTTTTTGTGCCTACCTGATCAGTCATCGCCTGTATGTTAGAGGTATTGTAGCTATTCAGAGGTGGGGAAATCGGGCGCTAATGGATCATTTGCTGGGCCGCTCAGCCATCTGCGACTTTGTGCTCCTGCAAAGTCTAATCTTGCATATCCCTAGTGCAGGCGCACTGTCTAACCCTTGCTTTCCCTGCAAGACCCGGCGCTTATATGCCCAGAAAACAACCCATCAGCACCTGTTAAGAGGGGGTTTTGGATTAGATGCTGATTTAACGTGATTGAGTATTCTTAGTGTTCGTTGACTTATCATTCATTTTTAGCCTGAACAAGTGCCTTAAAGCGTGCCTGCTGTTGCGCGGGCAACTGCTCAATCGGTAGCTCATGCAATAATTGCTCAAGTGCTGAGTGATTTTTTTGTGCCTGATAAACACGCGCCAAATGATATTTAACCTCGAGGTGCGCCGTATTTTTAAGGGCGACTCTGAGAGTGTGCTCGGCCGCTTTTAAATCTCCGGCCCAAAACTGTACCCAACCATAAGTATCAAGCAATTCGTAGCGACCTGTATCGGCAAAATCGGCGGTTATTTGGGCGGCTTTTCGGATGCTTTGCTCGCTGCGCAACTCAGGAGTATCAACCAACAATAAAGCGTAGTTATTCCGAACCACCAAACTATTGGATTGCTGGAGTAAGGTTTCATAGTTTGCTTGGGCGCGAGAGTATTGCTTCACTTTTTGATACAAAACCGCTTGCGACAATAATAAAAAACCATTGCGTGGGTGTAGACCTAACGCTTTGTTATACACATCAATAGCCGCTTGATTGTGGCCATTAAACGACTGTTCATCCGCCAATAATTTATACCCTTGCAGCCAGTTAATATTGTGCAACACTCCCTGCCTAAAAGTCGCTATCGCATTGCGCCCAACGCTGCGCTCGAGTTTAGCTTTCAGGGCATAGGCGGGCACGGCGGTGGGGTGCTGCTCCATTAACTGCGCCAGCCAGTGAATAATCTCAATACTCGCCTTCTCCTTTCGCTCAACGGTTTTGGCCAAACCACTGTAGGCTTCTACATAAGTAGGCTGCTCTTGCAGCACCTGCTGAAACAACACTTTAGCCTGCTCCAACTCGCCTTGACCCAAGGCAATTTTTGCCCGTAAAAAAACCAACCGCCAATCCAACCCAGCGCTTTTTTCAAGAGCATCTAACTGCACAGAAGCACGCGGCCATAATTTTTGGGCCATTAATAACTCAAGATTACGCAGCTGCCAGTCAGCCGTTTGCCGATAAGCCGGTGCAACCGACGATAGGTAACGCTGCGCCGCGGCAAATTTTTGCGCTTTAATCAACTCGCGAATATGAATGCTACGCGCTTTGGCATGGCTTGGGGCCAACTGTAAAATGTGCTCATAGGTTTTGGCTTCACGCTCTTTATCGCCTAATACACCATAAATATGCCCCGTTAATTCAAGCGCTTCAATATTATCAACCTGCTGGCTCAATAAGCTTTGTGCATCATTTAAGGCAATATCATAATGCTGTAGATCTAGCGCCACACGGGCCCGCAACTTTAACAAGTCGGCATTTAAAGGGCTTGACCTTAACGCATCGTTTAATAACGTTAAGGCTTGAGATTGCTTGCCCTCAGCCCTTAACACGCTGGCTAATAATAATTGCGCTTTCGCCTGGGTTTGAATATCTAGCTGTGGCGACGCCACCAATGACTGCAGCGCAGCCTCGGCATCAGCCAATTGATTGTCTTGTAACAGTAAGCCGGCACGGTAAAAAATAAGGCCGGTATCATTTGGCAGTTGCTCTAAAAACGTATTCAGCAACGCCGAGGCACGGCCGGGCTCTTGATCCTCAAGCACTTCTAATAATGCTCTTTTAACAATGGTATTTTTAGGCTGCTGCTGGTTATATTGCTCGAGTATTTTAATGGCCTCATCGACACGCTGGCGCTGATAAAAGCGCTGCGCCAATGCTAAAGGGTAGCGCGCTTGCTCGGGATCTAAAATCATTAAGCGCTGCAGTGCCGCTTCAACACCACTGGCATCACCCCTCAACTCATTAAGCTCTAAGCTCAGTAGCTCGGTATTAATATCATCAGGGTGCTCAGTGCGTAACGCGTCAACCAACTCTAGGGCTTCATCAAAGCGTGTTAAAAATTTTAAGGTGACTATTTTTAGCGCGCTTAATTCATGCAAGGCAGTAGCATTTTGAGCATCGACTTTAAGTAAGCCGTCATCTATCGCTTGCAATGCTTGTGCATACTGCTGCAAGCCAATAAGCCCTGCGGCCAACACCGGATAGGCCTTGGCATATTGCTCTGCCGATAAATGGTCGGGCTGCTCTAGTAGGCTCGCCATCGCCGTTACGGCTTTTTTAAATTGTACCGTCAGCACCCAATACTCAGCAGCTTTTATTGCGATATCGCTGTTGTTAGGCGCCAGCTCTTGGGCGCGATTAATATCGGCAAACGCAATAAAAATATTGTCGTCTTTTTCGGCCACTAAGGCCAAGTAATAATACGCTTGCGCTAAGGTTTCTTTTTTGCGCAAGGCGTTACGCAGTTGCACCCGCGCGCGCGCATAGTCGGCTGCGGCATAAAAAGATTTTGCGCTTTCGAGGTATTGCTCTGCCGTCATTTCACGCTTAAAACAGCCACCAACACTCAGGGCTATCACAGCAATCCATGCAACGCCCGATACTTTTAATTTACACATAATTTATTCATCCAACCGCTAAGGTCTTAAAGTTGAGCACTGTAATGTTGCATACTATTGCGGCGGCGCCGGTAAATAGGCTGTAATACCAACACGTAAATGGACTAATAAATCAGCCAATCGCGCATCAGCATCTTCAATACGCTCTTGTGCATGCAGTGGCGTAGTAAGCCGAATTAAAGCACCATCAGAGCGTCCATACACTAAAAAATCTTTAAGTAATAACCACTTGCGCCAATATTCATCGGCCGCCCATTCACCGCGCTCGACAAACCCATAATACACAAGCTGCTTAACGCCTTGGCGTGAAATCACCACACGATTCACTTTTTGCTCTTTTACCGCTATACGTGTAATAGCCTCTATTTGCCAACCGCCACCAGGAATACACACCTTAGGCGAATGCGGTGATTGGCCTGCTCGCTGGTTGGCATAATACGCCACATAAAAATTGACCGGTGCCGATACCTGCGCCGTAGAAAAATCTATTAAAAGATAATCATCAACCCCCAAAGACTCTGCCACACCAGCGGTTAAAGGTCGATGAACACCTTGCCAGCTGCCCCACATCAACGGGAAACTCGACATATTAGCCGCAGGCGGAATAACCAGCTGACGATGAGCCACAGAATAACCGGCGATTAATGTCAAAGCTGATAATAGCCATACACCACTCAATGCACCCCACAAGCGAGTGCGCCCTACAGAGGGGGCAACATAAGCCGCGGGCTCACTCGGCGTAATATCAAGCCATTGCCATATTGATTGTCGCGTAAAAATAGCATTAAGGCTCCATAGCAGTAAAGCCAACAATACCATGCACAGCGCAAAAATCAGCCAGCCCTCAAAATCATGAAAAAACCCCTCGGCAACGGCGAGACCAAAATGCTCAACCAGCCAAGCCATTACCGCAATGCGTAAGCTGTTAAGCGCTACCGTAATAGGAATAGTAGCGACAAAAATAACCCCCCGAATCCATAGCGGCCCCTGATAACAATAAGCCGCCAAATACCCCAAGCTCATTAGAGGATATAGATAACGCAAGCCACTACACGCCTCAACAACTTGTAATTTGACAACCCCTAAATCAATCACATTACCCGATAAATACACCACAATACCCATCATGCGTATCACATCAACAGCGATACGCGATGACAACAACTGTAATTGAGCGGTAAAAGCCACCTCGATAACATAAGGCAAAGGGATACAAAAAATAAGAAAGCCCAATGGCCATAACAACATCCGAAGGCCGGCAATACCCCACCAAAGCGCCACCAATGCCATCAAAACAACCACCAATGCCAGCTGTATCAGCAAAAAAAGGCCACTCACCATACCTGCAAGCGTCATTAAACTGGCTAAAGCCATTAAAACAACAGCCACTGCACTAGGCGGCTGCCGGTGTAAACGCTCACGGTATTGCGCACATAAATAAGCCACAATACATGGCACCAGCCAACCGTGGCCGTACTCAGGCTCATGACTCCAACGCCGAACGAGCTCAAGCAATGCCGAAAAGGATAAATACATAAAAACTAAAACCACAAAAACACTGGCAAAAAAACGTGGTTTTTCGGTCTTGATGAGAGCAATTAGGGCGCTGCTTTTGATTTTTGCACCGCTTATTCCTGTAAGGCTTATTTTTTTAATGTAGTGCGATATCAGCATATTCAAACTCGGTTTGCTCAGTAGGCATAGGACGAATCCTACTGAGAATCATCTTGAGGGGCCAAAAAAATAGTCTTTGTACGTCTCGTGCTTGCATCATAAAAGTAAATAACTAACTTCAGAGATACGAAATAAAAAATCGATTCACATCACAGATTGAGAGCCTTGCTTAGAGGGCTTGCTATAGGTCTCGCTAAATGATGACAAAAAATATTAGTCACTATTCAGCTCAGCTAATAAACCTCACCTGACGGGTGCTGATGGATTATTTCTGGGCATTTAAGGCCGAACCTTGCAGGGAAAGCAAGGGGTAGACAGTGCACCTGCATAAGGATATGCAAGATTAGACTTTGCAGGAGCATAAAGTCGAGGAGCACAAAGTCGTAGATGGCTTGAGTCGCCCAGTCAATGATTCATTAGCGCCCAACTCCGGCACACCTGAATAGTTACAAATGTTATTGAATCATTATATATTCCATACAAAACTAGCAATGTATCAAAAAGCCGATAGACTCTTGCTTCAAATTACGTCAAGTATTCACCCTGACTCATAGCCACGCTGAAGTACCACAATGATACCTCCTTATAAAACATCTGTCCTCGATCGAATCCGCACCAAAACCAGCTCAGTCTCGGTGAAAGCAGCCCTTTGGACTATACTCGGCTTTGGCTCAGGAAAAGTCGTTCAATTAATATCCAATATTATATTAACCCGTATTTTGTTTCCTGAAGCCTTTGGCTTAATGGTTATTGTTAATGTGGTTTTAATTGGCCTTGCCATGCTAAGCGACATAGGTTTAAAGCCAGCGATTATTCAACACCCGAGGGGCCACGAGGATACATTTTTAAATACCGCCTGGACGGTACAGATTATTCGTGGTTTTATTTTGTTTTTAGTTGCCTGCAGCCTTGCTTGGCCCCTTGCCATATTGTATGACCAACCCCTGTTAACCGCCATGATTTGCGCCTGCGCAACAACAACAATTGCTAGAGGCTTTTGTAGTATAGCCATGGCCACCGCCGAGCGAGACATGGCACTCAAGCGCGTAACATTGATTGAGCTTAGCTCTCAAGTACTGACCATGTGTATAACCATTGGTTTAGCCATAAGTATGCAATCGGTTTGGTCTTTGGTACTCGGCAATATTGTTGCGGCATTTGTGACCTGTGCACTGAGCCACCTATTTTTAACACCTCACAAACATAAAATACTTTGGCATACGCAAAGCTGGCAAGAAATGAAAAGCTTTGGCCGATGGATTATGGCCAGTACACTTTTTACCTTTGTAGGCGGGCACGGCATCAAAGCAATAGAGGCGACGTTTATTAGCTTGGAAGATGTAGCGTTTTTACAAATTGCCACCACCATGGCTTTAAGTATTCGCGAGCTCATTAGCGCTTTACGTTCTAAGGTGCTCTTCCCAAAGCTCAGCCGAATACAGCGTGAAACCCCCGCCCTTTTTACACCCATTTTCCAAAAATTATCTTCCAAGCTACTACTCGCAGCTTTGATAGGTTATGGGTTGCTCGCTGTTTTATCTACGCACATTATCAATCTACTTTATGATGAGCGCTATTTTGTCTCCCATCAGTATTTAACACTTTACGCGATTGGCGGCCTAATGGCTGTTATTGCTTCAATGTATAACGATGCACTGCTATCAAAAGGCCTCAGCAAAGAAAGCTTTTATATCACGGCCAGCAATGCATTTTTACAAGTTATTAGTGTTTTTATTGGCTTTAATATTGCAGGTATTATCGGGATGGTTTCAGGTTCTATATTTGCCTCTGTTGGCACCTACATTTTAGCGATTATTTTAGCGTCAAAACACAACGTACTACTCATAAAGACGGATATCGCCTATATTGTTTGTGTCATCATTATTGCTTTAGTGGCCATTAAGATTAACTTCCCGCAAGCGCTAACACGTTAACAATAAAAGCGCTATATTTGCTAGAGATTCGATTATGAAAGTAGGCTTTATTAGCGCAGAAACACCCTTTGATCGCTGCAATTTTAGCGGCACACTGTTTTATATGTATAAAGCATTATCCGAAGAGCCCGATACCGCCATAACAGCAATAGGGCACCGCCCAAAAGTTAATGCATTACGACAAAAAATCAGTCAAAAAAGCCTATGGCTACTCGGCGCTATCACCCCTCGCCTAAAAACTACAGTGTTAAGGCTTATCAAAAGACGCTACAGCTTAACGGTGCAAAACGCCATTGATGCAACAGCCTTTGACTTACTGATAGCGCCTGTTAACTCTGAGGTTGTTGCCGCACTCACACTGCACAATCAAAAATTAATTTTTGTGACTGATGCAACCCCTGAGTACATTGCACAAGAATACCAACAACAACTCGACCAAGGCATTCACGACATAGAAATGCACTGCATTCAAAAAGCCTTTAAAACGTTATATTCCTCGGCATTTATGGCCTCCAAGGCGCTGACTGAATTTAATAGCATTGATGATATCGGCAGTAAAGTAGACACCGTAAGATTTGGTCTTAACTTAGACACCCCACCCAAAGCTATTACCCCAAAAGCTCCCCCACGCCTTGTAAAACTGGTTTTTATTGGGAAAGAATGGGAAAGAAAAGGCGGTATTACTGCTGTTGAAACCGCCCAAGCCTTACAGCGGCAAGGCATAGCCTGCCAGCTAACCATTGTTGGTTGCACGCCTCCTATCACCTTAGACCCAGCGCTGTGTACTGTGATTCCTTTTTTAGACAAAAACAAACCCGATCAACAAGCGCAATACCATGATTTATTAAGCGAGGCGCACTTTTTATTACTGCCAACACGCGCAGACTGCACACCTATGGTTATTGCTGAGGCTAACGCCTTTAGCTGCCCAGTATTAGCCTCTGATGTCGGCGGCATACCCAGTCTTATCAGTGAAAATAACAATGGATTTTTATTGCCGCTTGGTGCAACAGGCGATAACTACGCCCACAAAATAACAACACTTATTAATAATGCCGAGCAATACAAGGCGCTCTCTGAAGGAAGCTTTGAATTTTACCAACACAACCTTACTTGGTCGGCTTGGGCAAAACACGTACTTAACACAGCGACTACGGGCACTGCTACCATCCAATAAGTTAAGCTAAAGCCTGCCCCTGCCCCCCAAAAAAGGCGCCTTCACATAACCCGCGCCGGAATCCCTACCACCGTGGTACCTGCTGCTACAGGCTTAGTCACCACGGCATTTGCGCCAACTCGCGCATTTTCACCAATAGCCACCGGTGCAATAATTTTTGCACCGGCGCCAATATCCACGTGCCCACCAAGAACCACACCGCCGACTAACGTTGTATTTTGCAATATAAGGCAGTTTGGACCAATTATTGCTTCAGGGTGAATAACCACGCCTACAGGGTGTATTAATAATAACCCGCCCCCTATTTGGCAATTAATGGGAATGTCGCATGCACAAATCACAGACCAGAAACGATGGCAAAAAACCCACCATTTGGCGCGTAATGTGGCCATAAAGCCTGTACTGGCTTGGGCTCGCTGATAACCTCGTATTGCTCGCAGCAGCTGCTTGCTCGGCTGCCAAAAAGCCGTGCGGCACTCACGAGACCAGTCGGGTTGAGTTGTCGATATTTTTTCCATTTAAATAAAATCCGCTCAGTATTAGCTCAATAAACTAACATTTTAATTATCGAATCATTGTGTATAGGGTCGATCACTCAATTAAAGGCTTGATCATTATTAAACCATACGATCGAGTCATTATTGCCTGTGAGCTACAGGTCAACCTGCTAAATAACACAATACTTGAATCCATTAAAACATTCATCATCGCACTGCGCGAGCAGATACGATGAGCACTGGAAACCTATTATGTCTGTCATCGTTATTGGTTTAGATTCTGCCGAGCCCCGCCTAATAGAGCAATGGATGGCTGACGGCTCACTACCCAACATGCAAAACCTTAAAAACAGTGGCGTTTACGGGAGGCTAGACAACTATGACTTATTTGCCGCCGAACTCCCCTGGACCACCTTTGCAACCGGCACAACACCCGAAAACACCGGGTACTGGACGCCATTAAAATACTCACCCGACTATCGTATTGAAACCCGCGCCGCTTATGAGTATAACGAATATCCGGCCTTTTATGCTTTAGGTGATGGCTACCGTGTGTGCTCATTTGATATTCCTCAAGTCCGGCTACAACCCGAGCTTAAAGGCATTCAGATCAACGCCTGGGGCTCACACTCCCCGCAAGTCGAGCAAGAGTCTTCCCCGCCTCAAGCACTCGCACAAATACGAGAAAGCGTTGGCTGGCACCCAGGCTTGCACCGCGATTATGCGCATGCACTTAACATGAAAGGCACCCAGCAAGTGTACAACATGCTGATGACGGGTATTGAGTACCGTGGCGATGCCTGTATTGAACTACTCAAAAAAGAAAATTGGGATCTATTCATCACCGTTTTTGGTGAAGCTCACGGCGCCGGGCATAATTTTTGGCAATTTCAACCCGAGCACCCACTATATGAAGCAGATATAGCAGGTAAAAACCTCTTACCCAAAGATCCATTAAAAGATACTTACATTGCCATGGATCAGCAGATTGGACGCATCATCAAAAATAGCCCTAAAGACAGTGAAATTATTGTCTTTTCTGCCCACGGCATGGGTATGAACACCATGGATCTTCCCTCTTGCTTGTTTTTACCGGAATTTCTCTACCGGTACAATTTTAATCGCCCAGCACTGTGCAATGGTGTAGACGGTAAGGGAGTGCTTACAAAAGAGCTACTCACGGCGCAAAAATGGAACGACTGGGAGCGCCACATCTGGTCATCACTCAGTGCAGGCAGCACTATCGCGCGCTGGTCACGACAAAAACTGCGCAGCAAGCTATACCGGCTGCTAGCGCCGATCATAGGCGATGATGTAGACGGGTACCCCATGAGCCCGCGCACATCAGCCAAAGCGAATGCCGGTAAGCCGTGGTATCAACCCACACTATGGTACGCCAATCTCTGGCCCACCATGCGAGCCTACGCACTACCGAGCTTCTCTGATGGTTACATTCGTATTAACGTTAAAGGACGGGAGACTCACGGCATTGTAGAGCCCGAGGACTACCATCAAGAGCTCGATGCGATTTGCGCCGCATTAGAGGCACTGGTGTGTGCACGCTCAGGAACCCCCATGATTAAAAAAATAGTGCGCACACGCAAAGACCCCATGGATACCAATCCTAAATTAAGTGATGCCGATCTGGTAATTGGCTGGCAAGAGGAGTTCGCCAGTGACAGCGTACGCCACCCGAGTTACGGCTTGATCGGCCCTGCGCCTCACTTTAGAGCGGGCAGTCATAGACATAGCGGCTTTTTTATGGCGGCAGGTGGTAAACTACCTGTAGGCCTAACGGTGCAAGGGCACGCCCTTGATGTAGGCCCCACCATACTGCAACGCTTGGGCGCCCCTATCCCTAAGGCCATGCAAGGCAAGCCGCTAATATAGTGTTTGCTTTCAGTGCGCCATCATATATCGCCCTACAATGCCTACAGGCTCAACCAACAATACCATTCACTTAAAAAGAAAGTCATTGCAATGCCTATAGATGAAATCGCAATTCTTAATTGTCAAATACACAATTTAAGTCAGCAAGAACTACTAGAGCAACTGACGCAAGGCGTGGTTGTGACACCCAATATCGATCATTTAATGAGACTCCAAAAGGACCCTGAGTTTCATCGCCTTTACGCACAAGCCGACTACCGCGTATGTGATAGTCGCATTATTTTTATGCTGTGTAAGTTGTTTTACCCCAAGCGACACCTAAAAGAACAAATTACAGGCTCCGATCTATTCCCTGCCTTTTGTGATTACCATAAAAAAAACACTGACATTAAAATATTCTTACTCGGCGGCAGTGAAGAGTCGGTCAAAATCGCAACACATAATATTAATACAAATAATGGCCGCAATATTGTTTGTGATTACTACTCGCCTCCTTTTGGGTTTGAGCAATCAAGCGCTGAAAACGAAAAAATAATCCAGCGGATTAATCAGTCCGGAGCCTGTGTGCTGGCGGTAGGTGTGGGCTCACCCAAACAAGAAAACTGGATTTTCAAACATAAAGATCAGCTAACAAATATTAAAATCCATTTTGCCATTGGCGCAACCATAGAGTTTCAAAGCGGCTCACTTAAGCGCTCGCCACAATGGATGACTAAAATGGGACTTGAATGGCTTTATCGTCTGTGCCAAGAACCCAGACGCTTGGCCAAGCGCTATCTTATTGATGACTTGCCCTTTCTTTGGCTTTACACCAAACAGCGATTAGGCTTTTATAAAAAGCCTTGGTAAATCAATGTGTGCTTCCCATCATTCACCATTAACTTTAAATAGGCCAAGCATGAGAGGCACCATATTTTTTATTTGTTTATTGCTCGCCAGTATTACCGCAAGCGCTGAAGTCAAAAACCTAAAGCGCTCATCGCTAGGCATGGGGCTCAATGGCATTGCCGATTGGTCAACCCAAATGCCTTTTTTAGACTTAATGAAGCAAGCGCGAGCATGGCGAGACTGGAACTCAAAAGTCAACAATGAGCTAGGCTTTGATACCGATGAAAACGACTGGATTAAAAGCCTCAAAAAAGGTCAGGCAGCAGGCACGGTGTTTTTGGTCTCTCCGCGTGATGAGCCCGTTATTTATCAACGATATGTTGTGCTATATGACGGCGAGGGTGTCATAAATTATCGCTGGGGTGCAAAAAAAATAAACCAAGAATCACGCCCAGGCAGAGACATTATTACTGTCTCGCCGGGCAACAATCTATTAGAAATATCAAAAACAGACCCCGCTAACTTTTTACGTAATATTAAAATCATTCCAGAAAAACATATTAAATTTTATTTAGCCGGTCATACTTTTAACCCAGATTGGCTAAAACGTATTAAAAACTTCAACACATTACGCTTTATGGACTGGATGAAAACCAATCACTCACTGCAAAGCCAGTGGCGCAATCGCCCCTTAATAACACACAGAAGCTGGGCACCTATAGGCGTACCGCTGGAGGTTATGATTGAGCTCAGTAATATAACATCCAGCAATCCATGGTTTAATATTCCCCACCTTGCCGACCAAGATTACATTGCAGAGTTTGCCAAATTAGTCAAGCGCACACTAAAGGATGCTCTTAGTGTTTACATAGAGCACAGCAACGAAGTATGGAACTGGCAATTTAAACAGGCGCAATATGCCAATACTGCCGGGCGCGAACGCTGGCCAGGGATAGGGACCGCCTACATGCAGTGGCATGGCATGCGAACCGCTCAAATTTGCGATATATTCAAAGGTCACAAGCAAAGCCCTAAAAATATTGCACCTAAAGCACAAAAACAACCCGTAATAAAATGCGTACTAGGCACCCAAACAGGCTGGCAGGGCTTAGAAACCGCAGCACTAGAATGCCCAGAATGGGTAAAAGAAGGTCATGCACCGTGCTACAGCCATGGCATTGATTACATAGGGATAACCACCTACTTTAACGGGAAGCTCAACGGCCCCGTAAAGTCAGAAAACCCTGCATACTCAACCGTATTAAAGCAATGGGCCTCTAGTGGAGACAAGGGTATTGAGCAAGCCTTTGCTCAGCTAAATACAGGAAAACCCTTACAGCATATACCCGCCTTTAAAGACTACCAAGGCATCGAGAAGCAACTCGCGAAAAATATGACTTATTGGCGCAGCGCAGCTAAAAAATACCAATTAGCTTTGGTCGCCTACGAAGGCGGGCAGCACATTACCGCCAATGGACATTTACTGCAAAATAATTCTGCCGTCACACAATTTCACCAAACGATTAACGAAGACCCTAAGATGACAGCAATCTATACCCATCACCTAACCAAATGGCAGCAGCTAGGCGGGGAGTTAAACGTATTATTCGTCGATATAGGCGCCCCCAGCAAATGGGGCAGCTGGGGCGCACTTAAGCGTGTCGACCAGGTTTCATCCCCTAAATGGGATGCTATTCAAACATTCAATACACAAACGCCGTGCTGGTGGGAAGCGTGTGCTATCGCCAACTAATCTGCGGTATTACTCACCGCACGATACACATCATCGACTTGCTGAGCTTTTGCCCTCCAAGAAAACGCTTTAGATTTTTCAAATGCCGCTTGAGAGTGCTGAGTTAATAAGTCTCGGTGATTGGCATAGTTTTTAATAGCTAGCGAAAACTGCTCAATAACATATGCCTCATTATGCGGCGCTATTTTAACGCCGCACGAGCTATCAACATATTCTCCGATGCCGCCGTTATCGACCACAAGACAAGGCAAACCTAAGGCCATCGCCTCCATAACCACAGCACCGCCAAACTCCCTAACAGAAGGAAAGGTAAATAAATCGGCTTCGGCATAATAACGCCGCGTTTGATCTTGCTTTATCCAACCTATAAATTCAATTTTTTGCTCTACACCTAAATTTTTAGCCAGCGATTCAAGCATGGTTCTTTCTGGCCCATCACCAACCACCGTCAAATGCAACGCGATATCAGCCTCCTCAAAAGAAAGTGCCGCTATAGCTCGAATCAACATATCAGCGCCCTTATAAGGAACAAGCCGCCCACTAAATATTAACTTTAATATCTTTTCGTTTTTTCTTGATGTTAATTTTTGCTCTAAATGAGATTCATAAAAATCATCATTAACAGCATTTTCAAACAATAAACTCAAACGAGAAGAAGGTACTTTAAGTGCCTTTGCAACCCAGTGCTGCGTATACTCAGAGCCTGCAAACACCCAACTCGCATTACGGTATGTAGAGACATAGTTAGGAATTAACCAGCGGCCCAACGAGCGAAAGAAATTAAACTGAGAAAACTCTCGACGCCCACGCGACTTAAAACCTTCGGGAAAGGGGACACCGCCATTAACCGGCCCCAAAATAAAGGCGCAATGCTTACAGCTTTTGGAAATTTCAACAGGGTAACGGGGCATCATAGGAGTCAAAGCATGCACAATATCAAACTCGCCTTGCTCAACACGTTTGCCAAATTGCTGAGCAACGGCACGATCAAAAAAGTAATACATCGGGTACGATAAGACATGATATAAAGGCCAAATCACACGTCCCTTAAAGGTCGTTAAACGCTCGATTAGCTTATAATAATAGTGCTCAAGCCTACCAGGCCTAATATAGGCAATATCATCATGCCCGTGGCGTGGTGTTAGAAATTTTTCATTTCGAGCGTGAGTTACTAAAGTCACATCACCAAGCTCACGAATAGACGCAAAAAAATTATAACCCACCAACGGGACAGAAGCCCAATCAGGATTACAACTCTCTATTATCAATAATATTTTTTTATTATTGGGCATAATATCTCACTTAGCTCTGTGGGTATCTTTATGTTTTAGCCGTATGTTTTAGCAGCACTGCTCGTCCCGCTAGCGCGCCACCCATTAGAAGTGTCACGCTCGATAAAGATGAGTTAGGAATAAAATCGATCATATTACTCATTAAAATCAATCCAATCACGGCAGAATAGTCAGCAGACTCTATGAGGGTTTTATGCCTATTCGCTTCTTTTAAGATTAAAAACCAGCGATACAGCGGGACAAAAAATAACCCAAAAAAGCTCAAATAGCCCACCCATCCCCACGCGCTAAATACAATAATCCACTGCCCATCAATAACACTGAGTTTTTGCCCACTGTAATCATAAATCAAATTTCGCCCCCAACTACCCCAGCCAAACCACTTACGCTCACCGGCTTTAGCCAATAGTTCATCTTCATTATTTAAGCGAAACGCAAAAGATTTGGCACGGTCCTCATTGTACTCACTCACTAGCTGAGTAAAACTACGCAGCTGGGGCGATGACGCTTCTCGAATAGCCGGATAACAGCTCACAAAAAAAACAAATATTGTAGCTATTAAAAATTGAGTTTTAGGCTTAAATAGCAACAACACGGTCAGCAGCAAAAATAAATACAAGACAACGCCCATGGTTTTACATAAAAAAACAACCACAAACAACCCAATAAACACATACCGAGCCGGTATTCTCCAAATCATAACTTTGTTTTTCATTAAAACAAACGCACATATACATGCGGTATAAGCAAAAAAAGCAACCAGTAAACCATGCCCTAAGAATACAACGGGCCTAAAACCACCTGCCCGGACTTGCTGGGCAAATTGGTGTGGGAAAAAGCCGTAAAATTGAGCGTGTAACTGCGGGCTCATTCTTATTTCCCAGAGCATGGGCAGTGTATAAAATACCGCACAAAAGGCAATCCAATAAACAATACGACGATGTGCACAAGCAGTATTTAAGACTAAATAACCCACGCAAAAGGGTATAACAACGGAAGTCGTTTTTGTAAAAAAAACACCAATAAAATCCCAAGCTTTTAAGCCAGGTAAATAACTATCCGTAAACTCCAGCGGCGTAGAATTTAAAAAAATGGTCATAATTGGGCCAAACAAAAAACTCAGCAAACACAACCGATAAACGCCGCTAAATTTAATTTTGGCATTATCTAAAGAGACACGATATAACAAAAAAAATGCCATAATCGATGCTAACGAATCCTTATTAATAGCAGGTAACAGCGGAAAATCAAATGCTGTTTTCACCGGAAGTAACAGGTAGGGCAACAAAAAAAGAAGGATAGTGGCATCAACCAATTGCATTTTTTGCTTAATAATTTTTGCCAAAAACGGCCATGTAATCAGTGCTAAATAAGCAAATAAATTAGGCACCCAACATTACCCCTTTAAAAAAAATCATGAGGCGACTACTTTTTTTTAGGCGGTTTAGCGGGTAGCTCTCGCTGGGTTTTATGCCAGCGAGAGCGTTTACCTGAAGTTAAAGCTCGATATAATCCAATTTTATTCAATGCATACTCACTTAAGGCATACACATCTTTTAACTGTAATCGATCGGGGCCTCTCAGTGCATTTGCTGTTATTAAAGCCATCAGTAGCAGGATATTCAAACCCACAATAAAATATACAATTGCGCTCCAGCCAATAGCATATATCGCGCCGCCCAAAACAATGGATAAGCCAGCGCTTAAAGTGAGTAATACGATAAAAGGCAGTATGCAAAGATCTAATGCTGTTATTAATGATGTCCAGCGTAATTTTTTAAGCGAAAACAATAACAGTTTAGGCACATATTTTGTGATCATACCAATATGGCCATGCTCCCACCGCGCACGCTGCACCTGCGAGGTTTGATTATCCGTCGGGAGTACACTAGTAATTTTGGCCGACAATACAAACTCGACCTTTCGGTCCAGTAGCGTCAAATCTAAGCCCAGCTTCATATCTTCGACAATTTCACCTGAGGCTAGATCAATGTGATCAATTAAAGCGCCTGCAATAGCAAAACCTGAACCCGTAATGGGTACACTACCCCCAAGCTTAGCCAAACCTAAAGGCCGTATAATATTTTTAATAAATACGGCAAATGCCGATATTCGAGCGGCGGGTTTAGCATGCTCAGGAGCCACTAAGGTATAAGCGCCTTGTACAGTCGTTTGGTAATGGTCGGCACACCGCATTAAGTCGCTTAAGGCGCTAGTATTGACGGTGCAATCGGCATCCACAACCATAACGACGTCGGGTTTAGCTGCGCGGCAGTGCTCAAGCCCAAACGCTAATGCAAAACCCTTACCTCTGTCTTGTGCGTGAGTACGCTCAATAACCTCGCAGTGATACTCGCGCGCTATAGCGGCTGTATCATCTGAGCAATTATCGGCAATCACAATGATACGCATGTTATCACTACAGGCACTTAATAAAGACTCTAGCGTGGCCCCAATCACACTTTGCTCATTATGTGCAGGGACTAGCACAACACCTTTTAGCGTTTGATCTAATGCGGGGACGACCCGTAGAGCTTGAGCCGCTCGTTGAGAGGCCGCATACCTAATACAACCCACAACAACTTCTAGGCAAAACAACAACAATGGGAAAAGTAAAAGGGCGAAGCCCCCTATCAATACAGTGGTCATTATAAACCACCCATTTTTTGATATAGCGTATACGCCTGCGCATCGGCACTATGACGCTCTTGTATGGCTTTATAGCCGTGCTCTCCTTTTTGAGCTAAGCGTTCATTAGGCATTACCAATACAGACTCAATGGCTGCAACCAAATGATTAACAGATCCAGCAGGAATCAGCCAACCATTGTCTTGATTAACCAGCTCAGGTATACCTGCAATAAAAGTGGATACTACCGGTTTTTTCCTTGCAAAGGCCTCCATAATAACAACAGGCAAACCTTCGGCAAAGCTCGGCAAAATCATTGCTTTCGCGGCATCTAATTGCGTTTTTATTGCGCTCTCCCCTTGCCAGCCATAAAAAATAACATTGTTTTCTAGGTGGTGCGTCGCAACATACGCTTGTAAAGCCTCTTTTAATTCACCATCACCAATAAGGTGTAATTCGATGTGTGGATACGTGACGACAAGTTCGGCCACCGCTTGCAGCAAAAGCCACTGCCCTTTTTGCTCACATAAACGCCCAATTGACACTAACCGATAAGGGGTATCAAATGAGGGACTGCCCTCTAGTAATAATGTTTCATCGACAGCGCAATGAACCTCAACTATTTTGGGCCAGTCATTAAAATCAGCCCAACGATAAAGCTGGCTTGTGCAATAAGCAGTTATAGCAACAGTAAATTTTGAATAGTGTATTTTATCGCGCAGCGATAACGCCAAGGGCGAGTCAAACTCTTCTGGTCCGTGCACTGTAAAGCTGTATTCAGGCCCACCCAGCACATGGCAAAACAATGCCACAGCCGCCGGGTTAGTGCCAAAATGCGCATGCACATGATGAATGTCATTTTTACGACAAAAGCGCAATAGCCAGCACGCCTCCATAACATAAATAAAATGCTTAACATAGGTACCATTGGCTGCGGATGATAGCTTTACCCAAAGGCGCAACACCTTAGGCAAGCGCGTTATACTCAGCAGTACACAAATAACTAAAAAAATCAAAGACTGAAGCGTACTCGTACCAATAATACAGACCGTTTTATCAAGCTCGGCTTTATCCTCTTCACTCACGATACCTTCATCAACGCCGCGCACAGTCACTCGAGAAACCTTTGCACCCAAGCGTTCAAGCGCTTGTATCTCACGGCGAATAAACGTATGGCTCACCTTAGGGTACTGATTAATCAGATAACAAATATTCACATTAACTCTACCTAATACTGGGTTACTTATATTCGATAATCCGAGAAGTACGCCTAAAAACTCTACCTATGAGGTACTTTAAAATTCCATAGCATTCAGAAAACTTTGAAACAACCATAAAAAAAGACCATTGCAGCTTTACATCCTTAATACTGCTCGCACCTAAAAATATTTTAAGCATCAATAGTGGGTAAACCGATAACAGCCACAAGCTACGCACATCTAATAATGTTAGCGCAGCAATAATACAAGGCAATAACGCGCCCCAAAACAAGGCTCTTGCAGTTTCTTTAAGCCAGTGCTTTTCAGGCAAAAAACCATGCAATGCAACCCCGTTTGCATAGGCAAATCCGCAGCGAACACTGCGCTGCCACCATTGCGAAAAATGATTAATAGCGGCATCATGCCAAGTCATCGCACAATCGATACGTCGAATATAAAAACCTTCACGCCTTAAACGAATACACATTTCAGGCTCTTCGCCGGCAATTAAATGATCGAGATAACCATTGACACGCATAAGCGCTGATACTCGAATTAAGGCATCGCCGCCACAACTTTTGGCATCGCCGCAGGGCGTATTCCACTCTATATCACACAAAGTATTGTACACCGAGGCGCTGCGGTATATTTCTTGCCGACGCCCACAACATACCGCATAATTTTTATTGCCGTCTAAAAACGGCTTAGCCGCACTAAACCAATGATCATCAAAGTAGCAATCGCCATCAATAAATTGTATATACTCAAGGTCATTAAAGGCCGACAATAACTTTTTCCAACCTAAGTTTCTCGCTCTTGCTGCGGTAAAAGGCAATTGAGTATCCAGCGCTTCAACAATAGCCCCGTGACTCACAGCATTGGCAACACTGTTATCACTCGACCCGGAATCAACATAAACGATAGGGGTATCCTGAGGAATAGACTCTAGGCAGCGCATCAATCGCGCGCCTTCATTGCGACCTATAATAACGACACCTAGGCGGCCATTTAATTTATTCACACCTTATGCTCTCCAAAATCAAATACTCGACCTACGTGCTGACTCATTAGTATAATCATCTCTACTCATAGCATTTTATTAGGTAACACTTTATGTCACCACTACCGGCCAAAGGCTCAACGAATACCAACCCTTCTTCGCTCAGCTTTTGCGCACTGATAAAAGAAGATTTTAAAACACATGAATGTGATTTTTTTTCTCAAGGATTTTGGGCTGTATTTAATCATCGGTTTGGCAATTGGCGAATGGACTTAAAATACAAAATCATTCGAATCCCCTTTACGATACTTTATAATATACACAAAAAACTCATTCAAATAACCTGCGGTATAAAACTTGACTACACCGTCAAATTAGGCCGGCGGGTAAAAATTGAACATTTTGGCGGAATGATTATAGGCGCCAACACAATAGGTGACGACGTCATCATTCGGCAAAATACGACAATGGGAATAAAAAACTTAAATAACCTCGAAGGCAAACCTCAAATAGGCAACTCCGTATCAATAGGTGCTGGAGCCGTCATCGTGGGTGACATTACAATTGGGCATCACTCGGTTATAGGGCCTAACACTGTCATTTACCAAGATGTTCCGCCTTACTCTACGGTCTACCCTTCTATTCCCACCATCATTACACGCACGACTAACTAAACTTACCGCCAACCACTAAAAGCCACTATATCTCGTAATAAACGCTTAGGTCGTGCCACATGTCGCCCAATCAAAAAATTCTTAAACCTATGCAGCAAATTTGCAAATACAAATATCACATCAATAAAAATCAGATATGCTCTACCGAAATTTTTGAGATAAAAATAACGCCTCGACTCAAACCAATAAGCCGGCTTGCGAGGCAAGTTACTTTGTGCTGTATGCTCAGTCACCCCAGTAGAAGCGCCTGCAATATGATGCACTACACTCTCTGCAAAAATTTGTGATCTATAACCCAACTGCTTTAAACGATAAAAAAGATCTACCTCTTCAAAGTATAGAAAAAACCTTTCATCAAAGCCATCAACGGTACAAAAAGCCTCGCGCCTCATCATAAAAGAGGCTCCCGTTAGCCAATCAACACTGTCACCATCATTATTGTAATGCAGTGTTTTATTGGCAAACATTTTATCGAATACACCAATGCAGGCATGACTCAAAAAAGTTGTCATCGCAAAAGGAAATCGAAAAGCACCAACAACAACACGACCATCCATATTATGCAGTACACTACCTAACGCTGTGATATGCTTATGAGTTATCAAGCCATTTAATAGCTGTGTGCCAGCCTCTAACGAAAATTCAGTATCAGGGTTCAAAAACCAATAATAATCTGCATCACCAGCTAAAGAGGCCCCTAAATTACAGCCTGCGCCAAAGCCAGCATTTTTAGGCGAGTGATGAAAATGTACTTTCCCCTCCAGCCCTTTTTCATTGATATACTCGATCACCACTTCAGCTGTGTTATCTGGCGAGTTATTATCGACAATAAAGGCTGAAAAACGCGAATCTGAAGCAACTAGCGCAGCAATAGAGTCCAAATAGCCGCGAATAAAACCACTCGCATTATACGTCACAGTAATAATGGCCACCTTGTTATCGTACTTCGCTGTATCACTCACTTTAGCCGCTCCAGTTAAAATCGAGTATAAATTGCAATACGGCATAACAATAAAATGTAATCAGTAAAAATGCCCAAAAAAGAAGTGCTACCGTATCCTTTTTTAACAAGCGAGTACTCAGCGGTGACCCTTGATGCGGAATAACCGCCAGTAATGCAACATGACTAGGCAGCACAGTACGTATACGGCTAGCTAGCCGTATACGTGGGTCAATAAATACATACACTAATGCTAGGCCGATTGGTGCCAATACAGCAATAAATGGCGCAAGTAATAAAATCACTACAGGGTTAATACCCTCTGGCTTTAATGGGTAAACAGGCGGCTGTGCTAATTTATAATTTTCGCCTTGACCTTCATTGTTCAGTGCCATTGTTAATTTGGCATTTTCTTTTCTTACTAACATTTCTTCATAATGCTTTTTTGTCACGTTATAATCCCGCGTCAAGTCAGATAACTCGGCTTGATTACCGGCAACTTCATCGGCTAATAATCGCTCTTCTTTTAATAGCTTCTCCATACTCGTTAGCCTGCGCTTTTGAGTCGACAGCTTCAAGTCAATATCGGAATATTGCTTTCGCAGCTCTTCATAGAGTGGCAACTCAGAAATATCGCCCGCCGTACTTCCTTTAACCGATGACATTGCATAAGAAATTTCATTTTCTATTTCTAATACTTGAGACTTAAGCATCACGATATCTGGGTAACCATCTTGGAAAGATAACCTCAAGCGGTCCAGCTCTTCCATCAACAAGGCCTTACGCTCCTCTAAAGCGATAACCTTGGTTCTCAAGGTTAAAAAGCGCCCCTCTTCCTCTAATTGCTTTTTAGTCGCCCTTAAAGCCTCGATAGACTCTTCTATACCCATTTCAAGGTCTTTAACTGCTGAAGATAAATCGGCAATACGTTTTTTAACCGACACCTCAGTTACATCTGCACTATTTTCTTTAAAATGTTTTAAATTATTTTCAGCATCTTCTAATTGAGCTTTATATTTACTGACCTGCGTGTCAATAAAATTATACGCCTCAAAGCTGTCTTTTTGTTTTTCTGCAGCTCTATCAGCTAAAAATACCGTCACTATAGCCTCTAGGCTTTCATAGGCATCGTTTTGTGTGGCCGCCATAAAGCTCACATGAGTAATCGCGCGGTTTCTGGCTTGTGCTTCTACAGCGATATTCTGGCGGAAGTAACGTACTCGTCGCTCTAATTGCTCGGCCGAATATTCAACGCCAGTCTTATCGGCACCTTTACGAATAGCCGCTTCAATAATACGTCGCGACAGCATTAAATCAGCTACTCGTTCGTTGACTTCAGTATCGGTAACGCCTACCGCACCGCGTAAAAGAGGCTCAATAACATTGGTATGATCCAAAGTAATAATCGCTGTAGAGCGATACACTTGCGGCCAATTAAGGGCAACAATATAAATGGCAAAAAACAAAAGCGTCGATATAAAAGCAGCTAAAAAACGGAATTTCACCAATTCGCGTTTCGCTGCAATAATTAGCTCTTTATAAAGCTGAATAGAATCCACAAACCAACCTAATCACAATAACAATAACAATTCAAAAAAACCTGTAACTATATTAGGCTAATGCCTTTAGAGCCAATACAAATCGCTGGGCCGTTCAAGCTATTCGCAAGATAATGAGAGCATCTAGTGCTTAAATACCCAAAACTCATCAGTACCTTACCAAGCCCATTGAAAGACCAAGTTCAATAGTTACAAAAACTTAATATAAAGTGCTCAAGGCAGGCTACAAAAATGCAGCTCGATTAACACTCATTAAATACTACGCCGGCCAATTTTTTTTGGTCGAGCTTTTCAAGCTGGGTCATCACCTGTCCCCCCATCACTTTACCGTAAGGAATAACAACCAGAATATAATCACATAATTCAGCCAAAATAGAGATTTCAGATTCATAGTGAGATGACGGCGGTGCATCAACAAAAATAAAGCGATCATCATAGCGATCATTCAGCTCGCCCATAATTTGCTTCATTCGTTTAGAACCTAACTTTTCAGTCCCCCCCTCGCAATTATTACCTACAGGCACTAACCTAACGCGCGCTAAGCCCGAGCCATAGACAACATCGCGACACACCAACGATTCATCATCTAAATAATCTGTCAGGCCATAATTTGCGCCGGCCGGCATATAGCGCTCAACCGAGGGGCTATACAGATTACAATCAACAACAAGCGAGCTTTTTGTTTTATCTAGGGCAAACGCTGCCGCCAAATTAATAGCTACATGAGAGCCACCACCAGACTCTAAAGGGACCACTAAGCACGAAAAGCTTTTGCCCTTACTCAAACCTAACAATCGGGTTCGCAAATCCCTAAAAGCTTTAATCTCCTTAGATTCACCAACACCTGCGTGTATTAATTTTAGCTCCTGAAGCTCAGCCACCGAGAAAGGCTTCACCTCCGCCATAGAGCTTAGTGACGCGGTAGAGCGCTTTATTGCAGTCAAACTCTTTTTGCTTAAATTTTCCAAAGCCAATCCTAAAAAATACGTTCAGGCACAGTAAGAATGTCTGAGGGCACAAGATGATAATTTGTTTCAAGCAAGCCCTTATCCAGTATGTCTTTTAACCTAATGGGGTAGATTTCTACTTTATCGCCAACTGTGCGATAAAGCTTAGTTTTATTCGCATTAGCAAAATCAGAAAGACCGCCTCCCTCCAGTACTAAATCGAGTACCGTAATACCTTGGTGATAATTAAGGCTAACCGGCTGCATCACAGCGCCAGTTAAGCGCACTCGGCGTAGGTAAGTTGCGCTGACGGGGTCAATCACCAAAACGGTCACTTGAGGGTTGCGAATATAGTTTGAGAATTTTTGCGTTAAATCGGTCGTCAGCATGCTTGCGCTTTTACCTGCAACCACAATATCACCAACCAGTGGCGCTGAAATTTTACCATCTGGCCTTACCGGTAATGTGATCGATAACTCAGGGGACTTCCAAACCTGAATGGCTATTTTATCACCTACACCAATAAAATATTCAGGAACCGCATTATAGACGATATTGGGCGTGGGCTGCTTGCCCTCTTGGTAGGTCGAACATGCCGTTAAGGCAACCAATACCAAGCTCATCATAATATTAAAGCAATACTTCACTTGTCTTCCCCAAAAAATACAATTAACTTCACTCATTCAATACACCTCATTATAGCACCTGAAACCCTACAGCAAATTATGCGCCAAAAATATGTCAACTTATAGGTAGAACGATTAAATAACGAGAAGGTAGCCACAGCTCAACGTCTTTTTTGACTCAAAACATCAAAAAACAGGTGAATAATAAGGCCATAAAGTAAAACGCCCCAAAAAATAGGGTATTTCGATGACCAGAATAAGATAGCCCCCTGCTGCCACACATGACAATCATAGCCAATTAATCGCGACTATAGGGCGTAGGAGGGGCGCAGAAGAAAACAAAAAGCGCACTCGGTCAATATTAACGCATGATGTATTCGGCCAGCGGGGTTATCGACTGAATAGGTGACTGTAATCGTCGAATTTATTGACACACTTACAGGATATCACCTCTATTTTGAGAAGGTAGGCCAAATTCAGTCAGGTTCAGCCCAGCTTTAATGCCAACTTCACGCCATAAATCAGCATTTGTTCTATCACTAGCAGAGCGAGACCAGCGCACATTGGTTTGTAAGGTACCGTTAATATCTTCACGCCGCAGGCCGTCTTTAGCGCTCCCGGTCAAAACCGGTACATTAATTAACCGGCCCACATCAAAATGATTGCCACCACCAATTAATATATGACCTTTTTTAACCACGTTATGACGCCCATCACCCACCTCACCGGTCAACACGATCAAAGTATTATCCAGCAAGCTATTATCATCAAAATCAACCACTTTAGACATTTCAATCACCATTTTCACAATGGCTTGGGCGTAAGTTCTTCGTGTATTCCAGTAAGTACTGCTATTGGTATGTGCATGAACATGATGAAAATCATTTAAAGGAATGATATCACCCACACCCACGACAGCCGAGGTTGTCAAGTTGTTGGCAAAGCCGACCTTCACCATATCGAGATAACTACTAAAATCATCCAATGAGCTTTGCCCTGCCTCAGGGATGCGCGCTAAGCGCTCTGTACCACTGTACCCTACGGTGACCGAATACTTATCTTCTAAGTGCTTCACCGCCAGCAAGTAGCGATCTAGCTTGTCTTTTTCCGCTGCAGGGATCGCATCATACTGTTGTTGCGCAGGGTTTTTAATAAATTCAAAGACTTGGCTAAGAAGCCGTGTTTCAGCGCTATCACTGCCGCCAAGCCCAGGCATTTCTAAAGTAGGTAAACCCTTATAAATGCTATTATAAGCATCACTCGCTTTGGTATAAAACGGCAAGATACTTGAATTGCGATCAAAACTTAACGGGTGATATTGCACACCCCAAGAGCGATAAGCCGCACTAAACCTAAAAGCCGCCTTACCGCTGTGTTCTTGCAATAAGTAATCGATCGATGGCGTCACCGATAATGGCATATGCCGATCATAAGAAGAGTTTTGCTGACCAAAGGGCACACCAGCGGTCAAGATATCGGCATAGGATAAGTCGTGGTTGTTACCCCATTCACCTAAACCCAATAAGCCGTCAATCACAGTGCAATGCTCTTTAATACTATTTAGCGGATCCAAGCCATCAGGAAACACAAACCCATTAGTATCCTCAGTCATAAAGCGATTACTGGTACCCGACAAGCCCCAGCCATGCTGCAGCACAATCGTTAATACCCGCAAAGGCGCTTCATTTGCCGCCAAGGCTCGCTCAACGCTTGACGCACTTAACAAACCCGCTGCACTTAAAGCCTTAATTAGGCTACGGCGATTTAACGTCTTAAATTGTGTCATAAAACACCCATCACTTAAGCTCTCTACGCGTAAAGCTTTCTAGTTGAATTAAGGATAACAATAAGTCTTTTACCGCCGACCCATTCGCATCAATTAAGTCATTATATTTTGCCGCTTCACAATCGCTAGGCGCTAACTCTTGCCCTAAAAAATTCTCCAAAAAACGCGTCGCTACACATGTTTTTAACTGAGGAGAGTTGATCAGTTCCCGTGAAAATTCAGCACTCGTACCGTAACTCAAAACATAACTTCCAATATTATCCATTACCCCCGATGCATCAATAGGTACCGACCCTTTTTCAACCGTGCGGTAACGCCCAATAGTATCAAAGTTTTCAAAACCAAAACCGGCAGGGTCAATCACCTGATGGCAACCTATGCAAGCCGCTTGGGCGCTATGGGTAAGCTGCAACAACTCTCTTTCAGAGGTTACCGAAGGGTCGACGCCTTCAGGTAAGGGTACGGGCATCACGTCGCCAGGTGGGTCGGGCAGCTCTTGGCATAGCAGCTGCTCTAAGGTGAAAACACCTCGCTTAACAATACCCGATTTTGCCAGCGTAGAGTGAACCGCTAAAAAAGCAGGGTGATTAAAGAGGCCTGAGCGCTGCGCACTATCAATATCAACCCAACCTTGCTCACTATCGCGATAGTCAACACCAAATACACTGGCCGTTTTACTATTTACGGCATATCGACTACCCGAAAAAACATCCGTAAAAGAGCGATTTTTTTCGATATTATCGATCAGCATTAACTCAGCACTGTCGAGTAAATCATGCCTGACATCATCCGAAAAACCCAAGCTTTCATCTTTTGGTCTAGAGCGCACTAAATCTAACTTAAGGTAATCTTTGTACACCTCCATCATTGAAGCGCTAGCGTTAGGCGATTGAAAGAGCCGGGTGACTTGCGCTTCTAGCTGTGGGCGGCTAATCGCCGCGGCTTGGCTCGCAAGCTCAAGCAATTCATCATCAGGGGTACTATTAAGTAAAGCATATGATAGAACAGCAACCACCTCAAAATTGGTCAACTGATATTGCATTGTGCCGTCTAAGAGCACTCCAATCTCACTTCTAAACAAAAAATTAGAGCTCAGCACCAATGCATGTAATGTGAATTCTAATTTCTCAGTATTGCCATTGATATTGTTTAACGCCAATGTGAATGCAGCAAGCTCATCAGAGGTTAAAGGCCTGCGCCACAACCGCTTACCATACGCGGTCAAAATAGAGGTGACGCACGTCTCACTCGTTTCGTCTGCACAGGCTGTAATCACTGGGTGCTGAGTCACTAGCGTCTCAATCATCGCCTTTGAAAAATCCAGCATGCGCTCGAAATTAATATTATTGATATTCAATTTATCGGCGTTACTATTCATGCCTATCAACTTGGCGCCATCTTCGAGCTCCGGCCATACATTTTCATTAAAAATGTCACCAAAAATATCGACTACTGAATTTTTGATCTGCAGCTCAGACAAGCGCCGGAGCTTTGGCTCCAACAAAGCGCCTTGCGCGGCGCAACTTGCGCTTTCGGAATACGCTTTAATAGGCGAGGCGCCAGCAACTAACGTGTCTCCGCGTCTTACCTCAACAAGTAATCGCTCAAGATTAGCCAATGCAGTCGATGGAACATTTAAACGCGCAACACCACTGGTGCAATCGACCGTTGCGGTATGCACCGTTTTAAATGAGCCTTTACTTGCCTGGCCATCAATCAGGCTTAAACGCGCTTTAAGCGGCGTCTGTGCATGTGAAGATGCCACAATATAAATACGCTTAGGTTTAAAGTTGAATTTTTTGGGCAAACCTACAGCTGGACTATCGCAGTTATAACACGCCCCCACTTTCAACTTGTCATTTTCATACACGACTTTTAAGCGCACCGGTAAAGTTGTTGGCACACTAGTGTCGATATTTTTTTCAATTTGCCTATAAGTATCTAACTTTGCCTCACCACTATCTTCAGCCAAGCCATGCTGTCCAGCCCAGTGCACAAAAACGAGCTCACCCGTTAAATCATCGGTACTTGATACTAGTAAACCCACTTTTGCAAATTCGTGCGACAAACCTTCAACCTGATGAATATCGAGTGTCATATTGATATCGCCAGCATGTGTGACTGCTGTCGATAGCGCATTAAAATAGATCTTTGACTCCCAAATATCTAAGCCTTCTCCGGTTAACCAAAAGCTGTCATCAGCCGTTACATCTGTTAACGCGGCTATATCGGCAGAGCTTGCACCCTCAGCACGCACTTTAATGCCCTCATACCCGGCGATAGTCGACGTATTAAAGCGCTCTGGGTCTGAAATTAAAACCTCAAGCGGCTGAGCACTCACCGGGCTACATTCAAGCGCTAGCTCAAGTCCATCCTCATCAAAAACTTGACTTACCTTAACCGAATTATCGCCAACCGGCTCAACCGTACGGCCCGCTAAAGCGATGACCCAATCATGCACTTTTTGATAATGCGCCAGTGTAAACGGCTCGGCTTGATTGGCATTATCCACAGGCATATCTTTAGCGCCCATACGATAAAAAGTCATGCGTTTTAACAACAGCGAATTCTCAGGATCAAGCTCATTAATATAGCTTTCTCCTTTCGCGTTTTGAGCATTAAGCCACAGCGCGTCGGTTGTGTAGTTTTGCCATTGCATATGTGTATCAAAGTGACAGCTAGTGCAATAGTCTTGAATAATATCGATAGCACTGCCTACGCTAGGCACTGAACTCACAGTAGAGCCCACATTTGAACTTACCGAAGCCGAGCTCACGGCGCTAGAAGATACCTCATCAATGGGCGAACCACTAGAGCCCGCATCTTTCAGCGAAGAAGATGCATAATTGGCTTGTGATGATCTGGATTCTTGCGTGGCGCCGCACCCGGCAACCGCAACAATAGCAGTCAATCCAAGGGCAATAGAGCAAAGTTGAAAGAGTGACATAAAAACCTCTGATTAAGCTTTAAAAGCTCAGGCTTTAATAATAATCTCATATTCCATAACACACAAAAAACGCAGAATATATTAAGACGGTGTGAATTTTATAACTAGAGTAGCAGAAGTCTAAAAGTAAATAAGCCGATACACAGTAAAACAAGTAAATTTAACGCTATAAATAAATTTAATGTGATAAGCCGCTTAAAAATAAGATCATTAAAATCATTCTAGCCAAGATGCACCTTAAAAAATCCGGCGCACCATTATCGGCCACTGATAGATTCATCATACTCTAACGCTATTGATCTGCCAGTGCCTGTCTCATCGAGGTGATTACATCACGATAATCATCTGCACCAAAAATAGCCGAGCCAGCGACAAAGGTGTCGGCGCCGGCCGCTGCAATTTGCGCAATATTATCAACTTTAACACCACCATCAATTTCAAGGCGTACATTTAACCCCCTCACATCAATCAACTGGCGAGCCTCACGGACCTTATCTAATACATAAGGTATAAATGATTGCCCACCAAAACCGGGGTTGACCGACATGAGCAATAACATATCCAATTGATCTAATATATGGGCAATCGATGAAACGGGCGTACCCGGGTTTAATACCAACCCGCATTTAAGCCCCGCTGATTTAATGAGCTTAAGGGAGCGGTCTAGATGCTTGGTAGCCTCGGGGTGAAAGGTGATGTAACTGGCGCCAGCATCAATAAATTGAGCAATTAAATCGTCGACCGGCTCGACCATTAAATGCACGTCAATAGGTGCCGTAATACCGTAATGGCGCAACGCTTTGCACACCATTGGCCCAAACGTTAAATTGGGCACATAGTGATTATCCATCACATCAAAATGAATCATATCAGCGCCTGCGTCAATCACGGCTTGGGCCTCTTCACCTAAACACGCAAAATCAGCAGACAAAATAGAGGGGGCAATAATAAAGTTAGACTCAGACACAATAGCTCTCCTAAAGAATATCAACACATTGTACGTCAAAAGGCACTGCCATGGGTGCCTTAGGCCATCTAATAACACGTTTACTAAAATTTATTTGAGTGTCGGTTTTTTTATCACTTTTGATTATGTTACTGTACCCCGAGTCTAGAGCGAGCCATGCCTTCGAGTATCTGCCCAAACACAGCCACTACCGCTTCTTTTGCATCTACACCATCGGGTAGAGTGGACTGCACCAACTGGCTAATTAAATAAAGGCTGCGCTGGCCATCGACAAGTTCAAGCACACGTGTGATAAATTCATGCCCCCGTTCGCATTCAAACGCAATATTGGGTATCGGCAAGTGATGCAACACTAGCCAGCCGGGAGTCAACCATTGCGCGGTATTCGATGGCTTAGGTAAGGCTTGGGGCTCTAGCTGTTTATAGGCATTAAACGAGAATACTTGCTCATGATGATATCGCGCATTAAGCGGTGATACCATATGTGCAATTTCATCAACCGATTGCGCCTGAACATCAAAGCCTGCCATACCCGCAAAATCAATAATTTCTTCGGCTGAATACTTTTTATCAAATGATAAATTGCGTGAATACAATAGCGGCCCAGTATTAATCCAGCGCCCACCAGGCTTCAACAAATACGCAATAACACTGATTAAATCTTTAACGTCGCCACCGGTAACATCCAACAACCAAGAGGTAACAATCGTATCCATACTGCCTGCTTTTAGGGGCATATTCCATACATCAGAACCCAGTGCAAACCAGCGTTTACGCGCGTCATGCTCATCTAAAGGCGGCACCATGCTCCAAGTATTCGCAAAAGAGTAGCCTATTTGAGGATAGGTATATAACTCAGGTAATGAGATGCTACGGCGTTCTTGAATTAAACGCTGAGCACTGGCCAATAAAAAAGGGTTAATATCAGAGGCAATGGTTAACGGGGCATCAAGCTGTGTATGTAGATCCCAACTTAATCGCCCTGCACCGGCACCTAACACCAGCATTTTCCCGGGTTCTGGCTTGCCCCAAATCGCTAATACGCGCTGTAAATTAGCATCGTTAGCGTGGGTCTCAAAATACTGGCTTTTCTCACTATCCCACGCCCAATCACGCAAAATGTGGTGGTAATACTCTGTGGGGTTATCAACCTCCGCTTGATCAAAACGCGCATCGCGCTGGGCGGTTAACCCTCCGTCTTCGAGCAAAGTCATAATACTTTGCAAGCTTTGATCCATAGCGGCATAGGCCACTTCTAGGCGGTCACGCGTTAAAGTCGATAGATCATAGCCTTGCAGCATATTATCCAGGCTAGCCAAAGCGTCTCCACCTTGTGCAGCCATCATGGCCATTTGGTGCTGCCACAGGGTTTTTTGCTGTAAACCCGACGGAAACACGCAAGGAATATCCGCGAGCGTAAAATAATCATTCTGGCAACCTTCACAGTAAGTACTTACCAACTCGTGCGCACATACAGGGCAAATCAATAAACCCTTAGGAAAGTTAAATTCAATGTTATTAGGCATAAAAATTCCAATAATAAAAAGCCGGCCTTAAAAAATTAATCGCATACAAAAAAGCCCTACCGCCAAAAGAAGTAGGGCTTTGATTTATTTAAGCGTGCGCGCAGCTCAAAAGCTACTGCACGTTATACAAACATTACGCAAGAAGATCAACATCACCGCCAGCAGCGCCAACGACTGTGGCGCTAGGATCAACACCCAAACCTTTTGTCACTTCAGAAAAGAAGTTTTTAGCGCTGGCATTAGTCCCTTTAGATGAGAACGAGCCACCCCCAAATTCAGATATTTTAGTGGCCAGCATAAACGGTGAATCTGCCGAACTATGCGATAAACCATTACCCGCACAGCTCACCTGGCAAAAAGCGGTACTGTTAATTAATGGCTGGCCATTTGAATCATTTGTTTCACTCAGCTTTTTGATAAAGTATGCCGGCACTTCGAATTTTTCAGTCATCATGGCGTTCCATACAGAGGCGCCACCTGAATGGCCCGCACTATGGCCATCAAAACCTTTATAAGACCAACCACCGCCCTGATGGTTACCAATTTGCAGCGTGGCAACACGGGTAATATCACATGCAAAAGCCGCTATAATCACATCGGCTTGCAATTTGGCATGTTCAACCATACCTGCGTTTTGACTATCATTTGGGTCGCTGGCAATTGTAGGCTTACACGCGCCCAAATCAGGCGCCGCTGCGCTATTTAAGTCAGTAATACGAGACTCAAGCTTTTCTAGTGCATCAAAATGAGTTTGTAGGCGTTTTTGCTCTTCAGTGCCTAGCTTCTTCTTAACAGACTCTACAGCCGCTTTTTGCGCAGCAAATGATTTTTTGTAGGTCTCATCACCGCCTAAATCAGGTAACTCAGCAAAAAACTTCGCTACCGCCGCAGTTGGCTGCTCAATGGGCTGGCCTGCCGAGCTAACGACAATACCAGGGCCTGTGCCTCCAGCTGTAGCATTCGACCCTAAAAAGATAGACGAATAATAACTCGTCGCACCCAACACAGAGCCTAAATCAACATCAATGGTATTGCCGCCGTAACCGCCACCTAAGGCTTGACGAGCACCACCGTGCACTGCCACACCGGTATCTACACCGCGAAACTTACAAATTCCCGCAATATCATGCCCTTGCGGACCATAATGATAAGTACCTCCGGCCATATTCGTTGCAGACGTCGGGCGGAAGTCATTTTCAGGCGCACCACTGTGGATATAACAAAAAACCACACGTTTAGGGCTATCAGCTGCCTGCGCATAGCGCGCGGTCATCACCCCACCTAACAAGCTTGAATAACGCAACGTTGATGATGCGATACCCGCTTTACTCACCATATCTAAAAAGCTACGACGCTCTTTTTGTACATGGCGTTGCTGATTTTCAACAGCCGTTTCATTTGGCTTATCATTTTTAAAAAATTTCATAATTGCAACCCTTTACTGTGTATGCATTTCATACAGGGGGAGCTAGCTCCCCCCTAGGTTATTACTTACGGAAGCGGAAAGCAGAAGATTTAACTAATGCCTTAAGCACATCACGAGGGCTTTTCGCTACAGCGTAAGCAGCATTAAGCTCATCTTGCACACAAACAAACTCAGATTCTTGAGCATCAGTAATACTTAAGTAGCTAGCACCTTTAATTTCAGCATCTTCAAGAAGATCTTTACGTAAGGTATAACCCATAGCATAACGTGTTGTTTTTTCAATTAAACAAGCAGAAATTCCTGGTACATCTTGTGCCACAATTTTTCTACCGAGATCTTTAGCACCCGAGAAGGCTATACCTTTAGAGGCTGCTTTATCGCTATCGGCTTGCGCGGTTGATAAAGAACCCACAACCTCTGGTGAAAATAAGTAACCCTCTTTGTTCACAAAATCGATGGCTAAATCTTTCGTACCTTGCGGTACAGCAACACCATTGACAAGAATCAAACCATCTTGCACAACATCACCACCCACACGCTTACGTAAACGACCCACATTATCAAAGTCATCTAAGCCAAATAGCGGATTGAGCACGGCATTATGACACGTGGCGCAAGAAGAACCCGGTACGTTAGTTTGAATATCAAAGTACTCAGCGGTAGTCACTGTACCGACTTTGGCTCGCTCTGCCGCTCGAATACCGGCCTTATCACGCTCATCAGAGTCTTCTAAGTTAACAGGCTGCGGAATCGCTTGACACAATACATCCTGGCGAAAATGCGCAGCACGCTGGATAGGCGAGGTGTAATCCATGTGCGCGTTGTAAGCCATGAAGCCACCCGAAGCAATAATGCCACCACGCAATTGTGCGCTGGTATCAACCCACTTAAAGTCACCCGCCGATGCGCCACCTTGGCCGCTCATGTCGTAAAAGTCAGCCAGCGCACTATCTAAGTAAGTGAACTCACCCGAGTACATACTAGGAAAGTCGCCGTTATAAAACACATGCTTATAGATTTCACGGATTTCTTGCATCATTGAATCACGAACTTCGGGTGTAAACTCAGCAACGTTACGCGCACGCGTCGGTAACTTATCGGTACGGAACCACTTACCGGCCAAGCGCTCGATGTGTGCTTTACCAAGGTCAGAATCAATTAACGCATCAATATGTGCATCTAATTTTGCGGCATCAAAGAGCTCGCCCTTTTTAGCGGCATCTAAAAATTCACGCGAAGGTGCACTGCCTGTCAAGGCAAAAGATAAAGCCGATGCATATTCAAAAGAGTTTAAAACATAAGCGCTAGAATCGGCCTTCATTAATAGTGTTTTATCTTCTTGTGCTGGCGGCTCTGCAACAGCGACTTTACCCACCAAAATCTTACTAACTTTAAGGGCATTACCACTAGCGTTATAGGTTTGTATGTACTTATTAGAACCCATGACCTCAGTAATTTTAAACGTCAGCGTTTTCAGTGATGCAGAGTTTATCTCCATTTCGGCAACGTCTTTGTTATCAATTTTTAAGCCAAACTTGCCGGTACCACTTACCCTTACTTTAACAACATCATTACCTGTCCACGTGTAGTTAGCGTTAGCCCCAACATACTGATGCGCACCATAAGCACCAATATCATTACTATCATAAGTAATGTTTGGCATTGCGACAGCAACAGGGCTATCTATAGCAACTTCGTTAGGGTCAGCCTTAATGGGCTCTTCAACCAAGGCCTCAGCGACTGTACGGCCCAACTCTGAACGATAAAGGAAGTGAGGTGAAGCCAGTACAGTTGTAATCGCCCACTTCAAACCACTATTAAGGTCTGACGCTTCCGAAATCATCGTTCTGAACTCATTGCGCTCCTCAAGGGTCAGTAAGCGTCTATAAGCTACATAGGCAAAATCATTAATTAAGTTACTGGCACAAGAGTCGGGATCACCACAATCAAAGGTCAAAGCACCCGGTGTTGCTATTGCCCAATCAGCAATTTCAACAGCGTTATCGTAATAACCATTTAAACGCGTCTCAGAAATATTTTCGTTGATATGGTTAGGAAGACGAGCAAACTCGGTATCAACACTAACCTTTGCAGCCGATGAGTAATCAGCAGGTAGTGCGGCACCAAATAGTTTAGCGAGTGAATTATGATATTCATAAGAGGTTAATACATGCAAAGCACGTCGGCCATAATGAATCGCATCAGCTGATGGGTTGGCGCAAGATGCCGCCTCACCCACAGGTCCATCTATGCCATTTTTTTGTGTCCACAGGTAGGCAGCAATATCTTTACTACACTGCTCATCACAACCGCCAGTAGCAAAAACCCCCATCGTGGTTTTAATAAAATCAGCTACACCTGCTCGGGTGCTTGCGTCATAGTCGCCCAATGCGCCAGCTGTGCCAAAGCTATCAGGATCAAAATGGTTGGTTTTATCGCCAAAATAACCATCGCCATCGAGATCTAAATGGCAACCTACACACTGTTTTGTCGAAAACAGTGTCAGCCCATTCGCCACATCGCCATCAAACCCAGCATCTACACTTGAAGACGCTACACTTGAAGACGACACAGGTACGGAAGAAGGCGCAACAGAGCTGGTCACAACTACCGAGCTAGAAGCAACAACCACAGAGCTAGAAGAAACAGGCGCTACAGAGCTAATACTGCTAGAAACAGTGACTCGAGAAGAGCTAGAAACAGGTGCAGTGCCAGAATCTGTCCCTCCATCCGGTTCCGGGTCGCCACCACAAGCAGCTAGGGCAGCCGAGATTAACCCTATAGTAAAAAGTCTATTCATGATCATTCCTCATTGTGAACCTCAGTAGGTTCAAAAAAACAGTATTTTTTATTCGCAAACAAAAGCTTAATACGGACACTTATTTATGTATTGACTATAACAATTTTGAATGCGATTTTGCGTGACCGAGTTGGCAGCTTTATTTGTATTCACAATACAATGTATTTATTAACGATCGATAGTACATTAAATGTACAACCAGTGGGCTATTTTGATATTACAATGCAAACAGGCACACAAAACAGACTCTTAAAGCAAGCCAACACAACTGGCTTCACAGCGTACGTCAAGGTTGGGGGCTAGCCAAAAAACGATGTAACAAGCGATTGGCGACAAACTGCAATACACCAAAAAACATTAGCGTTAATACAGCCCATTCAAAAGCAATCCAACCAAAAAGTACTGGCGCCCACATCATGGTCGACATTAAAGATTGCTGATAATAAAAAAACCAAGGATGGCCAGGCGGAAAGACCCATTCATGCATTTGGCTAAACACTTTTGTTGGGCCGATAACCAACAAAATAACGACAAATACAACCATCAAAATCAATAATGCCAAGCACTGATTGAGGACAGAAGGCGGCCGGATACGGCCTCGATAATAATGAACAGCCATAGCAAACCAGCCCAAAGCCCCAAAAATCACCAACCACTCCACCTTATTCACTAAAATAGCAACATCGGTTAAATGCCCCACCTCATCGGCAGTTAAGAGTGTTTGTGTAGGGTGGCCGGGTACCGAGTACATTATGGTTTCTAACCCTACAGCACCATGGTGAACACTGTAACTAATTTGCTGGAACAGGGACTCACGCTGCGCCTTCGTTGTTTCGGCAAACCCTGAGCGGTAATAGTTCTGGGGAGCATATTTTTCAATGGCAGTACCAATACCGCCCAAATCATGCCAACGGCCATACGAAAAATCAATGTGATAGAGCAGCACCCAAGCTAAACCAAACGCAAAAAAAACGCTCGACAAAGAAAAGGTTCCCGCCGAAAAGAGCTTCTTAACTGTAGAATTCACTTTGACCTCTGTATTATTATCGAGCACCAATATGACATTTAATTACACAAAAAATAAGACACTTAGCCTGTAAAAACAAAAAATTTACAGCGCTTTATAGCACCAAAAATAGCCTCAGTAGATAGTACCTAGCCCGCAAATCGATTCTCAATGCGGCCGGCAACTTCAACGCGTACACGCAATACCGCACCGGAGTCTGGGTAGGCTAATAGCTCTTCTTCAGGGCGAGCGCCTACAGTGGTAATATAAAGCGTCTTAAGATCGTCACCACCAAAGGCAATCATTGTGGGGCACTTTGCTGGCACGGCAATTTCTTGCACAATTTCACCCTCAGGGCTAACGCGCACTATGCGCCCACCTTCATACAAAGCACTCCAGTAATAGCCTTCGCTATCGACGGCCGCACCATCGGGGCGGCCATTGCCGTGCTCAAACTGATGCAAAACAGAGCAATTACTCACCTCGCCCGAGTCTAAATCATAATCACAGCGAGTAATTGCATGGCTTGGCGTGTCGGCATAATAAAACGTTTTATTATCGGGGCTAAAGGCAATGCCATTAGCGGTTAACAAGTCTTTAACCCAGCACTTCACCTCACCTTCAGCACTTAATGAATAAATACTGGCCCCACCATAGTCTTTTGGTGGATATACGCTACCGGCAAATAAACGGCCCTGTTCATCACAGCGTCCGTCATTAAAGCGGTTTTTTTCCATCCCCTGTTCAGGGTCTGCGATAAAGGTTCGCTGCGTATTCCAACCATCAATAGTGTAAAGCCCCGTGCGCATAGCTAACACAAAGCCACCTTTTGCTCTCAAAGCAAAACAGCCAATTTCTTCGTCAAATTGTAAAAAACGATCTTCACCCGTTGCCGGATTCAGGCAATGTAGCTGTCCTGCATTGATATCCAGCCAGTACAACAATTGCTCTTTTTCATCCCAGCGTGGGCACTCACCTAAACTTGCTTTAATTTTAAGGGCAATTTCAACTTGGCTCATAACTATCACTCTCAATAGGCTTATTATTTTTGTCCACAAAATAGCGGGCAAAGCCACTGCAGACACAATCATTAAGTCAGCATAATCGCATAAAGACTTACAAGACACCAGAAAAGGGCTATCTTCACACTCTCTCAACGCCATCTCAACGTCATCTCAACAAAGCTAAAGGGCGAGGCAACAATACTTTACCCAATAATATAAGCTTCCTACTCCCTCAGCGGCGTTGACCACAACAACCATTGCCCGAAGCGTTATATACTCAGACGCTACATACTCAGACATACAACCCTTCTAGCGCCTTGCTGAGAAAACAGAGCTCTGCGTACTGAATAATATATTATTGCCTCGCCCCTAGAGACCAAAATCATACGCAGTGCTCAATGAGAGTCTCAGCAGACCAAGAGAATCGAAACAAACGCCCACAAACAAACGCCCATAAAAAAACCCCCAAAGCCAAGCTTTGAGGGTTTCAATATTACTATGAAAGTGCGCTATGCTTCGACGTCAAAGACATCGCCGTCATTGTGCTCTTCTGGCTCTTCTTCTAATAGAAGCTCCGGCTTGCCTTTACAGGCGCGCGCCAAAATATCGCGGCGCTTAGCGAGTAATAGGCCTACAGCTTCAGCTTGCGCTTCGTCCATACCTTTAATATTTTGCTCAATTAAGGCTGTAATGTTCTCAGCCAACTCAAGCATTTTGTCATGGTCGTCGGCATCTTTTTTGTTTTTGAACATAGCCCCATCCCGATCACATTGCCAAACAGCAATTACTGCCATAAATGTATCCTCATCATTAACTGTATGTACACACAGTATTTGTTTTATCGCTTAAGGTCAAGCGTCGTGTACATTTTAATTTATTGGCACAGCGTAAAAGCCACAGCCTTTAACCCACAAAAACACGGGCATTGCGGAACATGCGCAACCAACCGCCATCTTCATTCCAATCGCTCGGCTTCCACGAGTTAGCCACTGTACGGAATACGCGCTCTGGGTGAGGCATTAAAATAGTCGCCCGGCCATCGGTACTGGTTAAGCTTGTAATACCCGCTTGCGAACCATTAGGGTTAGCCGGGTAAGCCTCGGTCACGTTCAGGCTGTTATCAATAAACCTTACCGCCACTTGGCCGCTAACATTACATGCGTCAAATGCTGCTTTATCAGCAAACTCAGCTCGGCCTTCACCATGAGCCACGGCGACCGGTAAATGTGAGCCCGCCATACCTTGGTATAAGACAGAGTTAGTCTCTTCAACTTTAACTAACGCTACACGAGCTTCAAACTGCTCAGACATATTGCGCACAAAGTGCGGCCACAAATCAGCACCGGGAATCAAATCTTTAAGGTTAGACATCATTTGGCAGCCGTTGCACACACCTAAGCTAAAGGTATCATTGCGATGGAAAAACGCCTCAAATTGGTCACGCGCAATACCATTAAACAACACCGTTTTGGCCCAGCCTTCACCAGCACCTAAAACATCACCATAGCTAAAGCCACCGCACGCAGCCAAGCCTTTAAAGTCCTCTAAACGTACACGGCCACTGAGCACATCACTCATATGCACATCTACGGCTGTAAAGCCGGCACGCTCAAAGCCCGCTGCCATTTCTAGCTGGCTATTCACGCCTTGCTCGCGCAAGATGGCCACTTTAGGGCGTGCACCCGTTGCAATAAACGGCGCCGCTATATTGCTGCTCGGATCATAGCTTAAGCGAGTATTCAACCCGGGGTTAGGCGCTATAATATTCGAAAACTCTTGCTCAGCGCAGTCAATGTTGTCACGCAAAGACTGCATGTGGAAGCTAGTTTTGCTCCATAATTGTTGCCAGTGCGCGCGCGTTGTATCAATGAGTACTTGCTCGCCAGTACGCAATATAATCGCCTCATCTTTAGTCGCTTGACCTAATACAACTAACTTACCGGTAAACCCTGCTGCACTAAACGCGTCTTGCACGGCTTTAAGATGCTCATCAGTTACCTGAATAACAGCCCCTAACTCTTCATTAAAGAGCGCCGCCATCGGGTCATTGCCCAACACCGCAACATCAAGCGCCAAACCACAACGACCGGCAAAAGCCATTTCGGCTACCGCGGCTAATAAACCCCCATCACTGCGATCGTGGTAAGCACCGATAGTACCGGCTTCTAAGCACGCCTGCATACCATCAAAGAACGCTTTAAGCTCGCGAGCATCTTCAACATCGACACAATCGTCACCCATTTGATTGCAGCTTTGGGCCAAAATAGAGCCTCCCAAGCGCTGCTTGCCTGCGGCCAAATCAATCAATACCAATGTATTGCCTTCGGCAGCATTAATTTCAGGCGTTAAGGTTTTGCGCACATCGGTCACTGGCGCAAAGGCTGTGATAATGACTGACAATGGCGAGGTCACCGCCTTTTCTTGGCCGTTGTCTTGCCATGCGGTGCGCATACTCATCGAGTCTTTGCCCACAGGGATCGTTAAGCCTAATGCCGGGCAAATATCCATACCCACAGCCGTGACGGTTTCGTAAAGCTTGGCATCTTCGCCTTTATGGCCCGCGGCACACATCCAGTTGGCTGACAGCTTAACATCACGTAATCGGGCGATAGGCGTTGCCGCGATGTTAGTGATCGACTCGGCCACAGCCATACGGCCAGAGGCCGCCGCATCAATCAGCGCGATCGGTGTACGCTCACCCATACTCATAGCTTCACCGGCATAGCTATCAAACGTTGCCGTGGTTACCGCGCAATCGGCCACAGGAACCTGCCACGGGCCGACCATTTGGTCGCGTACAACCATACCGGTCACCGAGCGATCACCAATGGTAATTAAGTATTGCTTGCTTGCCACCGTAGGGTGCTGCAGTACGCGCTCAGCCGCATCGTTGACACTCAAATCGATACTCAAAGGTGTTAATGCCGCATTATAGGTAGTGGCTTCGCGATGCATTTTGGGGGCTTTACCAAACAGAATATTCATTGGTAAATCAACAGGCTTGGCTTCAAAGTCGCGATCATTCACACGCAACACTTGCTCGCTAATGGCCTCACCTACAACAGCATAAGGGCAGCGTTCACGCTCACAAATCGCTTTAAAACGCGCCAAGCACTCTGGCGCAACAGCCATTACGTAGCGCTCTTGCGACTCGTTACACCAAATTTCTAAAGGTGACATACCCGGCTCATCGTTAGGCACGTCGCGCAATTCAAAGTTAGCGCCACAGCCGCCATCTTTGGCAAGCTCGGGGAAGGCATTCGATAAGCCGCCAGCGCCCACATCGTGGATAAACGCAATAGGGTTATTGGTACCCAACTGCCAACACTGATCGATCACTTCTTGGCAACGGCGCTCCATTTCGGGGTTTTGACGCTGCACAGAGGCAAAATCGAGATCTTCTGATGAAGTTCCTGATGCCATAGACGAGGCTGCACCACCGCCCAAGCCAATAAGCATAGCCGGCCCACCTAAAGCAATAAGGTGGCACCCTGGCGCAAACTCTTCTTGCGCAATATGCTCTTCTTTGATGTTGCCGTAACCACCCGCCAACATGATCGGCTTATGATAACCACGGCGCTCGCCATCAAAGTCTTGCTCAAACGTACGGAAGTAACCACAAATATTGGGACGGCCAAATTCGTTATTAAACGCCGCACCACCAATTGGCCCTTCAAGCATAATATCGAGTGCATCAACAATACGTCCAGGCTTGCCGTAGTTTTGCTCCCAAGGCTGGTTATAACCGGGAATTTGCAAATTAGATACCGTAAAACCACTCAAGCCCACTTTAGGCTTAGAGCCTTTACCCACAGCGCCTTCATCGCGGATTTCGCCACCCGAACCAGTACCAGCACCTGGATTGGGCGCAATGGCGGTAGGATGGTTATGGGTTTCAACCTTCATTAAGATATGAACGGGCTCTTGATGGTAACCGTAGACATTGGTGTCGGGGTTGGGATAAAAGCGCCCAGCCACCGTGCCGGTAATCACAGAGGCATTATCGGCATAAGCCGAAAGCACATCTTCACCACCTAATGCATAGGTATTTTTAATCATTTTAAATAGCGACAAATCTTTTTCTTCGCCGTCAATAGTCCAGCTAGCATTGAATATTTTATGACGACAATGCTCACTGTTTGCCTGTGCAAACATCATCAATTCAACATCAGTGGGGTTGCGTGCTAAATCATTAAAGCTCGCCACCAAATAATCAATTTCATCATCGGCCAGCGCCAAGCCCAACGAAATATTGGCCGCTTCTAAAGCGATTTTGCCGCCACCTAAAATATCAATATGGAATAAAGGTTTAGGCTCATGCTTAGCAAACAAGGCTTCGGCCTCATCAAGGCTGCCATAAGTTACTTCGGTCATGCGATCATGCAGCAAATGGGCGACCATATTGAGGTCAAAGTCCCCTTCTAAGTGGTAAACCACTCCGCGCTCAATACGGTTGACTTGGCTAAGGCCTGCATTATGTGCAATGTCAGTCGCCTTAGACGACCAAGGAGAAATAGTCCCTGGGCGCGGCACCGATAATAGCAATTGGCCAGCAGAGGCTTTTTTATCGGCCTTTGGGCCGTAGGTCAGGAGTCGAGCAAGGACTTCAGTATCAATAGCATTGAGCGTTTCACTTAAATCTGCAAAATGCACATATTCAGCATAAACCGCCGAGATACCTGGCTGAGCAGCCTGCAAAGTAGAAAGAAGTTTTTGGGTTCGAAATTCAGAAAGCGCTGGCGCACCGGGCAAAATCAACATAGAGGAATCAGTCTCAAAGTCTGCTAAACGTGTGATCGAAAAAAGCGCGCATTGTACTCGATTTCCTATCGAGTAGCAGCAAAAGGCGTCAATTTGATGTCGGTTATTGCCCGCATCAGGCACTTAACGATCATTCAAATGTGGCGCGCCAATCCTCCGCCATGACGCTACAAGCTTCCCGCCGATGCATATACAAGGTAATATCAACGCAACTGCACTCACAAAAGCAAGATACTCGCGGCCTAAAAATGACAAAAACAGGGCCATCAACACGACAAGCAACCCATGCCAAGATAACCGCCAAGGCTTAACCTTAATGGCATTCGGGCCACAACTTTTAAGTTCAAAACGGTTTAACGCTGTATTGGCATAACCCAGCGCTGTAGCCAAAACTTATGGTAAACCTAACCTGAGCGGCCACCGTATCGAGCCCTTTACTCAACCGATTTTAGCCTAAAAATAAGTATACACACCGACCTATGCATAAATGGCAACACATTATTCGCGAAATCAGCTACAGAGTGACTAATCACGTGATTATGGTGAGCTGCGTCTGCCTTTTGTGTTACCCGCTACAGGCGAGCCACTGGCCCACGCTGCTAGAGCGCATTAAGCTTTCTGGCACGCTCATCGTCGCTTCGCGCAATGGCCCAACAACCTATTATCAAGATGACGAAGGGTATACCGGTTTTGATTATGAGCTACTGTATGGCTTTGCCGAGTCGATAGGTGTAACACTGCAAGTTATTGAAATAGAAGATTTAGGGCTCATTTTTAAAGCAATTAATCAACGCAAAGTACATATGGCAGCCGCTGGCCTAACCGTCACCCCCAAACGCCAACAACTAGTGCGCTTTAGCGAGCCATATTTACAAGTAACCCAACAACTTATTTACCGCTCAAACTCACCAAAGCCCAGCGCGATTGAGGACATTATAGGCAAAGATATTCTCGTGATTGGCAATAGCAGTCACGCCGAGCGCCTACGCATGATCAAAAAGCAATACCCCGATCTTATATGGCAAGAACAGCACGACATAGAAATGCTCGACCTGATGGAAAATGTACACAACCAAAAAGTAACTTATGCCGTTGTCGACTCGAATGCCTTAGATATGAACAGCAGCTCCTACCCTCGAGCACTCGCCGCTTTTGATATTAGTGAGCCTCAATCACTGGCCTGGGCGCTACCTAAAATTGAAGACGACAGCCTAGTTAAAGCCGCCAACCATTATTTGCACACACTAGAAACAAGTGGCAAATTAGCCGAAATAACCGAGAGTTTTTATGGTCATGTCGGCCATATTGATTACAGCGGCGCCCTCATTTTTACCAAACGCCTGCGCACGCGATTGCCAAAATGGCAAGAGGCGCTGCAAAAAGCCGCCAACAAATACGCGCTCGACTGGCAATTACTCGCCGCCATTAGTTATCAAGAGTCACACTGGAACCCAAAAGCCAAATCGCGCACTGGTGTGCGCGGCTTTATGATGCTAACGCTAAACACCTCAAAAGAAATGGGCGTAAAAAGCCGATTAGACCCTCTGCAAAGCATTGAAGGCGGTGCCAAATACTTCCGTAAAATGTATGACCGCTTAAGTGATGACATCACCGAGCCCGATCGCACATGGCTAGCCCTAGCGGCCTATAACATCGGGTTTTCGCACCTGCAAGATGCCCGTAAAATCACACAAGACCAAGGCGGTAACCCCAACCTGTGGAGCGATATTCGCGAGCGCCTACCGCTCTTAACAAAGCGTCAATACTACAAAAAAACTCGCTACGGTTATGCGCGCGGCCACGAGGCTGTTAGCTACGTCAATAATATCCGCAACTTTTATAATGTTATTGCCTGGAAGCAAGCCTACGATACAAAAGGCTCTGTGGCCAGCGAGCCATCAACACCTCAACCCGATCACATTTACGAATCTATTATTAGCAGCGCACTAGAAGAGCTTGAAGATATTAATGCCATGTAGCCCACCGCTATGATTGCTCTGTATTGTAGTATTGCTCTGTGTTGTAGTATTGCCCTGTATTGTAGTATTGCGCTGTGTTGCCGTATTGCTCTCAGGTGTTATCACGCGCTGCCAGCAAGGCACGCTGCTTTAAGCTTTTTTTAAGCGCCCGCCGCTCAGCAAAAAAAGCTTGCATCAAATCACTCGCCTCTTGGGCGCACACCCCAGCGGTCACCTCTAATAAATGATTAAAACAGGTGTCCTCCAATAGGCTATGGCTACATATGCGACCCGCCTTAGGCTCTAAAGCCCCCATCACCACCCGCTTTACACGTGCATGGATCAATGCGCCTAAGCACATAGTGCATGGTTCGACGGTCACGTAGAGTGTGGTGGCGGGTAAACGGTAATTGCTTACCGCTTGCGAGGCGGCCCTTAAAGCCTGCACCTCGGCATGGGCGGTGGGGTCGGTGGCGGTAATAGGCTGATTAAAACCGCTGCCAATAACTTGGCCGCCAGCGACCAATACCGCCCCTACAGGCACCTCACCTTTACCATACGCTTTGCGCGCTTGCTGCAACGCCAAATGCATATAAAAAGTATCATTGCGCGCTTGCTCCGCTAGAGTGGCTTTATTGGATGCATTTAAGGCGCTCGCCACTACATATCCCCAACAAATTCAAAGCGCGGCACTTCTTTTCCATCCACAGTAACTCGCTCTGTAAACATCACTAATGGGCGCACCCACAAGCTAAAATCTCCGTACAAACACCGGTACACCACCAGTAACTCTTGTGTTTCGCTGTGCTTAGCAATACCTGTGACATGGTAAAAATGACCTTTGTAGTGCCTGTACTTACCCAGTGATAAATGCATAACGCTCTCATTGCCTTGAATAAATGATTGCCTATTGTCGTTGCTTTTGTCGCTGCTTTAAAGCAAAAGATGAACCGTAAAATCTTAAAAACCGGTGTAATCGCCGTTAAAATCTCATTCGCGCGCGGCCGTAGTATTGTTCACACTGGCTCCCGCCCGTATACTCTGGCGTTTAATTAATAATAGGGGCGGCGCCACGCTGTACAAATAGATGACCAAAGCGGCTTTAACCACCATCACAACGTCCATAGCCGCTAGCGTACTTGCGCTAATGCTGAGCGGTTGCGGCCATAAGGGGCCATTGATTGCCCCTACACCAAATACCGTTGACCCCAAAGCGCAGCACTCGCACGATAATAGCGCTGCACAAAGCACATTTGAGCTCCCTAACAATACCTAGGCTTACTGATGTCTCTCACTTTAAAAAACGACAGCTTACATTTTGAGCAAGTGAATTTAAATACGCTTGCCAACCAATACGGTACTCCCTGCTTTGTATATAGCCGTAAAGCGCTCATCGATGCCTACCAAGCTTATGCTGGCGCATTAGGTGACTGGCCTGGTGCTATTTGTTATGCCGTAAAAGCTAACTCTAACTTAGGTGTTTTGAGCTTACTCGCCGAGCAAGGCGCAGGCTTTGATATTGTGTCGGCGGGTGAGCTTGAACGGGTACTGCGCGCCGGTGGCGACCCCGCAAAAATTGTTTTTTCAGGTGTGGGGAAAAGCGCAAGCGAAATAGCCCGGGCATTAGATGTAGGCGTGGGCTGCTTTAACGTCGAGTCACAAAGCGAACTCGAAACCTTATCGCACGTGGCGAGCGCCCAAAACACCGTGGCGCCTATTTCTATTCGGGTCAATCCCGATGTAGACGCCAATACGCACCCTTATATTTCAACAGGCCTTAAAGAAAACAAATTTGGTATTGATATCAACCATGCCATTAGCGTCTATAAGCGCGCCGCTAGCCTACCAGGCTTGCGCATTAATGGCGTAGATTGCCATATTGGCTCACAACTTACCGAAACCCAGCCCTTTTTAGATGCGCTTGAGCGCGTTCTTAAGCTGGTTGACGCCCTTGCAGCCGAAGGCATTGATATTCGCCACCTCGACTTAGGGGGTGGCCTGGGTGTCACCTATGACGATGAAACACCGCCTGCTATTGGCGACTACATTGGCGCAATCAAAGCCCGTTTGGGCAACCGTAAAATTGCCTTAATGTTTGAACCTGGCCGCTCGATTGCCGCTAATGCCGGCATATTACTCACGCGAGTTGAATACTTAAAGCCCACCGAGCACAAAAACTTTGCCATTGTTGATGCCGCTATGAACGATCTTATTCGCCCAGCACTGTATCAAGCGTGGCAAGATATTGTACCCGTCAACCCGCGTACAACGCCCCCTTTAACCTGGGATATTGTAGGCCCCGTATGCGAAACCGGTGACTTTTTAGGCAAAGATCGCACGCTGGCATTAGAGCAAGGTGATTTACTCGCCATCAAATCATCTGGCGCTTACGGCTTTACCATGAGCTCCAACTACAACTCACGCCCGCGTGCCTGTGAAATTATGGTTGATGGCCAACGTAGTTTAATTGTCCGCAAACGCGAAAGCCTGGACGACCTAATGGCTCTAGAGTCAACCTTCGCCAACGCTACGACTGCTGAATAAGGCTCGCTATGAAAATCCGCTTCACCAAAATGCATGGTTTAGGCAATGACTTTGTCATGATCGATGCGATTAGCCAGCAGGTTAATATTACCCCTGAACGCGCACGCAAGATTGCCGATCGTAATTTTGGTGTAGGCTGCGATCAAATTCTTATTGTCGAAGCCCCCTCGCGGCCCGATGCCGATTTTAAATACCGCATTTTTAACGGCGATGGCTCAGAGGTTGAAAACTGCGGTAATGGCGCACGCTGCTTTGCCATTTTTGTGCGTATGCGCAAGCTCACCGGCAGCCATACTATTCGCGCCGAAACCGCAGCGGGCCTACTGGTATTAAACGTAATCGACAAATACAACGTAACGGTTGATATGGGTGTGCCCGAGCTCACCCCCAGTTGCATCCCCTTTAACACCCACACCCAGCAAGCCAGCTACCCCCTACCATTACCGGCCAATAATACCGCCAGCTCTTTGACGATCGGTGCGGTATCAATGGGCAACCCGCATGCGGTAGCCTGTGTAGAAGACGTTCACCTCTACCCGGTAGCAACAATAGGCCCTCTTGTAGAAGCCCACAGTCAATTCCCCAATAAAGTCAACGCCGGCTTCATGAGCATTATCGATCGTAATACCATTAATTTGCGCGTTTACGAACGCGGTGTAGGCGAAACGCTTGCCTGTGGTACCGGCGCGTGTGCAGCCGTGGTGGCAGGGCAATTGCAGGGGCTGCTCGACAATACAGTGACCGTCAATTTACCCGGCGGCAGCCTGACCATTGAGTGGCAAGGTGCCAACACCCCCGTACTCATGACCGGTCCAACAGCAACAGTATTTCACGGGCAAATGCGCATTTAATCGAAGGCAGTATAGCTATGAGTCATGGTCCAACAACCGCTAAATCTACGCAAGACAACCCCAATAGCCCAACGCCTTCCGAGCCCTCTCGTGTCAATGAAAACAGTATCAGTGAAAAACACGTCGCGCTGTACTTACAGCAACACCCTGAGTTTTTTGAAAAACACCTCGATTTACTGCTACAAGTGCGCCTATCCCACCCTTCGGGCAGAGCAATTTCACTGATCGAAAAACAAGTGCACACCTTTCGCGAGCGCAATAGCAATATTCGTGAACGCTTAAATATTTTGCTTGGTAATGCACGTGATAATGACCGACTATTTGAGCTCAGCCAACGCCTAACCCTCGCATTAATTGAATGCAGCGAGCTCGGTGATATCTTTGATGCGCTCAATTACAGCTTAAACCAAGAGTTTAAAGTCCCTCACGCAGCCATTTGGGTACTCGACAAAAAACTCAACTCAGCAACAACGCAATTTTTGCACACAACCGAATTCCAACCCGCACTCAATCAACGTTTAAATAGCAGTAAAACCGCTTTTAGCGGCATTAGCCAACCCGAAATTAACGCGCTGTTTAGGCAGTCTGAAGAGGTCGGCTCGGCCGCTTTATGCGTAGTCCACCACGGTAGTCGCCCCATCGCGCTCATTGCCGTGGGCCACCCCGACAAAGAGCGCTACCTACCCAATGGCGGCACGCTTTTTTTACGGCATTTAAGCGAACTACTCAGCCGCATACTCGCCCGCTATGTATAAATAACGCAGCGCTTTCTACTCGATTTCAAAGCTTTTACTTACAGACACTCACACTAAGCACATACGCTAAGGGGCGAGGCAATTGTGCACTGCGTAAATTTATCTCGCAGCCTCAACCTTCACTACACAGGGCCGCTACCAGTTCATCCCTGAAGGCTGCACGCGGGCGTCCTGCCCGCATAGCCCGCTGAGTAGTAAAGACTAAGGCGCTGGTAAACGGACAGTGTGTTCAGTACGATTGTTATAGGTGGCGTGAGAGCACTTGCAGGGACAGGCACTCGTTTTGATAGATTGCAAGTAAGGAAGAATACGTGGTTAGAGCGAGTAGCGTCATTGTAAGAATATTAAGCTGGCTCTTCGTTTATCTTTATGTGCTAGAAGTATATATAGACGCTAAAAGTTTTGGATGCTCAACGGGCACTATACCGCTAGAGGTATTTATTTTTCCTATTAATATTACGGGCATCGGTTGTTTAGTGTGGCTAATGATTCAATATCGCTCCATCACTAAATTAAAGCTAGCCCATATGGCGCCGTACATTACAGGCCTTGCCTGTACGCTAATTGGTATGGGTTTTGTGATATTTAGTCGTTTATTTTAAATTTTTGATATTAACGGGATATATGCGGTTTTTCACTTCGTAAATTTATCTCGCAGCCTCAGCCTTCACTACACAGGGCCGCTACAAGTTCATCCCTGAAGGCTGCACGCGGGCGTCCTGCCCGCATAGCCCGCTGAGTAGTAAAGGCTAAGGGCTGGTAAACGGATAGTGTGTCAGGGCCCTCCCACTTAAATGGCGACACAATAGGGTCATATTCGACGAAGTTAGGTGACTTATTGTATTATTGGCTGTCACTAACAACACCGTAGCTACTCATGTCCTCAAAAAAAACGCCCATTGATATCATCAAGTATTTTTCAGATATCGAAGATCCTCGTATCGACCGTCAAAAATTACATGCTCTTCCTGATATTTTATTCATTGTCTTTTGCGGTGCAATTTGTGGCGTTGAAACCTGGGAGGATTTCGTTGATTTTGCTGAGTGCAAAATAGATTTCATCAAAAAATATACTGACCTTAAAAACGGTATCCCATCAAAAAACACCTTTAATCGTGTTATTTCGCGCTTATCACCCTCGGTATTTAGGGACAGCTTCCTGCGCTGGGCGACAGACTTTGAGGTGGAGCTAGGGCGCGTGATTGCCATAGATGGAAAAGTACTAAAAGGCAGTCATAATAAAGCTTCTGGCGGCAGTGCCATCCATATGGTGAGTGCCTTTGCCGCCGAAGCTAGGTTGGTTTTGGCGCAAGAAAAAGTGGCCGAAAAATCCAATGAAATCACCGCGATCCCCCAGCTTATTGATCATTTGAATATTAATGACGCGGTTGTCACGATAGATGCTATGGGCTGCCAAAAAAGTATCGCTGATAAAATCATTACCGCTGGCGGTGATTACGTCCTAGCACTAAAAGGTAATCAAGGCACCTTACACGCCGCAGTAAAAAAACATTTTAATAACACATTCGATATGCAGCATAATAAACATGTTGACGTGTCAACCCAAGAGGAAACCTCTCGCGGGCGCCGAGAAAAAAGGATGTGCCTATCAACGGACAAGCTTGACTGGCTGAACATTACAGATCAATGGCCTGGACTTAAAAGCTGTATTGCTGTCGTCTCTCAACGGGTCGTAAATGATCAGACGTCGGAAGAAATACGCTTATAAGCTCACTGGATAGTAATGCTGCAGCATTCAATCAGATCGTTAGGTCACACTGGGCGATTGAAAACTCTCTTCACTGGGTGATGGATGTTGTCTTTCGAGAAGATGATAGTCGCATAAGAGCAGGACACGGGGCTGAAAATATGTCGATGATTAAACATGTCGCACTCAATAAACTTCAAGCGGCTAAGAAAAAATGCCGGCTGGGATGATGAGGCTCTTGAGACCATCTTAAACGTTAAGATTTAAGTGGGAGGGCCCTGGGTAGTGTGTACAGTACGATTGTTTATAGGTGGCGTGGGAGCACTTGCAGGATAGGCACTCGTTTTCGCTTTATTCATGAGATCTTGCCGAGCAAATTTCTGCGTTAGCACAAGCACAGTGCCTTTATATAAGCGGTGCCAACGCTCGCACACCTCCAAATCGCTTAAGCCATGGGCCTTAGCGGCGTTAATGTG
>CANLTI010000019.1 GCA_947494095.1 uncultured Pseudomonadales bacterium
GCCCCTTCGAGCGCCTTGCCGAGAAAACAGAACTCTACGTCTAATTGGACAAACTATTATTGCCTCGCCCCTTAGCGGCCTCAGTAAATGATTCATCGAGGGTCCAAGTGCGTTCTTGTGACTTGTGGTAATAGTGACAGCAATGCACATTCGGTCAATAACTTTAATAAGATGGTAAGCTAAGACGTTGTCATTTTATATTATATTTTTTAAAGACGACTGGTCATTTTGTTCGTAATAAATAAAGACGACCAGTCATATTATAAATTAACAGTAATGGATGTAAACGATGTACTTTTCAGCCCCACACTCAACCGCCAACGTTACCTCTACAGCGGCATCGGTCATTATTGCGCGCCTAGTGCTTGTGGCTATGTTGTTTATGTGGGTGTTGTTAAGTCATACCGCGCAAGCGCAAGAGGCAAGAATAGCCGCACCAGAGGCCTTGCCTACCCAGGCGCACGAAGATACCGCGCGCTGGGGGTTTACTTATGAAAACGATTTGTTTGTTCCGATAGGCCGCGATCAAGATTACACTTATGGCCTTAGCTTTAGTTACGCCAAGCCCAGTTTGTTAGAGCGCGGTAGCCATACCCCGTTGGCTTGGTTCAATCGCCAAGTGGGTTTAGATATTGCCAATAAAAAGGGCGATTGTGGCGGTGTTGAATTTGGATTGTATGGCTTTACGCCAGAAGATATCACTCAGAGCGAGCCCAACTCAGATGACCGGCCTTTTGCGAGTTTGGTTTATATGAGTACTAATATGCAGCAGATGAGCGCCGATGGTCGCGGGTTATTACGTACGCAACTCACTTACGGTATTTTAGGCTTGCAGGCGGTGGGCCAAGTGCAGCGCACAACACACGATATTTTAAATGGCGATACACCCGGCGGCTGGAGCCATCAAATATCTTCAGGTGGTGAGCCAACATTGCGTTATTTAGTATCGCGCCAGCGCTTGTTAAATTTAGGCAGCCCCAATACTGAGTTTCGTCAAACTCAAACAGCCTCTGTGGGTTATATTACCGAAGCGAGTTGGGGGTTGAGCTTTAGGACAGGCAAAATTAACTCACAATGGCAAACCTTTAGTCCCGAAATCGCAAGCTACGCCGAGTCATCGGCCAGTATTAATCGCAGCCATAGCGAATGGTTTTTTTGGGGTGGCGCCACGATTAAGGCGCGCGCTTACAATGTGTTTTTGCAGGGGCAATTCAGAGACTCTACCGTGACTTACGGTGGCAGCGAATTGCATCATGTAATTGTTGAGGGCTGGTTAGGATTTACAAAAGCTTTTGCGAGCGGTTATTACGTGAGTTACAGTGTGCGCGGTCATAGCTCCGAGGTTAAAGACGGCAATGGCGATCGCGCAGTTGTATGGGGTGGTTTGTTAATCGGTAAGCGCGTGTAGTTTTTGAGTCTATGCTTGTGCTGTTACCAACGATAGGCTTGGCTGTGTATGATAATCTGTAGGTTTCGTATAACAGCTAGTAGCTATAAATACATGCAGCAAAAATAGCATCGATAAGTAAAATGGAGCGGGTAATGTGGCGAAGTATTTGGCAAAAAATAGCGGTGTATTTGGGGTTGGCCAATAAGCCTATTACAGTAGAATGGCATGGTGATTGGAGTGATTTTTTACAAAAAAATGTCGAATTTTATCGCCATTTAACCGCCGATGATAAAAAAGTATTTGAACACCGTGCGCTACTGTTTTTACAAACTACCCGCGTTGAAGGTGGCGAACTGACAGTTACAAATGAAGATTGTTTATTGGTGGCAGCTAGTGCCATTATTCCCGTGTGGGCTTACCCCAAATGGCACTACTTTAATTTAGTTTCGGTCTATTTATTACCGCAAGCTTTTAATGCTAATTTAGAATTCAATCAGCCAGACTCTTGTATTACTGGCATGGTGGGGACGGGTGTTATGGCGGGTAAATTAGTGCTTAGCCGGCCCGACTTACATGCCGGTTTTGCCAATACTCAAGATAAGCAAAATGTAGGTATTCATGAATTTGTACACCTAATTGATATGGCTGATGGTGAGTGTGATGGTTTCCCCGAGCGTTTAAAGGCGCATGCGTTTTCGATTCCTTGGTTTGAACTGGTTAAAACCAAAGTCGAGGAAATAATACAGGGCACGAGTAATATCCCTGATTATGGCGCAACTAATCGAGCAGAGTTTTTTGCCGTTGCCTCCGAATATTTTTTTGAACGACCCAAGCTGCTCAAAGAAAAGCATCCGCAAGTGTATGCGGCACTGTCTACTTTTTATGCACAAGATACCGCCGCCATTGAGCAAACCCTAAAACCCTATAAAAATGCTCCATGCCTGTGTGGTAGTGGCAAAAAATATAAACGTTGCTGTATGAAAGCTGATCAATAGTGCTCTTCTTGGCTCCTATCACGGCATTATAAATTGTAAGCTCCCTCGGCATCACTCTCCTATAAACTGTGTTCTTTTAATATTAGAGCAATATGGCAACCACACCCGTACAGTCAATAACGCCTAGTCAGTGCCCATTATGCGGTAATCATAATCACTGTGCTCAAATTACCCAAGTGGCTTGCGGCAAAAATGATGCAAGTTGCTGGTGCTTTAATCCCGAGTTAGAATTCTCAACAGCTTTATTGCAGCAAGTGCCTAGTGGTAATGACCTTGCTCAGCCTCAGGCTTGTATTTGTGAGGTGTGCGTAAAAAGGTAATTGCCGCTATTGATTGGCGTCGTTGTTGAGCTACTAGCAAAGCGCTCGAAGAGCTGCATGCCGGAGCATGTAGCACTTTGAGAAACGCAGAAGAGCAAGCAGAAAACATGTATTATTGGTTTCCCTCACCCCTAAGGCGCATCACTTTTGTACTGCGCTAGGCTACGGCTGGGTATACCGGTGTATTGCGCTACTATTATAAGTTATCACTTTTGCTGGCATCACGACTGAATATCCAGTGCTGCCAACCCGTCTTTAAAAGTGCTAATTGCTGTAGGTTGTGTGACACTTATCATCAAAAAAATTTAGAGAATGCATATTTTTAGTGCTTCATTGATAATAAAATAGATGTAGAATAATTGGAGTAGTAGTAAAAATGACAGACTTTATTCGAGTGTATAATGGTGCTTTAAGTTCTGATTTTTGCGACGGCCTTATTGATTTATTTGAGCAAAGTCCTCATTTAAAGCAAGGGCTCACCAGCGGTGGTATTGATCTCGCTAAAAAAAATAGCAAAGATCTTTATTTAAATGCGCATGCTAATTATGCGGAGCCACTTCGGCATATCCAAGCTGTCACCGCTCATCATTTGTTAAATTACCTTGAGGAGCACTTTTTTATTCTGATTGGTGCTTTTGGGTTAAAAGTTTATCACCCTAAAACAGGTGCCCCGGTTGATTTAACGGTTGATAATTTTGCCGAAGTGGGTAAGCCGCAATTACATATACTTATGCGGCAGTTGTTGCGTTTAGGTAATATTCAAGCGCAAAAATATAAAATTAATCAGGGCGGCTACCCCTATTGGCATAGTGAGGTGTATCCGCAAGCCGACCATAATGAAGCTTTGCATCGCATATTACTTTTTATGTTTTACCTCAATGATGTTGAAGACGGCGGTGAGACTGAATTTTTTTATCAGCAGCGAAAGATCAAGCCAAAAAAAGGTGATATGGTAATAGCACCGGCTTACTTCACTCATACACACCGAGGCTGCATCCCTAAATCTAACGATAAATATATTCTTACCTCTTGGGTATTATTCAATCAAGCTGAAAAAATTTATGGCAATCCTTCGCACAAAAAATAATTATATTTAATGTGGATGCGCCAGTGACTTTTATATTATGAGCGATATTGACAATATTTTTTATAATGCCAATAAAAATCAAAGGATAGCCTAAGCCCAGCTTGCCTGCGCAGTGTTGCGCGGCCTGAAAGCGCTTAAGTGGGCTTAAATCTTAAAGTGGTAGCCTCTTGCGCGATAAATGACAGCCAAATTTATGCATACATGTGTTCTTCGGTATTTAATCATATTTTATAGGCCATTACTGAGTTAGAGGCTGATGTTGTCGCCATAGGAGCATCGCATTCAGAGGTTACTTTGCTAAAGCGTTTACGTGACACTGTTAGTGTCAAATTAAGCTGAGGTTAAGTTTTACTAGTAGATGATGTAGTTATACAGAACAGTTTTGCTGAGCGCAATTTAGTACAGTGATTGGCAAGTTGTGAATAATTAATAACAGGTGAATCTATTAATGAAGTCTCAAATAATGAAATTGAAAAAAGTACTCTGCTTAGGCGCGACATTGTCAACTATTAGCCTTATGGCTGTAACCTCTCATGCGGAGCAACAGCTTAAGGTATTTGGTAGTGTTGGTAGCGCCAGCCATGAATTTGGTGATAGCAATAACGCATTTGATGACTCGGCTACAAGTTATGGCTTGGGTGGCTTACTGCGCTTCAATCAAAATTTTGCAGCAGAATTTCGTTACGATAATTTAGGCGAAATCGAGCAACGATTTGCAGATACTACGGGTGCGCACACTGATATGTTAAGCCTTGAGGGTTATTCCTTGGGTGTGCTAGGTGGTGTACCTATTGGTGATACAGCCAGTATTTATGCCAAAGTCGGTGTTATGTTTTGGGATGCTGAAGCTCAATATATGAATAATACTCTACGCGCGAGCGATGAGGGCAATAGCTTTTACTTTGGTTTTGGTGGCGAGTTTATGGTCAGCAATGAGATGAGTGTAGCCATTGAATATACTATGATGGAGGCCGACACTGTTTTGGGTGGTAATCGCGAGCAAACTTATACTGTTAATAATATCGCTCTAACACTGGGTTATTCTTTTTAGATGATTTTTAGATGATATCGCCACTACCTTATATGGCTTTAAGCCAGTGGCGATATTTTTCTATCTTTGAATATCGGCTGTATCACAGCTTAAAATGTACGGGATTATCCCGTCGATTATTCAGCAAATTACGTAATTAGCTCTCGCCTCCAGTTAAATATTCATTTTTTAGGGTAATATAATTTTGTGCCGAATATGTAAAAAAAGCGCGTTCACTATCTTTGAGGGGACGGCTTTTTTTACAAGGGCTACCCATATATAAAAATCCACTGTCTAATTTTTTGCCGGGTGGTACTAAACTGCCGGCACCAATCATGACCTCATCGGGTATCTCGGCGCCATCGAGTACCGTGGCACCAATACCAATTAATACGCGATTACCAATGGTGCAGCCATGCAGACAAGCCCCATGCCCTATAGTAACGTCATCGCCAATTATTAATGGCCAGCCTTTATCGTTAAAATCACTGGCATGGGTAATATGTAAGATAGCATTATCTTGTACGCTGGTGCGCGCCCCTATACGAATATGATGCATATCACCTCGAATAACGGCGCAGGGCCATACAGAGCAATCCTCACCTAGCTCCACATCGCCTATTACCACGGCACTCGGATCAATAAAGACACCAGCTTTGAGAACAGGGGTTAAACCTCTAAAAGAGCGAACAGCAGATGACATAAAGCGTACTCCAAAATAATGAATAAAAGTATTGTGATAACTATGTTGGTTAGGCTTATTAATCTCATTGATTAGTAGCCGAGCTACGGTAGCTTATATAGTTATGTCTTAGTGGATCAGTTTAGCGCCAAGTGAGTGGAGCGACCAGTGTATATCTGCTCAGTTTTTATACGCGATGGCGCGCTGCGGGTATTTGATCGATATGCATGCGGGATTTTAGAGTGTATCGAGTTTTTCATTATCATCATAATGTGCCAATAAGAGCGCATCATTCCAACCGTATTCGCCTTCGCACACAATAATGGCAACCTCTTTGAGCCAATCACCACAAGGCGTATTATTGAGTATTTGTTGCTGAAACTCTGCCCAAAAAACCACTGTATCTTCAGTGAAAAAGTTGAGATTGATAATACTGGGATTGTCTTCTTCAGGCTCTACTTCGGGGTGTCGCCCGATGGCGCGAATAGTTTGCAAGCAGCTTGCAAGTGTATGGTGAGTATTTTTTTGAGTGTGCAGTTGTACGATGATGCATTTCATTGTATGACCTTTGCCGATCTTTGAGCTATATCGTTATTTGTTTGGCACCTACTGGCTCAGCGATTTGCTGCTTTTTTTGAGTGGCTATTGGGTGATGTAATTTAGCCTGCCGCCAAAATAGGTTGCTATAGGTGTGAGTATTTTCTCTGTCAGCATAGCGGCGTGTAAGAGGGAATACTAGATGCGAACGTTATTGATTGCGCGAGATTGATACCTAAAGGTATGAGCCGGCGTATACGTACAATGTGATATAGGAGGGGACGGTCAGATAAAAGAGGTATTAAGAGCGTGAGTGGTCGTTGAGTTAACGCTCTTTGGATAATGGAAGTGCTATGCAGTTGTTATGACGCCCCGTGGGGGCGTCCGTTCGATAGCTTAAAATTTGTAGTTATATTGCGCTGCAAATAATAACGCGTGGCCTTTTGATTCGAAAGACCATTGATTGCCGATAGTATCTTCTTCGCTAAAGTTTTGTGTTTTTCCGCGTATTATGCTCAAGCCCAAATCAAAATTTGAATGCTCGGTGATTGCATAGTTACCACCAAATGAGAACCAGAAGCGATCGGTGTCAGGAATAGAAATAGACAGGTGCCCTTGTGATACCGGTGATTCGTCAAAGGCAATACCGGCGCGCAATAATAATTGGGGGCTGTATTGGTAGTCTGCACCGATTGAGTAGCGCATGGCATTAGAAAAGCTCTCGTCTTTATTAAATGCAATGGCTTTAGCGCCAGAAGGTAACGTGACTTCTGATTCTAATGTTTTAAAGCTACTCCAGCCTGTCCACATAGCGCTGTAGTGTACGCCAACTGTTTCATTAACCTGATGCGAGCCAGATACTTCAGCAATAGCTGGTAATGACAAGTCTACAGTAGCTGGCAATACGGCCATACCATTAAGGCCCAGCGGCGTTACTGCGGTGGGGAGCTGGTTAGAGTAATCACCTTTAAAAGTGACATCTGTCTCTGAGCGGTAATGAAAGCCAAAGCGACTATCATCGTCGAGTTGATACATTAAGCCAACATTAAAGCCGTAGCCTGTGTCATCACCTTTTAGGTTGACGGCATCTGCAGAGGCGGGAATACCGGTATTTGTAGCGCCAAATTTACGAATAATTTTCGCATCGGCATAAATGTAATTTAAACCGAAGGCAATACTGAGTTGTTCCGTCGCCTTGTATGCAGCGCTGGCATTCATATTGACGGTGATAATCTCGGTTTCGCCGGCAATTTGACCTGCCACATAATTGTTATCAAATTTAGTGGCTAAGCCAAAATTAGAGAATGCGCCAAAGCCTAATGAGACTCGCTCATTCAGTGGCATAGTAAAATACGCAGCAGGAATAATAGCGCTAGGTACGATGCTGCTATCGTTCAATTCGCTCGCGTCCATACCGTTATTGGTGCCAGTGCCTTTAAGGCTGACATCAGGCATAACACTGCTGGCGGCGATACTCAATTGCTTATCGGTAAATAATGTCATTAGTGCCGGGTTGCGGGCAACAACGGAGGCGTCGTCTGCGGCAGAAGCTTCACCAGCATAAGCACGGCCTAAGCCTGAGGCATTTTGCTCGGCTAACTGAAAGGCGGCAGCAAAGCTGTGTGTAGAGGAAAGTGCAAACGAGGCGGCGATTAAAGTTTTAGTAAATTTCATTATTGTATCCTGAGCCAAATAAGTTGATTGCCTAGCTGTAGGTATTTGCGTATTAGCGGCATACCCTATATCAATTTTTTATAAAAAACTGTAACAATTAATGCAAAAAACAATAACAAATATGGCTTTTATCTATAGGTTGACAGTATTTAAAAATAAATCAAATAAAGTGCATTTTTAAATGATTATTTTATTAATTTTTATGCAATTCAAACTGGTTATATTAAAGCAAAGATAATTTCTCACAGTTCGATATTTTTTTGAATTTAAGATACCGCAGATTTTTTTAAATAGATTTAGTGTACGTTAAAGTAATAAATATTCTATAAAGCATAAGCACCTAAATTATTATTAGAGATTCACCATGTTTTACGTGTAAGCAAGTACTTAAATAAATCTAAAATGCTATGCTTATATATAATTGTACTTATGTGTTTTTGTGGCGCAATTGATTTAAAATAAGATTCAATTGCGCCACGCAATCAAAGGCTATGGAATAACCTTTGATTCTATAAGTGAATACTATAATTCACTATTATGAGCCTATCTTACGCTTATTTTTTAGATGTGTCATAAGCGCTAACGTTCTATTAAATAATGGGCATTATTTCTCATTATTAGCAATAATTATCGTCACCTTTGGTAACTTTTAAGTTCTCATCTTGGCTTTTTGTAACCTTCAGTAACTCCTTGTGATTGCTCTTCTTGTTGTGAGTTTATTACAGCAGCGGCGCTACTCGGTGTTTTTTTGCGCGGTGTGCTTTTTTTGTAGTGCAAGGGCTAGTTTAGAGTGCGCTTTAGTGGCTATTACTGCCCTGTGACTTAGTCTTAGCTCTGAGTAATTAGTTCATTTTTTAACCAGGCGGTGGCCGTCTGTTTGAAGTGTTCATGCGTGCGGCTATGCCGCAGTACGACGCGGTCATAACACGGTTGCGTTAATTGCGATGCGATGGCTTGGTAATTGCTTTAGGCAGTATTGTGGTGTGATAAAACCTTAGCAATGGCATTTTAGCCTCAAATTGGCGCGTTATTGTGAGTGCGTGCGATAGTATTTACTCTTACCGAGCGATTGAAAGTATGAGTGATGCACTTATTTGGTACGTCGTTGCACTAAAACACATTCAATGGCTGATGTTTAAGCCTTGTTTTGACTCGATGGCGCAATTGGGCTACATCGCGTTGCCTTTATCTGCGATAGCACCAGTAACTCGCAATAGCCTTATTCGCTCGTAATAGCGCGATTAACGTATAAGTTAAGCCAAGTATATGACTGATCAAAAAATGCACAAAAAAAAGTTGGTAATTGTCGGTAACGGTATGGCTGCGGGGCGCATGATTGATGAGCTTATCGCGCGCGATATAGCAAAGCCTGAAGAGGGTCATAGCCTGTTTGACATCACAGTGATTGGTGATGAGGCTTGCGGTAGTTATAACCGCATTATGCTGTCACCGGTATTGGCCGGCGCCACATCGGCTGCGAGTATTGTTCAAAAGCCCGCGCACTGGTACTCCCAGAACGGCCTGAATTTTATGGCGGGTATACGTGTGACGCAAATCAACCGTCAACAGCGTCACGTCTTGTGTGCTAACGGCGAGCGTGTGCCATACGACCATCTTATTATTGCCACAGGCTCAAGGCCTGCAAGTATTCCTACTGAAAATCAAAATATTGCAGGCGTGATGGCGTTTAGAACGCTGGCTGATGTGGATATGATCTTATCGCTGAGCCAAACGGCTAAGCATGCCGTGGTTATCGGCGGCGGGCTACTGGGTTTAGAAGCCGCTTACGGTATGGCAGTGCACGGCTTAAAGGTAGTATTGGTACATAGAGGCCGCTGGCTATTAAACCGCCAGCTTGATGAGGTGGCCGGTGCAATGCTGGCTAAAGTGATGGCACATAAAGGTGTGGCCTTAAGGCTAGAGGCGCAAGTGACACAATTTAATGGCCGAACAAGTGTCGAGAGTGCGCAGTTAACAACGGGTGAAACGCTCGATTGCGATCTAGCAGTTATAGCGACAGGGATCACACCCAATGCTGAGCTGGGTATTGATGCTGGCCTCGAAGGGCGATATGGCATTGAGGTAAATGATTTTCTGGTTACCAGCGATCCTCATATTAGTGCGATTGGTGAATGTGTAGAGCATCAAGGCAAAACCTTTGGTTTGGTTGAACCTATTTGGCAGCATTGTATTAGCGTGGCCGACCGCCTTGTGATGGGCGTGCAGAGTGCGTACCAAAATACGCCGGTGGGCACTAAATTAAAAGTTTCTGGTGTGCAGGTGTTTTCGGCAGGTGCATGGCTAACATCGCCCGAGCACCGCGCATTTATTTTTGCCGATCCTGCGCGCAATATTTACCGCAAATTATTACTCAAAAATAATTGTATTATAGGTATTGTTTTTTTTGGTGATGTGCGTGACGGCCAATATTTTTTTGAATTAATGGAGCAGCAAATACCGGTCATTCAGGCGATGCCTCAATTACTAATGGGGCGTCGTTTTTGCACCGAGTTGCCACCAATGGCGGTTGTACCTACCGGTGCCGCTATTTAATTTATTTACCAATTTAGTTTTTATGGATTATTGGTTGTTTAATTGGTAACTATTTACCGGTGAGGAGATCGGGCGCTAATGAATTATTTGCTGGGCCGCTCAAGCCATCTGCGACTTTGTGCTCCTGCAAAGTCTACCCCCACGCATCCATGCTGGGGCGGGTGCTATATAAGCGCCCCCGACGCTTAAATGCCCAGAAAATAACCCATCATCACCCTGTTAAGAGGGGGTTTTTGGTTAGGCTGAATAGTTACTTTAATTGTTATTGTTATTTTTGTCGCGCTAAATTAAACGCAGGGTAGCTTGCGATTCTTACGTTTTTAGGTTTGGGTTTATGTCATCTTTAATTGCTACAGCCATACACAAGGGAGCGTCAACGCAAAAAACGGCGTCCATTAGGCAAGAGCACACCACCTGCTGTTATTGTGGGGTAGGTTGCGGTGTAACCGCCACAGTGCAAAACAATCAAGTGATTGCGGTGCAAGGCCGTAAAGATCACCCAGCCAATTTTGGGCGACTATGTGTAAAGGGCTCATCATTACATCAAACCCAGCATTCGCCCGAGCGTTTACTTAGGCCTCGGTTGCATGGGCAAGAGGTTAGCTGGGATGAGGCGCTGGACTACAGTGCGCAAACCTTTAAAGATATTGTGCGTAAGCACGGCCCTGATAGCGTTGCTTTTTATTTGAGTGGGCAACTATTAACAGAAGATTATTACGTGGCCAATAAACTGATAAAAGGTTTTATCGGTACGGCGAATGTTGATACCAATAGTCGCCTGTGTATGGCAAGTGCTGTGGTATCACATAAGCGTGCTTTTGGCAGCGATGTGGTACCGGGTTGTTATGAAGATTTAGAAAAAACCGATGTACTTATTTTAGTGGGTTCTAATGCGGCTTATGCACACCCCGTGACGTTTCAGCGCATTGTGAAAGCTAAGCAGGAGCGGCCGCATTTAAAAATAGTGGTATTAGACCCAAGGCGTACGGCAACCTGTGAAATTGCTGATATTCATATTCCACTGGCACCCGGGAGCGACGCTTACTTTTTTAATGGATTACTCAGCTATTTAGCGCAGCATGACTATTGTGATGCACAATATATTGCTGAACATACGCAAGGCTTTGAAGCCGCATTAAGCGCAGCCCAAAAACAAGTAAAAAATATCCATGCCGCTGCCGTGGCCTGTAATGCAAGTGCTGACCTTATTACTGAGGTCTATCGTTTATTTGCGCAAAATGAAAAAGTTGTCACGCTGTTTTCACAGGGCATTAATCAATCGTCATCGGGTGTTGATAAAGGTAATGCCATTATTAATTGTCACTTAGCGACAGGTAAAATTGGTAAAGAAGGGGCTTGTCCTTTTTCTATTACAGGTCAACCTAATGCAATGGGCGGGCGTGAGGTGGGTGGCTTGGCCAATCAGCTGGCTGCACATATGGGGTTTGATCATCAGGCCGACATAGATCGCGTTGCACAGTTTTGGCAAGCACCTAAAATGGCTCAAGCAGAAGGCCTAAAAGCTGTTGATATGTTTAAGGCGGTAGATGAGGGTAAAATTAAAGCTATTTGGATTATGGCTACGAACCCGGTAGTGAGTATGCCTGATGCGGATTTTGTGAAACAGGCGCTAGAGAAGTGTGAGCTAGTGGTTGTTAGTGAAGTCATAGCCGATACCGATACAGCGAAAACCGCTCATGTATTATTACCTGCGACAGGATGGAGCGAAAAAAACGGGACGGTAACCAACTCCGAGCGCTGCATAAGCCTACAAAAAGGCTTTTTGCCGCCTGCAGGCGAGGCAAAGCATGATTGGCAAATTATGAGCCTATTTGCCCAAAAAATGGGCTTTAACGGTTTTGATTACCAGCATCCGGTAGATATTTTTAAAGAGCACGCAGCATTATCAGCGATCAATAATATAGGCAGCAAGACGCAAACGCGCGCGTTTGATTTGTCGGCGATGGTAGATATTACATTAGAGCAGTACATGAATTTTAAGCCCGTTCAGTGGCCCGTTAATAAAGCTTATCCTAGTGGAGTAAAGCGCTTATTTTCCGAGGGTGACTTTTTTACACCTAGCGGTAAAGCGAATTTTATCGCTATTACGGCGCGGTTGCCGATGTCACCCGTTCAAGCGAATAAAGTGATTATGAATACGGGGCGCATTCGCGATCAATGGCATACCATGTCGCGCACTGGGACGGCGCCTAATTTATTGGCTCATACTCAAGAGCCTTACGTTGATATTCATCCTCAAGATGCTAAGCGCTTGGGTCTATTGGAAGGTCAGCTGGTTGAGTTAACTAACCGAGGTGCGCGCTATATTGGGCGTACCAACATTAATGCGGCCCAGCGTGTGGGGGAAGTTTTTGCTCCGATGCACTGGAATGCTAAGTATGCCTCCCGCGCTCGGGTTGATGCGTTGGTGAACCCCTTTGTGGACCCCATTAGCGGACAGCCAGAATTTAAGCATAGCCCAGTGGCTATCGCGGCACACAATACTCAATGGACAGGCTTTTTAGCAACCACCAAAAATCATGAGCCAGAGTGTGATTATTGGGCAAAAATAACGATCGACAAAGGTTATGTATTTCGCTTGGCTGGTGTGGAGCCCATCGCCTTTGATCATTGGTTAAAACAGCAATACCCCGATATTGAGCAGTGGCAAGAACTGCAAGACAGCCAAGGCGAATATTATCGCGCGGCAGGTTTTGTGGGGTCGTTATTAGTGGTTGTGTTTAATGCCAACCAAGGCTGTGCAGCACCATATGAAAGTCGTTGGCTCAACGAGCAGCTGGGGCAGCATGTTGATGATGGCACGCGTTATTCTATTTTGGCGGGTAATGCTGGTTGTGGTGATGAAGATCAAGGGGTTGTGGTATGCGCCTGCTACCAAGTGGGCGCGAATACTATTAACCAAAACATTCGTAGTGGCTGCCATAGTGCTGAGGCTTTGGGGCAAGCGCTTAAATGCGGTACTAATTGTGGTTCGTGTATCCCCGAGTTAAATGCAATGATTAAAGCGTGTAGGCCTACCGCTGTATAGGTGCCAGCGTGAGTCATTGCGTGTGAATAACGCTATGCTATTGAGATAAATAGTAGCCTATTTTTTGAGTATATAAATATATGTGAGTGTCTTTTATTCCATCGTGGCGTGTAAATTTTTTATTAGTAATTTTTTAATGGTAAATCATTTGATTTATATGATAATTATTACTAATAATGTAGGTGTCATAATTTTATTATTCAATAGATAGAGATTAATGATGCTGGACGTTTTGTAAATGGAGGCAAATATTGCCTGTTAATATTTGCTAATGATAAAAGACCTGCTGAGTAATGACTTGGCAGGAAAATATGAGATTGCTTTATGGCTCTATTTCACTCTTTACCCGACTTCTCAATGTTAGTCGTTATCGCGAATCGAATGTTTAAGCAAATTCTACCGCGCAAAAAAAAATCCTCTTTGCTGCCCGAGCTTGGCGAGCAGTTGATTCCGCCTGGTTCAGCATCGGATGTGTTTAATGGGTTTGTCACCTCACCGGGTAACGCCCATGGTTTACAGCTTAAAATTCATCACGATACCGTAGCCGGTGTTTCGTGTCGCTGGCTAACGGCGAAAAAGTTTGAAGGTTATCCACAGGCGCTGCATGGAGGAATTAGCTTTGCTATTTTGGATGAACTTTTAGCATATGCGGTATTTGATCGATTTAGGGTATTTGCTGTGACGCTTTCTAGCAAAACACAATTTTTTAGTCGTATACGTGTTGGCGAAGAGGTTAAAGCGAATGCTGTAGTCACCCGAAAATTTTGGCGCTTTATTAATGTTGAAGGAAAAATATATAACTCGCGTGGCCGTGTGGTGGTCAGTATGAAAGGTACCTTTTACATGCCGACCAAAAAAGAATTCAAAAAGATTCTGGATTTGTCCATTATGCCCAGTGAGGCCCTGCCCTATTGCGGTACGGATTAGTCGTTACTTAAGGAACGTACATGAAATAACCTCCCATTTTTAATTGTTGGATGCACGCTTGCCTGTGTTGTAAATATTTACAATAGCCATCTACAACGCCATATTTTGGCTTGTCAAGCGAACACTCAATAATCCAAGCTGTAGGGGTGTATTAGGTGTATGTTTCTAATGGAATATATTGAACATTGGAAATGGCTAAAGTTATAAATTGGAAAAGGTGAAATATGCAAAGTCGAATGATGGATTTAATTGAGTCTGCACCTAGCGAAGCTAGGAATCTTTATCAAAAATACAATAGGGAGGAAGAGATAGATCGCATTGCCTATCATTATGAGGTGGATTCAGACTTTTTTAAAATAGTTACCGGAGGTGAATGGAATCACTATTCTTGCTGTATGTGGGAGGAGGGCTTTAGCCTGACCCAAGCGCAAGAGCGAAAACTCGATGAATTTGCACGCATGATGAACCTGAAGCCCGGTATGCATATATTAGATGTGGGTTGTGGATGGGGCGGCCCTTTAGTGTATTTGTGTCATAAATATAAAGTGACAGGCCATGGCATTACGATATCCCCGATGGCGATTCCGGCTGCCGAGGCGCGGGCTAAAAAATATAATGTGCAATGTACCTTTGAAGTGGTGCACTGGCAAGAGCTGAGAAGTGTGGAGCAATTTGATGCTATTTATAGTGATGAAGTGATTGTTCATTTTAATGATCTGGATGGCTTTTTTAAAAAAGCGAATCAGTTATTAAAAACAGGCGGAATTATGGTTAATAAAGAACTTCATTTTCGCCACTCTAAACATAAGCATGCGATAGATAAATTGAGCCAGCATATTAACAAGGTGTATGCTTATACCGGTAATTATCGTACTCTGCGTGATGAATTAGACTTGTTAGATCATAATAGCTTTCAGCTAGAAGAGATATTGGATATTCCGATTGGTCATTATAATAAAACGATTAATGAGCACTGGCTAAAAAACTTGAATGCACACAGAGCCATGTTGACAACCATGACCAGTGAAAAACATGTGCAGGATTTCAAGTTGTATTTGAAGGGGATTTGCCGAATTTTTACTGCAAAAGTATTTGGTTTGCATATTGTTGCAGCTAAAAAAACTTAAAACTTAATAGGCTGCGACAGCTGTTTGGTCGCGGCCATTTTTTTTAGCACTTTGCAACGCATTATCGGCTTTTTTAAAATTATGCTCAAAGCTTTCATCTATGGCTAATCGTGTAATGCCAAAGCTAAGGCTGATATAGGGTATTGGTTTTCCGTTAGCCCTAAATGTGTGGCGATTCATTGTTTTACGAATAATTTCACAGTGGTTAAAAATATCTTGCCGCGTCCCCCCCCGCACTAAAAAAAACAAAACTTTCCCCGCTCCATCGCCCTAGCTCATCATTTTTAGCCAAAATATGCCTGATAGCTTCGGTTAAATCTTTTAAGAGTGAATCGCCTGTAGTTTGACCGTAGGCGTCGCAGATTTTTTTGTAATGATCCACTTGAAAAATACATAACCAATAGTGAATTAAGGCTGTCGATTTAAGCAGGCTTGAGGCGTAAAGCTCTATGCCTCTGCGATTGAGACTTTTGGTGAGAGGGTCTTGTTCAGCAAACATTTTAAGTGACTTGTAGTCTTCTTTGAGTACTTGTAATGACGCTGAAATATTATCGTTTTCGCGGCGCATATAGAGGGTATAGGACAGCATCTGTGCAATAATAAATAGCGTCCAAAAAGCAATGAGCCCGCGATAAAGCTCATGTCGATTGATCCTGTCGCCAGTGGCAGTAATACGCTTGATGGTCATAGTGTGCTGACCTAGAGGCGTAGCCTCTGGCAGGTGCAAGATGATTTCCATGATATTGTTAAAGGCTGGGCGGGTTGCTTCACGCCTAATGCCGTTATCGATGACCCACCAATCCGAGATATTCAAAAGCTCAAAATCAATAAATACAGGGGCATTAAATTCATCGCGCTCGATGTAGGCCTCTACTTGTTTGGCTTGATGCAGTTGTGCGGTTTGTATCAAATCAAACTCTACATTGCGCATAGCAATACGAATACGCTGGGCCTCGCCCTCATAGGCAAAATCGACCTCAATACCTTGATACTGACTCAGATCAACCCCTGTAATACCTATAGCGTCTTGCTGGTTATTAGAGGCTTGTGGGCTTTTAGGGTGATTGTAAAACTTTAGTGCGACACCGCAAAAGCGATAGCTAGCACCCGCTTTGAGTGTACATTGCGACGTGAACGACTGGGGATGACTCCAAATATTGGTACTGTTGCCGTTATCCCATTGGTCGCTGTATACATTAAGTGTGGTCGTGTTTAATGGGTGGAGTGTGAGTTTTTTGGGTGGAACACTAAAAGAAGCGGCCAATAACAATAGTGTTATAGCGAGCGCGCCAAAGCGAATAGATCGAAAGTTAATTGACGGCATGGTATTTTAAATAGGTGTATACGTAGAGCGGGCACTATTGCACTGTCGGCTTAGCTTGTAAAGTTGTGTTTTGGCGCGCATATCAACATTTTTCCATATTAATCTAATTGTGCCTATCTATCTATTCTCTGCCCGTGTTTATTTTTAGTGTTTAGTGCGTGCATTATTGCCTGAGCATTTGTGTTTTACGTAACGCACCAGCTTAATAGGCAGAGCGCCTAAAAGATTGAGTAGTAGAGCAAAAAATGTGCAAAAAATGAGATATTGCGGGTTAAGCGGAATACCGGGCTTAAAGTTGTGAGTGACAGCGGCGAGTGTTTTAGAGTGTTTGGGTGTCAACATGTACGCGATTTTGTCGGCGAGTGTACCGTCGGTAAAGACTAAGATACTGCGTTGAAGATGAGTAAGCTTTTGAATGCGCAGGCTTTTATGCTCGGCATCGGCCTGTACGCTAGCAATAGGGCTTTGCTTGTGCGCTGTAATAAGAGCGTGCACGTTTGGGTAATCATATTGCTTGGCTAACGCCTGATCGCGGTTAACCTCTGTTTGGATTGCATCTAAATACCCTTGTAAATATTGCAGGTAGTGGTCGGCCAAAAGCGGTAGCTGCATCAGGGTGATCAGCACCACACCAAAAATTAACTTGTCAATAATGCCTGCAATCATATTGGTTTATGCTTTATAAGCTCTCATCATCTTCATTGTTCCAGCCTAATTGCTCTGCATAGTGCTGCGAAAATGCAGCGGCGATATCATTATACTTTTTAGGGCTCAGTGTATTGAGGCATACGTGTGTGTATAGGTAGGCACTCACAAACATTTCACTGGGGTGGTTGATGAGGTTTTCACGTAGTTCATCAAATATTTTACGGTAGACCTCTAGGCGTATATCTAGCATTTTTTGAGTGTCAATTATGTCGCGGTGCATAAAGGCATGCATACAACCTAGGGCGGTGAGGGCATCGCGATTGCGCGCTAATGCTGAGGAGTCATCTTCGGCAACAAAAATACCAAAGTATTGCTCTTTCATTAAGGCGAGCGAAGTATTTAACGCCTCTAATATGTCTTTATCCCACTGTTTGGCTTTGCGCGGTAGTCTTCGGTTCATTTTCTTAGCGTGTTGCGGCATGTGGCTTCCTCTTGTGGGGCGTATCGTGTGCGGTTTAGGTATATTTTTGTACTGGCGGGGCTACGCGTAATACTTCTTCTAAGGTGGTGTGGCCTTTGGCGATTTTTTGCGCGCCAGATAACCGAAGTGTTCGCATACCTTCGCGCATAGCTTGTTGGCGTAGTTCATTGAGATCGGTAATGTCATGAATAATATTCCCTAAACTCTCGCTCATGCGCAAAATTTCATAGATACCTTGGCGGCCAATATAGCCGGTATTGCGGCATTCTAGACAGCCTACCGCTTTGAATATTTTTTGCGGCTTGGCCACTTTCCAGGGGCGAACGAGTTCATCCCAGTCGCTTTGTGAAATATCGTCTTGCTCTTTGCAGTGAGGGCATAGTGTGCGTACCAAGCGCTGGGCCATGATGCCGAGCATACTGGTTTTGAGCAAATAAGCGGGTATACCCAAATCGAGTAAGCGCGATATAGAGGTAGGGGAGTCATTGGTGTGCAGTGTGCTCAATACTAGGTGGCCAGTGAGCGAGGCCTGGACTGCCATTTGTGCGGTTTCTAGATCACGAATTTCACCGATCATTATGATGTCAGGGTCTTGGCGCATGAGTGTGCGAATGCCTGAGGCAAAATCGAGCCCAATATTGTGCTGCACTTGGGTTTGGTTGAAGGCTTCTTCAACCATCTCAATAGGGTCTTCGATGGTGCTAACGTTAACTTCGTCGGTGGCGAGTGTTTTGAGTGTTGAGTAGAGTGTGGTGGTTTTACCCGAGCCCGTTGGGCCTGTTACCAGCACAATGCCATGAGGCTGACTAATCATGTTTTGCCAGCGCTCGTAATCATCGCCGCCTAAGCCTAAGTCTTCGAAGCTGCGCAGTAGGACTTCAGGGTCAAAAATACGCATAACGAGCTTTTCACCAAAGGCTGTTGGCAGTGTTGAAAGCCTGAGCTCGGCCTCGGTACCGTCGGGTGTTTTTGTTTTGATGCGGCCATCTTGTGGCTTGCGTTTTTCGGCAACGTTCATGCGGCCTAAAATTTTTATTCGGCTGGTGATCGCAGTGGCCACATTGGCAGGGAACTCGTAAATTTGATGCAGTACGCCATCAATTCGAAAGCGCATGCGCGCGATTTCACGGCGTGGTTCAATATGAATATCACTCGCACGCTGATCAAAAGCGTATTGTAATAGCCAGTCAACAATATTGACGATGTGCTGATCGTTGGCTTCTGGGTCGGTCATACTACCGAGCTCTAGCAACTGTTCAAAATTAGTTGCATTACTCGCGGCTTTAGTCCCGCCTTTGGCACCGCTAATTGACTTGGCAAGTGAGTAAAACTCGACACGGTAACGGGCAATATCAGAAGGCAGTGCCAGTACACACTTGATGCGGCGCTGGCTGGTTTGCATCAATTGCTCGACCCAGCTTTGTGTAAAGGGCTGGCCAACCGCTACGGTCAGCTCATCGGCATTTACCTTAACGCAGAGTAAATCGTGCCTTTTGGCAAACTGATAGCTCATCACACCGGCTAAATCAGCCACCTGTAGCTTCATGGGGTCAATATGAAAGACTTGCATATGACTTTTATCGGCTAGCCACGCCGTTAGGGCCATTTCATCCAGTCTTTTGCCGGGGCGAGTGAGATCTTCGAGTGCTTGGCTGGCAACATAGCTTACCGGGTGCATGGCTGTTTGCGCTGGTGTGCGACTAGTGCCTAGTAGCTGATTCATCGTGCCAGAATCAATGCGCTTATCTTTGTGTAGGTCTGTCAGAATATTGCGTAAGTCCAGGGTGCGATCTACCACGGTGCGTCTCTCATTGTCTGTAGGCTGGGTCGGCGTGTATAGGGAATAGTGTAACCTGTTATGGTGCTTGTTATCATGCCTTGCGCGGCGGTGTTGTGTGAATGAGTGCGCTATTTGTGGCCGCGGGCTTGAGTTGTTTTTGAGCGATTGGGTGATAGCCGGTGCATTTAGGCGTACCGATAAACCCTTGTGGTCGATCAGCAAAGCCGCGCGTTTAGCCGAGTTAAGTTACGATATCACCGAGCGCTTATTGAAGTGTAGTTTGATCATGTGGCTACGTATACTTAATGTGTGCGATTTAGCGTGTGTAATGAGCTAGTGAGAGAGTGGACTGCGGGGTTTTATACCGATTGTAGTGGCAATAAAAAACCCGCCGGAGCGGGTTTTTTTAAGCTAGTCACACATGTACCTGACTACTTTGCGTTATGTAGTTTTTCGGCTAAGTAGCTGGCTACTTTTAGCATCTCGGCTTGGCTGCCGGCTTTGCTAGCACTAATGTGGTAGTAATCTGCGACAACAACCTCAGGTGTGCCACTAATTTTGTATTGGCGCTGACGATCATCGGCTTGTTTGACTTGGCCGCTAACAGCAAAAGAATTCATTACGCCCACAAAGTTTTTACCGTCAAAGCCTGCTTTATCAACAATAGCGGCAATTTCTGCATCGTCTAGCAATTGCTTGCGGTCTGTATGCATCGCCTTAAAAAAGGCCATATGCAGTTTGTCGAGGCCTTGAACCGCTTTGGCGGCATAGTAGAGCTTAGCGTGAGTCCACATCATGTCTTGTGGTACGCCTGGACGGCGTTGCTTCCACATGGCGGGTGATTGAGTGAATTCGACATAGCTAGGGAGTGATTTGGTCCACGGGTGAACAAGGGCTTCGAAATTAAAGCAGTGGCCACAGCCATACCAAAACACTTCTGTAATTTTGACTTTTTGGTTATTGGTAGGCTTTTTGGCGCCAGCAATAATGGTGTAGTGCTTACCTTCTTCGTAAACTTTGGTAGGTGCGGTTGTTTCGGTTTCGGCAGAAGCAAATAATGGTAATGCTAAGCCAAGAATCAGTGCTGCTATACGCATAGGTATTCCCCTATCTATTGTTATGGTAAGCAAAGCTTAGCTATTGCTTATATGGTAATGAATGGCGGCCGTTGGAGATGCCTAAATGCAAAAAGTTCCCAATACCTACAATCATTTTATTGAGCGCTGTGTTGGTGCTAATAACACGTACTGTACGGCGACCAAGATGACTGCAGGCTTAACTGCCGTCATCTTTAAGACCGTATGCTGGTTTTGGCTGCCGTAGCTGGAGCGTTTATGGCGCTCTCAAGTGCTTGCTTACCTGCAATACTTAGCGCTTTAATTAAGCCCAGCAATAAAATTGGCGACGGCGGTAATTTCGGCATCACTCATGCGTTCGGCAACGCCACGCATAATTTTAGCATCATCATTTGCCCGTTTACCCGCCCGAAAATTTTGTAGCTGTTTGACAATATAATCGGCGTGCTGACCGCTTAAACGCGGATAACCCGCGGGGTCGTTACCTTGCCCGCGCGGTGAGTGGCAGCCGGTGCAGGCTGGAATACCCGCTTCTTTATTGCCTGCACGATAAACGCGAGTGCCTAAGTCTAAGGCGCTAACCTCTGTGCCGGAATTTACAAGAACGTTGAAGTCTTTACTGCCTGAAAGCTGAGTGACTTTACTATTAAAGTAAGCGGCAATATTGGCAAGGTCTTCGTCGCTCATGTTGTCGAGTAAGCCTGTCATCTCAACAATGGGGCGGGCACCGCTTTTAATATCTTTCATTTGCTTAAGTAGGTAGCGCTCACCTAAGCCCGCTAGCTTAGGGAAGCTTGCCAAGGCACTATTACCATCGGCACTGTGGCAAGCGGCACAAACCGCTGTCAGGGGTTGGCCTTTAGCGGCATCGCCACCGGCTACGGCAAAAGGTGCGGCAAGTGTTACGCCAAGCGCAACGCCCATTGAGCTTAATAGTTTGTTCATGTGTGTTCCGTGGGTAAAGTTAAAAATTAAGTAAAAAGTTTCACTCTAGCGGCTTATTTACCATAGCAGCTGGCTTCGCGTAGTGCGCCAAATCAAGCCAATGAATGATAGCGTCTTGCTTTATTCATACGGCTTATGCTTTATAAATGGCTCTATGCCATCTATAAATCGCTCTAGGTGTATTATAAATAGCCCTATGTGTTTTGTGATGGCATTATATACACCCCTTCGTTAGAACTCACCTTTTGTGCATCCCATGTCTACAAACATTAATTTCCGCCAAGCGGAATACTTGATCAGCGCTCAAACATTCGCCCAATGTCCTTCTGAAGAAGGTGCAGAGGTTGCGTTTGCAGGCCGCTCCAATGCTGGTAAATCCAGCGCCATTAACCGTTTAACGGGCAACGGCAAACTTGCAAGGACCAGTAAAACACCCGGTCGTACACAGTTACTTAACTTTTTTACTTTAGGTGCAGCAACCTTTAGATTGGTCGATTTACCCGGTTATGGCTATGCCAAAGTGCCATTAGCCAAAAAAAATGAGTGGCAAAAAAACTTATCGGAATACCTCGAAAAGCGTAAAAGCTTGATGGGCTTGGTGCTGATGATGGATATTCGCCACCCTTTGCGCGACTTTGACATGATGATGTTGGAGTGGGCCGATAAAATGCATATGCCTGTACATATATTGCTTACCAAATCCGATAAGCTAAAGCGCGGTGCGGCGAAAACGTCTTTATTAGGCGTCTCTAAATACCTTAAAGAGCATAATCTGACCGACCTTGTGCAGGTACAGCTCTTTTCATCCAGTAATGGTGAGGGCGTGGCAGAGTTAGAGGCTAAAATGCGTACTTGGTTGCTACCTGTGCAAGATGGCAGTGCTGGCGGTGAGGTTGAACCCTACCCCGAGCTACCGACGCAAGCCGAAATCGATGCAGTTAAACCGGCGGATGATGCTTAACTTGTACAGCTCTGCACGTCTAGGCGTCTCTGCCCTAGCCTTGGCGATCACCTTCGCCAGAGAGCTGCTCGGCTAAGTCATCTGTTGCTTTAACCAGAGCATCCATGACCGATGGCTCGCGCGATGAATGCCCGGCATCGCGAATAATATGTAGCTTAGAAGCTGGCCAAGCGTTGTGCAGTGCGGTTGCGCCATCGAGTGGGCAGACCATATCGTAACGGCCATGAATAAGCGTGCCGGGAATGTCGTTTAATCGATGTGCATCACGCAGTATTTGATCGGGCTCTAAAAATGCTTTATTAATAAAATAGTGCGCTTCTATGCGGGCGAGCGATACCGCCATATGCGGCTCAACAAAATGATGAACAACATCTGGGTTGGGTCGCAAGGTGGCGCAGCGCCCCTCCCACTGTGACCAAGCTTTAGCGGCCGCCATTTTGGCTAGCTCGTTGGCCCCAGTGAGCCGGCGATAATACGCTTGAATCATCTTGCCCTGCTCGGCTTTGGGTATAGGGGCTAAGTAATCTTGCCAGTAGTCGGGGAATATCCTGTCGGCACCACACTGATAAAACCACTCTAAATCTTGCGGGCGACACAAAAAGATGCCGCGCAAAATCATTCCGAGCACTCTTTGTGGGAAGGCCTGCGCATAAATAAGTGCCAATGTCGATCCCCAAGAGCCACCGAACAATGCCCACTTTTCTACTTTTAAGTATTCACGAATTTTTTCGATATCGGCAATTAAGTGACTCGTTGAGTTGTCGTTAAGGCTGGCGTGAGGCTTGGATTGCCCCGCCCCGCGCTGATCAAACAAAATAATACGGTACTTATCGGGGTCAAAAAAACGTCGATCAAAGCTGCTAGTGCCAGCACCTGGGCCGCCATGAAGAAACAAAATAGGAATACCCTGAGGGTCGCCACTCTCCTCGATGTAGAGGGTGTGGCTGTCATCAACTTGTAATTGATAGGTTTGATTGGTGCGAATATCAGGGTACAAGCACTGCATATGTTAGCTCCTATTATTGATGTACGGAGATTAGGCCACGCAGGCAAATACAACAAGTTATATTCCTGCAAAACTATCGTTACTCGGCCATTATTGGATCAATTATTGACCGTTTCCTTGGGGCGCTGATAGTACTGGGCCATTAAAGTTCAAAAGGCTTTGGCGATGGGTTAAAAAATGCAGTACCAAATGGTTGTACAACTTTTGTGAATGTACTAAGGTGTTACGAATTTTGTTGCTTTCTCATCCCTGTAAGAGCGCGCATCAAAACCAAATAGAATAATAATAATACGCCTATGAGGCTGTACAACGGCACTCTAGAGCGCTTATGGGTATAAAATACTCAGGTTGTGAAATTTATATAATAAGACCTTGTTTTATATCAATAAATTCGGGCGTTAGCCCTTACTCTATTTAGCTTTAAGCTGCTTAATTACACTAAAAAAAATAAGCGGTCATCATTACATCAACCATTATGGAGAGTCCCATGGGAAGTCCTCGTCACATGTTTAAGAAAAACGTTCTTGCCGTCAGCATTGCTGCACTTGCAAGTGTGAGCTACTCGGCTATAGCACAAGATAGTGCGCCAGTAGAAGAAGTATTAGTAACTGGTATCCGCGCGTCATTAGAAAACGCCATGGACATTAAGCGCGACTCTAGCGGTGTTGTTGATGCGATTTCGGCTGAAGATATTGGTAAAATGCCTGATGCTAACCTTGCTGAATCACTACAGCGTATAGCCGGTGTTTCCATTAGTCGTACTAACGGCGAAGGCGCGCAGGTTACTGTTCGCGGTATTGACCCAGGCTTAAACATGGTAACGTTAAACGGCCGTGTAATGCCTACAGTAACTAGCAATGGAGATGTTGGGGACAAATCTAGCCGTGCCTTTGATTTTGCTAACTTAGCCTCTGAAAGCGTCAGTGGTGTAGAAGTTTATAAAACAGGTAGTGCTAAAAATTCGGGTGGTGGTCTTGGCGCTAGCATCAATCTTAAAACGGTAAAACCTTTAGAGGCCGGTGAGCGTTTAACCTTCGGCGCTAAAGCCGTACACGATACAACGGTTTATCGTGGTGATAAGGGCTCAGAGCTTACACCTGAAGTATCGGGTTTATATAGCTGGGTTAATGATGATAGCACCTTTGGTGTTAGCTTAAGTGCGGCGTATCAAGAGCGTGATAGTGTGCGCTCTAATGCGTTTGTGAATAACTGGCAACTAAAAACTGCAGGTGCCCCCACCTACAAAAAAGATGACGACGGTAATGTCACTACAGAGCAAGAAACTACCGATGGCACTTTACCGACTGGCGCCAACATTACTGGTGCGCCTCAAGCGGGTCAGCTCTATGCACTTCCAACCGATTTACGCTACGCCTTAGAAGAAGGCCATCGCGAGCGTACTAATTCACAGTTGACTGTACAGTTTAAGCCTGTTGAAACATTAACGGCTACCTTAGATTACACCTTTTCTAGAAATGACGCGACGGCAGATCGTGCTCAGCAATCAACTTGGTATAATATTAATAAAATTAGCGCAGCTACTTTTGATACGGGTAATGCTGTAGCGACACCTATTATTTATAACGAGGTGTATGACGGTGGCAAAGATGTTTCTTTTGCGCAGCAGCAGTACCAGTCTATTAGCCAAAATAACTCTTTAGGTTTAAATGTGGTCTGGGATGTTAACGATAGCTTTACGCTAGAGTTTGATTTTCATGATTCTTTAGCCAAAAATGAAACATACCAAGCAGAGCTGGGCTTAAATGCTAATGTGGTTACCGGTAACTACTCGCGCTGGGATCAGGACTTGCCTGTAATGGGTATTACATTTGACGACTCAGATCCCAATAAGGGCAATAACAACGGCTTTATTGATGGTGGTGATGTGAGTGGTGCGATAGGCACTATTGCGCAAGATTCTCAGCGCGCAGAAGTTCAACAGTTCCAATTAGATGGTAAATGGGACCTTGATGGCTTTGGCTTCTTTGATGAGTCAGCCGTTGATTTTGGTGCAGGTTTTAGTGATACCTCTAACGCCTCTTTAGTTCTATCAGGCACGAACCCTCGCATTACCATGGGTAACTGGGGTGGTGTAGCGCCAGAGAGCTTTGGCTCTAGCTGGGAGAACTACTTTACTGCGCGTAACTTTGCAGATGGTTTTGATCAAAGCGGTACAACCGGTAACTCGAAATTCTTAAGCAACGGTTTACAAGGCGACTTTAATTCTATTAAAGACGCTGTTGAGCATGCATATGCACTCGCACAAACACGCATCAGAATTACTGGCGACGATCCATCAACATTGGATGACCCTTTAACAGTTGATGACCCTTCAACAGCAGAAGTTGAGAATGTAGAAAATAAAGAAAAGTACTACTACGTCTCTGCGCTTGATCCTAATGGTGAGCACTGGAAAAACCGTGACAACAACCTCAACCCCGATAACTTTAATAGCTTCCCTGATGGTAAGTATAAAGGTAGCGGCAATGTGGATGTTGACCGCACAATCACCGAAGAAATCACAAGTTTTTACGTTGCCTTTGGTGGTTCATTTGAGATTGCCGGTATGGCCTCTAATTTAGGCTTAGGCTTGCGCTATGAAGATACCGAAGTCACTTCAACATCTATTGTATCTACACCTAGCAACCTAAGCTGGGATGGCGATAATGATTGGTCTACGGTTGGTGGTGGTCCAACACTTCGCTTAGAGGAAGTCTCTGGTTATGATAATGTATTGCCCAATATTGATTTTGATATTTTAGTGGCTGAGGATGTCAAGCTACGCGCCTCTTATAGTACAACTATAGCGCGCCCGGGTTACGGCCAATTAAAAACCGAGCAAACTATAGATAATGTTTACCAGCGTACATCAAGTAAAGGTAACCCCAACTTGATTGCACTAGAGTCGAATAACTTTGATATCTCTGCTGAATGGTACTACGACGAAGGTAGCTATTTATCGGCAGCGTTTTTTATCAAAGACGTATCAAATTTTATTGGTACCGGTGTTGAAACAGATACTCTTTACGGGTTACGTGATCACCGCGTAGGCCCTCGCGCTATAGCCTCCGGTGTTAGCCAGCTAAACGAAGAAGAACTATGGCAGGCTGTTTGTGGCGGTAGTAAGTGTGTCGCTCTTGATAGCGACCCTCTTTTGCAGTGGGAGCAATCTATTCCAACAAACAAAGAAGATACTAAAATTAATGGCTTTGAGTTGTCGGTGCAGCACTGGTTTGGTATGAGTGGCTTTGGTGTACAGGCTAACTATACCTTCGTAGATTCTGACCTTGAGTTTAATGATACAAGTACTAAAGAGCAGTTTGCACTGATTGGTTTGAGTGATACGGCTAACTTGGTAGGTATGTATGAAAATTACGGCTTTCAAGCGCGACTCGCTTTCAACTGGCGTGATGAGTACTTATCGAGCACCAACCAAGGGGGTAACAACGCACCGGGTTATACTGAAGCATTTGCTCAGTTAGACTTATCTCTTGGTTATGAAATTAACGAAAATGTTTCTGTTAGTTTCGAAGGCTTAAATCTCACAGGTGAAGATTCACGTGTACATGGCCGCTCTGAAGCACAAATGTTTAACTTTGAAGACTTAGGCGCACGTTACGCAGCGGGTATTCGCGTAAGCTTCTAAGTATTCATAAAAGCTATGATATTACCCTGCTTGCAGGGTAAGGGACGAGGACAGAATACATGATCCAATAAGACTGGCTTTCTACTTCCTCTGCTGCGTTGCTCAAAGCGTTACATGCCCCGGCATGCGCCCCTTCGAGCGGCTTGCCGAGAAAATAGAATCCTACGTCTAATTGGATAAACTATTATTGCCTCGCCCCTAACTTAAAACCGCTATTTCTTTAGCGGTTTTTTTTTATCTAAGCATCGTGTATTGCATCAATTACGTATAAGCTTCGTGGCTCTTGCAAAATAATAATAGGGGGGGAGGGTGCCTGTGCAAATAGTGATTTTAGGCGGTGGTTCTGCAGGCTGGTTAACCGCGGGTATACTCGCAGCCGAGTATCAACAAGACGATAATGTGACTATCCACTTGGTTGAGTCTCCCGATGTGGCACCGATAGGTGTAGGCGAAGGCACTTGGCCTACTATGCGTACGACACTGAGTAAAATAGGGATCTGTGAATCAGAGTTTATTCGTGAATGTTCGGCGTCTTTTAAGCAGGGGTCAAAGTTTGTCGGCTGGTCTACAGGCGAGAGAGATGACAGCTATTACCATCCATTTACAGCGCCTAAAGATGCAGGTTTTTGCTCGGTAGCGGCATGGCATGCAAGCGATCAGCGACAGAATTACTCCGTCAGCGTAAGCGCCCAACCAGCCGTAGGCGAGGCCTTTTTAGCGCCCAAACAGATCACGACACCTGAGTATGCGGGTGTTTTGAATTATGGCTATCATTTGGATGCCGGCAAGTTTGGCCAGCTATTAATGCGTCACTGCACACAAGCTTTAAAAGTAAAACATACACTCGATACTGTCAGCGCTGTGCTGAATTGTGAACTCACAGAGAATATTACGGGCTTACAAACAAATAGTAATGGAGTCATTAAAGGCGATTTATTTATAGATTGTAGCGGTAGTCGCGGCCTATTAATCGGCGAGCATTACAAAATCCCTTTCGTTGATTGCTCTCATTTATCGATTAACGATACTGCGTTAGCCGCTCATGTGCCTTATATACACCCTGACGACCCTATTCAGTCTGTCACGGTTTCTACCGCCCAAGCATGTGGCTGGACATGGGATATTGGTTTGTCATCACGGCGCGGGGTGGGATATGTATATGCAAGTCAGTACTGCGATCGCGCCACTGCCGAGCAAACACTCCGTGACTATGTCGAACGCACAGCAAATGCTGACATTGCTCAAGCATTAAGTGTTCGCGCGCTTGATATTCGGCCTGGTTACCGAAAAGAATTTTGGCACAAAAACTGTGTTAGCGTTGGTATGGCGGCCGGTTTTATTGAGCCTTTAGAGGCTTCGGCTTTAGCGTTAGTGGAGTTGTCGGCTAATTTAATTCGAGATGAACTGCCTCGCTCTAAAGAGGCTATGGTCATAGTGGCTGAGCGTTTCAATAATATTTTTTACTATCGATGGCAGCGTATCTTAGAGTTTTTAAAATTACATTATGCACTATCTGCAAGGCGTGATACGCCGTATTGGCGTGATGTGACTAGTGATGCTTCCATTACCAAGAATTTATCAGACTTATTGTTGTTGTGGCGCGATAGGGCACCAAATCAATATGATTTTTTACAGGTAGAAGAATTGTTTCCTGCAATCAGTTATCAGTATGTATTGTATGGTATGGGGTATAATACACGTTTTTCTAATGCGTCGCTGAAGTGCCAATCGGCTAGCTCTAGCGCTGAATATATCGAAAGCATTAGTCATGACGTTGCTAAATTTAAAAATCATTTACCTTCAAATCGTCAGCTTATTGATCATATATCTAAGCATGATCTTACAAAAATATAAAATAATTAAGGTGTACCCTATATGGCTAATTATCAGCTGTTAAATAATATAGCGCATAAAGATGTAAAAATTAATATTCAGCATAAAGCTGAATTTGGTGATGCTGTAGGTGGCTGCTTAGTGTTCCCTGCCGAGTTATTGGCTGTGCAGCGTGAATATCCTATATTATTGCAAAAAGATGCTGAATCGGGTTTATTTCAATTAATTGCATTGTTTGGATTCAAACATTCAGAGAATCTATTTTTGAATAGCAATAAATGGAATGCACGATATATTCCAGCATTAATGCGTAAAGACCCTTTCCTGATTGGCTTTCAAAAAGACCCAGAAAATCCAACTAAAGACACCCCTGTTATTCATCTCGATATGGACAGTCCAAGAATTACGCAAGGTGACGACGGCATTCCTTTGTTTTTGTCGGCAGGTGGCGTGACGGCACTCATAGAGGATGTTAAGAAAAATTTAATGACGATACATCAAGGCCTAGGTGAAGCTAAAATTTTAATAGATGTCTTACTTGAGCATGAGTTACTGGAAAACTTTACTCTTGATGCACAATTTGATGACGATACTCGTTTACAGACAAAAAATTATTATTCGATAAATGTAGAAAAATTATATGCATTGCCTGAAGCTGTAATAGCCGAGTTACACAAAAAAGGCTACTTACAACTTATTTACTTGATTCATTTTTCAATGGGTAATATTAAAAATTTAGTTTCACGAAAGAATAAAAAAATACTAGATACGCAATAATATTTATATAGCTGGCGCGCAGCTTGTCATATTGTATGGATGACCGAATACTTTTTTGAGGCGCTTAGCGTGTGCTGTCTGGTATGTTTTGGGGTAATAGTAATGCATAAAATAGGTAAACCCGTTCGAGTAATAAGTGGTATTCGCTATGATCAAATACCCGATGAAATTTTGACCAGTGACGAGCCTATTTTACTCAAGGGCTTGGTAGCACAATGGCCCGTTGTTCAAGCAGGGTTAAGCTCTGAAGATGAACTAGTTACTTATCTTAAGGCTCTTTATAGTGGCTCTAAAGTAGTATTGTATCGGTGCGATAAAGAAAAGTCTGGGCGATATTTTTACGATGATGATTACCGTGGGTTAGGTTTTGAGTCAGAAGTGACCTCTTTAGATCAGGTATTAAATGCACTTGCTGCCGCAAAGGAGAGTGCTGATCTAGGTAGTTATTACGTAGGCTCTACAACAGTTGACGAATGCTTGCCGCTGTTTAGAGAAAAAAACCCAATGGCTATAGATACGCTAAATCCTTTGGTGAGTATTTGGTTAGGTAACGCATCGCGTATAGCTGCACATTTTGATGCCCCGGATAACCTAGCCTGTTGCGTTGCAGGGCATCGTACTTTTACTTTGTTTCCAATAGAGCAGATTGATAATCTTTATGTTGGTCCTATAGATCTTACCCCCTCAGGCCAAATGATTAGTACGGTTGATTTTAAAAACCCTGATTTTGAAAAACACCCTAAATTCAAACAAGCCATAGAGCATGCATTAGTAGCACAGATGGAACCAGGAGATGCTCTGATGCTGCCTAGCATGTGGTGGCACCATGTTGAGTCGCACGATACCTTTAATGTTTTGATTAATTATTGGTGGCGCTGCGCTTCCAGTTTTATGGATGCTCCTATTAATCTTATTTATCATGCTATTTTAACGTTGCGCGATTTACCGGAACGTGAAAAAAAGGCATGGCAGACAGTCCTAGATCATTTTATTTTCGATGATCAAACCAGTAAGTACAATCATATTCCAAAACCTGCGCAAGGTATTTTGGGTGAGCTTGATGAGATGAATGCAAGGCGCATAAGATCTTTGCTGTTGAATAAGCTAAATAGGTAGGTGTAATGAATACGATTAAGCGCGTAATTATTGTTGGCGGCGGCACTGCCGGTTGGATGGCTGCTGCCGCATTCTCTAAAATGTTGGGTTCTCAGCTCGATATTACACTAGTGGAGTCTGACGCTATAGCCACTGTTGGTGTGGGTGAAGCAACTATTCCTCCTATAAGGGCGTTTCATCATATGCTAGGTATTGATGAAAAAGATTTTTTGCGTGCAACCCAAGCCACCTTTAAGTTAGGGATTGAATTTTCAAATTGGGGAGCTAAAGATACGCAATATTTTCACTCTTTTGGTTCTACCGGTAAAGGTTTTTGGGCCGGTGATTTTCATCATATTTGGCTTAGGGCTTTACATGAAAGTAAGGTCGAAACCTTTGCTGAATATTGCCTTGAAACACAAGCCGCTTATGCCGAAAAATTCTCTCTAGGGGGTAAGCACCCACTAAATTATGCGTATCATTTAGATGCGGGCCTTTATGCACAATACTTACGCCGCTTTTGTGAGCCTTTAGGGGTCAAACGGGTAGAAGGCAAAGTGTTGAATGTGAATTTGGACGATGACTCTGGGGTTATTCGGTCTTTAATACTTGAAAGTGGCAGTGTTGTTGAGGGTGATTTTTTTATAGATTGCTCAGGCTTTCAGGGCTTGTTAATCGAAAAAGCACTACATGTAGGTTACGAGGATTGGTCGCATTGGTTACTTTGCGATAAAGCCGTTGCTGTGCAAACTCAATCAGTCAAAGATCCTGCTCCCTATACGCAGTCGATAGCTCATGACGCCGGCTGGCAGTGGCGTATTCCACTGCAAAACCGTACAGGTAATGGGCTTGTTTTTTGTAGTCAATATATGACAGATGAACAAGCAAAAAAATTATTATTAGAGAATGTAAATGGTAAAACAATTAATGAGCCGCGAGTGATTAACTTTCGCCCGGGGCGTAGACGTAAAGGCTGGGAAAAAAACTGCATCGCTTTAGGCTTAGCGAGTGGTTTTATTGAGCCTCTAGAGTCGACGAGTATTCATTTAATTATGACGGGTATTATGCGTACGATGCTGCTGTTCCCTTTTGAGGGGATTAAGCAATCGCTAATCGATGAATATAATAACCAGCTAACGGCAGAGCTTGAAGATATACGCGACTTTATTATTCTTCATTATAAAGTGGGTGAGCGCAATGAAAGTGGATTTTGGAATCATTGTTGTGCAATGGAGGTTCCCGATACATTAACGCAGCGTATTGCTTTGTTTTCGGAGACCGCGCAGGTTTTCAAAAAGCAAGATGAGTTATTTCGCGTGGACTCTTGGGTGCAGGTGATGCTAGGGCAGGGCATAATGCCCAAGAGTTTTCACCACGCAGCGCTGCAAATGCCGAAGTCTCAACTAGATGATTTTTTAACAAATTATCATGCAGGTATAAAACACTACACATCCACTATGCCCACTCAAAAGCAATTCCTATCGCAGTATTGAGGCCGCGCTATGTGTTGTGTGTGTTGTATCGTATTGTATCGCATTACTTTGGCGTACTACCTTAGTGAGCGTAAAGGCATTGGCCATTTATTTTATTGAGGTAAGGGGCGAGGCAATAATAGTTTGTCCAATTAGACGTAGAGTTCTGTTTTCTCGGCAAGGCGCTCGAAGGGGCGCATGCCGGGGCATGTAACGCTTTGAGCAGCGCAGGAGAGGAAGCAGAAAACAAGTATTATTGGATAATGTATTTTTTCCTCGTCCCTAATATCTCTCACAGTAATAACTACCAAGGCAATAGCTCGCCATCCCAGCTATAAAAGCTACCGGTATTGTCGGATGTGACATTATGGAGAATTTTAATTAATTGCTCGGCTGTGCGCTCGGGGGTAAATAATTTTCCTTCGGGAACATTTTTTTGAAAAGGCTCAGATAAATGTGAGTCGGTTGTACCTGGGTGTAGCGCGAGTACACAGGTTTTTTTGTTTTTATGAGCTAGCTCAATAGCGATCGTTTTAATCATCATATTCAAGCATGCTTTGCTGGCGCGATAGCTATACCAGCCCCCTTGACGATTGTCTTCTATGCTGCCCACTTTTGCCGATACAGCAGCAAAAATACACAGGCTATTTTTATTCAATAACGATGTAAGGTGCTTAGCGGCATACACGGTGGGTAGTACATTATGCTCGAGTACTTGTGTAAAAATTTTAGCATCAAAATCCAATAAACGTTTCTCGGGGAATATGCCCTTATTGTGATCGTGTAAAATACCAATGGTATTAATAATCCAGTCTGCCGGCCCTACAGTTGCAATGATACTGTCTTTTAATGCGATAAACTCATCTTCGTGCAGCGCGTTGAGTGGCAATACTGTTAAGCGAGGGTGTTGAAAAGAGGGCGGGTTACGGTGGTAGGTAATGATGCAGTGGGCATCAGTATTGTTGCTCAAAATCGATTGAGCTAAGGCGCTACCAATGGCGCCACTCCCCAAAATAAGGACCTTTAGAGATTTTTTATCAGCTTCTTTTTTATTGGGAGTCATTAGATTTGCCGTAAAGTTTTTGGTATCGGCGCTTGGCCCATAGTGTGTAAATACGTGTGGCGACGGGGTAGACAATCGGTAAAGAAAAAAACCTTGCTAGCCTATTAGCACCACTGTTGCGCCACATATAAATATTGGCGTCTAAGCCTATTAGCGTATTGCCCTTATCGGTAACAACATGCAATTGCTGCAATAATATATGCTTAGGTTTGGGTAGCGCAGCATGGGTGTGAGTATCAATAAATTCTAACGAACAAGTGTTGGCCTGTAAGTGGGCAATTTCTTTATTGCATAAAGAGCACTGACCATCGTAGTAAACAGTACCGCGTGATGATTGCATGTTATGCACTTTTGGCTATTGGCTGATGCGTTTGATACCAGTAAAGAGGCTGGCGGTACTTGCCCTCGCCAGAGGGTAGGCCAATCATTTCATCGTATGCGGTATTGTGCTCGAGCCAAACATTTTCAGGGATTAGTGGTGCAAAATGCTCGCGAACATGCGCTAGGCTATGAAAGCGCATATTCGCCTTATACATTAGGCCGTGCTGCTGACATACCGCGCGTAGCCAGCGCTCGCTATGGTCTTCATCGGTGAGTTTAACAATATAAAAACCACCTTCGCATGCTTGAATGACTAAGTTCATAAATTGACCTGATCGGGTAAAGTCTGGAGTGCAGTAGTGGCCGTATCAATGTAGGTTAACGGCCGATTAGAGTCATAGCGGTCTTTGTTACTGATATCATTAGCTTGGGCTATATTATGATACGCTGTGATTAACTGATGTTACGCCGATTAAAAAATCTTGGATGAGTGGAGCGGGTATGAGTGATTTAATTAATCCTAAAGACGTGGTTAAAGCCTATCAAGTCATTCGTGATAAAGGCGTGCGCGAGGAAGCGGGTTACCGTTATAAAGGGTTATTGGCTGAAAATGATTTAGACGGATACACCGTTTTTGTCAACGATGGTCACGTCAATATGGCGGTTTATTATCATTACAAATACCACTTAGAATACGAGGACGCAAAACAGCTAGAGAGCTTTAAATTAAAAATTAGTGACTTGCTAAGGGAAAATAATTAGTGAGGTAGGGCATTAGCTTTTACAGGTTTTGGCCTGTAAAAGCTTAATATTAAGGTTCGTTCCTTAATATCTCGGTTGCGGTATTCACCTCTGGCATAACGCCGCGCCACAACTCAAATGATGCCGCTGCTTGGCTAACGAGCATACCTAAGCCATCGGTGAGTAAGCTTACGCCATTAATTTGAGCCCACTCTAAGAAGGGTGTCAGTGTTGGGCCATACATCATGTCATAAGCGCCGGTTGTTTTTTTAGCTGCAAAAATACTCGCTGTTACAGGCGGTAGGTCACCATTTAAGCTTGCCGAGGTGCCATTAATCACTGTATCAAAACCGGTTAAATACTGCTCTTGAGTTAAGGCGATAAAAGCACAGGCGTGAATGTTTCCGTAAGGCTTAAACGTATCGGCTAGTTGTTGGGCTTTGCTAAGCGTGCGGTTGGCAATGACGACCTCATGAGGTTGCTCGGCTAAAATGGGTTCGAGTACCCCGCGCACCGCACCACCTGCCCCTAAAATTAATACACGGGCACCTTTTAATGTGAAGTGATGATTTTTTAAATCACGAACCAAGCCTACACCATCGGTTGTATCGCCTAAAATACTACCGTCTGCTTGTAGGGCTAAAGTATTTACAGCGCCTGCAAGTTGTGCGCGCTGTGTTAAAACGGTGGCAAAATGAAAGGCCTCCTCTTTAAAAGGCACGGTAATATTTAAGCCTTTACCACCTTCAGCAAAAAAAGCCGTAACGTCTTTTTTAAAATCACCACGCGCTATAAGTTGCTTATTGTAATGCAGTGTTTGCTGAGTTTGCTTGGCAAACTGAGTGTGAATAATAGGCGATTTGGAGTGCGCAATGGGGTTGCCTACCACTGCGTATTGATCGATGGCCTTATTATTTTGCATGGCGTCTAAGGCTGCATCACTCACCACTTAAACCCATTCCTGTGGCTGTAAAAAGTGATCGTATAACTGGGCTTCTGGTGTGTTGGGCTCTGGATGCCAGTCATATTCCCAGCGAACGAGCGGGGGGAGCGACATTAGAATAGACTCTGTACGCCCGCCTGTTTGAAGGCCAAATAATGTACCGCGATCAAAAACCAAATTAAACTCTACATAGCGCCCGCGACGGTATAGCTGAAAGTGCCGCTCGCGCTCGCCAAACTCTATAGCTTTACGCTTTTCTATAATAGGGACATACGCTTGAGTAAAACTGTTGCCGACTGCTTGCATGAAGGCAAAGGCTTGATCAAAGTTCGGGGTGTTTAAATCATCAAAAAACAAACCACCAACACCACGAGGCTCATTGCGGTGTTTAAGATGAAAGTACTCATCACACCACTTTTTATATTTAGGGTAGACATCTTCGCCAAAAGGCGTACAGGCGTCTTTGGCGGTTTGATGCCAGTGCTTACAGTCTTCGTCGTTACCGTAATAAGGTGTTAAATCATAGCCACCACCAAACCACCAAACGGGCTCGGCACCTTCTTTTTCGGCAATAAAAAAGCGTACATTTGCGTGGCTAGTTGGCACATACGGATTATGCGGATGAATTACCAAAGAGACACCCATTGCCTCAAACTTGCGGCCTGCAAGCTCGGGTCTGTGAGCCGTAGCAGAAGCGGGCATTTGCTCGCCAGTCACGTGCGAAAAGTTAACGCCGCCTTTTTCAATGACGCCCCCTTCGGTTAATACACGGGAGCGACCGCCGCCGCCCTCTTCACGCGTCCAGCTGTCTTCTACAAACTCGCCTTGACCATCGGCTGCGGCAAGTTCGCGGCAAATGTTGTCTTGCAGTTGCAGTAAAAAGGCTTTTACGGCTTCTTTATTGGGGGCTGTCATAGCAGGTCCTTAATATAGATGTTTGGCTGGCAGTTACATGTCAGCGTATGAATACGGTTAATTTTTATGAGGCGCGAATAACCTCGCCGGTAAGCAAATGCTGAATTTTACTGGGTTTAGCCGCCTTGCCTACTGATCCAGAACAATAATGCAAAGTATGCCCAAAACGATTGTGAGTAAAATAGCTACGCGCTTTGAGCTGCGTTTTGGCCTCAGGTAAGCCCTGCGGGTTAGCCGATGTAGAAACAATCGGCCCGCCAAAGCGCTGGCAAAGCGCTTGCACTGTAGGGTGAGCGCTTACGCGGACGGCAACGGTATCAAAGTGACCGTGAATAAACGGCGGCACACGATTGTTGTGCGGCACCAGCCAAGTATGTGGGCCCGGCCAAGAGCGCTGCAGTCGCTGTAGATGGTTATCATTTAAACCCTCCAATAAAAAGGCTACCTGTTTAATATGCCCTGCAATCAAAATAACACCTTTGCCAACGGCACGGTTTTTAAGTTGCAAAATAGTCTTAACGGCTTGCTCATTAAAAGGGTCACAACCTAGCCCCCAGACAGCTTCGGTAGGATAGGCAAGTACAGCACCTGCAGCCAGTGCGTAGGCATGCTGGTGAATATAAGGGTTGGCGAGGTGAGTATTGGCTACTGGGGCGCGCATATAAAGCATCACAAAGAGTAAAGCCTTAAGTTACCGTAAAGCGTCGCAGGCGACAAGCATGAAAGCGGTAGCCTGGCACTGCTGAGTGCGGCGCTGTACTTTTTGTAGCGACTAAAGAGTGTGGGTAAAGTGTTTTTTTGGGGGGGATAAAAGGCAATGTCGCCAATAAAAAAGGCCTGCTCTGGCAGGCCTTTTTGTTGATATTTAAGCGCTCGATGTCTTCTTGTTGAAGTGGGTATAAGTGTATGACACTAACCAGCTAGTGAGCCCGAGGGTGATGCCTGCAACACCCTCGAAGACAAAGCCGTGGAGCCCGAAGTGCCGCCATAAATAAGCACCCGCTAAGCCTGTTATCACCATGACAATACTGGTGAGCTGTGAAGGCTTTGCACCAAGACATAGCACAATGATTAACGGTACAAAGGCACTCCCAAGGCCTGACCAAGCCATAATAACAAGGTTAAAAACGCTATTATTTGCGGTGAGCGCTAAGATTAAAGCTAAGCCGGTAAGCAGTACGGTTGTCGCTTTTAGCCAAAAGGTACTGTTTGTTTTTTTAGGTGTTAGCTTTAAATCATTGGTGACAGCGCTTGAGCAATTGAGCAGCAGCGAATCAGCAGTCGACATAGTAGCGGCAAAAATACCGGCTAATACTAAGCCCACTAAAGCGGGTGGCAATAATTGTGTTGCCATGGTTGGCAGTGCTAGTTCAGGATCAAAGGCGCCGGTATCTGTAATATACAGGCGCGCCAGTAAGCCGACAGCAGTGGCCATGCAATAAAAGGCAATAAACCAGCTGTAGTACCATATTTTGGCTTGTCGCATGTTTTTGGTGCTATTGAGCGTCATAAAGCGCACCATAATATGCGGTTGCCCAGCCACGCAAAACCCCGCGACCGTCCAGCCTAAAATAAACAAAATAATGCCGCTCCAACCTTCGGGTGCAGTATTTTTAGGCGCTAGCTGCATAAAGTGATCGATTGCGTGCATGTTGGTGAGAGCAGCCTGTATGCCGCCTAGCTCATAAACACCCACAAACAATAACAGCATCATGGCAATGACCATGACAACACTTTGGGCCGCATCGGTCCAAATAGAGGCGCGAATACCGCCAGCCATACAATACAGTGCGACCATAATGCTGCCTATGACAGCGCCGGACCACAGCGGCCAGTCTAATAAAACATGCAGTGCTTTGCTGCCGGCGAGTAGCTGTGCGGAGGCATAAATTAATAAAAAGACGAGCGATATAAGAGCAATAACTTTTTGTAATACCGGCTGGTTTTGGCCTTGCCATGCGCTTAGTAACTGGCTATAGCTCATCGCTTGGGTTTTATCGGTGGCTTGGCGTATGCGTGAATACACATACACCGATGCCAAAAAATCCCCCAATATCCACCCGCACATGAGCCAAATAGCGCTGAGCCCTACGGTATAGGTATAGCCAATGACACCAATAAACATATAACCACTGTTATTGGTCGCTACAGCGCTTAAGCCAACTAAGCTCGGCGATACAGTGTTGCTGGCAAGATAATAATCGTGTTTTGTGCCTTGGCTTTTACGGCTAGATAGTAAGCCAATAGCGACAAAAGCGAATAAAAAAAAACAAAAAGAAATTAACATTGATTGCTCGATGATTAGATTTTTTGGGTCTTGCGGGTTATCAATCGCTGATCATACCATGCAAGGCTGCACTTATGCCTTGCGGTGTATTGATCGATTGAATGTCATATCATGGCTCAAAGCGTAGCACTGATCAGTCGCTGAAAAGGTTCGAAGTTTTTAAGGCTTTGCAACGCTGGGTCTGTTTGTAGTTCATTGCGATAGCTTTCGTTTTTGGCGATGGCTTTCTGTAAAAACTGCACGGCTTCATCGGGATTGTTCAGTGCGGCATACGAGCAGCCCAGCTGATAAAAAGCATGGCTATTTTGCGGATCTATTCCTAACGCTTGATGGCATAAGTTAGCGGCCCACTGGGGTTCGTCTAGCTCTAATACAGTATCCGCTTTATAGGTTAAAGCCTCACAGTCATCACTGCGCAATTGTAATATTTTATCGTAAATGATGATTTTACTGGAGGGTGTAGACTCTTGCTGCGCACGTAACCATAAAGACTGCACTTCTTGAGTGAGCTCTATCTCTTTGCGGTTTTCTTGGATGTGCGCGGTTTTTTTCTGTATTTCACTTTCGATAGTTTCTAAGCGTTTTTCATATTGTTGAACTAAGCGCGATATTTCTTCGTCAGCTAGCGAGTGCACACGCTCTTTAATTTCGCGGATAGAGGTCCAGCCGATCAAGACTAAAATAGAGGTTGCAGCGGCTATTAAGTAAAAAAAGTAAGATACAGTATCGGTGGCATAGGCAACAGCGCGATCGACAGAGCGATGCTCACGGTCAACGATTTGTTGAATCAATTCATTTTTGGTTTGTGCTTGATCGATGCGAAGCTGTTTCATTTCATCGAGTATATAGCGCTCTATAAAAGGGTTGTACAGTGGTGCAGCCAGCGTTTTGGCTTCTTCTTGTGCAGATTGTGCTGTTATTTTGCCCGAAGAGGATGCCGTTTGTGCTAAAGCGGGTAGGCAAAAAAGAAAAATCAGCACAGTGAAGCACTGCGCTGATTTTTGAATAAGCAAACGTGTTAGGTTGCTTGTTAGGAGGCTAGGCATATTGCGCGTCCGTGATCGTGTACTTCTACCAAGGCTTGATGCAAGCTTTGAATTGTTTGGTCGTAGTCATTTTCGTTAACAACTAGCTGCATGTCAACTTGGCGTATCGATTGGTGTATCGCCAAAATATTAATATTATTTTTAGCGACCGACTGTACGGCTTGAGCAAGCATGCCAGGCACCTGCATGTCACTACCAATCGCTGAAACGATCGCGACTTTTTGCTGGTTGACTTCACCCTCAGGGAATAGCCGTTCCAGCTCTGAGCGTATGCGCTTCATCGTTTTTAAGTTGGTAGATAAATAGTGCGTAATCGTGTTGGCGTTAGTATCTTTAGAGATGACATCGGCTTTAAAGCGTTTAATAACGGCGATAACTTGAGTGTCATAATCATGATATTGACCAGCCATATCTTGATCAAATAATTCTAGCGCATAAACACCTTTGCGCCCGGCAATAATTTCTACGCAGGGTTTGTTACTGACATAGTCCCCTGTGATCAATGTGCCTGCATGTTCGGGCTCAAAGGTATTTTTGATCCGTAGAGGGATATTATTTTGGCGTAAACCTTTTGCCGCTTTAGGGTGAATCGCTTCCATGCCTAAGTTGGCGAGTTGGTCGGCCACATCGTAGTTGGTACGACCAATGGGTACGGCATTGTCTTCACCTACCACACGAGGGTCTGCGCTACTAAGATGAAACTCTTTATGAATAACCGCTTCGCCAGCGCCGGTAATAACCGCTAAGCGACTAAAGGTCATTTCGCTGTAACCGCGGTCAAACGAAGACATTAAGCCATTTTGACAATGAGCGTAGCCTGTGACGATAGGGAGTTCTTTGCTTAAATCGATATCGCTAAAGGCTTGTCGAATCCGCTCATCCAAAGGTAGATGCTTATTGGCACGCCATGCGGTTAAATCAACAAAACGCGCGTTAATGCCGTCACGCTTTAAGAGCGTGGCAGTATTCCACGCGCTGTGCGCCTCGCCAATACTGGCAAGCATTTCGCGTACAGTATCTAAATGCAAAGCTAAGGCAAAATGCCCATGCTTACACAAGCTGTGTAAGTCAAGTAGGCATTGTTTGGCATCATTTAAGCGTTCATCAATAAAAATATTGGCTTTTTGCAGCGCAATATCACTGTCAAAAAAGCTGGCATTAATAGTATGAAGATCATGACGCAGTGCTTCAAGGCTGTGTAACCAGCTGTTGTCTTCTAGGCTATTGGCAAATTGCCCATATACCCCTGGCGCGCCATTTTTTTTATGCTCTAATAATTTATCCGTAATACCGCCATAAGCCGACACGACAAAAACACGCTGATAAGGGCCCGTGCCATTTTGTGGCTTAAGAATAATATTATCTCGAATGGCCGCATAGTGGCTCATCGAGGTGCCACCAATTTTTTCTATGGTGTGATGTGTTTGTGGCTTTGTGGCTGGCATTAAAGCTCCTCGGCACTCAGTTCGTAGGCACCTTCGGCATTGTGTACTTCACGCCCAGTAAGTGGGGGGTTAAAAACACAGGCCATACTCATTTCTTCAAAGGCCCTTAAAATATGTTTGTCATTGTTATTTAAAACATACAAAGTGCCTGGACTGATGGGGTATTTTTTACCATCTTCAAGGTTTTCAACTTCGCCTGTACCGCTAATACAGTACACCGATTCTAAATGATTTTGGTAATGCATTTGGAAGTCGGCACCTTTATAAATAGTGGTAATATGGAATGAAAAACCCATATTATCTTCTTTAAGGATTAGACGAGTGCTGTCCCAGTTGTTTTTGGGATCGACAATTTTACGGCCTTGCTCTTGTGCTGATTTTAAATCTCTAACTATCATGTTTAAGCTCTTTTACTCTTCAATAATTGTGTTAACCGGTGAGTGGTACGGGTTAGCTGGCAAGTTTGACATCATCAAAGTAGTCATCGCTTTCAGGGATGGTATCTTCTTTGGCGCAAATGTCGTGAATAGCAGCTTCAACAATATCAAGACCTTTATTGAGGTTTTCTTCGCTAATAATCAAGGGGCATAAAAACTTAACCACTTGGTCGTCGGCGCCGCTCGTTTCGATCATGAGGCCATTTTGGAAACACTTGCGGGTAATTTTACCGGCAATATCACCGTTGACGCAGTTAATACCACGCATCATGCCGCGGCCTGAGGTCACAAAGTTGCCTTCGCCATACGCTTCGGCAATTTTGTTGAGGCGTTTTTCTATGATCTGGCCTTTGTGTGTAATGCTTTTGCTAAATTTGTCATCACTCCAAAAATGGTTGATGGCGGCTGTCGCTGTAATAAAGGCTAGGTTGTTACCGCGGAAGGTACCGTTGTGCTCGCCTGGCTTCCATTGATCGAGTTCGGGTTTCATTAATACAACGGCAAACGGTAAGCCGTAACCACTTAATGATTTCGATAAGGTAATAATGTCGGGCTTAATACCGGCTTCTTCAAAGCTAAAAAAGCGACCAGTACGGCCACAACCGGCTTGAATATCATCCACAATCAATAAAATTTTATGTCGGGTACAAATATCAGCTAAAGCGCGCAACCACTCGGCACTCGCAGCATTAATACCGCCTTCGCCTTGTACGCATTCAACAATCACGGCAGCAGGCTTATCAATACCGCTACTTGAATCGTTGAGGACTTTTTCGAGGTAGGCGGTTGTGCAGACATCTTCACCTAAATAACCATCAAATGGCATGCGTGTAACACCACCCAAGCTAGTACCTGCGGCACCACGGTGATGCGAGTTACCGGTGGTGGCTAAAGCACCAAGGCTTACGCCATGAAAGCCGTTAGTAAAGGCAATCACATTTTCGCGGCCGGTCACATTGCGCGCTAATTTAAGGGCAGCTTCTACGGCGTTTGTACCTGTTGGCCCAGTAAATTGCACCATATACTCAAGGTCGCGGGGCTTTAAAATTTTATCGTTAAAGGTATTTAAAAAGTCACCTTTTGCTTTAGTGTGCATATCTAGGCCGTGGGTAATACCGTCGGCTTGAATATATTCAATAAGCTTTTCTTTAAACAGCGGGTGGTTGTGGCCGTAATTTAACGTACCTGCACCGGCTAAAAAGTCGAGATACTGAGTGCCGTCTTCGTCGTAGATATGCTCGCCTTCGGCGCGGTTAAAAACACGTGGAAATGAGCGGGCATAAGATTGAACTTCTGATTCAATTTCTTCAAAAATTTTCATAAAAACTCCGTTGAGTTACTGAAATATAAAGGGACGCACGGTGGTGGCGTACCTTATTAATGCGAATAGGTTAAGGCCGTTAAAGCCAATGAGTAAAGCGAGCACGTGCAAGCCAAGCAAGGCAATAAAGTCGAGTAGTTAAACGGTAGGCGGTTGCTGCTCGTCTAGTGGCTTGGCGGTGTCGGCGGTGTGCGCTGCTGAGGGTATCGGACCAATACGAGCTAATAGCTCACTATCGTGTTGCCCTGCAAAATGCGTGTCGCGCTCAAAATGGGTGTGGCGCGTTAATGGCGCACCCAGTTGCTTGGCTAGCTTGGTAAATAAAGCCCAAGAGCCTGCATTGTCGCTAGTGATGGTGGTTTCTATTTGTTGCACGCCTTGACAGCTTGGGCGAGCTAGCAACTGCAGTAACATTTGGCTAGCTAAACCACAGCCACGCGCATCGCTACTAACGGCAACTTGCCAAATAAAGAGTGTATTGGGTTGGCTGGGTAACCTATAACCACTAATAAAGCCCACAAGCTTACCGTCTCGTTTAGCGGTAATGCAGGTGTCAGCAAAGTGGCTGCATTGTAAAAGGTTGCAGTAACTGGAGTTTGTATCGAGCGGGGGGCAGTGCTGTACCAGTGTGTGTACAAGCATGCCGTCTGTTACCTCCGGTCTATTAAAGACCGTTGCGGTATTCATTGCGAAGAAAAACCCTCTTTTTAATTAAAAACAATGAGTGAGCAGTGGTTTCATTTATGTGTCGAAGTGTCACCGCAGTTAATTAAGGCTTTTATAGTGTTAAAAGACTTAATTTCAACTCAATATAATGTTTAGAGCTGTAAGTATAGTACACTAAATAATATTTTTGTCCATCGACTATTTTTTGATCATCTTGAGCGCATGATTTAGGGTGTACAGAACGCCGTAAAGTGCAGGGTAAAGCTCAAGGGTAAAAAAGCCTGATCGCTATTAAGTACTTTAGCCTTTTAAGGATGGCGATCATGATTTGAGGCTCTCGGCTTTGGGGTAGGCCGAGTTATAGCGTTCCACGCCGCTAAATACCCTGTTTTTTGATGATTTATGTGAGGTAGGCCTGCAGCGATGTATATAATTGCCGGCCTTTGATTAACATTAGCAGATGCACAGTGACTTGCTAAAAGGCACTGATGAGGAAATGACATAAATGAGTGACATAGAAAGTGTACTAGTGGCGTTGCGGCGAGTGATTCGCGCAACTGATTTGCACTCTAAACATTTAGCCAAAACGACTGGCTTAACGGCACCACAAATACTCTTACTGCAAACCGTGCGAGATAAGGGGCAGGTGACGATTGGCGAGCTGGCAGCCGATGTGAGCCTAAGCCAAGCGACGGTTACAACAATACTCGATCGCCTCGAAAAACGCGGTTTGGTTTTTAGAGAGCGCTCAACCGAAGATAAGCGAAAAGTACATGCCTTTTTAACTGCCGAGGGGCAAAGCGTATTGGTCAAAGCCCCTATTCCTTTACAGGATCAATTTGCTCGCCAGTTTGCGAACTTGCAGGACTGGGAGAAAACGATGATTATTTCATCGCTGCAGCGTGTCGCGCATATGATGGATGCCCAGCATATTGATGCGGCGCCTATGCTTGATGTGGGTGTATTAGACCGGAACGGTGTTGATCTTGTGGTGAATTGAGGTGTGTATTGTAGGTTTTAATGGATTTTAAGGTATGGGGTAACAAAGATCTTTAAGGGCGGGTGTAAAGGTTTTAGGGGTTGTAGGTATCAATAGCCGTTAACGATGAGCGGGTTGAGCGTTGATGATCGTTAACGACTAGGCGCTAGTTTTTAGGCATTAAAATTTTAACCACTTGAGCGTCTTGTTTTTCTTGCTCGGTCACATTCACGCGGGTATCGAGTTCACGAGCTTGTGGCTTAAAGCGCATTTCGTCATTAAACTCGCAAGCTACGCATTCGCGGTAGTCTTTATCGTCTTTTTTGTACATCACAATACGGTCCATGGCCCCGCATTTGGGGCACACCGCACCGGCAATAAAGCGTTTTTTGGCTGTCATAATATAGTTGTCTCGTGGTTTAGGTGGCGATACCGCTGTGGCGTAATAATGCCTCTACAGAGGGTTCACGCCCACGGAAGTTTTTAAACAAAGTGGCGGCACTTTGGCTACCGCCTTTTGACAGTATTTCGTCTAAAAAGCGCTGCCCCGTTGCGGCATCAAAAAGGCTAGTCTCTTCAAAGGCGGCAAAAGCATCGGCAGATAATACTTCGGCCCACAGATAGCTGTAGTAACCCGCGGCATAACCACCTGCAAAAATATGTGTAAAGCTATTTTGAAAGCGATTAAAAGCAGGCGGTGTAATCACCGATACTTGTTGGCGAATATCATTTAATAAATTTTGCACGCTGCTAAAATTGTCGCTGCCGTATTGTGCATGCAGGGTCATATCAAATAGTGCAAATTCAACTTGGCGCACTAAAAACATACCCGATTGAAAGTTTTTAGCGGCGAGCATTTTAGTGATTAACTCATCAGGCAGTGCTGCGCCAGAGCCTACGTGGGCCGATAACGATTTAAGCACACTAGGTTGCCAGCACCAATTTTCCATAAATTGGCTGGGTAATTCTACTGCATCCCACTCTACACCGTTAATCCCGCTCACCGCTGCAACGTCTACTTTTGTCATCATATGATGCAAGCCATGACCAAACTCGTGGAATAAGGTGGTGACATCAGAGTGCGTTAACAGGGCGGGGTTATCGCCAACGGGGCCGTTAAAATTACAGACTAAAAAGGCTACCGGTAACTGTAGGCCTTCGGGTGTTTGGCGGCGCACGCGGCAATCATCCATCCAGGCGCCACCGCGTTTACCTTCGCGGGTATACAAGTCAAAATAAAAGGCCGCTATTTTTTGTGGTGTACCGCTGGCATCGGGTTTGGTAATTTCAAAATAGCGCGCATCATCGTGCCATAAGTCATCGCGGCTAACTTCTTGGACGGTAATGCCATAGAGTTTATTGGCGACATCAAATAAGCCGGTAATCACTTTAGGTAAGGTAAAGTATTGGCGAATCTCTTCTGAGGAAACCGCATATTTGTTTTGGCGAAGTTTTTCGCTGTAATAGCTGATATCCCAATGCTGTAAGTCGGTGACGTTGTATTCGCTTTGCACCCAAGCTTTTAGTTCGGCTAAATCTTTTTGCGCTGCAGGTTTTGCTTTGGCAGCCATGTCTTGTAAAAAGGTGATGACCTGCTCAGGGCTTTGCGCCATTTTGGTCGCGAGTGAGAGTTCGCTATAGTGCTTAAAACCCAGCAGTGCGGCAAGCTCTTGCTTGAGTGTTAAAATGTTTTCTAATAACTCGGCGTTATCCCATTGGCCTGCTGTTGGCCCTTGGTCGGATGCCCGAGTACCGTACGCTTGGTAAAGCGCATGGCGTAGTTCGCGGTTATCGGCATAGGTCATCACAGCCATATACACAGGGCCGTCGAGTGTTAATACGTAACCTGTTTTGTCTTTTTTTGTGGCTGCGCTTTGGGCAGCGGCAATAATAGACTCGGGTAAGCCCTGCAAGTCGGCGAGTGCTTGCGTGTGATAAAACCAGCCGTGAGTGGCATCTAAAACGTTGTTACTAAATTGGCTTGCCAGCTTTGCTAGCTCAGCTTGAATATCGCCATAGCGTTGTTGCTTGTCTTTTGGCAGGTCGATACCGCTGAGTTTAAAGTCTCTTAGAGCGTGCTCGATAGCGGTTTGCTGCGCTTGGCTTAGGTCGGCAAAGGACTCGCTGTCTTTGAGTTGCTGGTAGGCTTGGCACAAGGCTTGGTTTTGCCCCAATGCGGTGTAGTAAGGGCTTAATAGTGCGAGAGCTTGTTCGTGTGCTGCGCGCAACTCGGGGGTATTGCATACCAGGTTGATATGACCGATGGGTGCCCAAGCTTGGGCGAGTTTGTCGCCATCGGCCTCGAGTGGAGCGACTAAATTTTGCCATGTGGGTGTGGCTAAATCTTTAAGGCGTTGCTCAAGCGCTGCCAGGTTATTTTGCGTAAGGGCCTTAATAGCCGGCACAATATGCTCGGGCTTGATGGCGCTAAAAGGGGGCAGGGTGTGCTGTTGTAATAATGGATTAGACATATCAAGCCTTCAAGTTAAGGTGGCGGATAACTGCGCTTCATGCTTACTGTATATCGATGTGATGAGCGCATAGAAAAAATAGAAAAGAGTCGCTACAGCATATATAGGGTATTAGCAGTCTATATAGGGGCGATTTTTGAAGATGCGAGGGGCGAACGGAATTTGGCAGGCAATTACGTGACGATGTTTGAGGCAAGTGTTGTGGTCAGTCCAGCTGCTCTGCGGCCGAGAAGCTCCTCTGTACACTCCTCTTAGCACTTCTTTGTAGCGCTCTTTTGTCAGTAGTACTGGGCTTGCGTATATTAAGGCATTGAGTGGTTTATAAAGCCTAAAATTAAGCGGCGATTGCTTGCGCGAGTACAGCAATCAGCTCTATTTCGTCTATGGGTTTGGTCAGTAAACCTGTGACGCCGCTTTGCATAATGGCGCTGTGCTCGGATTGTAAAGCATGAGCGGTCAAGGCAAAAATAGGCAGCTGTGTTAACCCTAGTTGTTGCCTAATATTTTGAGTGGCTTGCTTGCCATCCATGCCCGGCAACGATATATCCATTAATACGGCGGCATACTGATGGTTTTTGAGTAGCTCGAGCCCTTCTTCTGCGCTCCCTGCGCAGGTCACTTCATACTCTTCGTCTTCAAGTATCCAAGTGACGAGCTGTTGATTATCAGGGTGATCCTCTACTACTAACACATGCCCCTTACTCATCGTAAGCTCCTGTTGGATGATGATTAAAGTATAGATGTGTATGACCATTACGCCATGTAATATTAGGCTATTTTGTCGAATCACTATGCATGTCGATCCAGCTTTAGTATGGGTGCATAAGGGCAAACTTTACAGGAGTACAAGGTCGCATACTTATGCATGGGCAAAACGATACGGCGTAGTCATTCATTTGGTGGTGTTTTTGTTTTGATGAGTCTGGCTAAAAGAGTGAGTGTGGCGCGTAAAAAAACTACTTGCATCACAGTTAGACTATTCCCAATACCTACCCCTACTTATGGGATAGATTAATAATTATCAATAATATCAATAAGTTACTAAGTATCACCCGAGTAAGAACTGCACTGAACTTTCCCTAATTTAACTAAGCCTACTCAGGTCACAACCCTATTTTAATGTATTCGTTACCATGAGCGCTGAAAACAATTTCAAGCCGGGTACCGCTTATGTTTAAAAGCCTATTTATCGCCGTTATTAGCACCCTCATTATGGGCTGTAGCGGTACAGCGACTGAATCGAGTTCGTCGGATACGAACTCTTCTATTATGGGTAATACACAATCATCGCTCACAGGCGATAGCTCATCAGCAGGCCAAAGTGGTGGCGATGCCGATAGCGATGGTATTGCCGATGGCGCAGACCTTTGTATGCATACACCTGCACAACACGGTGTGACCGACGGCAATGGCTGCTCGGCGATTGAGCGCGGCAAGCTAGAGTATGTCGCACAATGTGAAGGGTGCCATGGTGTACAAGGTGAAGGTGGATTTGGCGGTGCTATTAACGGCGTATGCCAATTTACCAATTGCCAAGACCTTGCCGTACTGACTGAATATCTCGAAACCGATATGCCATGGAAAGGAGCGCAAGAATGCTCTGATACGAATGGTGAATCGTGCGCGAGCGATGTTGCGCTTTTTATGCATGACCAAATTGTGAGCTTTATCGACTTTGCAAAAGATAACGACAACGATGGTTTAATTGATGCCCAAGATAACTGCCCTAATACTGCGGCCCACCAAATTAAAGCTATCGATGCAAATGGCTGCGCGCAAAACAAGGCCATCACGCAAATAATTTATGCCATTAATACCGGTGGCGCGGCATTCACTGCGGCCGACGGTCAAAGCTATTTAGCCGATACTTACCGTACCGGCGGCACCGCCGCTAACAGCGCACAAACCATTGTGGGCACTCCCGATCAAGAATTATACCGCCGTACACAATTCGGTAACTTTAGTTACGCATTACCGGTAACCAGTGGCAGCTACCAAGTCACTTTACTACTCGCCGAAGTGTATTGGACAGAAGCGGCAAAACGTATTTTTGATGTATTGGCCGAAGGGCAACTGGTGGTAGATGACCTTGATGTGTGGAGCTACGCCGGCGGCAGCCATATCCCAAAAAAACTAGTGCTCAAAAATATTCAAGTCAGCGATGGCCAGCTTGATTTACAATTTAAGACTGTGGTTAACAATGCGCTACTGAGCGGCTTGCAGGTGGCGCGCATAGGCAATGATGGCGATGCTGACGGTGTATTAGATACCGAAGAGCAATGCCCCGGATCGCCAGCGGTAGCCGTGGATGCCAAGGGTTGTGCGTTATCGCAACTCGATTCCGATAACGATGGCATTAGCGATGACCTTGATAGCGTGTGCCCAAATACCCCCTCAAATAGCCCTGTCGATTTAACCGGTCCGTTGGCCGGGTGCTCGGCTGCGCAAAAAATTGCCGATAGCGACAATGATGGCGTCAAAGATATTCAAGATCGCTGCCTAAACTCTGAAGCAGGCGGCATTGTTGATGACGAAGGGTGCGGGCTGCTCAATACACTCAGCATACCAAAAGGCTTTAAAGGCCAACGCTTAGTTAATGGCATTGAATTTAACTGGCAAGCTTATGCCACGCCCGTGGATTACTGGATTGTGCAACGGTGGGATGAAAGCTTGAGCCAGTGGCAAACCTTAGGCCGTGTTAATGGTAGCGAAACCTCATTTCAAAACCGAGAAGGTGTGCCTGCTGGACGCTTTCAGCTTTATGCTGTTACCGATGGTATTGCTTCCTTCCCTGCGCAATTTGTCGCTGGTGCGCACGACCTGACGATTGTTTCTCGTAATTATGGTGGATCAGCGGATAATGGGCTTTTTGAATACATGACGGTCAATGGCGATTTTGATGCTCGCATTACAGTTGATATTCCCAATGCCGGTACGTTGTGGCGCTGGGAGCGCGGAGGTTTAATGGCGCGTGAAAGTTTAGATGCAGGCTCGCGGCATATTGGTGTTTGGGTGGCTGCCGGTGTGGCACCCAACGGCACCAAACGCGACCGCGCTAATGAAGATTCAGAAAATTATGTGGGCCCTTTTGGTACGCTCTCTTTTCCAAAAACCGTACGCTTAACGCGAGAAGGTAACTTATTTACTTGGTATGAGTTTCGTGACAATGCTTGGCGTAAAATTAGTAGCCAAGAGTTTACAATGCCCGCTCAAACTTACTTAGGGTTGCCCTCTGGCAGTCAAAAGCGCATTACCATCCACTACTCTGGGTTTCAGGTAAACCGCAATTTTGTCCAGTCACTCACACCCGTAAAATTTGGTGTAGTCACCCAAGCCGATGTGGTCAATCACTCTGACATTCCTTTAGATGATAGCGTGGCTTCTCGCCGCCCATCAATTGATAGCAACCAGTTTGTACACATCACCGCTAACGAGTACAAAAATTTTGCAGAGTCGATTTTTCCGGGTGAAAATTTTGACTTTGATTTATCGACAGATGATTCAACCTCGGGCTATGACGTAGGCGCCAATATTTCGTTACTGAGTGTTGAGCGCTACCAAATTGCAGCCGAAAAACTCTCACAGCAAGTTGCGGCAAAATTGGCCACCGAGTCATCGTGTGATTTTGATGACGGCGTGGCGTGCTTAACAGGCTTTATTAAAACTTACGGCCAGCATTTTTATCGCCGACCTTTACGCCAAAGCCAAATAGACGACTACCTTGAAGTTTATGCCGAAATATCGGGGCGTTACGGTAAGACCGAAGGTGTGCGCGCTATTATTGAGGCGCTGGCACAATCGCCGCAGTTTTTGTATAAAATTGAACGCGCCCCCGACGAGATGGATGCAGGCACTATTGCACCAGTGACAGGCTATGAAATGGCGGCCCGCTTAGCGGCGGTACTATGGTCTAGTGTGCCCGATGAGCAATTAATACAAGCGGCTGCGAGCGGACGGTTAGTGACACCACAACAAATTAAGCAGCAAGCGCAGCGTATGGTTAACGATAACCGAGCGCGTAAAGGCTTTTTACAATTTTACCGTCAGTGGCTAAAGTTAGCGGGTATTTCTAAAATTTCGAAAGATACTAGCGTGTACCCCGCATTTAATCAGCAAATGGCAGAGCAGTTAGAGCAGGCGGCTATAGCTTATGTCGATCACATTGTATTTTCAGGCAATACAAAGCCAACAATCGATAATCTTTTGTCGGCGCCATTAGTCGCCGCGCACGAATCGTTTAATTTTATTACCGGTACCAATGCCGGCAACAAAATAGAAGTTATGCCAAGCTCGGCACCGCGCTCAGGCTTATTGGGGCAGCCAGGTTTATTGGCTATGCTAGCTCACAGCGCAGAAACATCGATTGTTCTGCGTGGCGTCTACGTGAATGAACAGCTCCTGTGTGAGCACTTTAAAGCGCCACCTGCCGATGTTCCCGAAATAGCCAACATTGATAAAGCTGGCAAAACTGCACGCGAAGTCTTAGATGAATTAACCTCGGCGCCGGCGTGTAGCGGCTGCCACAATAGTATCAACCCGGTTGGCGGTGCCTTTGAGCGCTTTGATGCCCTTGGTGGTTTGCGTGACACCGATAATGGTATCACCATTGACGATACCGCAACCTTATTGGCGCGAGATAGTAATAGCATGGATGATGACATAGAAGGCTTAGATGGCCTCAACAAGCTATTAGCTAATATGGATCAGGTAAAAGCGTGTGTGGCTCAGCAGTATTTAAATTATTCAGCCGGTCGCATCCCGGGCCGCAATGATAGTAAATCGGTTGCTGCCCTATTTGAGGCAATGCGTAGTTCTGGATGGGATATTCAAAAAATGATGGTCGAGATGACACAGACCGATATGTTCCTGTATCAAAAAATACAGTAACCCCAGCTAACAACCGGAACTGAATCAGACACCGAAAGAGGCCACTATGAAAACCAAAATACAACGCCGTGCCCTATTACGCAATATTTTAACTACATCTGCCGCTATTCCATTTTTAGCGCAAATGCCAAGTTTGGGTGCAGCTGAGACTCCCAAAAAGCGCTTGATCACCACTTACTCACCCAACGGTACAACACCTAGCCAACACTTCCCAACCGGTGGTGAAACTAATTTTCAATTCAAGCGTATACTTGCACCTTTAGAGGAATTTAAAAACGAGATTCTTGTTTTTAAAGGTGTCAATATTATCCGGAATGGCCCTGGTGGTGAGCACCCACTTGGCACCGGCCAGTTATGGACAGCGGCTAAACTGTTACCCTCTGTGGCAGGGGCAGAAGGTATAGGCGATGTTGGCTGGGCATCAGGTCCATCGATTGATCAGGTAGTTGCCAATAAAATTGGTGGCAATACGCCTTATCGCTCATTGGAGTATGGCATTATGGCTGACTCTGTGAGTGAAGTACGTACGCGCGTTATTTATAAAGGTAGCGCTAATTATATCGAGCCCGAGCAAAACCCGTTTGCGGCCTTTGAGCGTTTGTTTGGGGCTAATAGCCCATTTGCTGGCGATGCTTCTGAGCAGCGCAATGCACGAGCGGCTAGCGTGTTAGATAAAGTCACTAAAGACTTTGAATATGCGAAAAAATATTTATCAGCGCAAGATAAAATTTTATTAGATGCGCATACACAGTACGTACGCGATATTGAAAAGCGCTTACAAGTGAATACTGTGCAAGCCTGTGATATTCCCACTCAAGGACAGCGTATTGACCCGCAGATATTCGAGAATATTCCTAAAGTATTCACGCTATTTTCTGACTTATTAGTCTCGGCTTTTGCCTGCGGCCAAACCCAAGTGGGCTCTTTGCAGTGGACTAGGTCTGGTGGAGCTAGCTATCCATTTATAAACGTAAACGCGCATCACAACTCGGCACACGAGCCCTACAATACGCCGGGTAGTGAGCAGTGTATTGTAGTGAATACATGGTTTAATGAACAGCTAGCCTATTTATTAAAAGCCCTAAAAAATATGCCCGATCCTTCTGGCGATGGCACGTTACTCGATCACACCTTAGTGGTATCGGGTAATGAGTTAGGCGAAGGTAATAACCACAGCCATCGTAATATTCCGTTTGTGATGGCGGGTAATCTCGATAAACATTTTCGTATGGGCCGTTACCTCGATTACAGCAATGAAGGTAGCAACGGCTACTCTCATTCGCGCTTACTTGTGTCTATTCAGCAGGCTTTTGGTATTCAGAGTAATCGCTTTGGTGACTATAATGAGGGGCCACTGGCGCGATTAGTGTAGCTGTTATTGTTGGGTCGCTATGAGTCAAACTGACAAACACCCTCTGATAGGGTGCTGATGGTGCCTGCGACTTCATCGACTTTATGGACGACTTTATGACGACGACTTTATGGACGGGCACAAAAGCTTGGGTTCAAGATCGCCTGTAGCGTATTTTTGCGGTATTTATAAGGGTATAGAGCATTGAGGCTTATATTGCTTATTAATATAAGCCCGTTGGGATTCCCTCAGTGATTACTGCGCTTCGTTCTATACTCTACGGTATACCTTTGTTTGTGGAGTGCCCTATGTTGAGTTTTTTTTCGACGCTTAAGTCGGATGAGAAAAAGAAAGAAGCCCTCAAAAATAATGATTTAGCTGCCAAAATGATAGCGCTGGATAAGTCGCTTGCGATTATCGAATTTGAACCCACTGGCAAAATAACGGCTGCAAATGCTAATTTTTTGGCCTTGATGGGCTATGAATTAGCAGAAATTAAAGGCCGCCACCATTCATTATTTGTTGATGATGCCACTAAAAATAGTGACACATATAAAATGTTTTGGCAGGCCTTGCAGCAAGGTAATTTTATTCAAGATGTTTTTAAGCGCCGCGATAAACACGGTAAAACGGTTTGGTTGCAAGCCACCTATAACCCAGTATTTGATGATAATAACCATGTCTATAAAGTGATAAAGCTCGCAACCGATATCACGCAAGAAAAACAACAAGCGATTGATTTTGACGGTCAAATGTCAGCAATTAATAAGTCATTAGCGGTTGTTGAATTTGATATGCAAGGTCACATTATTACCGCCAATAAGCTGTTTCTCGATATTATTGGCTACACTTTAGGCGAAATTAAAGGACAGCATCATCGCTTATTAGTCAGTGAGGATTATGCTAATACTAAAGAGTACACAGAGTTTTGGCAGCGCCTTGAGCAGGGAAAGCACGAAACCAATGAATTTATGAGAATTAATAAGCAGGGCCAAGAAGTATGGATTCAAGCCTCTTATAACCCTATTCTAGATTTAAACAATCAGCCTTATAAAGTTGTTAAATATGCCACCGATATTACACAACAAAAAATAGAGCGCTCACATTCTTCGGGTCAAATTGAAGCAATTAATAAATCTCAAGCCGTAATAGAGTTTGACCTTAACGGTATGATTCTTTATGCGAATGAAAATTTTTTAGATACAATGGGCTATGCCTTCTCGGAAATACAAGGCAAGCATCACTCTATTTTTGTGACTCCAGAATATGCACGTAGTGCTGAGTATAGAAATTTTTGGGCCGAGTTGCAGCAGGGGCAATTTCAATCGGCTGAATATAAGCGGCTCACAAAAAACGGTAAAGACGTGTGGATTTTAGCGTCTTATAACCCTATTTTTGACCCCCAAGGCAAGCCTTGCCGAGTTATTAAGTACGCCACAGATATCACACAAGATAAACTCATTCAGGCCGATTTTTCTGGTCAAATATCGGCTATTAGTAAATCACAAGCCGTAATTGAATTTAATATGGACGGTACTGTACGTACCGCAAATGATAATTTTTTATCGACGGTAAACTATAGCCTTGCTGATATCGAAGGGCGCCATCACTCAATGTTTGTTGACTCAAAGCTCAAAAATAGTGCTGAATACCATGAGTTTTGGAAAAAATTACAACGCGGGCAATACATTGCTGGTGAGTTTAAAAGGCTGGGTAAAGGGGCTAAAGAAATATGGATTCAAGCCTCTTATAATCCGATTATGGACGCTAATGGTGAGCCGTTTAAGGTTGTTAAATACGCTTCAAATATCACAGATCAAAAAAATCAAAATGCCAATTTTAAAGGGCAGCTGCAAGCTATTTCAAAGTCACAAGCGGTGATAGAGTTTAACCTTGATGGCACCATTATTACAGCTAATGATAACTTTTTACAAACAATGGGTTATAAGCTTGAAGAGCTTCAAGGTAAGCACCATTCGTTATTTGTAGAGCCAGATTACCGAGACACTGAAGAGTATACCGACTTTTGGAAAACCCTGCGCGAAGGCAATTTTATTGCTAGTGAATTTAAGCGGGTTGCAAAAAACAATCAAGCTGTTTGGATACAAGCCTCATACAACCCTATTTACGACACCAATAATAAGCCTTTTAAAGTGGTTAAGTACGCCACAGACATTACCGCTCAAAAAGAAGCAATAGCTTTAATTGGCGACTCGCTATTTGCCTTGTCAGAGGGCGACTTAACTAAAATAATTACACAAAGCTTGGGTGGCGAATTTAACTTGCTTGGGCAGGCGATGAACGCTACTTTGGATCGATTAAACCGTGTCTTTAAAGAAATTGCGCAGCGTGCTAAATATGTTAGTACATCGGCGCAAGAGATACAAAGTGGTTCTGCCAATTTAAGCCAGCGAACCGAAGAGCAAGCGGCGAGCCTTGAGCAAAGCGCAGCCAGTGTCGAAGAGCTCACATCTACAGCGGCGCAAAACTCGACCAATGCTGATTATGCCAATAAACTCTCGATAGAGGCGACAAGCAAAGCTGAATACGGCGGCGATGTGATTACTGATACGATTGGCGCCATGGCAGAAATTGAATCGGCCAGTAAAAAAATATCAGATATTATTAGTGTGATTGATGAGATTGCATTTCAGACAAATTTGTTGGCATTAAATGCTGCGGTTGAAGCGGCGAGAGCCGGCGAGCAAGGACGGGGTTTTGCGGTGGTGGCCGGTGAGGTACGCAATTTGGCGCAGCGTAGTGCGAGTGCCGCCAAAGAAATTAAAACGCTGATTAATGACAGCGTATCAAAAGTTGCCGATGGCACAGAGCTTGCGAATAAGTCTGGCAGTACGTTAACCCAAATTGTTGCTGCGATAAAAAGTGTATCGGAGCTTATTGCCGAAATCAATCGTGCATCGCAAGAGCAAACCGATGGTATTCAGCAGGTCAATACCACCGTGATGCAAATGGATGCTATGACACAGCAAAATGCGGCCATGGTGGAACAGGCATCAGCGGCGAGTACAAGCATGAGCAATCAAGCCGATGAACTACTCAAATTGATTAGTTTTTTTCGTACGGGTTAAATTAATTGCTAGGGGGCTAATAGGGTAGGAATAAAAAAGAGGCGCGTATGCGCCTCTTTTATTTTTACTGCCGAGGGTTATTGACCGGCGTTTTATATGGCCGTTTTATGCTCTTTGAGTCACGCAAAAAGCATAATTTACTCAAGCTTAAAGATTATTCAAATCAGTATATTTTTTGGAATATTCTTTAATAATATCACATACAGGTTTGTGCTCTTGTAGGTGAATAGTTTGGCCTTCCATGTTTTTACCAATAGCGCCGAGAGTGGTGATACTGTACTCGCTGTCATTTAATACACAATAAAGTTGGTAGCCATCGTGGTTGCCACTCCAGCCGTTAGCATATACGCCATAGTCACCTGAGCCCCATTGTGGATCATTGCTGCCATTGCCCCACTCTAAACCAGAGAGCTGCCAGCTCACCATACCGCCCATAACATCGCGTAACTCCCAAGCTTTGGCATACCATGCGGTAAAAAATTGCGCACGCTGCGCGAGTGATTTTTTAACAAAATCGGTGACCTCTGCTTGATCTGAATCGGGGCCTAAGGCTACTTCTTTGTCGGTATAGTTGGCGCCATCGTATTCACGTAAAACATTAGTGCGCCAGCCAAATTCACCCATATAAGTAGGCTTGTTAAGTTCGCGTCCTAGTTTGGCCAGTTGCTCTAAGGTGCCGAGCACTTCGGCATCGCTGAGTGTCCAGGCTTTAGGGTAAAGATGGCCACTGATGGCATCAATATTAGGGTTACTGTTAAACCCTTTAAGTGCCTCATAACCATCGCTACCGCCAGACTCACCAAAAGATGACTCCATACCAATCGAAACTAATTGCTTAGGCGCCTCGGTGGTGACATGCGCTGCAATATCATCAACCCATGCCTGAAACCCTGCAGTGTCACTACCTGGACGTGGCTCGTTGGCAAGCTCCCACATCATGATAGTAGGGTCCTCGTTATACTTTTTACCGGTGATCTCATTGCGATGATTAATAACAGCAGAGATATAATCTTTGAATGTTTGCCTAGCGGCCGCATTCGCGTAAGCAGTGCTTGTTTGGCCTGTACCGCCGGCGTAATACTGAAAGCTACCAAAAAAGTCCCAGTGATCGGCGAGTGATAAAATCAAGCGAATACCATGTTGCTCGGCTAAGGCGACGTAATTATCAAACAACTCAAAACTGCGTTTAATGAGTGCTTGCTCCTCGGCTGTGCGGTCTTCTGGTTTCTTACTCAAAATAAACTCGCTACCTACGCGTTTATTAATACACGCACCGTCGTGGGTACCTTCGCTGTTACAAAACATCCACGTACGGACTACGGTAATATCTAAGGCTTTAGCGCGTTTAAAAAAGTCTTCGGCCATTTGCTCGGGTTTGTACATTAAGTAGTACTGATTAGTACCGTTAAAATAAAACGGCTTGCTACCGAGCACAAATTGCGTGCCGGCTGTTTCTATATACTGGGCCTCGGTTACAGCACCTACAGTAATACGACGGTTAACGTTAATACCTGTGTTTTCTAAGCCAAACTTAAAGGTGTAAATGCCATCGGCTAAGGCGCCCAGTGCGAGTGGGCTAGGGCCTGTGTAAAGCTTTTGTGCACCGTCATTCATGGTGTAAGTGAGTGCTCCTGCGCCCGCTTTATCAAATTCAACATTGACGTTGGCACCGCTTGGCAAGGCACTAAAGTTATCGGGCTTGTTAATGGTTAGGCTGCCGAGGAGCTCGACTTGCAATTGATGGGCGTTCATATTACCCCAATCACCACTGCGCGCTTCTATACCGGCAAAATGCTCACCGGGCTCAAGGCTTACCACGCGAGAAATATCAGTGGGCATAGCGGCATTAAATTCTAATTTTGTTGCTGTGGCACCGATGACTAAGTGGTTAAATTTACCACCAGAGGTGCTGTACTTGAGTGTGATTTTGTATTCACCCGCTTGCGCCACGCTAAAGTCCCACAGTACAGCGGAGCCTGTGCCGCCATTACCCAAATAGGCGCTATCGGCTTTTAAAGTCGATTCGCCTTCTAGGCGGGCCTGCTCAAAGCCAAAAGTTTGTATGGCCGGGGTTGTACTGGGTACTACAGAGCTCGATGAGCTAAGTTGTACACTCGATAGTGTCATCATTGAGCTAGAGGTGACAGAAGACGCGACAGAAGACAGCACGCTTGATAGCGATACCTGCGCGCTAGAATTGGTACTGCTGCCGCCAGAGCATGCGGCCAGCCAAGCGGCACTAGTGATGAGAGACGCGGCTTTTAGCCAGCGATAGGTGCGAGCTTTCATGAAAGTTACCCTTAAATGATTGTGGTTAAGGTTATGCCGATGATCGATCGGGTAATACTGATTAAATATACAATACCAAGTGCGTCGCAGGTGTTTTTAATATCGCGAGACCATAATGTTTTGAGTATTTTTTGTACAATTCTGTGCTTTTTTAGAGCTATATGCGAGGCTCATCACACACTGGTGAAGGGTGAAGGGTGAAGGGTGAAGGGTGAAGGGTAACGGTTCGAGGTATTGAGCTAGCGGTATTGAATGAGTCGCTCATCAATAAGATGACCTAGGCTACTCAGCGCTCTACAATTTGGTACTCTTTGTAATGCGTCACTGAATAGTGATTTTTAGTGTAACTATAGTGTAACTATTTAGAGGTGCTGACTAGAGGTGCTGAAATTGGGCGTTAATGAATCATTTTCTGGGCGGCTCAAGCTATCTACGACTTTGTGCTCCTCGACGTTGTGCTCCTGCAAAGTCTAATCTTGCACATCCTTATGCAGGCGCACTGTCTAACCTTTGCTTTCCCTGCAAGGCTCGGGCGCTTAAATGCCCGAAAATAATCCATCAGTACCCTGCCAAGAGGGGTTTGTTAGCTTGGCTGCACAATTACCTTTTAAGTACTTTTTATGTATCAAGCATTAGCGTGTCGTCATCGGCAGATGCTTCAGATGCGTTATTTTTCATGGTATTTTAGCGCGTTTTATTGACTGAGTATTATGCGGGCGCTGTACGTCAGCAATATCAATACTGCATTGGCATCACCTGATAGGCCGCTTTAAAGGGCGTCCTAAAATGCTTAATATCCAATTCTTTTGTCGTTATTCGACAGCCTAAGGAACCTAGCGTGTATTCTTTTCGTCGGCCATTATGGCTATTGTGTGTATTTTTTTGTAGCTTGTTACTGACAAGTCAGACGTTGCAGGCTAGACCTAAAATTGGCTTGGCACTGGGCGGTGGTGGCGCCAAAGGCTCTGCGCATATTGGCGTACTTAAGGTGTTAGAGCAGCATAATATCCCTATTGATTATATTGCAGGCACCAGTATTGGTTCGGTCGTGGGTGGTTTATATGCGATGGGTTTTAGCGCCCAAAGTATTGAAAAAATCATGCTCGAGGTAGAGTGGGATACCGGCTACTCCGATAGCATTCCTAGGCAAGATTTACCTTGGCGGGTTAAACAGCAAACCGACCAGTTTAATATTGCATTAGCGGTGGGTATTAACGCCGGTAAAATACGTATGCCCAGCGGCGTATTAAATGGCCAGACAATGTCTGAGTTATTGCGCGGTGCAGTGGGTATGCAGCCTGATTTTGAAAGTTTTGATGAGCTTGCTGTCCCTTTTCGTGCTATTGCGACCGATTTGGCCAGTTATAAAGCTGTGGTTATTAATAGCGGGAGCTTGAGTGCAGCTATGCAAGCCTCATCGACGGTGCCAGGTGCGCTGGCGCCAGCATACTTAAATGATTTGCTATTGATAGATGGTGGCCTTACTAAGAATATCCCGGTGGATGTTGTGCGTGAAATGGGTGCCGATATTGTGATTGCTGTCGATATTGGTAGTGATTTGCGTAAGCGCGAAGATTTAAACGGTACTTTTGCTGTGCTTGGTCAGTTGTCGGCATTTTTGACCAGTACCAATAGCCATGCGCAAAAAGATTTATTAAGCAATGATGATATTTTAATTCGCCCCGATATCGAGGGGTTGTCAACGACGGACTGGGGGGTGTTAACCGAGGCGCTAAGCCGCGGTACAGAGGCAGCTAGTTTGCAGCTAGAGCGCTTGGCAGCATTCAGCCTTGATACAAATAGCTATGCTCAATACCAACAGCAACGTCACAAAAAGCATCAAAATATAGTGGCGCGCGCAAGCCAACCTATACAGCGTATTGAGTTAAATAAGCAAACTACGCTGCACAAAAACCTTATTCTAGAAAAACTTAAATTGAATATCAATGAGCCTATAGATGAGACTATTTTAAATTATGCGATTGGGCAATTATATTCTACCGATGAGTTTCAGCGTGTTGATGCGCGCACTTATTTAGACGGTGGTGATACGGTGTTAGAAGTCACGCCGCATAAAAAATCTTGGGGGCCTAATTACCTTAATTTAGGTGTAGGATGGGAAGATGATTTCAGTAGCAATTCCGACCTTAATCTTGATGTCGCATTCACCTTACGTGAGCTAACGCGCAATGGTGGTGAGTGGCGCAATCAATTAGAGCTGGGTGCACGGCGCGCTTTTAGTAGTGAATTTTATTTACCGCTAGATAATCGTCGCCGTTTTTATAGTAGCAGCCGGCTTAATCACCAAGCGTTTGAATGGGGATTGGTAGTCGAAAACAATCTTTTAATTAGTATCGAGCAGCAAGCCTATACACTAAGGCAAGGGCTGGGTTTTAATTATACGCAAGCGGGCTTTACTGAGGTAGGCTTAACCACAGAGATAGGCCATTTAAGTAACCGGTTTTTTCTTGGGGATAATGTTAAATACACTGCGCGCGGAGGTTATATGAGCTTTGGTTTTGATGACTTAGACAGTATTAGCTTTCCTACCCAGGGCACTTATTTGGCGATTACAAGCTACTGGCGTGAAGAAGACGTTGATAAACACCCGGTGGTTGATCGTGCACCTGGCGCACAAAAAATTAACTCTGTATTTTTGGATACTAACTGGAAGACCGCTTTTAATTTAGGGCATCATACCATTGTAGTAAAGGCCTCTTATGCCGAAGCTTTTACCCAAAAAAATAATGAAAGTGTGTATTTGGCGCACTTAGGTGGATTTTTGAATTTATCGGGTTACAGTCGCGATACGTTAACCGGTAGTAAAAAAGCGTTTGCAGCTAGCATGTACCAATACGATTTAGGCCGCAGCTTATTAGACCTTGAGCAGCTGCCACTGTATTTGGGTGTAAGCCTAGAGGCAGGTAATGTTTGGCGGCATACCGAGACCATACATAGCAGCGATTTTATTATTGCCGGTAGCGCATACTTAGGGAGTAATACCAAATTTGGCCCTATTGCTTTGGGTTTTGGCCGAACCAATACCGGCGAGCAATCGCTGTATTTTTATTTGGGAAAAAGCTTTTAAGGTGTGCGCTGATTGGCGGTTATTGCGCTAGTCAGCGTTTAAAATATATTGGTTGTGTTATCGCTTTTATTTGCGCTTTAAGGTCACTAGTAATACGCCACCTAAAATCATACTAGCGGCTAATATAAGGCTGGGTGTAATACGCTCGCCAACAAAAATCACACCGCCTAATACGGCAATTAAAGGGACTAATAGTTGCAGTACACCTGCCGATATAACACTCAAGTGTGGTAACACAGCATACCAAATAGCATAGCCAATACCCGATGTGATAGCGCCAGCAGCAATAGCCAACCATAAACCCTGTGTGCTGATATGCATTTGCCATAACGGTGTAAATAATAACGGCAGTAAACACAGGCATATAAACCCTGCGCGTATAAAATTACCGCAGGTATTTAAAAGTGGTAAATTTGTGTGTGCCTGTTGGTCTGTATTTTTTGACCCATCGTTGTTTTGATTGGCTACCCCTGCGTTGCGACCGGCCAGCGTATATAGCCCCCAGGCAACGCCAGCAAGAGCCATTAATATAAAGCCTAAATAATTAACCGTGGTCGATCCAGGTAATACGAGCGTGGTAAAGCCTGTAAACGCGACACCCAAGCCAAGCCACTGTACTTTAAATAGTGCGTGGCCAGCGATTAAACTGGCTACTATTAAGGTGATTTGCACGCTGCCAAATAAAATTAAGGCGCCCATACCCGCCCCCAAAACAATATAGGCATACGAAAACCCCAACGCATAAATAAATAACCAAAATGTTCCAGGCCAGCTGCCATAGGTTAAACCTTGGCTAATCGCTTGTAATAAATTGTGCTCGCTTTTGGTTTTGGTGTGTTGCTGATAATAGTTATGGAGTGCTGCTGTTATTATCAAGCTTATTAATGCAAGCGCCCCTGCCATAATGCGCACAGCGGTAAAACTACCGGCGTCTATTAGCCCGTCTTCTAAGGCTAAGCGGCATAAAACTGAGTTGCCTGCAAAGGCGATTAATGTCATTAGGGTAAGCAGTGAGGTTTTTATTGTATTGGCTCCGTGGGATGGGGTTGGGGGCTAAGGTGTTTATTCACAAATACAAAAATGCTATTACTGATCGAAACTGCCTGCCGCGCCAGGAAATACCACGGGGCTTTCGGTCCCATCTGTGGCGACACTGGCAACACCAAAAAAGTAATTATCGATAACGACATTTTCTAATGTGAATGTATCAACCTTGCCGACAAGCCGGCTAAATTGCCATTGTGAGGCATCGGTTAGGCGCCAATAAATTTTAAACCCTGCAAGTTGTGGGTTTTCTGATTTTGATGGCAGGCGCCAAGAAAGCGTAGTGTGTGGTTTTACGGCGCCTTCAATTTTGACGTCAGCAGGTGGTGCAGGGGCCAGAGCCATTGAGGCCAAAGACACAGCATTTAACGCCGTTAATTTAGCGGCATAATCAAAGTTTACGCCATTAATGGTATCACCATATTGAATGCCATTTTCAGTTTTTAAGTCTTGATGTTGGCGATTGTAGTTTTCGTTGGTTTCCATAATTCTTACTGCCGGGAAACCCACTTGATTAAAAGGGCGATGATGGCCGCCTCGGCCAAATCTATCTAATCGGTAAATCATCATCGTATCTAAATTGGGGATATATTGATCAGCTACTTTATCAATATAGCGAGCGAGGTTGCGGCTGGCTGAGTCTACTTCGCCGCCAGTGAAGCGTCGGCTTCGGGCTTCTTTGTCGGTTTCGGTTGCGCGTGTGCCCTCAGAAAAAATTCTGGCGGTGGTGTTGTTTATAACGCCGTTGACGCCTTCAATGTTGCCTATCATATCGTTGTTTAAAACGGCATTAATGGCCCAGCCTGCTTTTTTAGCTTGTTTTGCCATGATTTTACCGCCAAACAAACCTTGCTCTTCACCGGATAAAGCGGCATAAACAATACTGCCATGAAACTTATACTGTGAGAGCACGCGCGCCGCTTCAAGAGTGCCAGCAACACCCGAGGCATTGTCGTTGGCGCCAGGTGAATCGGAGGTGAAATTCATCACGTCGGAGACTCGAGAGTCAATATCACCAGACATGACCACATAGCGATTGGAGTCGGATTGCCCTTTTTGAATGGCAATAACATTGACCACTTCTGTAGGTGTGGGTATGCGTTTGTCGTCGGTGATGGTTTCTGATTGATAATACACCGTAAGACAGCCACCACATTGTGCTGAAATCTTATCGAATTCAGATTTAATCCAGCGCCGCGCTGCGCCTATACCGCGAGTGGTTGATTGGGTGTCTGATAGGGTGTGGCGCGTGCCAAAACTAACTAATTTTTGAATGTCTTTTTCGATGCGGGCAGAGGATATATCGCGTGCAATATTATGCAGCTTGGTATTATCGGTATCGCTTGCAAATGATAGGCTGCTCACCATAATCAATGGCAGTAGGTTTAAAGTATAAAAGACTTTGATATTCATCGACGCACCTAAGTTTTTTTGATGATCACTTGCGCTCTAACAATAGCGTTACAACTGAGCAAGCATTATAGCAAAATAGGGTGTCAATAAGCGCTGTAAAGAACGTAAGTTTATAGCCAAGGCATGAGTATTAAAAAATAGAAGTAACTATTCAGAGGGGCCGTAATTGGGCGCTAATGAATCATTTTCTGGGCCGCTCAAGCCATCCATGGTCGCTATATAAGCGCTCCCGGCGCTTAAATGCCCAAAAAATAACCCACCAGCACCCTCTCAGGTGAGGCTTATCAGCTGAGCTGAATAGTTACAAATAGAATACTCATGCCTTGCTCAATAGCCGCTTTTAGTAACTATTGCGAACAGCTGTTGTTCAATAAAGGTATGCTTTATAAGTTATCTGGCCCTACTTGCACGACTAACTTACCAAAGTTTTCGCCTTTTAATAAGCCCATAAAGGCCTCGGGGGCGTTATTGAGCTCTTGCACTAAGTGCTCTTTATACTTAATTTTACCTTGCTGTAGCCAGCTAGACATTGCATCGCTAAACTCCGTGTAGCGGTGGCCGTAATCATCAAAAACAATAAAGCCTTGCATTTTAATGCGCTTGATCAAGAGTTTGCCCATGAGTAGGCCTATTCGATCGGGGCCTTGGGGGAGTGCTGTGGCGTTGTATTGCGAGATTAAACCACACAGTGGAATTCGGGCCTTTGTATTTAATAAAGGCATAACGGCGTCAAATACAGCGCCGCCTACGTTTTCAAAATACACGTCAATACCCTTTGGGCAGGCTTGTTTTAGCGTATCGCTTAAGTTGTCTGACTTATGATCTACACAAGCATCAAAACCTAGCTCTTGTACTGCGTATGCGCATTTTTCGGCGCCCCCTGCAATACCCACCACATGACAGCCATTAAGCTTGGCTATTTGGCCCACAAGGCTGCCCACGGCACCGGTGGCGGCTGCCACCACTACAGTTTCGCCTTTTTTTGGCTGTCCAATATCCATTAGGCCCATATAAGCGGTTAAACCCGGCATACCTAAAATACCTAATGCATAAGATTTTTGCGCAAGCTGTGCGGGTATTTTTAATAGATCGACGCCATCAGAAACGCTGTAATCTTGCCAGCCACCAAACGCGACTACCCAGTCGCCTTGTTGGTATTTTTCGTTAAGTGTTTGCTCAACACGGCATACCGAACCACCCACCATAACCTCACCAATAGCGACAGGGTCAGCATAAGACTCGGCATCACTCATGCGCCCGCGCATATACGGGTCGAGTGATAAGTAGACTGTCCGTAATAAAACCTGCCCCTGGCTAATTGTTGGGATGGGGGTTTCTATTAAGGCAAAGTCAGCGGGCTTGGGCTCGCCTTGTGGGCGCGCGGCTAAGGTGATTTGCCTATTATTGATGGGGGTTTGTAATGTTGTCATAAAGCCTCTTGAGCACTTGGGTGCGCATTGGGTGATTTTACGGATTTACTGCGAGCGATACACTTTTGGTGTTCGCTCAGTAGTGCCATAGTATGTTGGTGGCGGCCGATGGCAAAAACAACCGTGAGAGGCAAGTATTTATAGGCATGACATGTGATTATTTGAGGCTGTACAATGCAATGCATACAGGTCTATGTGCGCGCCTTTATAGTTGGATGCTTGGGAGTGTGTATGTCATTTGTAGCTCGGTTATTTCGTTGGGAGCGAGGTAGGCAAAAAACGGGATACCATAAAATGCTTTTATGTGGGGCGAGATGGCCAATAAAATTTGACACCTACCTTTTAAGGTTTCCAGAAGGTAATGAAATAAAACTACACACCGATAAGGTGGCTTTAGGTCAGCACTATCGATTAAATATTGTGATCAAAAATGCTGATGTAGGCGGTGATTTTATTTGCTCTAATACTCTGTTTGAGTCGGCGCGTATTAAGTTTTTTCGCCCAGATATCAGCGAGCATCAAGTATCTAAAATATTAAAAGGTAACCGCTATTTGCTGAGTATTGGCTGGGTAAAAAATACATAGTCAACCATGGCGCTAAAGTACTCGGCTAGCATGCTAAAGCACGGCGTAGTCTTCACAGTGAGACCTTATAAAGGCAACACGAGGACAGGCGCTCTGACAAATCTATTTATCACTAAAGATTATTAAATCGAATTAAGCGTACACCCAACCGGCAGCGCTGCAAATTGCTTTTTGGTTAAAGATTGCCCTTCACGTTACCGCGCTTCAAATGAATTCGACCTGCGTGGATATATGCCCTAACGCAATAAATAACTTGGGTTGATAGCCGGAAGTAATAAGGCGATAATTTTGCGTGTTTTAGTGCTGGCCGGTATTCGTTGTTGGGTTGTTCAAGTAGGTGTTTTTTAGGGTGAGTGTCCCTGTACTAGTATCAATACCACTCAGCTTATCGTACACCGCTGTGATGGATACAGGGATGTCATTCTTTTTACTTTTATAGGCAGAATGAATCGCAGGAAATGCTCGTAATACCACCAAACTCATTAGCTCGAATACACTAGAAAATAATAATTCACGTGTATATTGAGGATTTTCGTCGACACTTTCGAAGCAGGCGTTGATACGATCGGCATTAAAAGTGCGCTCGATTAAGCTGCGAGCCATGACAGGAATTGGACTTTGCTCTATAAAACGCTCAAGGATAATACTGAATGACATTGCGGTCTCAAAAGGTAGAATTCTGCACCGAATATTACCTAACGGCAAGAAAAGAGCTTAAATTAGGCTCTAAGCGCTCTTTTTGACTTAAATATGCTCAAGATGATTATTACGTCACCTTGAAAGGGCTGGTATGGTGCACCTACTGATTCATATGATAGGCAGCCGATTCGCGTTGGCAATAACTCTGACCATTACGGTAATTTTATTCTATGGAAGTCTGACAATAGTAAAGACCAAGTATCCGTTTCTATCGGTTGCACTAAAAATGGAAAATTCTTAAAGACCGTTTCTGTTCAGGCTTACACGATTAAGGAAGCACTGGCTAAACCGATAACCAAAGCCGTGATTAGATAGCCACAAGCGGATAAAATTCACGCAACTCAACCACAAATTAGCACTCCTAATGATGTGTGCGCCAAAAATGAATACGCCGTCTTATCACGGTATGGTAACTATTGTTAGAATCATCAATTTGGACGAAGGAAGGCAATATGTCAGCACAACCTCAGACTTACACACAAGCCAAACACAGGTATGAACAGTTACGCCAAACATCATTTGAAGCCGCACATGATGCGTTACCATCAGTCATGCCGAATAAGCGTGGCATGGCTATTCTAAAACAGTCTGTATCATTTGATCACCTTACTTTTCAAGCACAGCATCAGCTTAGAAATTGGGAAAAGTCTGGTCTTAGGCGGGTTGCTTGGGACTGGGATGAAGTTCGAAAAAAGTATATAGCGCATCCTAAACGTTTTGAATTAAGCATTTGGTATCGCGACTTGACACTGGCTGGTGTAAGTATTGGGAAGCCAACAAGAGGCGGTGGTAAACTACGTCTTGATTACCTCGAATCGGCACCTATGGGTACGGATTTGGATGGTCTGGTAACCGATATGACTGTTGCTGCCGGTATTTTGTATGCTCGGTCAATTGGTGCGGCTCAAATACGGATTATGAAGCCAGTAAATAGTGGTGTCCGTGACTATTATTTGAGTAAGCCGGGATTCTCTTACAATGAACGCGGGAATTTTTGCTTTAGAGATTTAATATGACCGATAAAAAGAAAGAAAGACCACCTGAAGACTCCCCAGAGTTTAAGGAATGGTTAATACAGCAATCAAAAAAAGATATCGATGCAATTTTTGGTGACAATTATAAGCCAGCTGAGTTTGAAGAAGGTGGTGCAATATTCGGTGATATTGAAAATCTTGATAAGACCGATGCTGAATTATTCCCCGATGAACTGGAAGAACACACACCTGAAGAACGGCGTGAAAAATTCAAGGTTCATTCCAATAACAAGAAAAAAGGTGACGAAAAGTAGCCACCTTTTAGGCACCTACTGGGACACTCACGATGATAACGATGGTTCGCGTTCGTGAGGTTACTTCAAGCTGATGGAAGCCGGTCTTTCTACCTTTTGCGAGCGCATGCTCGGCCGAGATGATATGCGTGAGCTAGGACAGGCGTGACAAAAGAAAGAGACACTAATTTTTATCGACTATCATAGCGCCACGCCAAAATAATCGCCATTAGCGCATTAATTTAATAAAAAGTATAAATAACCCCAAGTTAATAACTTGGGGTTATTTAGTTAAGGAGCAAACTAGGGGGCAAACTAGGACAGGCGAATTTAAATAAGACGACGTACATGTATAACGGTTTTGATGAGCTTAGCCATACCCCTATGAACAAAGCTATGACAGGCTTGGTTGCTCTTGCAGGGACACTCACTCAAAAGTTTTAAAGCGGCTAAATGCAACGAAATACCATTAAATTTGGCCTGTTTTATCGGTAACCCCAGAGAGCCTATGCCACAAGGCTTACCGTTTAAATTAATGGATTATATCGAGCTGGTGGATTGGATCGGCAGCTCCCGAGCATCCTG
>CANLTI010000020.1 GCA_947494095.1 uncultured Pseudomonadales bacterium
TTTAATTTGTTCGGCGGTGCTGCACGCTTAATCTGTGGCCGTAAATCCCCTGAACTTTTAAGCCACCGATAGTAGGTGCGAGTGCTTAAGGTGATTGTTTCGCAAGCCTTATGTAAACGCGCGCCCTGGGAGACGGCTTCTTGTAAATGGCCTATAATTTCTTTACGTTGATCTACGGACGTCAAAGTTCCTCGTCCAAACCGTAGATCGCATTGAACTTTTTTCTGAGTACCAGTAACGCAGTGGTCTCCGCTAGGGCTTTATCTTTTCGGTTTAAATCTTTTTCAAGTCGCTTAATACGCTTTTTATCGGCTTTACTTTCTGCGCTAACAGGTGCCGCTTTAGGCTTGGTTGCGGCTATGCTGGCCTGCCTCCACTCCTGTACGTCTGCGGGGAAGACACCTTGCTTACGGCAGAACTCACTCAGCTCAACTTCATTCAGCTTGGCTGTTTCTAGCACGATGTGGAAGCGCTGTTCCGCTGAGAGCGTGGATGTCTTCATGGTATTTGGCCTATCTGCAGTTTGGGAGCACCAAGTATAAAGTGTTGATTTAGCAATGCCATTAGCCTCAGCGTATTCTCGCAAACTAAGACCGCTATCATGGTAACCTTGCACTAATACTGTGCGCTGCTCTTGAGTGTAGCGTGTCATTATCGTCAATCCATCGCCCTAAGTGTGGGTTAAGTGGTGTGACAACTAGCCTGACACATAGGGAGTATTCTGCCAACCAAAGCTTCGAATCGATTTTTCGAGACTGGATAGACTCTGCCGGTAAGCAAGGACTAAAGGAGAAAACGTGGCACTACCAAAAACGAAGCAGTGAAATATATTTGCTGCCCCGACTTGGCAAGTACCCATTAACTGACATCAATGAATTGTCTTTAAGAAACTGTCTTCGTGAGGTTTCGGAGTCGTCCCCTTCAAACACAGAACGCCTAGTGTCTGTACTGCATAAGTTCTATGACTGGCTGATTGATGAAAAAATTTTGGAAATTAACGCTGCCGCTGGGATCACAGCAAAGAAGGTTGGCGGTAAGAAAGGCAAACGAACTCGGGTGCTAAATGACAACGAGATCAGGATACTTTGGCGCTATTTGCATGAGTCAAAAATCACTGAGAAGAATCGCATCTACATAAAATTGCTCCTGTTATTGGGAGGCCGTAAGGGAGAACTCATTCAAGCTGAAAAGCATCACTTTGACTTGCAATCCGCAATGTGGACTGTGCCTATAGAGGTCCGTAAACAAGGTGAGAAAATTGGAGCGCCGATCATGCGACCATTGATTAAGCCAGCTATTGAGCTGATTGAACTGGCAATGCAGATGAGTAAATCAACCTACCTGTTTCCCGCGAACGGACAAGAAGAACTTGCCACAAATGGCTTTGATACCACTATTCCTAACAATGTGAAAATCTGGGCTCGCAGGTCGCTTGGTGTCGAGATGGAACATTGGTCTATGCATGATCTTCGCAGAACGATGCGAACGCGAATGTCTGCCATTACGACGCAAGAAGTTGCCGAGTTGATGATTGGCCACAGCAAAAAAGGGTTGGATGCTATCTACAACCAATATCAGTACCTGGATGAAATGCGTCACGCTTACGACGTTTGGTATCAACAACTAGAAACCATCATTGAGCCGACAGGCTTTCCATTCAACTGGCGTTTCGGACAATAAAATAAAAGAAAGAGGCTCAGTCCTCTTTCTTCTCATACTCCTCCAAATCTTCAATGTGCCACAGCTTGTTTCGTGTATTTCGGTTGATACGAGGTTGCGGCAAGCTGCCATCTTTTATTCTTCGCCAGAGCGTCGTATAGCTAATGTGGTAACGAGCCATCACTTCGTAAGATGTTAGAAAAGGGGTTACCTGGTGCGCTACTGCTGTCATCTGCATTCTCCTGAAAATCAATGTAAAGCTATCATCGCCTGATTCATCACTTGTTGATGGTCAGAAAGATGCATGATTTGTTCAGAAGATCAGCTTTATCAAAACACAAATGTTGCTATTAGGTACTTTTCAGCTCAAACCTATGAATAACAAGGGCTACAAGGCGGTTTGTGTCATGAATAGCAATCAACACGCCTAACGAGAAAAATTTGTACACACTGTTTGTACACTCGCAACGATGACACATCAGAAACCACAATGACGACCCCTTTAAATTCATAAGCTTATAAACAAAAAACTAGAGATGATCGCATTAATTCCGCTTTTGTAATGTCGAAACCAAAGTACCAAAAGCAGGAGGTACTTTCTTCATCAAACCCAGTAACCACAAGGCCTACAGCCAAATTTGTGTCATGAAATTTTCGCCAAAGGCCTCTAAAACGGAATTTGTACTCAAGTTTGTACACACTTTCCGAGGTTACGCTTGAACATCATTGAAAAGCAAAGAAACGAGAAAAAGACAAAAAGCCTTTAAATTCAGTACGTAGAGATGTGATTGTGGTGTGCAATGAAAGGTGGTTTTAAGCGTTGAAAGGCTGGGCGGCATCAGGATGCGAAATAATAGCAAACGTTCTTCTATTGCTGACAGCTTCTGGGTCTAGAGTTTTCGACATTTCAATATTCTTAAATTATGTACACAAATTTGTACACCAAAAACAGGTATACGCGATAACGATATTTAGAGCGCGCGATTATAGCAGAGGTCGGGTCACTCGTTGTAAACCGTAAGCGATGATGCAAACTCAATGGCCATAATTTGCCACAATTGCTCCCCAATGCATCACGGTAATGGCATAGCTTTGCCCGATTAATACGCTGTAATAGCCTCATAAACGCTAGCGCTACGCCATAAGGCTGTAGCAATGAGACTATAGCAACAAGACTGCAGCAACCGAGGTCACTCATGATACTTTTTATTTATCGCTTTTTTACGCCAAAAATCACAGCCCTACACCCCCTTTTTCTCGAGGCGCCCTACAGGCCAAAGCGCCGTATACCGTTTTGGTGTAAAGCATTCATCGCCAGCTCGATAATGCTGGGCAGTCTAATATTAGTGGCCAGTGTCAATGCTTATGCACAAAGCACAAGCACAAGTACAAGCACACCCCCTCCAGAACAAACCCAGTTAATCGCTAAAGCACCGAGCATCGCCAAAGTACAGCGACTTTCTAAGATACAACCAACACCTAAAATACAACCAGCGCCCGTATTGCAGCCTATTCGCCACCCACAAACGACCCACTGGGGCCCTTTTAGCTTTTGGTTAAGTGCTGTGTGCTTTTTAAGCTACCTGTTTGTACGCGCCATGCGCCACGAGCCTTAATACACAAAAACACATGCGCCATTAGCCACATTCGCCAAAACAAAAAAGCCACCGGCTAAAGGTGGCTTAACACATATTATAATCAACGATGAGTAGGCAGGGCTCTTTAAAAAGAAGGTTGTTAGCGTAGGGCTGCACTGCGCTCAGTCGTAAAGCCCGCCAAACAATTCCAACTGCACCAAATACAAGCGTACGTCAAATTCTAGCTGGTGATAATTTGGCTGCATATGCAAGCACAAGCGGTAAAAGGCTTTGTTGTGCTCTTTTTCTTTGAGATGGGCAAGCTCGTGCACGGCAATCATATTTAAAAAAGGCTCGGGCGTTTTACGAAAAACACCCCCAATACGGATTTCATTTTTGGCTTTCACTTTTTTGCCATGCACACGCGCCACATAGGTATGCAGCCCCAGCGCGTTGTGCAAGACATGCAGCTTATTATCGTAAATCACCTTGCTTAAAGGGGCTGATTTTTTCATGTGCACGTTTTTAAGGTCAACAACATAATCGCGCAATTGCTGGTCGCTCGTCATACTGTGTGCATGGGGGTAACGTGCGAGTAAAGTATCGCCTAAACGCTGCTCGGCCACCAGCGTCTCAACCTGAGCTTTAACACTGGCAGGGTATTGATTAAGGTACTTATTTAGGTAATTATTTACTGACATAAAAGGCCACTCACACACGGGCAACTATTATACCTCAGCGCTCATATTTTCGTGTTATTACGGCCCTAGCGTTATTGCGCCCTATCGCGCAAACACCCCAAAAATAAGCCGTTCGATCATTGCAAAAAAAACGCCCACAACCACACCCCACAACCCTGTATAATCAGCGTTCATTTGCACTTAATTTGCCCTCACAGCAGGGCCACAGAACGCGAGCACCACAATGAGCGACGACACAACCCCACAAGATAACAAAACCTATCAACCGGCCAATATCGAGCAAAACTGGTACAACACTTGGGAAGAGCGCGGCTACTTTGCCCCCAGCGGCGAAGGTACGCCCTACAGCATTATGATACCGCCACCGAACGTAACCGGTAGCCTGCATATGGGCCATGGCTTTAACAATGCCATTATGGATGCCTACATTCGCTATAAGCGCATGAGCGGCAACAATACTTTATGGCAAGGTGGTTGTGACCACGCCGGTATTGCCACCCAAATGGTTGTCGAGCGCCAGCTTGGTGCCGAAGGTGTTTCTCGCCACGACTTAGGCCGCGAAAAATTTGTAGAAAAGATTTGGGACTGGAAAGAACAAAGCGGCGGCACCATCACCCAGCAAATTCGCCGTTTAGGCAGCTCAGTCGACTGGACCCGCGAGCGCTTCACTATGGACGAAGGTTTATCGACCGCCGTACAAGAGGTGTTTGTACGTCTGCACAACGATGGCCTCATTTATCGCGGTAAGCGCCTTGTTAACTGGGACCCAAAACTGCACACCGCCATTAGCGACCTCGAGGTATTAAACGAAGAAGCCAAAGGCAGCATGTGGTATTTTAATTATCCACTCACCGATGGCACAGGCCACCTCACCGTAGCGACCACCCGCCCCGAGACTATGCTCGGCGATACCGCCGTCGCAGTCGACCCAAAAGACGAGCGCTACAAAGCCTTAGTGGGCAAAACCATTACGCTACCCATTACCGGCCGCATTATTCCTATTGTTGCCGATGAGTATGTCGATAAAGAATTTGGCACCGGTTGCGTTAAAATCACCCCAGCTCACGACTTTAACGATTACGATGTTGGCAAACGTCAAAGCCTGCCTGTCATTAATATTTTTGACCGCGATGCCAATGTGCTTAGCGAATTTACCATCTTAGAAAACGGCACTTTTAAAGAGTTAAGCACCGAAGCTTGCCCTGCCGAATACGCAGGCCTAGAGCGCTTTGCCGCGCGCAAGCAGTTAATTGCGCAAGCCGAAGCCGAAGGCTGGTTACTTAAAGTAGAACCCCACGATTTAAAAGTCCCTAAAGGCGATCGCAGTGGCGTTGTTATCGAGCCTTGGTTAACCGATCAATGGTATGTCGATACAGCCCCTATGGCCAAAGAAGCCATTAAGGTAGTAGAAGACGGCCAAGTTAAGTTTGTCCCCAAACAATACGAGAACATGTACTTCTCGTGGATGCGCGATATTCAAGACTGGTGTATTTCTCGTCAATTGTGGTGGGGCCACCGCATTCCCGCTTGGTACGACCATAACGGTAAAGTCTTTGTAGGCCGCAACGAAGCCGAAGTGCGCGCCAAACACAATATTGGCCCCGAGGTGCAACTGCGCCAAGACGACGACGTACTCGATACTTGGTTTAGCTCAGCACTTTGGACCTTTTCAACACTTGGCTGGCCCGAGCAAACGCCCGAGCTAAAAACCTTTCACAGTACCGATTTACTGGTCACAGGTTTTGATATCATCTTTTTCTGGGTAGCCAGAATGATCATGATGACCACCCACTTTGTGAAAAACGACGACGGCACTGCGCAAGTGCCCTTTAAAACCGTTTACGTCCACGGCTTAGTACGCGATAGCGAAGGCCAAAAAATGAGTAAGTCTAAAGGTAATGTTTTAGACCCTATCGATTTAATCGACGGCATCGACTTAGAAACACTCGTGCAAAAACGCACCACCGGTTTAATGAACCCCAAACAAGCCAAAAAAATCGAAAAGGCCACCCGTAAAGAATTCCCCGAAGGCCTTAATGCTTACGGCACCGATGCATTACGCTACACCTTTTATTCATTAGCCAGCACTGGCCGCGATATTAATTTTGATACAGGCCGCATTGAGGGCTTCCGTAACTTCTGCAACAAATTATGGAACGCCGCTAACTTTGTACTAATGAATACCGAAGGCCAAGATTGCGGGCAAAACGGTAGTGATGATTACACCCTAAACATTGCCGATAAATGGATCATTAGCCGCCTGCAACAAGTTGAAAAAGCCATGGCCGATGGTTTTGATACCTTTCGTTTAGATATCGCCAGCCAAGTACTTTACGACTTTATTTGGAACGAGTACTGCAGCTGGTACATCGAGTTGGCCAAACCCGCTCTTAAAAATGGCGATGCCGCCGCACAGCGAGGCACCCGCCGTACACTGATTCGCGTATTAGAGGCCATATTACGTATGGCCCACCCTTTAATGCCATTTATTACCGAAGAAATTTGGCACAAAGTAAAAGCCTTAGCCGCTACCGAAGGCGACAGTATTATGCTCGCCACCTACCCGGTAGCCGACGACAGCCTAGTAGACACCGAAGCCTTGGCCGACTTTGAATGGATGCAAACAGTTATTGAAGGTGTGCGTAATATTCGCGGCGAAATGAATGTAAGCCCCGGCAAAAAAGTACCCGCCATATTTACCGCCGGCGAAGCCAAAGACAAAGCCCGCCTGCAAGCTAATACGGTATTTTTAAGTACCCTAGCCAGCTTAGAGTCTGCTCAGTGGCAAGATGATGCCAGCCAAATACCCGCCAGCGCCACCACACTCGTAGGCAAACTAGAGGTACACGTACCTTTAGCCGGTATCATCGATAAAGACGCCGAACTCGCCCGTCTCGATAAAGAAACCGGCAAAATGGACATCGAAATCAAAAAACTCGGCGGTAAGTTAAGCAACCCAGGTTTTGTCGATAAAGCCCCTGCCGAGGTTGTACAAAAAGAGAAAGACCGCTTAGTGGGGTTGACCGAACAATTAGCAAAACTGGCAAAGCAAAAAGAGAAGATTGCAAGCTTGTAGTTTTTACCTAACTTGATCACATAAAAAAGGGTCTGCTTTTGCAGGCCCTTTTTTAATGGCCATCATTTAGTTAACACTAAAAATAAAATATACGCATTTTTTATACCCCGTTTTTCAATATTACTCCTTAAGTTTTAAGATAATCTTAGAGCAATACACTGCCCTTTAGAAAGGACAAAACATGTCAAGCACTAATAATAAACTGAGCCGATTAGAAAATATTCATTGGAGCTTGCGCTATGGTATTTGCGCAGCCTTCCTTTTAGGGATATTTTTATATGTACTCAATTTTGTGGGCGCAAGTAATTACTTATTAATTTTTTCAGCCCTAGCCGGTGGCTACATGGCCATTAACATTGGCGCTAATGATGTGGCTAATAATGTGGGGCCTGCGGTTGGCTCTGGCGCCATCTCACTAGCCGCTGCGGTTGGCTTGGCCGCCGTGTGCGAAGCTGCAGGGGCCTTAATTGCAGGCGGCGATGTAGTATCAACCATTAAAAAAGGTATCATTGACCCAAGTGGTATTAGCGATACACGCGAATATATTTGGCTAATGGCAGGGGCATTAATTGCCGGAGCCACTTGGCTCAACTTTGCCACATGGATGGGCGCGCCGGTTTCTACCACGCATTCAATTGTAGGTGGTGTATTGGGCGCCGGCATTGCTGCTGGCGGCTTAGGCATTGCCGATTGGGCTGTAATGGGGAAAATTGTGGCTAGCTGGGTAATCTCGCCAGCACTGGGCGGTTTGTTTGCAGCCGGTACACTGGCATTAATTAAACACTTCATTATGTATCGCGAAAATAAAGTCGCGTCGGCCAAGTCCTATGTACCGATATTGGTTGCTGTCATGTCGTTAGCCTTTGGTATGTACATTGTACTTAAAGGCATCAAAAAAGTATGGAAGGCCGAGCTATGGGAGGCCGGCTTAGTTGGTTTAGCCATTGCTATTATTGTATTTATTGTCTGTAGGCTTGCCATTAAAAAACAATCATCAACAATGGATAACTCTCGCTTAAGCGTAAATAATTTATTTACTATTCCACTGGTTTTTGCCGCCGGCTTATTAAGCTTTGCCCATGGCGCTAACGATGTTGCAAACGCCGTTGGTCCATTGGCCGCTATTGTTGATGCCTATCAATCATCCGAAATTCACACTAAAGCGGCCATTCCTTTATGGGTTATGCTAATTGGTGCATTAGGTTTGGCGGTGGGTTTGGCGATGTTTGGGCCTAAGCTTATTCGCACAGTTGGCGGTGAAATTACCGATTTAGATAAGTCGCGTGCTTTTTGTATTGTATTGGCCGCAGCAGTAACGGTAATTATTGCTTCGCAATTAGGCTTACCCGTCAGCTCTACCCATATTGCTTTGGGTGGTGTTTTTGGTGTGGGGTTTTTGCGTGAATTCCTAAAAACACGATACGCAACACAGCTGCATGAGCTAATAGAAAACCGTGAAGGCGCAGAGCGTATAGAGCTACAACATTATTTAGATGATTTTCATAACGCCCCCATCGAAGAAATGCGTGAGATGGTTAAAAAGAAAAGCGTTAACCGTCTCGAAACAAAACTAATTAAGTCGGAGCGTAAAAAACTCAAAAAAGTGTATAAACAAGAGCTGGTTAAACGCCAACATTTATACAAAATTATAGCTGCCTGGATTATCACCGTACCGGTATCGGGTGCCTTAGCGGCTATGTTTTACTTTATACTGCGTGGCGTTTCAATGTAATTGAGCGCACGGTTTTCAATTAAAGAGTGTTAAGTGCAAACTGAACACTCTTTTTTATATGTTTTTGTGAGATTTTTATGAGATTGCGACCGCACGATTATTTTTAAAAAACGCCGTAAAACCACCCTAATGACTACACTCGCATACGGCTTCAAAGGCTTTGAAAAACGCTATTATGAAAATCGATGGAGACACCCAAAACCCTTTGCACATTCACCAATAAGAGCCAACTGTAATAAAGATAAAATAAGGCCTGCGGGTCACTTTAGCGCAAAGGAATCACAAAGAAACTCTAAACTTGTGATCAGATAGGTTGACCACAACACTTAAGCCATTACTTAACTTTGCACGCTTCAAGGCGTCCTGCCTTCCGCAGCATTAGTGAATCCATTCACGTCAAGGCAGCCTTAAAGACACTAAGCAATCAGGGGTTATTTGGCCTAGCCGATTATATTGATTTAGTCGATTGGACCGACAGCTCTTGAGCATCCTGCTCCCGCTGCATTAGTAAATCCCTTCACATTGCCGCGCTATTCGTGATGATAAAAGAGGCGCAATCTGCGAACACCTACCACCTATATTAGAGCGCTTAAATATCGATATTGACGCCTGGCTATTACAAGTACAGTATTTTGAGCGTGAGTATCCGTCGCGCTTACGCTCCCTGCGTTTGCGACATTAGTGAATCCCTTCACGTCAACTTTGTTTGCCAAGTTGCCAAGCACAGACAAAGACCCAGCGCGCAGCCTAATATCCGTCATAAACAAAACCTTCCAGAATTACCCAACATCACTCCTGCTTAACTAAATAAACCCCAAGTTATTAACTATTAAATTAATGCGCTATTAGCGATTATTTGGGCGTGATGGCACGATAATCGATTATCGATAAAGCTTAGTGTCATTTTCTTTTAGGCAAGTCTGTCCTAGGTTTTCTCAGCTTTTCCTTAAGTTTTTTTATCGGCCAAGTTATCACTCGTATTCGAGTGAGGGGTATTCTTGAAGTTATCTATCTAAGTAATGCTCTGGAGGTAAATAGAAGACTCCCTCCGAAGTGTAATGATCATAGAGATCTACCAGACTAATCTCAGTGCCTTTATCGGGCCACTGAAAGTGTAGGACTACAGTTGATGTCTTATATTTTCCGTGTTTTTGCTTATATTCGGGCAGACCTATATGGTAGTGCCACATGTGATTATCTTTAGTGAAGGTGTACTTGGGGTCGTCTGTACCCAAGCCCTTCCAAGAGGGTGTTATCTTCCCTTCATAATTTGAAAAGTCAGAAAGACCTACCTCCTCAAATTTGTCGGTAAAATCAAGAACACTATCTTGTTGGTATTCAGGGTAGTTCTCAAATTCGATAGAGAACTGTGGTAGATAAGAGACCTTATAGTCATCCATGAACTTTCGATAACTACCTGTTATTTATAATAAATTGGCGCTTCTGTTCTCTTGTCAGTCCTTTTGGTAACTGAATCCTGCCACCAGAATTCAGTGCAGCCTTAAGCCTCTGAACGGTAGGTTCACTTACTGTTTTGTGCTGCCCTGTTCTAACAATGCAATCTTTCATAACTAAAGCCTCTAAAAGCTCCAAAAAATTATTTAAGCCTATGCTTTTTTACCATTATAGTCCACCTATGTCAATCAATACATAAATCGGGTAGCCAAGAGTTTCTAACTCCCAGCCCCCACCGCCCAGCATGCGGATCCGCAATGGACGTTTGTAGAATAGTGCTTGCAGGGACAGGCACTAGTTTTAATAACCACCAAAAAACCAAACAATCAGCTAAAAGCCACCCATGCCATCCATTCAGGGCCTTTGGAGGCAGGATACCGACTAGAGCCACAGGGAAGTATTGCCGCGAGCCTTGAAAGTGGCCAAGCCTGTCCTAGCTTAACTTCCCCCCCCGGAATAAAACTATAGAAGCCAAGCTAACCGCACAAGTTCACCTCTCAGTCACTGCAAGCAACACACTGCTATAATTAACGGGTTAGTAATCAAATTAAATATGGAAAAATCTTAATGGACCCGTCACCTTCTAATGCAGGACTATCCGATCAAGAGCTAGCAGATTGGCTTGAAAACAAACATTCAAATAAAACTACCGTTGTGTATGTTCACGCAACACATTTATTTAGGGTCTATGAGGATGCAGGACGTCCAGTCGAAATGATCAAGGGCGACCTAGGTTCCAACAGCATCAAAGTCCTAAGAAAAGTTGCTAAATCCAATCGGTTAAAACGAATAGAGCTGACATATAGCGAACTTGAGTCTTCAACCCTTTCAAATCAAACCTGGGAACCATTAAAAGCTGAAAGCACTCATTTGACAGCGTTAAAAAAAAACCGAGATGAATTACTTGGTGGTGGTCGGGGCAAAAAAATCTCAACAAAAACAACTGAAGTTGTTTGGCATGAGGCCGGAGGTAGATGCATGTACCAAGGTTGCGGAGGCGACCTTGGTGTGACATCCCTAACCACAAAGACTGCTAGAACCGCTTACCTTGCCCACATAATAGCCTCGAACCCAGATGGACCAAGAGGAGGCAGTTCATCCCACGAGCTTTCAGACTCACCAGAAAACATAATGCTGATGTGCGATGAGCACCACCGGCTCATTGACCGGATTGACGTCGAGAACCACTCAACAGAGCGCTTGAAAGTAATGAGGAATGAGCACGCGACTAGGGTAAACGCACTTCTTGAAGGCCTCAAATACCCTAGAACTCAAGCCATTACCCTTCTCGCCGACGTTGCACATGTGTCAACCAATATCGCAAAGAGCCACTTAAACGATTGCATATTGGGGCGGCAGTTAGGGCCTTTAGGGGATATAAAGGACGTAATAAGGCGTTCCCAAAGGGACGATCGAGGTCGTCTAAACTTTTGGGAGAACTTACTGCATGAACATGAAAATGACATCCGAGAGTTCATTTCTCTTACAAGTAATAGGCCGTCACAAAGCTCAACGCCTCCACCTGACGTGCTCGCTATTTTCCCTCTTCATTTGGTTCCGATATTAATCCTCGCAGGAAGGGTGATAGGTGAAGCTAGAAACGTCGAGGTTTTCCAATATGCAAGAGACACCAGAGTATGGCACTGGCCACTAACGGATAACACCTGCACGAAACCGAACTTCGGCCTGACATATAAGATAGACGACTATCATAACGAAGAGACTATCTTATCTTTCGAGCTAACAGCCAACCTAGACACTAAAGCGCTACCAATCGATTTGGCATTAGCGGTTAAAGAGAAACGAATAAACTGGATAAGATTAACAAGTACTCTCCCCAATCATGGTTGCATTAACTCTCAAGAACGCCTAGATGCATTTTGCAAGCTAGCCCGCAAGGCAATGGCCAAAATCCAAGACTCCTGGAGATCAAAAAAGGTTCATATCTTCGGTATCTCACCGGCCAGTACACTTTTCAAATTTGGCCAAATACTACAGGCAGGCCACCACACAGCCTACAGAATCTACGACCGACCTGATGGCGTCACTCTGTTTATTCCCGCCATCGAAATCACGGGTAATGAAGTGTCAGCGGTCCAAAAAGACAGTCAACCCCCACTTACCATTAACCTAAGATAAGGAGCGCCCATGTTAGAACCCACTTACTATAAGGACCTCGTCACCCAAGCCCAAGTCAAACGTGATATTGAGTTAAAAAGTAACACCATACTAAAAGAACTTTCATTTGAAGACTCTCGGGGTCCGCAGGCTAGCCCAATAGATATTGCGCAAGACCTAAAAGCACTTATGCAAGATCTAAAAGCAGTCAACGACCACATTACAGTTGACAACAGTGATATTGAATCCGCAACTAACGACTATAACAAACTCGCTTTTGCTCTTTCTGAAGAGCTTCCATGGCCGCTAGAGACCATTTCGGTAATTCCTCAAGGGTCCGCAAGTACCAAAACCCTCATACGATCTCCCGACAACTCCAAATTCGACATTGATGCAGTCTGCTCTGTAAGCCTCCCTCAAGATGAGCTAGATGATCCAATGGCCTTCTATAAAAAAGTAGGCGGAGCCCTCAATAAGTGGAATCCAGATGCTAAGAAAAGATGCTGGAAAGTTGATTTTGACAATCGACATTATTACATTGAGTTTACCCCATCCACTCCGCTTAGCCGTATTCTCCAATTAAATTCAGAGAATACATTTCTCAGACCTAACCGTTACAAAGATAGCGCTTTAGCGGTAGTAGATACCCCGACACAAAAATGGAAAGCCTCCAACCCAGAAGGGTTCTCAAGCTGGGTGTCTGATCAAGCATCAAAGCCCCTGCTTACTATATTACGGGAAGAATCAAATCGGGCTAGCTACGATGGTGAGAATATAGCCCCCGTACCAGAACAAGAAGTGGAGCTGTCTGACACGCTTCGAGTAGCCATTCGGTTACTCAAAAGGCACCGTGACATGTCGGTTAGACGTAACTTAATTGAACGCGATTCAAAACCCATATCAATTATAATTGTTACATTATTGACTCAATGTTACGAAGGGCTAGTAAATAACGGGGCAAGTTATACCCACCCAATAGAGCTGCTAATTGACCTAGTTGAGTTAATGCCTTACATGATCGAAGATAGGAGTGGTCAATTATGGGTAGCGAACCCAACTGTTGAAGGTGAAAACTTCGCGGAGAAATGGAATACCGACACCTCGCTTAAAACCTCTTTCGATACTTGGTGCAAGTTGCTAAGAGACGACCTCCAACAGATTTTATCTGCAGTAAATGAAACAGCTAGAAGCAAAAAAATTAGGGAGGCTTTCGGTTGTACTGCAGCATCAACTCCTACGCCACCCGGCAGCAGTGGGTTAGCCCCTAAAAAACCAACTAAAACTCACAAGAGCCCTGCCAAATCAGGATTAGCCTAAATTGTGAACGACCTCAACCAGCTTCTCCATGAATACAAGGTAACGCTAGATGAACAAGCCTCCTCTAGCGATCTTCTCTGCTACCGTTTAAAACTACCGCAGTTTCCAAGCGGTAGGTTGATTAAAGGGGCCTGGCTTGAAATTCCAAGAGGATTTCCTGATTCTGAAGTCGCCAGGATTAGAGTGCCTGCTGAATATACTTTAGAGATCCCACACGTAGAAAAAGGAGGCTATCTATGCATTGATGGAGACCCAGGCTCCGCAAATGGGCATACTAGCTGCGAGCGAGTTGAACGACTACTTGATGCGTTTTACTCATCATTTTTAGAGCCTTGGTTTAGGAGCGAGCTAGATAACAACTTCATAAAAGAAGCTCAAAATTATTGGGCAATTTATTGCGCGGAACGCCGAAACAAGTTCCAGGCAATATCTAGAGTATTTACAACAGACAATAGAAACAGCTCTCCTAAACTCTATACATCTAAATTAATTGATATCCGACGTGACGTAATTGCCGGTGAAGGCACTAGCCTTCGAGCAGGCTATATCAGATCAATAGGTAATGGTTTTAAACAGACAAACGTTACCACTGCCGAAATACCAATAGCCTACCCATTCACACCAGAAAACTGGCCTAAGAATTTAGCAGATATCGAAAGGTTTATTTCTGCGAAGCTTTGCCTTAAAGATTCACGTAAATTCTTACAATCACTCAAAAATAACGGCCGTAAAATTCATCGTTTGGTTATATTCAGAGCTCCAAGCTGCTCTTTTGGGTACCTTTTACCTGGAGGGCCTCCAACGATAATTAAGCAAGATCATTCAACAAAGAGTTATCCAAATAGCTCCTTATGCCCCTTGCAAGTTGAGCGTCTAGACGTGAATTGGACTACAGGAAGGGATCAGCACAGAGAGATCGAAGTACGTCAAACAAAACATGTGCTAGTAGTTGGCTCTGGAGCGCTTGGCAGCCCCACGATAGAACAGTTGGCAAAGTCTGGGGTAGGACGATTAACTATATTAGATCCTGATATCTTAAGTACCGCTAATATTGGTCGACACACTCTTGGAGCTGATTCAATCGGCCGATCAAAAGCTAAAGAATTAGCTAGTGATATCTCAAAGCGATGGCCTAGCTGTCATGCTGATGGGCTGAACATAACTGTCGAAGAATGGATCAACAAAAATAGTCTCAGGGAAGTAAACTTAGTACTTGATCTTACCGGAGAGCCCGATGTGCGCCATAGTATTGATCAAGAGCGCAAAAAAAACGGTGTAAGTCTTCTCATTGCCTGGATGGAGCCATTTGTAGCTGCAGCCCATGCATGCATATTACCCAAGGGGGCACCGTGGAAAGTAGACGAAAACGATAGGCTTGCTAGCCTAGAAAGTGTGGAGTGGCCGAGTGAAATAATGATGAATGAACCGGCCTGCAGTAGCAGCTTTCAAAGTTATACAACGACTGCCGCACAATATGCAGTTGCTCTAACATCAGAAGCAGCACTCGACTTACTAGATGAAAAAGAAACCACCCCAATTGTTAGACATTGGGTTAGAGGCCAGAAGTATTTAGATAAGTGCCACTCCGGTTTGCAATTAAAACCCTGGGCTCAGGAAGCATCAGAATTTGATGGGGTGCTTATTGAGAAAGAGTATGTCTGATCGCACATTCGAGCTTCCAAACAGCCGTGGAGCACTTCATTTCACCACTGAAGTACTAAAGCATATGTACACTCATGCTCAAACCCGCTGGTGCCACAAAGAAGCAGGAGGGCAACTATTTAGTAGCGCACCAGAAATGAAAGAGGTTGTAATTGGTGTTGTAACCGGACCTCACCGGGTCGACCGTCGCGGGCGCCATAGCTTCCATCCAGATAATAAAGCAGCAGATCAAGACCGAGAACAACTGTTTTCTGAGGGTTACCACGCCGTAGGCCTATGGCACACTCATCCAGAGGCCACACCACACCCCTCGAAAACAGACAGAGACACAGCGTTTAATTATCTAGAAGCATTTAATGGTGATCTGGAAGGTTTTTTATTAGTAACACTTGGAAATAAAGGCTCGCCATTGAATATGAGTGTATGCCTAGCTTCCGTGATACCAAAGAAGCAGTGGATAGAATTGCATGAGCTATAACCACATTTACCAACAAGGGGAGACTGCGCTCACACTCAATCGCCTCTAGCTAACCATTGGAGAATTCTACATTTGCAACCTGCTTGCAGGGACAGGCACTAGCTTTAGGCACTAGCTTTAATAACCTACAAGCATAAACACTCAAAAATAATATCATTTGGTTTTAACAAGCTTACCGGCACACACATTTAAAACCGCCGGGGATTGATTTCTCAGGCCCTTACGTGTCGGGAACGCGTATGGAGTGCCCATGGATGGCTTGAACGTGCCAGAGAAATCTATACGCGGCGGTGCCACATCAAGGCATGAAATTTCAGGTAAACACTTGCAAGGACAGGCGCTCTGAGAAAGCTGTTTATCACTAAAATTTATTAAATCGAATCATTTATACTTTTAGGTGATTAAAACGAGTGCACATCCCTGCCATGCTCATACATCAAAAAGATTAAATCAAAATATACAATTAGGCTCCAGTGAGTAAATATTATTTTGAAAGTCTGATGTGCTTAAGCATTCTAAAGCTAAGGTAGAGTTAAATTCGTTTTCACTAAAATAGCGTAGCGCAACGGTTATGGGGGCGGTATCAGTGCTAATAGCCTTTAAACGTAACTGGGGAATATAAAATAATAGCTCACCTTCTTTATTATAAGCTGACACAAAAAAATCTTGTTTAATGTAGCGCTCTAATTGGCGGACTAGGCTCACGGGCTCTTCTTGATTGTTAAAAGGCGAATTCAGTAAATCATCTTGTATTAGTCGGCTGACTAATACCGCTATATCTTGTGTAGACCAAGTAGTTTTTCCATCACCCACTGCTTCAATAATTTCTTCATGAATACCCATTTCATCAATAAGTATGTTGGCTGAGTCTACAGTATCTGTCATTAAAGGCCATAAAAATGACATGCCAAATAGCGTGCTAACGCTTCCATTATTTTCTAAGCTAGCGTTAACGCGTTTTGTACCAGGCAACGTTAATGTAATATTAAAAACCCCTCTTATGGCGGTTAAATTTGTAGGCGCCTCTGAATTAAAAGTAGACTGTTCAATAAAGGTATAATTGATATTGTTGACTGAAAGTTTAGATGTAGACTGCTCTAAATAGCAATCTAGTAACGTGGCGGGATTTTGGTCTATTAGCAATGTGATGTTATTGCAGTGAATATTGTCTTGTTGAACGTCTCCCAGTGTCACCTTATTTTCTAGCCAAATAATAGGTGCTTGAACGGGCAATGCTTTTGTTATTGAAAAACCTGCAGCGCTACTTGAATTCAAAAGGCTTTGTATGTTGCTATTGATAGCGTATCGACTTGAAAAAATGGCTTGTGGTTCCGAGTTCCAATCCGTACTACTCAGCTGCAAGAAGGTAGCCTCTAATGGTGAAATAACGTTTCGCCGCTGAAGTGATGCCACTCCCGGGTTAGAATCCAGCACAAGCTGTTTAGGGAGATAGTACAGCGTATTGGGTTGTGATTTTTGACTGAGTAAATAATACTCATCAGAAAGCGCTTGGCTAAAAAAAGAACTGACATCAGAGTACTTTGCTGTCTCCGGCTGACTGTATACGTAAGTGATTTCTTTTTCAGCAATAGTGTCGCCATTATACCTGACCGAAAGTCGCCCTATTATATTTATCTTCGGTTCTACCACAAATACAGAAGAAGTCTCTTGATTAATTTGACAATTAACGGGTATTGATATATCTACATCTTCTTTATCTGGAGTCCACTCACAAGCGAGGCTTTGCGATGAAAGGCTTTGAGCACTCATTAGCGTGAAGTTGAGCTGAAGTTTACCATCATTAGATTGGCTAACTTTAACTGAGTTGATGGTAATTTCCATTGCAGGCATAGAGCTGGAGCTCGTAAAACTTGTTGATCCAGTTGAAGTTGAAGTTGAAGTTGAAGTTGAAGTTGAATGAGAGGGTAAGCTATCGCCTGAGCTTGAACACGCAGTCACAAGCACCCCTAATAAAATTATTAACAGGCTGTATATATTCATAAAAGTCCTCAATATTTTTTGTATTATCTTCCATTAATTTTTTTACTGTTTTTTATCACAGAATTTTTTCTTAAATTAAGATATTCGCTATCAACCCAAAAATTAAGCATTGAAATTGCCGCGAAAGATACTGGCCTTCCTGTCATCGGCATGCCTTGCATCTCTGCTCCAAGCCCAAGCTGATCTTCAGTATGGCGAATTACTAACCTGCGAATAATCATCATTGAATGCTCAAACACAAGGAAAGGCACTCTGAAAGCCTGTGTATCACTATAAATTATTAAATCGAATAATTTATAGTGATTAAAACGAGTTTATATCCTTTCCGGTACACTCTAGCGTCTTGCACACTTGCGCAGTGCTTGGAGTGGTGCAATTTGTTATGCATTGTCGGCTCTGTGCGCGAATATCTTTAACCTAGAAATTACCGCTTCAAATTGATTTTTATGTCTAACCGCAACGTCTTCTTCATAGGACTTGAAAGGGCCCTCGCCAAACGTGATATCCACATAAAAATCAACAATAGGTTTTACAATCATTCTTTTTAATAGTTCGAAGGCTAGAAGCACTAATCCCGAGTAAGCTAAGACATCACTTATCTCATGGCCTGGTAGATCATCTATATTCATATCAAATTATTAAACTCGATGCGGTGAATAGCAGTTTATTAGCTATAACTTAGGCCTCACTAGCGCCCGTTTTTTCCAGCCTAATTTTAAAGGCGTAAACACTACACCTCCCAATGCTAGAGCGCAAGGGCGCTGCACTAACATACCTTGTTACACGTTTTCACAAAGCTAGCCCCCATGCCATCCAACAAGAATACTCATGCCAACTAAATATATACCACACTAATCAACCGCCACCTTTAGCGCCACCTACGCCTCGAGTATTGAGCAATACAACCGGTTTGCGCTTTATAAAACGACCACACGCACACACCCAAAAGAGGCTTAAAATGCTTGCAGGGACAGGCACTAGTTTTAATAACCTCCAAGCATAAACACTCAAACTAATATCATTTGGTTTTAACAAGCTTACCGGCACGCACGTTTAAAACCGCCGGGGATTGATTTCTCAGGCCCTTACGTGTCGGGAACGCGTATGGAGTGCCCATGGATGGCTTGAACGTGCCAGAGAAATCTATACGCGGCGGTGCCACATCAAGGTATGAGATTTCAGGTAAACACTTGCAAGGATCACTTGAAAAATAGTGCTTACAGGAACAGGCACTAGTTTTAATAACCTCCAAGCATAAACACTCAAAACTAATATCATTTGGTTTTAACAAGCTTACCGGCACGCACGTTTAAAACCGCCGGGGATTGATTTCTCAGGCCCTTACGTGTCGGGAACGCGTATGGAGTGCCCATGGATGGCTTGAACGTGCCAGAGAAATCTATACGCGGCGGTGCCACATCAAGGCATGAGATTTCAGGTAAACACTTGCAAGGATCACTTGAAAAATAGTGCTTACAGGAACAGGCACTAGTTTTAATAACCACCAAAAAACCAAACCATCAGCTAAAAGCCACCCATGCCATCCATTCAGGCCTTTGGAGGCAGGATGCCGACTAGAGCCTACAGGGAAGTACTTGCCGCGAGCCTTGAATGGGTGGTGTGGGTGGCGCCCCGACCCAAACTAACCGAGCAAAATAGTAAAATAATGTACCAGCCACCTAAGTAGGCACACCTTCTTTTATGCCAACATAAATAATTAAACGGCATTATAAAACCTATAAAACCTATAAAACCTATAAAAACCGTAAAGTATGAACAAGGTGGTAGGCTGAAACTGGAAGTAGGACGTCACTGCGAAGCCTACAGGGGAGTATAACCGCGTACTTGAAATGGATGCTTAGCTTGCAAACAATGAGGGTGGCTAGGGGCGGACCAACCCGACCGAACAATTACCGACAAACAACCTTTAACGCAGACTATGCGCTTCAGCGTAAATGCCGAGTCGCTTTGTAGGTTTCTTGAATGAGCAAGGCGTCGTGGCTGGCGCGATGCCGACCAAATGCAAACTTTTCGACAAGCTCATCGCGCACCTCAGCCCACACAGCTTGCTGTTGCTCTGACTGAATTGACTCAATGGGTGACAGCGTAAAGGTAGGCTTGATGCCTGCTGCCTCATAAAGCGTATTTAACCAAGGCTTATCAACAACCCAGCCATCAGAGTACACCGTTTGCTCGCGCAGTAGTTGGTTTAACCTTAAGCAGACATCGTCAATGGGAAGGCCATGGCGAGCGAGATCAGCGTGCTGTATTTGATGGACCTTTTCAGCACTCGAGTCCCAGTGCGTCCACCCCTCTAAAGGAATAATTAACGTACAAAAGCGCTCGCCGTTACTCAGCGCTACACCCACTTCAATGGGGTAGCTATCATAACCAAAGCCTGAAGCTTCAAAGTCTAGAATACTGGGTAACATGGCTACGCCTTTGTAATTACTTTTTATTATTCATTGTTATATTTAAAAATACGCATTAACTACGTAAGGTTAGCCACTGGCGCGCTACTTAACCACTTTAAGCATTGGCTTTTTGACCGAGTTCTCTTTTGGCTTGGCTTCTTTGCGCGGAGTCGACGGAGGTGTCGGCTCGGGCTCAAACATCATGCCTTTGCCGTTTTCTTTGGCGTAAATACCCATCACCGCGTGATTGGGGACATATAAATCAGTCGGCACACCGCCAAAACGGGCGTTAAAGCTAATTGACTCATTATTCATCTCAAGCCCCATAATAGCATTGGGCGCTACATTCAAAATAATCTGACCATCCTTACCCACAAAACCCTGCGGTACGCTGACATCTTGCTCGTTGGCATTAACCAGCAAATAAGGGGTGAGATTGTTGTCGTTTATCCACTCGTATAATGCACGAATAAGGTAGGGGCGGCTGGAGGTCATCGTCATAATTTGGCCTTAAGAGTTACGGCTGAATAGTTGTAAAAACAAGATGCGTAGTATGGCGGTAAGGTCTCTGGGCGGCAAGGCTCAAAAGCAAAAGAGCATGCATAAAAAAACCCAGCAAGCGCTGGGTTTTTTATGGTCAGCCGTTTTGATCTAGGCTGCACTGAGTGTCAATATTCAAGCCTAGTGAATGTCGCGCCAGTACTCGCGATTCAAGAACCACACACACACAAACAACAATAGCAAAAATAACAGCACATAAACACCAATAGATTGACGCTTAGAGGCAATAGGCTCACCGACGTATTCAATAAAATTGACCAAATCGACCATAGCTGCACGATATTCTGATGGGCTCATCGTGCCTTTTATATCACCTACCGCCAAAGAGCCACAAGGGTCAATTTCACCCAACTCACCCACCGCATTGCGAATAACATGACCGTGGTCGTCATATTTAGGGCCAGGGGCGCATTCTTGCAAACCTTGAAGCTCTAACAACACATGAGGCATACCTACATTAGGAAAGACCTTATTGTTAACGCCGGTAGGGCGTGACTCATCTTTATAAAAGGTTAAAAAATAAGTCAATAGCCAGTCGGGGTTACGCGAACGGGCCACCAAGCTTAGATCGGGTGGTGTAGCACCAAACCAAGCTTTAGATTTAGCGGGGTCCATTGAGCTTACCATTAGCTCGCCAATTTTTTCATCGCCAAAAATCAGTTGCTCACGCATTACATCACGCGGGATGTCTAAATCATCGGCAACACGACCATAGCGAGAGTATTGTATTGAGTGGCAACCCATGCAGTAGTTAACGAAGGTTTGAGCGCCGCGTTGTAGCGAGGCCTTATCTTCAAAATCGGCATGGAAGTGCTCACAAGGCACAGCGCCACAAGCCGCTCCACCCGCTGCAACCGCCTTAATGGGTACCACAACCAAAACGGCAAATAAGGCTAAGCCGCCAAACACTAGGGCTTTACTCAGGCCTTTTTGCTGAACGCGCTCAGGCACCGTTTGGCACTTCTCGCGTGAGGTCCAAAACGGCATACCAATGAAGTAGGCAAAATACAATACCGAACACACCTGTGACAGTATGGTGCGGCCCGGCGTAGACTCTTTAACACCAAGGTAGCCCAAAATCACAAAGACTGCCGCAAAAGCAATCATGGCAATACGACTAAACCAACCCTTGTAGCGCATTGAGCGAACAGGGCTGCGATCGAGCCAAGGTAAAACAAACAGCACAGCAATTGCAGCGCCCATAGCCACAAAACCCAAGAATTTAGAGTTTAAGGGCCCTATGTCAATAGTGACCGCACGCAAAATAGCGTAGAACGGCGTAAAATACCAAACCGGTGCAATATGCTCAGGTGTTTTAAGACCATTAGCTAATTCAAAGTTAGCAAACTCTAAAAAGTAACCGCCCATCTCTGGCGCAAAAAAGATAATCGCACAAAATACAAACAAGAAGACGGTAATACCCACTAAGTCATGCACAGTATAAAACGGATGGAAAGGCACGCCATCTTTAGGAATACCGTTTTCGTCTTTGTTCTTTTTAATATCAATGCCGTCAGGGTTGTTAGAGCCCACTTCGTGTAATGCCAAAATATGCATTACCACTAAACCGAGTAAAACAATGGGCATAGCCACAACATGCAGCGCAAAAAAGCGGCTTAACGTAGCGCCAGAGATTAAATAATCACCGCGAATCCACTGTACAAGCTCTTCACCGACTACAGGAATAGCACCAAATAGGTTAACAATCACCTGTGCACCCCAGTAGCTCATTTGGCCCCATGGTAGTACATAGCCCATAAAGGCTTCAGCCATCAGCACCAAATAAATCAGCATACCAAAGATCCACACAAGCTCGCGCGGGGCTTTATAGGAGCCGTACATTAAGCCACGGAACATATGCAGGTAGACAACAACAAAGAAGGCCGATGCACCTGTAGAGTGCATGTAGCGCAATAACCAGCCGTAAGGCACGTCGCGCATAATATATTCAACTGACGCAAACGCACCTTCTACCGAGGGCTCGTAATGCATCGTTAAAAAGATGCCAGTTAACAACTGGTTAACCAATACTAAAATGGATAAAACACCAAAAAAGTACCAAAAGTTAAAGTTTTTAGGGGCATAGTATTTGCCCATGTGAGTATCCCACGCACGCACAACAGGCAGGCGGGCATCAATCCAACTTAATAATCCATTCATGCTTAGGCCTCCTGATCTACGCCGATGAGTATGACGCTATCACTCAAGTATTTATGGGGGGGAACTTCCAAGTTGATCGGTGCGGGGACGCCTTGCAATACGCGACCGGCCAAATCAAACTTAGAACCGTGGCACTTACAAAAGAAACCACCTAACCACTCTCCACCGCTAATTTGAACCGAACCCACTTTAGGCTGGTAGCCAGGCGCACAACCTAAATGCGTACACAAACCTAACAGCACTAAGTACTCGTCTTTTTGTGAGCGAAACTTGGGGTCAACATAATCGGGTTGTACCGACTTTTCAGAGGAGGGGTCACGTAAAAGAGGCTCCATTTTAGCGAGGTCTGCTAATACTTTTTGGGTCCGGCGCACGACATAAATAGGCTTGCCACGCCATTCAAATGTTACCATCTGACCGGGTTCAATCCGGCCAATGTTTACCTCAACAGGGGCACCTGCTGCTTTGGCTCGCTCACTGGGGTTCCAAGAACCCACAAATGGCACTGCTACGCCAACTGCGCCAACGGCACCAACCGCAGAGGTTACCGCTGTTAACACACGCCGGCGAACTAAATTCGCACCGTCATCACTCATCAAGAAAATCTCCTGTGACTCTTTACTGAAGACCAGTAGTATTAAAAGAAAAAAAGAAACTTATATAGCCATGCTGAGTCTTTTTAGGCCGCTTTTTAGGGGCCTTCAGACAACCATTAAGCACACCTCATATTTAAGCTTTACCGGTACAAGGCTTGAACTACAAACATTGTACGAATTAAGCCATGAGTATAGACCTATATTCTGCATACCATTAAAACGGCGCCATAGTAAAGAAATTAGCCATAAGCCACAAGGTAAAACCTACTTGAGGCAGGGTTAAATCAAAAAAGCGCGCATAAAAAAACCCGAGCAAGCTCGGGTTTTTTGGAACGAATCGTCCAAGCAATTGCAGCCAAAGCTGCAAGATATTAACGCTTCGAGAATTGTGGCTTCTTACGTGCTTTACGTAGGCCAACTTTCTTACGCTCAACTTCACGTGCATCGCGAGTAACGTAACCCGCTTTACGAAGCTCAGGACGATTGGTTTCGTCATACGCCATTAAGGCACGAGTAAGGCCGTGACGGATAGCACCCGCCTGACCAAAACTACCACCACCTTTAACAGTGACGTTTACATCAAATTTTTCAGGAATTTCCAATAACTCAAGAGGTTGGCGCACAATCATGCGTGCAACTTGACGACCGAAGTACTCGTCTAAGCCTTTACCATTAACAACAATGGTGCCATTACCTGGAGTGATGAAAACACGTGCGGTCGAAGTTTTACGACGACCAGTACCGTAGAATTGTTCAGCAGACATAATCAACTTCCGTTAAATGTTAAGCTCTTTGGGTTGTTGGGCTGAATGCGGGTGAGACTCACCTGCGTAAACTTTCAGCTTCTTGAACATGGTGCGACCAAGTGGGCCTTTAGGCATCATGCCTTTAACCGCAAATTCGATTGCACGCTCAGGGGCTTTGGCAATTAACTTTTCAAAGCTGATCGACTTAATTCCGCCGATGTAACCGCTGTGTGAGTAGTACATTTTATCTTTAGCTTTGTTACCCGTTACGTGTACTTTTTCAGCATTGATTACAACAATGTAATCGCCGCCATCTACGTGTGGGGTGAACTCTGGCTTGTTCTTACCGCGTAAACGGTTCGCAATCTCAGTCGACATGCGACCAAGAGTTTTGCCAGAAGCATCGATAATGTACCAGTCACGTTTTACTGTTTCAGGTTTGGCACTGTATGTCTTCATGTTTTAGGCCTTCAAACGTATGGAATACAATATTTTTTATTACGCTCAGTGTTAATGCAAAATGCAATCAACAAAACCAAGCAAACTTATTTAGGGGTTAATCACGACTCCGAGTGTTTACCCTGCCTGCCTATGGTCAAACACCACCGCAAGCTGCAGTACATCCTGTACCACTTGCCGCTTAAATTAGCAGCTTAAATAGCTCCTCAAAGAGCAGCCAAAATTAGGAGCGCGAATTCTATAGCGAAGCGCCTCAATACACAAGCACTTTAACAGTCTTTATATCATAGAAGCTTAGCCATGACCGCTCAGCCACATAAAACAGCTGATACCTTAGGGCGAGAAAAGAATACATGATCCAATAATACGTGCTTTCTACTTCCTCTGCTACGCTGCTCAAAGCGTTAATACCCCGGCATGCGCCCCTTCGAGCGCCTTGCCGAGAAAATAGAATCCTACGTCAATTGGACACGCTATTATTGCCTCGCCCCTTAGGGCTTATGCGCCTGCTCAAGATAGTGCTCACTCTGCATTTCAAGCAAGCGACTTTGGGTGCGCTCGAACTCAAAAGCCAACCGGCCCTGCGCACTATAAAGCTCAGCGATCGGCGCAGCGGCAGATAGCACAAGCTTGACATTGCGATCGTAAAACTCATCAACAAGGTAAATAAAGCGCCTCGCCTGATCATCGTTACCAACGCCTAACTGCGGCACATTAGACACCAGTACTGCATGGTACTCTCTTGCGATTTCAATATAATCACGCTGAGAGCGAGGCCCATCGCACACGGCTTCAAAATCAAACCACACCACGTCATCGGCCACTTGGCGCGCCACGATATCGCGGCCTTCTATATCAAGCGCCTCGGCCTTTTTTATCGCTGCGCTATCGGGAGCCAGCCGCAAAAAGCACGCCGCCATGGCCGTATGCGCAGCGGTGTTGCATGGTGTGTAATACAGCGCCGCTTGCTGTAGCGCACGCAAACGGTAATCCACCCCCCCATCAACGTTGACGACTTGCGTGTGGCGCAATAACAAATCAATGGCCGGTAAAAAGCGCGCGCGCTGCAACCCGTCGCGATACAAACCCTGCGGCTCAATGTTTGAGGTGGCCACCAGCGTAACCCCGCGCGCAAAAAGCGCCTCAAGCAGCCCCGCCAAGATCATGGCATCGGTAATATCGGTCACAAAAAACTCATCAAAGCAAATCACACGCGCTTCGCGAGCAATGACATCGGCCACTTGCTCTAAGGGATTTTTTTGCTCGTTAAGCAAGCCTAGCTCATGGTGCACCCGGCGCATAAATCGATGAAAGTGCGTTCGCATTTTTTGCTCAAAGGGTAGCGCATCATAAAATACATCCATTAAATAGGTTTTACCGCGGCCCACGCCCCCCCAAAAATACAAACCCGTAACAGGGGTTTGCGGCTGCTTACGCACACGCGCCCACCACGATAACTTAACTGGCGCGCACAGCTTTTCGTAGAGGCGCTGCAAGTGCTCTACTGCCTCTAGTTGAGCGGCATCGGCCACAAAATCCTCGCGCGCCACATCTTGTAAGTAGCGCTCGTAAGGCGTGCTATTTGTTAATTCCACCGTTTAACCTTTGCGCCAATCAGCGCTATAACCGATTAATGACTGCCGCTGAATATAAGCCCCAAAAAGCCTAGCACAGAGACAAAAAAGGCCAGAGTCGTGACTCCAGCCTTTGTTTTTGACCTTCACATATCACCAAAGCGCGATTACTTGCTATTAGCGCGCCCTAGGTATTCGCCTGTGCGTGTATCAACGCGCACCACTTCACCGGTACACAAAAACAACGGCACTTTAACGATGGCGCCCGTTGCTAAGGTCGCAGGCTTAGTGCCACCTTGCGCGGTATCGCCTTTAAGGCCTGGGTCGGTCTCGGCGATTTCGAGCTCAACATGGTTGGGTGGGGTTACGGCCAATGGGGCGCCGTTATACAGCGTGACCACACACACATCTTGCTCTTTTAGCCATTTGGCCGTATCACCAACCGCTGTTACATCGGCTTGTACCTGCTCAAAACTGACGGGATCCATAAAATGGAAAAACTCGCCATCGTTATAGAGGTACTCCATATCTTGATCCATGACGTCGGCCGCTTCGAGCTTTTCGCCCGATTTAAACGTGCGCTCCCAAACCCGTGCCGTGCGTAAATTGCGTAAACGCACACGCGCAAAGGCCTGTCCTTTACCCGGTTTTACAAATTCATTTTCCACGATGGAACAAGGGTCGCCATCGAGCATCACTTTAAGCCCACTGCGAAAATCGCTGGTAGAATAGTCTGCCATATCTCTTCCTCTTCAGGATCATTCTATAAAAAGGCGCCTATGATACCCCGAACACAGCAAGCTGCGTATCCCCCAAGCTGGCAAGATGAGTTAAAAAGCATTATTACCTGCCCTAAAGTACTTTTTGAAGCGCTCGAGCTCCCCCTTAGCGCCCTTCCCAGTGCGCAACAAGGCCATGCACTGTTTAAAGTACGCGTCACCTTGCCATACCTTAAAAGAATCAAAAAAGGCGACCTTAATGATCCGCTCCTTAAGCAAGTGCTCCCACTAGAGGCCGAACAGTCCTCACCCGAGTACTATAGCGATGACCCTCTGGCCGAATCGCACCACAACCCCGTCAAAGGCGTCATACATAAATACCACGGCCGCGTCCTCTTAATTGCCGCCAGCCAGTGCGCTATCAATTGCCGCTACTGCTTTAGGCGCAATTTTGACTACCAAGCCAACAGCCCAAGTCGCGCACAATGGCAAGAGTCGCTAGCGTATATTCGCCAAACGGCCAGTATTAACGAGGTCATTTTAAGTGGCGGCGACCCACTCGTATTAAGCGATTCAACGCTGAACTGGCTCATCGAGCAAATTGAACAAATACCACACATTACTCGCGTGCGAATACATACGCGCTTACCGGTTGTATTGCCCAGTCGCATCACGCCAGCACTCACCCGCTTAATGCAGCGCTCTCGGCTTAATATGATTATGGTGATTCACTGCAACCACCCCAATGAAATTGATAACGATGTAATACAGGCCTTATCAGCAATCAAAAGCGCAGGCATCACACTGCTCAATCAAGCGGTGCTGCTGGCCGACATCAACAATAACGCCCAAACGCTTATTGCACTGAGCGAGCAACTCTTTGATGCCGGAGTACTGCCTTACTATTTGCACCTTATGGACAAAGTCACAGGTGCAGCCCACTTTGCTATTACCGAAGACCAAGCCACCGCGCTACACCAACAGATGCAGGCCAACCTACCGGGGTTTTTAGTCCCCAAGCTTGTGCGTGAAATTCCGCATCGCGCACATAAAACACTCATATTTTAGTACCAAACTTTATAATTTTTTTAGTGCCAAACTTTATAATTTTTAGTGCCATTTATTGTGCTTTTTTATACTTAATTGCACTAAAAACACCACCGCGCGTATAATACAAGCACGACAAAACCGCCGCCGCATCATAGCGGTAAAAACAAGCAATGCACTCAACAAAGACAAGAACACGATACAAACGCTATACTAGCTGGTCAAATAGGCAGCAATACTTATAATAAAAGTACTAGCAGACCACGCCTTAATGAATGGAATCGTCACATAACACATCAAGGGGCTGCGATAAGCTTCACCTAGCAAGGTGCTCGCAGAAGACAATAAGGCCAAGTATCATGAAAACTATAGACCTCGATCATATTTTTAATACTTTACGCTTAACCACACCAGATATCGACCTACTGGCCTTTTGTGGAGGCAATAAAACCAGTAAGGTCAATGCTTGGGTGAACAACCTAAAAACCACACAAACCATTAATACCTGCAGCCAGCTGTATCAGGCTATTGCGCAAATACTGCGGTTAAAAACAACAGCACCCGAGCGCAAGGCCATGCTAGATGAGCTTTTTTTAACCGCGTACACTAGCTGCCTAAGCCTTGGCAAAGAGTTTCTCAACCAACCGCTATTACTCCCTGAGCAGGCGCAAAAGTCGGCAATGCTTGGGCAGGCTATTTTAAAGTCACTGGCCGCGGGCTACTTGCTTTACTTACAAAAAATATGCACCGAAAAAAAACACAAAGCCGCTCAGTTAACTCAGGCCGCAGAGGCCGCTCATAGCGCGTTACAATGCCTAGCGCTCATGCAGCTACGCAACCAACAACTCTACAGCCAAGCCACGCCTCTTATATGGCGCTACGCCAATGCACTTATCCAACTGGCCGATCACTTAAATATACGCGAAACCTTGGTTAAATCAGTATTGCCCGAATGCCAAGCATCTACACCCGACCACGCTTATTTACGCATGGTTGCTTTAGCCGGAGCGCAACTTAATCAATTAACGCAAATTGACATGCACAATGTATTTAATGCGCTAGGGCCATGGTCAGCCACACTAAGGTTCTCTGACGAGCCCTCCACCTTTTGGGTCGATCTTCAGCAAGATGGCGCTCCACAGCCTCAAAAACGTAAGTCCGCCCCCGAGCACGGCAATATTATTCATATTGACTTTACCGCTCTCACCCAACAGCTGTCATACCTTATTGCTGGCGATAACCCCGCAATTGGCCATGACACTCAAATGACGCTCCCCCCCGAAATCAACCTGCCGACCGCCATGCACCTTGAAGCCGCTTGGTCTCGCAGTAGCTTGCGCAGTGACGAGCGCCGCACCAGTGCGCACACAGCAGAAATCATCATCGGCTTTCAGCAGTGCCACAGCAAGCTGAGCGGGGTTGATGATTTTAGTGCTTTTTTGGGCGACACCATCGCGGCCCCCAAAAGCACCGGCATGCTCACCAACCTTATGGGAGCACTTACCCCTTCAGACAATACAAACACCAAAACAAGCGGCGCTTTTACCCCCTTAAAAGTCACTACACAAAACGTGAGCAAAGAAGGCTACTGCTTACTTTGGGAGGGCTCGCAAAGTGTGCGCATAAGTGCCGGCGATGTCGTGATTATTCGCGAACACGCAAAGCGCGACTGGGGGGTTGGTGTTATTCGCTGGATCCGCCAACTTAAACAGCATTCGATATTGGGCGTTCAGCTCATCAATTCCAAGCCGCAAGCGGTGGGCGCATCATGTCACTACCAAGAAGGAGGTTACTCAGATTTTATGCGAGCTTTTTTATTGCCAAGCTTACACTCGCACCAAAACCCAAGCCTACTCACGGCCAATCTCTTATTTAACGAGCAAACAAAAGTCAAAATTAAAACCACCGCATCCAACCCGCCAGTACAAAGTAAAATACTGCACTGTCAAATCACGACGGGCAAAGTCAAGGTTTTTGAGCTACAAAAAGTCAGTCTATCCCCACAACAAAACAGCTCTCAGGTGCACGAACTTTAGCAAAAGCATGCATTCATACCCAAGATACGACCTTTGGGCTGGCCGCAGGCCTGTCAATTGAGTAAACTCTGTGTATAGCAAGATACCAATAGCGCAAAATTAAGTGGGCAGAATGAGCCATTGTGCCCAATAATAAATAGGCCATTGCCTCAGCCCACACTGATACAACACACTCATGCGTAACACTGGAATACTCCACCACGCAAACAAATAAAGTAGAGCGGAATGAACGCCAACAACCCGATCCGATTATTGATATTGAATGACTCGCGTGACGAGGCCAACCGCCTTGTTAGCATGTTGAGCAATGCCGGCAAAACCACTGATGCGCAGCATGTTGAGAGTTTAGAAGCCTTAACCAAAGTCCTGCAAGAGCGCAGCTGGGACCTTCTGATTGGCCACGTAGATACCACCAACCTAACCCCCGAGGCCGCAAGAAAACAAATCCGCAAGCACAACAAAGATGTTCCGATGATTATGCTGACCGAAGAAGAAGGCAGCTTACCCATCGTAGATGGCCTCAAAAAAGGGGCTGCCGATGTCTTGATGATCGATGAAGATCAACATCTTTTGCAAGTGATTACGCGCGAGCTCAGCAACCGAGAGTACCGCAGCCAAAGTCGCTATGCCCAGCGCAAGCTTAAAGAGGTTGAGCGCCGAAACCAGCAACTGCTCGACAGCTCCAAAGATGCTATTGCCTTTGTTGAAGACGGTATGTTTTTGTATGCCAACGATAGCTTTGCCGAGCTACTAGGCTACACGAGCGGGCAAGATGACCTTGAGTGTACGCCCATCATTGATGTGATTGCCCCTTGCGATCAAGACATGCTCAAAGACTTTTTAAAAGATGTGACCAGCAAAGGCAACATGCTCGATACGCAAGTTTTAGCGTTTCAGGTGATTAACGAAAACGGCGAAAACAAAACGCTCAATGTCGATATTAGCCTCGCCAACTACGATGACGAAACCTGTATTCAGCTACTGGTGCCTGGCGTCGGTACCAGCGCTGCCGCCAGCCATACCAATACCGATACACCCGTTGCCGCCGCCAATAAAAACGCCGACAACAACGGGTTAATTGACCGCAATAGCTTTATCGAAAAACTTCATCGCGCCTTAGATGTTGCCGCCGAGTCAGAAAGCACCGGCGCAGTTATTCATATTGACATCAAAGACTTTTTACCTACTGTGGTTAACAAAGTCGGTGCGCTGGCCGCCGATCGTGTTTTAAAGAGCATTGCCACACACTTAAAAAGTATTTACCCCAGCAATGCTACCGCCTGCCAGTTTGGCGCCAGTGCGTTTTTAGTTTTATTGCCTAGCACCCAGGCGAGCGAAGCGCTAGAAGCTGCGCAAACGCTGTGCGCAAGATTACGTGAGTTTTATGTCGATATTGACGGTTCAAGCTTGCAGTTTCAGTATTTTGTCGGTGCTGGGTTATTCAGCGAAACCACAACAACCCCCGATACTCCCATTGTTCACGCACTAAAAGCCTGTACCCTAGCGCGCAAAGACGAAACCAAATTAGCCGAGCTTTACGAGCCGCCAGCCGATGAAGGCGAAGCCTCTACCCGCAGCGATAAAGACATTGGTAGACTGATTCAAAAAGCCCTAGATAACGGGCGCTTTAAGTTGCTGTTCCAACCCATCTTAAGCTTAAGAGGCTCAACCCAAGAGCATTACGAAGTGCTGATGCGCATGCTCGATAGCAAGGGCAATGAAATCACCCCTGATGAATTTTTGAGCATTGCCGACAACCTAGGCTTAACAGCCAAGCTCGATCGCTGGGTTATTTTAGAGGCACTCAAAACGCTGTCATCACACCGCGCGGTGGGCCACAACACCCGCTTAATTATCAATTTAAGCCCCGCATCTATCAAAGATAAAACGCTCCCCGATTGGCTAGCGCTAGCATTTAAGGCCAGTAAACTCCCCAGCGATAGCTTGGTGTTTCAGTTGGGTGAACCAGAAGTCAACGATCACATCACACAAGCCAAAACGCTCACAGAAAAGCTCACCCACCTCGGTAGTGCCGTATGTATTAGCCGCTTTGGCTGCAGTGTTAACCCGTTTAATGCACTCCAGCATGTTCCCGCTAAGTATATAAAAATAGATGGCTCCTTCACGCATGGACTGCAAAGCGGTGCACCCGAGAAGTTTAGCGAGCTGGTCACCGAGCTGCACACGCTCGAAAAGGTCACGATTGTGCCCTTTGTTGAGAACGCCAGCGTGCTCTCGAAACTCTGGCAATCGGGCGTGCATTACATTCAAGGCTATTACTTACAGGCACCCACTGCCAGCATGGATTACGAATTTGAGGGTGATAATTAAGGGCTGACAGATACAGTTATTTAGGTCGGTTGTACTCAGCAAAGAGCACAACCGACCTACAAATAAGCCCTTAGCGACCCCAGCTAAACCCGCTTAACACTGCAAGGCTTGATCACCGCCAGCAATATGAGTTTTGGGTGGCATGTGGCGACGCTTACATGAGAGGTCATGCTTAGCGTATCGCATCTTCATTTTTATTTTTGAGTGTAGGAATTTGCTGCTGTAAGCTTTCAAATAAAGCTTCAAATTGCGCGCCTTCAAAGGCTTTTAAGCGCGTAAATTGCTCCTCACCTAAAAAAGCCGCGCTGTCACTTAAATACGCGCGCTTATAGGCCTGCAAAGCATTGTTTAACGCCTGCTGATAATGCGTACCACGCCCTTCTTGTGCAGCTATGCCGGCACGGGTATCGCTATTAACGCTTGCGTTGACATTGATATTACTATTCGCACTGTTGCTAATACTGTTGCTGCTGGCCACCAAACCCGCCACAGTGCGCTCAAACTCACGCTGATGAGTCAATTTACTGAGTAATAACTGGCTTTGCTGATCGGTGCTTAAAGCACTAGCCCCCTCTAAGCCTTGCTGCAATTGAGATAACTGGTATTGCGCAAAATCAGAGTCCTTTAACAGCGTATATTTTTCGCTATCGTCATCCCCCAATATGTTGTGGATCTGCGTATCTAGAGCCGTTAACGCCTCTTGCTGCTCAATAATCAGCGAGTCTACCTGCTCTTGGCTAGCGTAGTAATCCTGCACCGGAGCATTTAACAACGCCTCTCTTTGCATAAACAGGGCTATCAAGGTCTCGGCATCCTTAGGTGCCAAAGTGAGCGCTTGCAGCAATAACTGATATTTTTGTAAAACGATGCGCTGACCCTGCTCGGCACTCATCACCGGCTGGACATCAATATTGGCATCACGCTCATTAATGTAAGGCGCGCACATAGTGGCCATAGCCACCTCATCAAGCTGTGCGGCTGCAGGCGCCACTGGGCTCGGCGGGCAAGTCGCCTGCGGAATCAATACTGTCGCTGTCTCGGTCAACTCTAGCTGCATTATTTGGCGCTCAAGTTGACGAACCTTAAAGCGTAAAGTTTTATTTTGTTCCAACCAAAAAGCTGCGACAACCGAGCACACCACCACCGCGCAGGCTAATAACCCGACTGCGCTTTTCACCGATTACACCTACAAGCCATTAAATACTACCTTTTTACTGATGGTTAACCTGCCGACACTATTCACGGCCATACCGCTTTCTGTGAGAGTCTATTCGCTAGATTCTATGATCCTACTACTCAGCCAAACTAACAAAACCCTCTTATATAGCGTGCTGATTCATTAGTGCCCGATTTCGGTATCTCTGAATAATTACCTATGATTAAGCTCCATTGCAAACCCTTCTGCCACATAATAATAGCTCAACACAGCCTTTCTCCTTAAGCCCCTATGATAATTCTCTCTATTTATTGTGCAGGCATGCTAGAAGTCATCCGGAGTCACTCAGCTTAAACAAGAACTTAAACAAGAACTTAAACAAGAACTTAAACAAGAACTTAAACAAGAACTTAAACAATAGTTGCACTTAAACTTAAGCCGCAATCACTCATTTAACCCAGATTACACCGACTATACGCGATCTCGGCACTTCATTCAGCGACAAAGCGCGCAGCTTCAGCCTACACAGATTTTAGACTTTCGAAGGGGCGTAGCCTGGCATGTAACGCTTTAAGCAACGCATCGAGACCCTTATTAGACCCTTATTAGACCCTTATTAGACCTATTAGACCTTATGAGACCTTATGAGACCTTATGAGACCCTTATTAGACATTGCAGGAGCATAACGTCGAGCAGAGGCAGTAGAAAGCACGTTTTATTGGATCATATATTTTCTCCTCGCCCCTAAACTCCAGAAAATAACTACTGTGCAACAGTCATACTCAGCGCAACCCATTCATCTACACGCCACAAAACTGTGCATTTTAAGGCTTAATAATGGCGCAACACAAATAAGGGGACAATAGTTTACGCCCCAAAAAAGACTAATCCCTTGGCATAAAGGTGCAAAACAATGCACAAATATTTTACTCTGTGGCCATTAATTACCAAAAAAAGCGACACAGTCACAAGCACGCAACTTAAGAGACTGCCATTTAAGGCACTCTTTAAGCAATTTTTTAAAAAAATAGTCGCGACTCAAAGATGCTAAAGCTCGATGCTAATAAATTAGTAACTATTCAGTCAAGTTAACAAATCCCTCTTGCATCTTGGCAAGGTGCTGATGGGCTTTATGCTCTTGCAAAGTCTAATCTTACCTATCCCTATGCCGGTGCACGGCCTAAACCTTGCTTCCCTGCAAGGCCCAGCGCTTAGATACCCAGAAAATAACCCATCAGTACTCTATCAAGAAGGGCTTATTAGTTTCACTTAATCATTATAAAAAATAAAAACTGGCAAGCTCTTTGCGATACCTACAGCGATACTTTTAATACACAGCCCTGGGTGAGTAGATCTCATGTGAGGTTATTCACATAACGTGGGCATTAAAATGCCGAGCATTTCAACAAAGGCAAGCGCCAACGGGAAGTACAAATTACCGCTTCACCTAAATCACAATACATACCGACAAAACAGAATATCACTTGATCTGGAGCCCGATCCATGAAGACCCTTTACCCATTAACACTCAGCGCGGCTATTAGCAGTGCGTGCATCATGCCAGCTACGGCTCAAAATGCAGCGTCTATTAGACAAGCACTTAAAGACGGTAATGTAGAGCTGAGCTTTCGTATGCGTTACGAAGATGTTACCGCAACCAACTTCGGCGCCCAAGATAGCACCGCAGACTTATTATCACTTAAAACTCGCCTTAGCTACACCTCCAAATCTTTTAACGGCTGGGGCCTCGGCATAGAAATGGATGACGTCACTCATATAACAGATTTCAAACCGCAAGGTGTTGGTATTGGCGATCCAGAAGGTACCGAAGTCAATCAATACTTTGTGTCGTATAAGGCCGGCAATACGACTGCAAAAATGGGGCGCAACCGCATACTGCTCGATAACCAGCGATTTGTTGGCGGCGTAGGCTTTCGCCAAAACGAGCAAACCTATGATTCATTCCGCATAGAAAGCAAAGACATTAAAAACCTTACAATATTTGGCTCGTATATTACCTCGGTTAAACGTATTTTTGGCGAGCAAGATCCAAGAGGCGAGCACGACAATCAAAGTATTTTATTAAATGCTAAATATGTTTTTAACCCCGCCATTAACTTCACGGGGTATTATTATGATATTGATAACTTATCTGCGCCTGCCCTTTCTAACGCTACTTTAGGTGTGCGCGCAACAGGTAAAGTTGCAGCATTTTCTTATGAGGCCGAGCTAGCAACACAATCAGAATCAGGAGATAACAACAATCGATATTCCGCAGGCTATATAGGGCTAAATGCCTCATACCGCATTAAACCTCTTACTTTTAATTTAGGTTATGAAAGCCTAGAAACAGACAGCGATAAGGGGCGCTTTATCACGCCTTTTGCCACTTTACATAAATTTCAAGGGTGGACAGATGTATTTTTAGGTGGTGGTACAGGTAACGTCGAAGGCGGTATTAACGATCTTTATTTTAAAATTTCGGGTAAAGCGGGTGCTGTTAATCTGGCCATTGCCTATCATCAATTTGATGTTAATGATTCAACGCAGACAGGTTTTGATCGCTTTGGTAGCGAATTAGGTTTTGTAATGGCGGGTAAAATTAATAATATCGGGCTATCACTCAAGTATGCACAATTCTCTGCAGATGAAAACGCTACAGCCTTTAGAGATACCGGTAAACTTTGGCTAACAGCCGACACTAAATTTTAGATATTTTGTAACTATTCAGCCAAGCTAAAAAACTCTATTAACAAGGTACTGATGGATTGTTTTCTGGGTATTAAGTGACCCAGTGAATGATTCATTCGTGACCGATTTTAGCACCTGTGAATAATTACGATATCTTATACTAAGCATAGCTAGCGAGCATCATTCGCTCCCTCCACATTACATAATGTGGTGCGTCAATCACACATCGGCCAGTATTTTTTGCTCTTTGCTTTGTATAGCGCCCTTTTTAATCATTGAATGTTTAACCATCGTATGATTAATCGCCGTATATTGAGGCGACCATTCACTGCGCTGCTTAAGTACTCGATGGCTCGGTGCTACCGCCTCTGGGTGCACATTGGCTTTAAATGCTTTATTGTCATCTTGACAGATAAATTGCAACACATGCCTACCTGCTGTTGCAGCACGAATCAACCCCCCTGTTGTAATCCACACACCCGAAAAATAAAAATTTTTAAGGCCCGGTAAACCTGGCCCATTTTTCTTAACCTCCTCTTCAAGTGTTTCACCACCGTCAACAAAAGGCTGCCAACCTAAAACAGAGCCTTCATAATTTTGGGTGTATCGCACCTGCGTCATGGGTGTTGCCGTATCACGCACAATAATAGACGCCCTAAGGTTAGGAATAAACGATTCTAAATAATCAATAATCACATTAGCGGTTTTCTTTTTAGCGCTTTGGTATTGACTGCCGCGCCGTAACGGTAGAGTGTAAACAGTTTCTCCATTTTGCTCTCTAGGCGCTTGCTCACAGCCATCGGTCAAATCCCTCCAAGGCGCTATATCACAAAAAAAGCTAATATAAAGCATAGCTTTACCATCAGGTGCCAGCTCCGGGTATAAACCACTTCGCAGCTGCACATTAATGCTTGGGTGTCGTATTCCGGGCAGTTGCTGTGATACAGACTCTGGCAGCACGTAAGTTGTACAATACTCCATATCTGGCAAGTCACAATCTAACCCCAAAAATAATGTAAAGTAACCAGGAAATACCATTTCTGGTTTTTTAATAGTCTCGGTGTAAAGCTTATGAAATGTCTCCGATAAATAGCGCCCCTTTAGCATTTTCATAATAGTGGCATGGCCATCAGCTGCCGATACTACAATATCAGCCCTGTATTCACGCCCATCAATCAAGCGTACACCCACTGCGGTATCATTTTCTACAATAATTTCGTTAACTTTAGCATTGTAAGTTATTTTACCACCTAGTGCAGTTAACCGCTTTTCGATTGAATTGGCTAACCCTAAAGACCCTCCCTCAGGGACCCCTGCAGAATGTGTTGCATGGCTAGCAAGCTGAAAATAAAAAGGTAATACAGGAAAGTTAGGATGTTTTTCATACAAAATAAAATTAAACGCCTCTTGTAATAAAGGGCTTTTAAATTGCTTTGAATAGTCCGTCATTAATACCGTAATGGTTTTTCTTATCATATTAAAATGAGGAATAAAAGACATCATCATTTTTGATTTTTCCCAAAACCCCATCAACCCAACAGGCTTCAAAAAAGGATATACTTTCAAACAAACAATAAACTGCCTTAATCCGTCACAAAATTTTTTAATTAATGGTTCATCTTCGGGTGATATTGCTATTAAATGATCAAACAACTTATCAGGGTCAGAGTAAAATCGCACCTGTTGACCGGATGATGTTGTGACGATATTAAATATTTCTGGGTGTCTAATTTCTTTCGCATCAAGCCCTCCGATTTCACGCCATACTTGGTACATTTCATTACCCGGCCCACTACCTAATAGCCAGCTAATACACCAATCAAACATAAAATCGCCCTTTTGCCAAGCAGTGCAGCAGCCGCCAGGGATTTCATGCATTTCTAATACATGGGCTTGATAATCATTCATTTGAGCATAACAAGCTGTCGACAAGCCACCTAAGCCACCACCAATAATTAACATCGATTGTCGTTTAGTTATTTGAGGTAATTGTTTTTTTGAAAACCACATAAATGTATCTCAATTCGTTAAAAATTTAAATGCTAGCCACGGGTTTTTTATTAGTCACTGTAGCGCTATTGATTTTACGACGAGTCATATTGAGCCCCCACTTCGCGTTATTCCAACGCTCAGGAGTCGCATTTATCGTGGTTTCAAAAGGTTTATCAAGCGCATCACACATAAACTGCGCCACATAACGTCCTGATAAAGCCGCACGGATCAAACCACCACCGCCAATCCATTGCCCCGCCATATAAAAATTATCTAATGCCGGTAACTGCATATGATCTTTATCGATTAGCTCATTGGCTAAATCTTCGGCTTTTGTAAAGGCCTTCCAACCTAAAATACTACCTTGTGTATTACCGGTATAACGCTTTTGAGTGACCGGCGTAGCAACCTCTACTACTTCAATATCATGAGTAATACCAGGGTAGCGCTGCTCTAAGAAGCTATAAATAAAATCAGATATTTGCTGTTTTTTAACGCGATATAATGGCTTATTTGTTGTTCGCCATGTATTCCATTGATCAAAATCACTGAGGTAAGTCATGTGTATTACAGAGCAGCCTTCAGGTGAAAAACCTTCGGTAAAACGACTGCGATGCTGAACAAGAATACTTTTTTGCATACACCCTGGCAGTGTTTCAGCTTGCTCATCCGGCAGCATAAAAGTTGTGCTGTGAGGCTCACCCAATCCTACCCGGCCTTTAAATCCAACAAAAACAGATACAACCCCGGGGTAGACAACATCTTTACGAGACAACATTTTTTCGTAAAGATTTTTAACCCTGGGGCTTAAATACTGCTCATCTAGCATTTCGAACAAGGTGCTGTAACCATCGGCAGCAGAGACAATATAATCAGCATAAAAACGTTTTTTATTTTTAAGCTCAACACCGATTGCCTTGGCTTTTTTACCCAATACAGTATCACTTGGTTCAATTACAATATGCTTAACTTTAACGCCGTAGGTTAAATGGCCTCCTAGATTAAGGTAGCGGTCTTCGATTGAACGAGACAACCCCAAAGATCCACCTTCAGGAAACCCAGCATTGCCTTTATGCGCTTGTGCCATATTGTACACATACGGTAAAATAGGAAAGCATTCATGGTCTTGAAAAAAAATAAATGGCATCGCTTTTTTTAAAAAAGGATTCTTTAATTTTTCAGAAAAAGACTCTAGCGATGTCGCACCTGTACGCCACAACAATGCAAACGAGGGCAATATTTTAGCGATAAATTTTATTTTCTCACGCCATGACTGTAAAGGCTTTGGTGTGAGGGCGGGATAAAGATCTAAATGAATAAATCCTCTAATAGCCTCACAAAATATTTTTATCTGCTTTTTATCGATTGGCGAAATCGATAAAAGGTGGGCTTCTAAGCGATCGGGGTCATTATAAAAATCAACTGTTTCACCCTCAACCGAAACAACCCGATTAAACAACTCAAAATCGCGCTGTATCTTACCATCTAACGCACCCAACTCTTGCCACACTTGGTTAGCATCATTGCCTAGGCCGCTACCAAATAACCATTCAATACAATAATCAAACACATACCCTTCGCAAGCCCAAGCGGTGCAGCAACCACCAGGCAAAGTATGCCGCTCTAAAATATGGGTATTAAATCCATTCATTTGTAAATAACAACCGGTAGCCAAACCCGATACACCCGCTCCAATAATTAAAACACTCGGGCGCAAGTCGGCAGCATTACCCGGTAGGGTAGGCTCTACAATATCCGTAAGATTAGGTATACTAGAGTCTATAGCTGAAGCCATATCAGAGGTATTATCACCCATTACACACATTCCTTTGTCGTTGCACTCTGAGCATGCGTTACGGCTTGTTGATGCTCACTTTTAGACGCAATCGCTGTCATTATAAAAGCTGCATTTTTGTTGACATGGCCGTCATCGAGCATATCCGCATGTGCCCCAGAGCCCTTATGTAAATTGACCTCAAGCTGTGAGCTTAGGTTCCAGCTACCTTGCTGCCCCGTTTGATAAAACTCAAATTTACTCGCATCTGCCACTACTGTTATTGGGGCATTTACCTGTCCACTATTGACTGTACGACTGCTAAATTGAATGTAATCACGCGCTTGAGCAAGGGTTTCTTTTTCAACAACATCGGCACCAGTATGTTTTTGCAAATGCTCTTTAAGCTCTTGTTCAAATTCAGCAATATGAACATCTTTTAATACAAATGTTTCGGCAATACGATAAGAGTCTATAATCACTACACTTTCAACGTTCTTACCGCGCGACTCTAGTACTTTAGCCACTTCAAAAGCTAGGTTGCCACCAAGTGAATACCCCAGCAAGCGATACCCTCCTGCTGGCTGTAATACCATAATTAAATCAGCATATTGCTCTACTTTATTACTCTCCATTAAATAGTTAAATGCAATTAAATGATGTTGATGCATAGACTCGGCTAAACGCCGATACACTAAGCCGTGACCACCAGCAGGTGGAAAGCAAAATACCGGTGCAGACGCCTCAAGCGTATTGTTTTTATTGTAATGTAAATAAGGCTGCGCACCGACTTCTCGCCCAATAATAATGTGCTCTAATGTTTTTGCCATACCATAAAGCGTTGAAGTTTTAAACAACTGACTTACCGCCACTTCAACATTAAACTCGTTTTTCAACAAATAAATCAACTCAATTAATTTAATTGAACTACCACCAAGATCAAAAAAGTCTTGCTGAACGCCCACTTGCTCTAAACCCAATAACGTTTTCCAGTGCTCAGCCATACGCTGTTCGTAGAGTGATTGAGGCGGCTCGATTAATTCACGCGTTAATACAGGGTCAGGCAAAGCCTTAATATCGACCTTCCCGTTAGGCGACAGCGGTAACTCCTCAACTAGTACAAACCAGCTAGGGATCATATACGTGGGTAATACACCACCCAAATGCTGTCGTAGTTTTTTGATTTCAGGCACACAGCCGCTGGCTAAAAAGTCTTCATCGGCAACAAAATAGGCGCATAATTGTGCTTCTTCTTTGGCATCTTGACGCACCGTGACAACCGCTTGCGCCAATTCTGGCATCACTTTTAATTGGCTCTCTATTTCACCCACTTCAATACGGTGGCCGCGCACTTTGACTTGATTATCAGCACGCCCTAATAAATGTAAGTATCCATGAGTATCCCATTGAGCTAAGTCACCGGTTCGGTAATAAGTACTTTCATGTAAAGAGTCTTGCAACGTTAAACGCACAAAACGTTGGGCGGTAAGATCAGGTGCATTTAAATACCCTTGGCATACACCTTGCCCACCAATCCACAACTCACCGGGTACACCAATAGGGACTGGCTGCTGATGATGATCCAATACATACACTTCACTATTACTAAATGGGCGACCAATAGGGACCATACGGCTCGCCTCTAGCTGTGATACATCACCTTCAAAATAAGTGCTATCGATAGTTGCTTCACTTAAGCCATAAGAATTTACCACGCGATTAACGCATAGTCCTTTAAGGCGTTTAATTTCTTCAATCTTCCAAGAATCAGAACCGACTAATAACAACTTGATAAAATCAAGGCGCTCATTCTCTTGCTCGCAATAATGCATAAGCCCACGTATTACCGCAGGTACGCACTCCATACAATCCACTTTTTCTTTGCGCAATGTACTGTGTAGCCGCGCCGTATTAAATAATAAATCACGGCCGATCAATACCAACGTACCTCCCGAGCACAAAGCACGTAACCAGTCACCCGCAAACACATCAAATGAAAAACTGGCTAGTTGAGCAAAATTATTGATATTTTTTTGTAATTGATAATGACTCAGCCAACCTTGATAAACTGCCGCTAAATTGCCATGACTCACCTGTACGGCTTTAGGCTTACCGGTAGACCCTGAGGTGTAAATAACATAAGCCGTATCATTAAAATTAGGCTTACCCATAAGTGGGCGAATTGGGACTTGTATTAATTCAGGATCATCCGATGCTACCGTATTACCCGACCAAGCATTTAAGCGTTCACGCAAATGAGGCTCGGCAATAGCCAAACACGCGTTAGCATGCTCTAGCATGTAACTTAAACGATCTTCGGGGTAATCGGGGTCAAGGGGTAAATATGCGGCGCCTGCTTTTAATACCGACAATACGGCAACTAGCATGTAAGGCGATTTACTGATGCATAAAGCTACAATATCGCCGCGACCAACGCCCATATTTTGTAAGTTAGCCGCTAAAACATTGGATTGATCCACTAGCTGCTCATAACTTAAGCTTGTGCGCATTGATAAGCCATCTTGGATAGGCATAACAATGGCAGGGGCACCACTGCGGCCATAACTATCAATTAAATCAGTTACCAGTGTTTGTGCCGGTAACTGCTGCCCTACGCCACTCCAATCCTGCAATAACGTTTGCGTTTCTTCGAGACCCAGCATCGGCAAGGTATTAATATTAGCCTCAGGGTTTTGCGTCATAGCCTCTAATAAATTGACATAATGCTCGGCAAAGCGAGCAATAGTATCCGCTAAGAACAAATCGGTATTGTACTTAAAAACGCAATGAAAACGCCCCTCATTTTCATCTTCATAAGCCGACAATGTAATATCAAACTGCCCTTCTTCTTCGGGTAATTCAATATAGTCGAGGGTATAACCATATTGTTCAGTAGAGACTTTATGCGCCAACAAAATAAACATTGCCTGAAAGACTGCCGAGCGACTTGGGTCGTGTTTCAAGCCTAATTTATCGACTAACATAACAAAAGGATACTCTTGATTATCTAAGCCGTTCAGTACAATATTTTGCACTTGGTTCAGTAATTTTTGGGTGCTGGGATTACCCGACAAATCGGCACACAGAGGCAGCGGGTTAACAAAATAGCCATATAAATTTGCAAATTCAGGCTCAGTACGACCCATAACAGGACTGCCTACAATAATATTGTCTTGGCCGCTGTAGCGATGCAGCAAAATGTAGTAAGCCGATAGCAATACCATAAATACCGTAGCGCCTTCTTTTTTGGCCAATTGCTGAATGCGGGCCGACAAATCGTCGCTCAAAGTAAAAAATTCAGAGGCGCCATTATTTGTTTGTACCGCAGGGCGGGGTTTGTCGGTAGGTAAACTTAATACGGGGACTTCTGCTGGTAAATGATTGAGCCAATAATCTTGCATTTTTTGCGCGCGCTGACTTGCCAAAAATTTATTTTGCCAATTAACATAATCTAAAAATCGCGCTTTGGACGGCGCTAATGTGACGGTATCGCCAGCGCGCATACCTTCGTATAACGCAAGCAATTCATCAATAAAAGTAAAGGTTGATATAGCATCAGAAATAATATGATGCACTGCTTTCATCATCACCCAGCGATCATCCGCTAAGCGGTAAAGCCTGAAACGCATTAAAGGGTCACAGGCTAAATCATAAGGCTTACGGTACTCCCCAATAATATGGTTATACACATCGCCCCAAGCCATACCTTCGACATCAATCAGCGCTATATCTTCTTTAATGTCATCACTAATAAATTGTGTAGCGCCACTGTCACGCTGCTCAAAGTTAGCACGTAACATAGGGTGCCGAGCAATTAATATACGAATAGCGTCGAACATTAGCTCCGGCTGCAAAGCCATATTAATAGCGACTGCCCCCCCAATATTGTAAGCAAACCCATCGGGGTTAAGGTGCTTCAAAAACCACAGAGCCGTTTGATTTTGCGATAAAGGAAACGCGCGCTCGTTATTGTAAATAACGACATCGACATCGTCTGAGCTGCTCGTATCCTGACCGAGCTGCTCTTCTATCCCTGTATGCAATTGCGATAATAGCTCACTCACTGTTGTGCCGGATAACAACGTGACGACAGGTAGCGAAACTTTAAGCTCACGCTGAATACGCGCCCTTAATTCAATCGCTAAAAGTGAATCTAAGCCCAACTCATTTAGGCTACTGTCATCACTCACTAACGCGGCTTTAATGCGCAGCACGTCACTCACAACAAAGGTAAAATGCTCTTGCAATAAAGTATTGCGCGCTTCGGCTTCAGCATGACGATAGCGCTCTACAAAATTAACTTGATCGCCGTCATGTGTGGCTTGCAAATTGTGACTGGCAAGCTCTGTAATAATGGGTGGCATTTCTTGGTACCAGGCATTAAATAAAGGCCAATCGACAACAGTATTAACCATAAGCTGAGGCGTATCTTGCCCCATCACTCGCTCGAGTACATCCATGCCTGCTTGTGCGGCCAGCGAGTTCATACCTCGGCTATTGCGGTAGTGTTCGATCAACCCTAACTCTTCGATCATACCTGTCGCCCAAGGCCCCCAATCAATGGCAAGCGCAGGTAAACCTTGCGCGTGGCGATAGTGCGCTAAGGCATCTAAAAAGGCATTACCTGCCGCATAGTTTGTCTGGCCGCCGGTGGTTAATAACGATGCCACAGAAGCAAACATAACAAAGTGATCTAAAGGTTCAGACGCTAAATATTTATGCAACAAATAGCCACCCATCACTTTAGGTAAGTACGCGGTATTGTAAGCCTCTGGCGTCATCTCGGGTAACAGGGTGTCGCATACCTGCCCAGCTAAGTGAAATACACCTCTTATAGGGGGCAAAGCCTGCGCCTTAAAGCTTTGCAACCATTGGCTAATATCCGCTTCTTCGCTCACATCAACCGCAGCAGTAATCGCTTGTGCCCCCAGGTTTTCTAATTCTTTAATAAAAGCAATATGCTTGGCAGCCTGACTATGGCTGTCTACTTGAGCCCAAGTATTACGTGTCGGTAACGGTGTACGCCCCATTAAGATTAAACGCTTGGCACCGCGCTTCACCAGCGTACGACACACAAGTTGACCCAACGCGCCCATGGCTCCGGTCACCAAATAACAACCATCAGCACGCAAACGCACCGGGAGTGGCTGCGATAAATTTTGCGCAGGCTGTAAACGGCAGATATAGCGCTGCCCGTCTCGCCATGCGATCTCGCCCTCGTATTCACCCACTTGTGTATTCGCATGTAGTTCGGCTAATAATTGGGCTGCAATTTGAATATGCTGCTCGGCACTGGCATGCCCTTCGAGAGCAACATCCACTAAAGTGCCACGGTTAGCCAATAACTCTTGATACCACAAAACACGACCAGCACCCCATGCCGCTGCCGCTAGGGGGTTAGGCGCCTCACCCTCGAGCACGGCTTGCGCACTGTTAGTCGCAACAAGTAACCGCCCTTGAGCTTTATTGGCCAGCAAAGCTTGTCCTAAAGCAATTAACGGATATGTTCCGTAAGTATTGTTAGCTGCCAAGCATTCGGGGCTAAAACGCGATACGCTAGGAACCTCTAAGCCCCATAAATAAATAATGCCATCACATACAGGAGCCCGACCTTGATTAAAGGCCTTATCTTTCATGAGCTGAGAGATGAGTGTCGTCAGTTGATCGACATCAGCAGGCGCCACAGTCACCGTCCCGCGTTCAGGGTTAAGCGTGAGCGTACTACCAGCCTCGATTAAACAAAAATGCTGACCTGCAGCCTCTAATTGCTTAATCAATACACGCGTTTGCATATGATCACGATTGCCCCATAACCACAAACAACCCTCACCCGCTTTAAAATCAGTTAACACTTGCGGCATCATGACATCTGCAGGTTGACCCAACGCTGTATCGACAGGCTCATCAACATTGTTCGGTGTCGCAGTAGATAAAGTTAATGCCTTTGGTATCCAACGCACCTGCGTTAGCCAGTTATCAATTGTACTAACGCTTACTTTGCTCGCGATGCTTTCAACGTTCGCTGCTCTAAAGCCACTGATAAAGCCTAAGCATTCGTAGCTCTCGCTATAGATATAGATATCACCAACTATCGCATCGGCTGTTCGCTCGGTAATGCACGCGTGCGCCCAAATAGCTTGGCAGCCGATAGGCTCACTCGTAAACTCTGCAATTTCGAGCGGTAAACGCATCGCGAGTTCACCACTGTGTTGGTAGTGTGGAATTTCGGTTGTGAGAATAGCTTGAAAACACGCATCTAATAATGTGGGGTGAAAGTGATGATTAGCCGCATCGTCTTCACGCATCACAATATCGCGCGGTACAATATGCGCTAAAGCTTCGCCATCACCCACCCATACATTATGTATAGGCTGAAAAGCATCACCGTAGTGATAGCCCATTTCTGCCAAGGTTGCATAGCTTTGCTTGTTATCAAAGGTGCTATGGCAGCGAGCGGTAACCCTTTGCGTTGATAACAAACGAGTACTTTTAAAGCTCGGCATTACTTGCAAAAAGCCCGTAGCATGCGTTTGCGCCTCACCGGCACTAGAGGTCGTCGCCACACTAAAGCGGGCCGTTTCATTATCAAAAATAAACTGTACAGGCTTGGCTTCGCCCTCGGGTAAATAGAGCGCTTTTTGCAAGTGTAAATCTAAAATTTTACCGCAGAACTTTCCCGTCAAGCTTTGCAAAGCCTGCATAGCCATTTCCATAAAGCCTGCCGCAGGAAACAATACATTGCCTTGTATGCGGTGGTCATTTAAATACGGCTGCTGCTCGATATCTAAAAGAGTTTCAAAGCAAGGCTCGGCAATATTTAAACGCCGACCCAGCAATGGATGCTCGCTCTGACCTAAGCGTATTTGCGCAACAGCAGGTGCCTCTACCCAATAACGTTCCTGCTTCCAAGGGTAAGTGGGCAGCGTAGTAATACTGCCACCGGCACAAATAGGCCGCCAATCAATGCTATAACCTAAATTATGCAGCATACCCAACGACTGCATAAACCGTGCACCTTCATTTTCTAAACGCCGAATAGAAGGCACGACATAAGCAGGCGCTTGCAGCGCAGCCATACACTCTTTAATGGAATAACCTAAAACAGGGTGCGGGCCTATTTCTAAAAATAATTGGTAATTATCTTTGGCTAAGCGAGTGATTGCATCTTTAAAGCGCACACTGTAACGGACGTTATCCCACCAATAACCCGCATCCAACTCTGGCCCTTGAGCCATCGTATCACGGCCCGTTAAATACACCGGTACCTTTGCTTGTTTACACTTTATATCAGCTAGACACTCAAATAACTCATCTTTAATACGATCCATTTTGGCACTATGGTAAGGCACATTGACCGTCAAAAACTTAGCAAATACCTCTTCTTTTTCGAGCTGCTCAGCCAGTGCTTTTAAAGGTTGTTCATCACCGGCTAATGTTAAAGCATTCGGGCTATTAATAGCGGCAATCGAAACACTATCGCCGTAAGGCACGAGGCGCTCCAAAGCCTCCTGCTCGGTTAAACTCACCGCCAACATAGCCCCGCTACCATTGAGTAAATGCTGTAAACGGCTGCGCTCAATAATCACTTTAATGGCATCGTCTAAACTGTATACACCGGCCTCATAAAACGCAGCGGCCTCACCGGCGCTATGGCCAACAATCGCAGCTGGTGTTACCCCATAAGAGCGCCACAATGCAGCCAATGCAATTTGCAGAGCAAAATTTGCCGGCTGCGCAAGCCATGTTTCAGCCATCAATGAGTCATCTTCACTGGCATTTAAATGCTCAATCAAAGACCAACCCGCCAACTCGCTCATCAATGCATCACACTGTTCAATTACCTTGCGGTACACCGGCTCACTGTCAAACAGCTCACGCCCCATCGCCCACCATTGCGGGCCCATGCCGGTAAACACCCAAACCAAACGACGCTCATCTTCGGCCAGTGCTGTTGCCGTTACGGCATTTGGCATTGCCTCACCTGTTATATAAGCATCCAGTGTTTGCAATAAATCATCCGTATCTTGGTAAACTAAAGCTGTGCGCTCTGGTAATAATTCACGTCGATACGCGAGGGTATAAGTTACATCACGCAAATAGGCCGCTACGTCGCCTTTATTTTTTACCACTTTTTCAATAGCGGCTTTTAGCCGGCTCGCCACACGCGGTAAGTCGGCTGAGTCTTGCGCACTTATCGGTAAAATAGCCCGCGCAGGCACAGCATTAATCGCGCTACTCACCGGCGCTGCGGGCGCCTCTTCTAAAATAACGTGCGCATTGGTACCGCCAAAACCAAAAGAGTTAACACCTGCCCGTGCAGGGCCACTGTGCTCAGGCCAAGGGGTTGGCTCACGTGGAATATCAAAAGGTTGATCATCTAAATTCAGTGCAGGATTAACCGTTTGTAAATTAATGTGTGGCGGAATGACTTTATGCTTAAGCGCTAAGGTCGCTTTAATTAAACCCGCCACACCCGCCGCTGCCTCTGTATGCCCAATATTAGTTTTGACCGAGCCAATATAACAAGCATCACCGGGCTTACGGCCTTGCGCTAACACGCGACCCAGCGCATTCGCTTCAATAGGATCACCTACTGGCGTACTGGTACCATGCGCTTCTATATATTGCAGCTGCCCAGGGTTAACGCCCGCATCGGCGCACACTTTATAAATTAAACGCGTTTGCGCCTCGCCACTAGGCACTGTAATGCCCGAGGTACGACCATCTTGGTTGACACCAGAGCCCGCAATCACGGCATGAATAGGGTCACCATCGCGTAAGGCATCATCTAATAACTTAAGCGCAACCACCCCAACCCCCTCGGAGCGTACATAACCATTTGCATCCGCGTCATACGTTCGCGATAAACCCTCAGGCGATAAAAACCCACCTTTGGATTCGGTGATGGTGTATTGCGGCGTCATATGCAGTAATACCCCTCCCGCTAAAGCTAGGCTGCTTTCACCACTCAATAAACTTTGACATGCTAAGTGGACAGTAACTAAAGAGGAGCTACAAGCCGTATCCACCGACATACTAGGGCCTTGCAAATCTAAGCAGTAAGAAATGCGATTGGATAAAATAGTCATCATGGTGCCAGTCGCTGTATGGGCAGCCAAACCATTAAAGCTTAAATCAGCAAACTGCACGATCTTATAATCAAGTGTAAAACCGCCAATAAACACGCCAACATTTTGCCCTGCCAATTGTCGGGGTTTTTGACCACCATCTTCTAACGCCTCCCAAGCCACCTCTAATAATTTACGCTGCTGAGGATCCATATATTCTGCTTCGCGCGGCCCAATACCAAAAAAAGCAGGATCAAACTCATCAAACCCATCAATATAACCACCGCGCCCACCCGTTAAACGCCCAGGTTTTGCTTTATCTTTACTGTATAAGTGTGAGGCGTTATAGCGGCTTTTGGGAGTTTCTTCTAGGCAATCTTTACCGCCCATTAAATTATCCCAAAAGCTCTCATAATCATTAGCATGGCCCGGATAACGACAACCAATACCGACAATGGCAACTTTTTTATTATTTACATGATTAGTATCAATTGCTGTTTTTTTTGGCATTTTAGTAATGATCCTTTTCGAAAGACAATATAACCTCTATCAAGGCAAAACCTCGATGAGCTTTTTACTCAACTAATCGCAGAAGATAGATCGATTTAATCATTTAATTAAAAAGACATTCAATTAAACGCATCGTTATTTAATAAAGCTTTGGGTGGCCAGGTTACTACGTACATAGCCCAGCACGTTAACGCTAGTAAGGAACTATTTTTTCAGCAGCAAAAAACAAAAAATATACCGATAATACCCCGCCCAGCATACTCACAAACAAACACAACCCATCACGTATCCACTCCTTCATACTTCCTCAACTTTTTTTTCACGCAGCGCCTCTCAAAGGAGTACCATGAAATTATCAATAACACATTAATTATTTATTACAAAGCAGCATATAGACACTCATAAATAAAAAAATATAACTAAGCTATAAACTAGTGAGGGAATAATAGGGGGATTTTTTTATAATAAAAAGGACAGTTTAAAATTGATAATGTATCGCTCAACATAATGGCGCACAATTTAACATATTTATTAAAACAATCGTTTGAAAGGCCAATCCAAACAAGCACCCAAGCAGCCAGCAAATAATTTGCTGCGCGTAAAAACATAAAAATCATTACTAACACTAAAGCCAAAACTAAAACTAGTAGAGATAAAAAATGAAATTTATACGCCAAGAAAAAAAACGAAACGCCAAATGTCGATTATTTTGCTTTTCTTATGCGGGAGGCAATGGCAATTTATTTACCCCTTGGAAAGCGTTGTGTGACAACACGTTAGAGCTAGTCACCGTTCAATACCCTGGGCGGGGTCAAAACATTCAGGACGCACCAATAGATAACTGCCTCACAATGGCTAAAGCTATCGCAAATGAAATTAATCAGCTAAGTGATTTGCCGAGTATTTTTTTGGGCTACAGCATGGGAGGAGCCATCGCGTACGAAACCGCCCAGCATTTACGCTTACCGCTTAGCCAACTATTATTGTGCGCCTCAAAGCCACCCAATACATGGCCAAAGCATGCCGAACCAAAGCCCATAACGAGCCCACGATATTTATACAGTGATGCAGCACTTGAGCAAGATATTAAGCGTTTAGGTGGAGTCGATGAAAGGCTGTTACATGATAAAGAAATGCGTGACATTATTTTACGTATTATGCGCGCAGATTTTAAACTACTGGACAGCTATCAGCCACATAATTTTGACTTGGACGCTAAAATGCATATTATTTACGGCACTCAAGACACCCAAGTTACATTAACTCAGGCCGCTTTATGGGCGCGATTTAGTCGCCATAAAGTCACCTACCAAGCCATTGAGGGAGGCCACTTTTTTATCAATAGCCATAACCGCGAATTGTTTAATCATGTTCAAAAATGCTGCTTGCTTAGCGGTAAAGAAATACCGCAGTCACACACTATTCATGCAGCCACTGTGTAAGGTGGTGTTTTTTTAAGAGTGGTATTTTTTAAGAGCGCTATTTTTAATAATCAACTAAGGCGCTTAGCGCTGTGCAACTTGCCTATTAGAGCGCAGCGTACCGTTAACCAGTGTTTGTAAGGCGCCGCTTGGCTCAACTAATACGGTGTAATTTTTTGTGCTAACACCACTGAGTGAATATACATCAAAACCAATAACATTCACCTGTAAACTATAACCATCAGCATCAAAACCCAGCGGCATATAACGTACAAAGCGGTCACTTGCCGTTAAGCCCACATACTCCGCATGAAAACTATAAAATTCAATATTAGTGCGCTGCCCCTCTGGGTGCACCTCGTACGTTAACCAGCCCTCAATATGGTTATCTTCAGGGGTAACACAAACGTGTGCGGCACTCGCAGCACAAAGCTCTACTGTCACTCGGTTCTCCCAGGCATGCTTACGGGCCTCGACTAAACCGCTTAATAATGCATGGTGCGCCTCTTCAACCCAAAAAGCATCAAGGTGATTGCTCACCTTAGCGGGGCCAAAAATAGAGACTATAACGGCCAAGCCCAAGCATACACTCCCTTTAAATATCGTGGCTATTTTATTGCACATACTGCCTACCTCTGCTTATTAACCTGCATTTTTAGTACTGCAGGCATCCTGTTTTTTTGCATCCAACTGGATCTAACCCAAACGTAACTATTCAGCCGAACCAAAAAACCCCTCTTAACAGGGTGCTGATGGGTTATTTCCTGGGCATTTAAGCGCCGGGCCTTGCAGGGAAAGCAAGGGTTAGACAGCGCAGGGGCACACTGTCGAGAGCGCTTATATAGCGCCCAGCCCCAGCATGGATGCGTGGGGGTAGACTTTGCACCTGCATAGGGATATGCAAGATTAGACTTTGCAGGAGCATAAAGTCGAGGAGCACAAAGTCGCAGATGGCTTGAGCGGCCCAGCAAATGATTCATTAGCGCCCTATTTCCGCACCCCTGAATAGTTACACCCAAACTAGCTAAAATTCCTGCTTAAACCTACAAGCTCAACCTACAAGCAGGCTCATTAAACGCCGCGAGCCTGCATCCATTAGTGCCAATAAACTAAGTTCCAAAAAATCAAGCGCACTATAAAACTGACTCGCTATATAAAAGGTAATTGAATACACCAAAAAGCTCTAATAGCAGGTTACCAAAGGAGTGTGTGTATGATTAGCGGCGTTAGAGTCAAGCCTTATATATCACTAACATCTAACCGCCGAATACTTAGAGCTCTTTGAATGCACAAAGTACGACAAAAACCTTGTCAATACGCGCTCAAAGAGTAGTATCCCAGCAAGATTGTAACTATTCAGCTCAGCTGATAAACCTCACCTAATAGGGTGCTGATGAATTATTTTCTGGGCATTTAAGCGCCGGGAGCGCTTATATAGTGCCCATGGATGGCTTGAGCGGCCCAGTCAATAATTTATTAGTACCCAACTCCGGGGCCTCTGAGTAGTTACGCAAGATTTCTACACCAGAGCCATCAACACTGGCAAAAAGCGCAAGCCTTGGCATAATGCCCTCTCCCACATTTTTGTGTAACGGCGCCACTACTAATCATGACAAATTCTACCCATGCAGCTCCCCCCTACTTTGCCGCTGTTGACTTAGGCTCAAACAGCTTCCACCTATTGGTGGCGCAGCTCGAAGATGGCTTTATTAAGACGGTAGACCGCGAAAAAGATATGGTTCAACTCGCTCGCGGCCTACAAGATGACGGTAATTTGAGCGAAGAAGCTCGCGAGCGCGCCCTGGCCTGCCTTAACCGTTTTAGCGAACGCTTGCGTGATATACCTGCACATCAAGTGCGCGTGGTGGGCACAAAAACCCTACGCGACGCCGATGCAGCAGGTGATTTTTTAACCGCCGCCGAAGAGGCCTTAGGTCATCCTATTGCGATTATTTCGGGCTACGAAGAAGCGCGCTTGGTGTACGAAGGCTTAAGCCGCAGTGTCGTTAACGACAACAACCAGCGCCTTGTTATTGATATTGGTGGCGCCAGTACCGAGTTTATTATCGGTTGTGACGGCACCCCCGAGCTCCTCGAAAGCCTAGATTTTGGCTGTGTCGCCATTACTCGTGAATTTTTTGCGCAAGGTATTAATGCCAAAAGCTTAAAAGCGGCTTATTTAGCGGTGTGCGAGCGCATTGAAGATATTCGCGCCAACTATGTGAGGCACGGGTGGGATATCAGCTACGGCACCTCGGGCACCATGCGCGCCATTGCCGATTTATGCCAAGAGCACGACGGCGGCGCCGTCATTAATGCTAAAAGCCTTAACCTCCTTATTGCTGCGCTTGAAAGCGACGGTGAAATCACCAGCGGTAGCTTCTCTAAACCAAGGCGCAGCGTATTGCCTGCCGGCATTGTGATATTAAAAGCCATTTATGATGAGCTTAATATCAAAACCCTACACGTCGCCGATGCCACCTTAAAAGAAGGTTTAATCTACGACACCATAGGCCGCTTAGGCGACGACGATATTCGCCAGCGCACCATTCAAAAACTACAACAACAATACCGTATAGATACCCAGCACGGCGAGCGTGTACGCCATTTAGCCGCGCACTTATGGCGACAAATAGACGGCCCTGTTTTGCCTGGTGCCTCGCGTACCAAACTACTCAACTGGGCCGCACAGCTACACGAGCTGGGCCTTGGGGTTTCGCATTCGGGTTACCACCACCACAACCTGTATATTTTACAGCACGCCGACCTCGCCGGGTTTAGTCGCCACGAACAAGCCCTACTGGCCAATATAGCCAGCTGCCATCGCAAAAAAATCACCGGCAAGCTAACTACCTTACCGACTAAGGCCATTGCCGCAATTATGCCACTCCTTATTTGCCTACGCTTGGCCGTTATTTTAAATCGCGGCCGCGATGGTGTAGACACTTCAGTAGAAATCACTTTGAATAGCCCCAATATACAGCTCACCTTTAATGCCGAATGGTTAACCCAGCATCCGCTAACCCAAGCCGGCCTAGAGCAAGAGGCCAACTATTTAGAAGCTGTCGGTTTTAACCTTGATTTTCAATAACTCAAAGCTGCGCCTCACTATGATTCAATACCGCGCCTCGACACACAGACATTCACCCTACAAGTATACTGACCACTTTTTATGATTATTAAACTGATTATTGGTATTGCCATTATTGCTGCGCTTTTTTCGTTTATTCATAAATACAAAAAAGCCAACCCCCAAGAGCGTAAAAGCTGGATCCTTAAAGGTGTGATTGCTGTAGTGGTAGTGGCCGTTATTGTCGGTGCTATGACAGGGCGTGTGCCAGTGATTGCCGGGTTAGTTGCGGCAGTTGCTACTTTTGGTCGCTTTGGCTTACGCTGGGGTATGCCACTGGCTAAAATGTGGTTGGCTAAAAGCGGCGGCAACGCAACCTTTCGCAGCGAATATTTAATCATGTCAGTCAGTGTCGCTAACGGCCAAATGACCGGTAAAGTCATTAAAGGCGAGTTTGCCGAGCAAAGCCTTGGCAACATAAAAGAAGATGATATCCAAAAACTGCATCGCTACTTTAACGAGCACGACAAAAAGTCATACTACTTATTAACCGCTTATATTCGCAGCCGGGGCTTCGCCAATACTTTTACCGGCAAAGACCAAGGTCACTTTGACAGCGCGCAACACGATCAACAGCGTAATCATCAAGACAACCACCATCAATATCATGGCGGCCACTCAAACACGCCAAGCCATTGCGGGGGCGTACCCTTAAGTGAAGCGATGGAAATATTTGGCTTCAAAGAGCCCCCCACCAAAAAAGAAATCATCGCCGCGCACAGGCGCCTCATGAGCAAACTACACCCCGATAAAGGGGGCAGTGATTACTTAGCGGCACGCGTTAACCAAGCGCGCGAAATCCTACTCGAAAATGACGCCCGCAATGAGTAGGCCACTCAGGCTGTCATTAGGGCGAGTACAAAGCGCTCGCCCATTAAGCACCAAAATACAGCAAGGCGGCCCTTACGTGCATTTTTTAAGCACATTGATTATGCTAGGAGCCTTTTGCGAGCCTTGAGCTTGCCTAAGTGTTCAGAGCCATCAAAACCTATCAAAAAATCTCACTCTTTAATCGTGACGCAACGGGCTAACATGAACGCCGCCATACTGACCGTTAGCCTTTAAATAACTTAAGCATTTTTGAAAACCGACAACTGCAGAGAACCTACGATGATATCCTTTTTTAGCCGTTTGTTTAAAAAAGCCCCAAGCAAAGCCGCTAGCCCGGCAGCTGCTCATAACCACCCCAAAGGGAGTACAGGCATACAGAGTACTGCCGCAAAAGCAGAGCCTAGCGTACCGCAACATTATTGCCCCGAGCTTATTGATGCTGCACTCAAGCATAACAGCAGCAAACATAAAACCGCAGCCCGCCAGCGTATCGCCAAATTGCTCGAAGAAGGAACCCTCACGCTGGCACAAGTCACCCGCGATGCCGCCAATACCGATGAGCTACTCACGCTGTGTAGCTTTAGCGAAAAAGCCGCCGCCGAAATACTGAGCACCGAGCACACACAAAGCGCACTCGCCACGTTGGCCAACGTGGCTGCCACTGCAGCCATTCGCAAAGCCGCAGCCGAAAAAGTCACCGAGCGCACCGCTGTCGAAGCCATGTTAAAAGGCGCTAAAGGTAAGGATAAGCATGTTTATAAAATTGCCAAAGCGGCCTTGGCTGTATTCAAAGCCGAAGATGAAGCATTGGCCCAAAAACACGCTGATATTGCCAGCTTATGCAGCGATGCCGAGCGCCACGGCAAAAAGCCATTCGACCATTTGTATACGCATAAATTTATCAACCTCGAAAAAGCATGGCAAGACGCCAAGGCCGATGCGACGCCCGAGCTACACACTCGCTTTGATAGCGCGATTGCCAAGTGCCAAGCGACTATTGATGCCGAGATAGCCAAAGATCACGCCAAAGCACAAGCCGAAGAGTCTGCCAACGCCGCTGTCGCAGGGATTCACGCCGCCACTCAAGTCGTCAGCCAATTAGCTGTCGAGCTCTATGACGCAACGCAATGGACAGCAGACACTCAACAGCAAATCGAGCAACAGCTTAAGGCACAAAACGATAGTGTACGCTCGCTGATTAGCCTCGCTCAAAGCGAGACTCAAGCCGCCGAAGATACGCCCGAGTCCATCAAAAAGCGTCAAGCTCAACAAAAAAAGCAACAAGCCGCCCAGCAATATTTTTACCAAGTCTCCGAAGCAACCCATGGGCTACTCCATAAAATTGCCCAAGGTGAGCTATTAAGCGCGCTCACCCAGCAAATGACACAAGAGCCCGATACAGACAAACCTGTAGAGCTTGAGCAAGTGTGTCATCAAATTGCCGAACTGTTAGCGTTTAGCAGCCAATTTAAAGACTTTACCAGCACTACAGCACAACAGGCACAAGCGGCTATTGCCGATTGGCAAAGCGCACAAAAAGCGCAAGCGGCCGCCCGCAAGGCATTGATTGCAAATATCAGCGATTTAATGCGTCGCGCCAGCAGTGCAGCACGCAACGGTCAAGTACGTCGTGCACGCGGCATACATCGCGAACTCAGCGAAAAACGCGAACAGTTCCCCGACATCCCTCAAGGGCTCGCCAGTAAATTAGAGGATCTCGATGCAGAAATGATCAAGCTAGGGGATTGGCATGAGTTTGCCGTCACGCCTAAAAAGCAAGCACTCGTCGAAACAATGAACAGCCTGCACCACTCTACACTCGCACCTGACGACCTCGCCGAAAAAATTCACAACCTGCAAGATGAATGGAAGCTACTGTGCAAAGGCGGTGAAAATCAAGATGCTGAAATTTGGCAAGCTTTTCAAGCCAGCGCCGACAAGGCCTTTGAACCGTGCAAAAAACATTTTGCCGAGCAAGCCCAAGCGCGTGAAAGCAATGCCCAGGCGCGCCTAGATTTAATCGAACAAATGAATAAGTACCACGATGCCTACGATTGGAATCAAGCAATATGGAAAGACGTAGAGCAAACGCTACGTGTCGCCAAAGACACCTGGAAAACACTATGGCCAGTACCACGCCAACAACAAAAAGAGATTCAAATACGTTTTGATGCTGTACTCGACAAAATTTATGCGCACATGAATGCTGCTTTTGATACCGCCAAAGAACAAAAAGAGCAATTAATCGCTCAAGCACAAAGTGCCGCACAAAGCACCGATATGAAAGCCGCCGCCGAGCAAGTCAAACAGCTGCAAGCAAGCTGGAAACAAGCCGGTCGCAGCTACCGTAAAGCTGATCAACAATTATGGGCTGAGTTTCGCGCTGTATGTGACGAGGTATTTAATAAACGCCAAGCCGTGTTTGATGAAGCCAATGCCGAGCGTGACCAGCTAATTATTCAAGCCGAAGCACAGATACAAAAATTGGTCGTATTAGGCCAAAAACCCGGCAACGAATTACAAACACTCAGCGCAGAAGTCAACGAAATTAAAGACGCTTTTTATGCGCTTGGTGAGCTGCCTAAAGCACAAGTGAGCAAACTACAAAAAGCACTGCACACCATCGAGAACAATATCGAGCAATACCGCAGCAACGCCAAAGAACAAGTTTGGGGAATTTTATTTGAATTAAACAGCCAATTAAATAACCTAGAAACGGCAGAAGGTGATATTACCGAACAAACCGAAGCGTTTAACGCCAAACTACAGGCGCAAAAATTACCCGGCAACAGCGTCGCCATCTTGGCCAAACGCTTAACCGAAATAGCAACCCCCAATAGCGATGCGACCAAGCAACTACGCTTATTGTGTATTCGCGCCGAAATTGCTCAGGGCATAGACAGCCCCGAAAGCGATAAAAAACTGCGCATGGAATACCAAGTGAGCGCTTTGCAACAAAACTTTGGTAGCAGCGCCCAAAAGGACACCCCAGCAACACTTACCGCGCAATGGCTAGCTATTAACGATTGCCCCAGCACTGAATTTAATACACTGCAAGCACGCTTTATCGCCTGTTGCTTTCCGCAGTTAATCACAGCGCCTGCTCCCGCTTAAAATTGCGCAAACAGAAAAAAGGCCTGCATTTGCAGGCCTTTTTTATACCCTAAATAATTGCGTTAGCCCGTGTACAGCGTACCCATAAGCGAAGCTTAGTGCACTTTTTACACAATATATACGATATAATAACAAGTGATGAAGTACCCGCTAGCGAATACTCAACCCCAAAGGATCCAAGGATGACCATTAAACTCATCACAGGCCAAAACACGGCCATCGACCCCAGCCTAGCTTATCAATTACGTCTTGACGCCCAAGGCTGGGCAGTCGGGGTATTAGTTAAAAAATCGGGCGGCTATACCTCGCTCAGCGATGAAGCTGGCTTGGGACTGAGTGATCAGTCACTCTTCCTTAATTTACAAGATGCTGACACCGCCCTCGAGGAGATACTCGTTTATTGCGAACGCCGCAGCACAACCTCGCCGAGTATTAACGCGACTTTAACGACTTCATTAACCGGTGAGCCCATTGTCTCATGCACATCAGGGCCTATCGAGCCCAGCCTGCAAGTACTTGAGGCCATTCATATTTACCTTAAAAATGGAAAGTGGAAAATAAAGTCTTTTTTCCAAGGTTACAGCGGTGGTAAACAAGCCTTCTTCCAAGCCAAGAGCATGGCTCAAAATGCACCTGTCAACGCAATACCCCCTTCAGCGCCGGCCCCTGGCGCGCCCATGTCAGTAAAGCTTACATGGGCGGCTTCCTGCTCAGAACACTTCGAAACATCTACCGCTTACCTAGGCTCTGAGTTTTCGGCTGTATCGAGCTTAAACTTCTTTTGTTTATATATTTTAAAAAGTGGCCAGCGCGGTGTGATTTATGGTGGCGATGAAAACGCCCAAGGCTCGCTCGAGGGTATTCCGTATTGCAAAACAACAACAAATGCCGATAAAGGCGAAAGTGAGTTGATATTCAACCCTGCCTACAATCATAAAATGTTTAAATATATTATTTGCGCCGAGATAACAGAAGGCAGCCGCTGCTGGAAGGACACCCAGGTTAAGCTAACCGCCACCGTCGATCATCAACAGGCTCACTGCACCATCGACTCCCCGCTGCACACCCCTTTTTATGTGCTAGGTACCATAGAAGTGATTAACACTAAGGCTACCCTTAAACGTATTGATGAGTACTTCCACACTCCGGCCGATATCGCCAGTGCTGTAGGTTTTTCGCGCGCATAGGCGGCGTGCAAAGCCCTTAAAGGTAATCTCACACAGAAATCAGCCATAAAAATAGTCGTCAATATGCCTCTATCTTCGCCAAAAAACCGTAAATCAAGCCTTATTTAAACCCAAAAGCTCTAGTCCTCTCGCAAAATCCCAGCGCACGCCAGCAGGGAAATATCCCCCAGCCCCTTGTTTACATGTGGGTTACCCCCATAAACACAATCAGCACGCGCAAGGCCCCGTAAAATCAGGGCCGCACACTTTGATATCAATGGAAATACCATGGGAAACATTAAGTTTTTTTGGGGCAGCTTTTTAGTGACGGCATTAGGTGCCATCGCTGCTTTTTACTTTTACGGCCTAACCGGCCTATTTTTAGTGGCTGTATTATCAGTTCTCGAGGTATCTCTTTCTTTTGATAATGCCGTTGTTAATGCAACCGTACTGAAAGAAATGGACGCTGTGTGGCGTCGTCGATTTTTAACCTGGGGCATTTTAATCGCCGTATTTGGCATGCGTATTGTATTTCCTGTTGCTGTGGTATCGGTGATTGCTATGGTATCGCCATGGGAAGCGCTGCGCATTGCCGTCGATAACCCCGAGCAATATAAAGTCATTATGGAAAGTGCTCACATTTCGCTAATGGGCTTTGGCGGAGCCTTTTTGATGTTGGTGGGCTTAGATTTCTTTTTGAATGATGAAAAAGAAGAGCACTGGATAGGCATTATTGAGCGCCCCGTACTACATGTTGGCAAAATCAAGTTTGCCGCCGAGATACTCACCGTACTTTCACTTTTAGTGATTGGTGCCTTTTTCCTTCCTGAAGCCTCTAAATATTCGTTCTTAACCGCTGGCGTTTCGGGTGTGATTACTTTTACAGCCATTCATAAACTTGCCGCATTTATGGAATCAAAAGAAGAAAGCCGCAATGCAGCAAAAGCCACCCAAGCTGTAGCCAAAAGTGGCTTAGGCATGTTTTTGTACCTAGAAATTTTAGATGCTTCTTTTAGCTTTGATGGCGTTATTGCCGCTTTTGCAATCACCACCAACCTCTTTATTATTGCCATTGGCTTGGGTATTGGCGCTATGTTTGTGCGCTCACTCACCATTATGCTAGTAGAAAAGAATACACTGGATGAATATCGTTATTTGGAACACGGCGCATTTTATGCAATTATTGCACTGGCGATTATTATGTTCATTAAAACCTTTCATCATGTGCCAGAGGTTGTTACCGGTCTACTCGGTGCAGGGTTTATTGCTATTGCCTTTATTCATTCGATTATCGTTAAAAAAAGACATGAAAACCAACACTCTAGTTTATAAACAGATTATTTAAACTCTTGCTATCCCTACCCACTAACCTATAGGAAATCACATGGCTATTAGCTTAGAAAAAGGTCAACGTATTAGTCTTGAAAAAAACGGCTCAGGCTTAGACGAAATATGCGTCGGTGTTAACTGGGGCGCCATCGAAAAGAAAGGTTTATTTGGCGGCAAAAAACGTGTAGCCGTTGATCTTGATGCCAGTGTTGGTGTGTTTACCGCCGACAAGCAACTCGCCGAAGTTGTTTATTTTGGCAACTTACGCAATAAAGGTGGTGAAATTACTCACAGTGGCGATGATCGCACCGGAGATATTGATGGCGATGACGGTCTTGACAATGAAATTATTACGATCAAAATGAGCCGTTTACCCGCCGAAGCCGATAAAGTGGCTGTAGTACTCAATAGCTTTCAAGGCCAAGATTTTGCCTCAATTCCTTTTGCGAGTATCCGCTTGTACGAAGGTAGCCCGACGCGCGTTGACAATATTATTGCTAACTACAACATTGCCAATGAACCTAAATTTAACGGGTCGGTGTCCATGGTGCTAGGCATACTGTATCGCCACGGTAGCGGCTGGAAATTCAGAGCAGTAGGCGAGCCCACCACGGATCGCAAACTTGAAGAGACACTTAAAACAGTAGCCACTAGCTACTTATAAGTTTTGCTTACACGGTATTTATTGCCGCTATATTCTCAAAGGCCTACGCCTAATTAAACTTAAACTTAAACTTAAACTTAAACAAAGGTATAGGCCACCAACAGGACTCCATTATGCTGTCAAATTTAATGAACTCTATTAAGAGTAAAGCGTCAGACTTAAAAAGTGGCGTACTACAATATAAAAACAAAAACTTCCTCAATGCAGTAGCAGCCGGCTCTGTACTTATTTCCCGTGCCGACGGTGATGTATCGAGTGAAGAAAAACAAAAAATGATGAAGATCGTAAGCAGTAATGAAGCATTATCTGTGTTTGAGCAATCAGACGTCATTAAAGTTTTTAATGAGTACCTTGGCTACTTTGAATTTGATGCCGATGTTGGCATTTCTAAATCGTATGAAGCACTGAATAAAATTCGCGGCGATGAAACACAGTGCAGAACTTTAATGCGCTTAGTCATCGCTATTGCAGGCGCCGATGGTGATTTTGATGCGGACGAAAAAGCCGTCGCTAAAAAAGTTGCCGTAGAGCTAGGCTTAACCCCTGCAGAATTTGAACTTTAAGCCACTAGGCTTACAATACCATCAACTCAACCTCAACAAAAAGTGGAGTAACACATTATGAGCGTATCTTTACAAAAAGGCGGAAACGTCTCGTTAGAAAAAGTAGCTCCTGGCATGACCAAACTACGCGCAGGCTTAGGCTGGGATACTCGCGCCACTGACGGTACTGACTTTGACCTAGACGCGTCTATATTTATGATCGGCGAAGACGGTAAAGTCATTGACGATAAAAGCTTTATTTTTTACAACAATCTAAAGTCTGTCTGTGGTTCGGTAGAACACACCGGCGACAACCAAACCGGTGAAGGCGATGGCGATGATGAAACCGTCAAAATCAACCTTACCGATGTGCCTGCTGCTGTCTCTAAAATTGTTATTGCTGTAACGATCCATGATGCTGCCGCTCGCAACCAAAACTTCGGTCAAGTGTCTAACGCTTTTATTCGTGTACTTAACGAAACAGATAATAGCGAAGTAGTACGCTATGACCTCAGCGAAGATTACTCAGTTGAGACTGCCTTAAATTTTGGTGAGTTCTATCGTCATAACGGCGACTGGAAATTCAAAGCCATCGGTCAAGGTTTTGCTGGCGGCTTAGCGCCTTTAGCTAAACAATACGGTGTTAACATCGGTTAAACCGACGATATACAGGCTAAGATATACGTAACTATTCAGCCCAGCTGACAAACCTCACTTGATAGGTGATGATGGATTATTTTCTGGGCATTTAAGCGCCGGGAGCGCTTATATAGCGACCATGGATGGCTTGAGCGGCCCAGTCAATGATTCATTAGCGCCCAATTTCGGTACCTCTGAATAGTTACAGATATACAGGCTAAAAAGGCGGGCTTATCCCGCCTTTTTTTTTGGAGTCATTATGCATAACCAAAACCAGTGTGGCATTACCTTACAAACTGGTCGCCTAGAGGTTGAAGTCGAGCCCTCTGCGCATTCGATTGAAAATTTGCTCGAGTTTGCCTCTCGAGAAAACCCCAAACGCGCTTACCTTTTTGTCTCTAAAGTTTTAGGTAAGTATATTCCTTGCAAGCCATCAACCATGCGTAGCTCATACCGCGAACTTGCTAAGTTTATTGAACCACAAACACCAACGCTCGTATTAGGTGTAGCAGAAACCGCCACCGGCTTAGGCGCAGGCGTTGCACATAGTTTTTGCCAGCAACACAAAGAAATTTATTTTTCACAAACTACTCGTTTTAAAAAAGATCGTCCGCTCGCTTTTCATATTACCGAAAAACACAGCCATGCCCCACAGCACCTTATTTATGATTTTAACAACAATGTTCCTACCGCTACCATTCGCGATGTTGTTTTAGTCGATGACGAAATTAGTACAGGCAATACCCTCACTCAAATAACGCAAGAGGTGACCGACTACCTACCCAACGTAGAGCGCATACACTGGTTATCACTGGTTAATTGGATGTCTCGCGCACGCTGCGAAGAAATCAAAGCACAGTTCAGTCGTGTCAATATTCATTTTGAAAGCCTATTAAAAGGTGAGTTTAATTTTAAAAAAACCTCTAACCAAGTTATTGAGTTTCCGCGCGCCACAGCCACAGAGCTGTCACAGGCGCATTGCCGCTGGGACCTAGGAAGAACAGGTATTTGTGTTAATAAAACATCTAAAGGCTCCTTTATTAACACACAAAAAGAGCCCCTAACACTCGCGCATTTAGACCGTAATACACCGTATGTTATTGTGGGTACTGGCGAGTTTAGCTACCAACCCTTTTTATTTGCCGAAGCTATGGAGCAAGCAGGCTTTGATGTGCTTTTTGAGTCTACAGGCCGATCCCCCATATTAAAAGGTGGCGGCATTTCAAGTAAAGTGACCTTTTTTGATACCTGCCACCAAGCTAACTATTACCTATACAACTTACCCGCAGAGCGTACGCCCATTATTTTATACGAAACATTAGAGCAATTAGAAGGCTCCCCCTTGCATAAGCTTCTTAATTGCCATGCTTATTTTCTTGAGGACGCGCGATGAAAACCGTTGCATTTACCGACCTCGATGACACTTTATTTCAGTCGCCCAGAAAGTGCCCTGACACTCATCAATACAGCGTTGCCGCCGACTTACCCAACGGCCAGCCCGGTGCCTATGCAACCCCTCAGCAGCAGATGCTAAGCGCCATGCTAGAGCCTTACCTCATTATTCCTGTCACTGGCCGCCGGACAGACTCGCTAGCGCGTGTACGCATGGCCTTTACTCACTATAAAGTGGCCTCTCATGGCGCCATTATTTTAGAGGCGAATAATGACATCCACCCCGCTTGGCAACAGGTACTTCAACAAGAAGAGCCCCAATGGCGCCTACGCCTGCAAGCTTTAGAGCAAGAGCTACTCACCTATATTGCACAACATCATTTAGATTTACGTGTGCGAGTTGTCGAAGATTATGGCTACGCTTGCTATGTGTGTGTTAAGGGGCGTGATGACCATCTTAAAATGATGCAACAAAACCATCATCCTTCTTTACCTGCGAAGGGCTTTACCTGTCATATCAACGCTAGAAACCTTGCCTATATGCCGCCTTATGCCAGCAAAAAGCGCGCTGTGCTTTTTTTGCAAGATGTACTGCGAGCAGAAACTGAATCGGCAATAACTTATCTAGGTATAGGGGACAGCAACTCGGATGCTGCTTTTATGGCGGTTTGTGATTTCCAAATTTTGCCCTCACAAAGCCAAATAGCTGAGAACTTATTATGAGTGACACCCCCAGTTACATACCTTTAACCGGTAGCTACGCTCTCGCTGATTGCGAGTTTTTGTTGCAAGAGGTGGATATTAAGCCACTTAGTATTGCCGAGAAAGAAGCTCTACTACAAAATGGTGGCGTGCACTATTCTAAAATAATTTCTAACGAAACACCGCCGAGCCAAACTTACCTCGATACTTTTTATACACTTGTTGAAGCCTATGCTGATCGCTTAGCGGCCGAAATAAAATTATTGGCCAAGCAATTATTTGAAGCAAAAGGCGAATGCATTACGCTGGTGTCACTCGCCCGCGCCGGTACACCCATTGGCGTTTTATTAGCACGCGCACTTAGGCAATACCACAGTCAAAACGTTAAGCATTTTTCTGTTTCTATTGTGCGTGATCGCGGTATTGATACAGCCGCTTTAGCGCACATTGAAGCAGCAGGATACCCGGCAGAGTCGATTGTTTTTGTCGATGGCTGGACCGCCAAAGGGGTCATTAATCAAGAGCTAAAAACTGCCGTTGCGCAATGGAATAGCACTCACGATTATTGTATTGGCGACGAGCTATGTGTCATATCTGATTTAAGCGGCAATGCCCAATGGATTGCCACAACCGATGACTACGCCATTCCTTCTGGGGTACTTAATAGCACTGTTTCTGGGTTGTTATCGCGTACTCTTATGCTCGATGATATGACAGGTTTTCATCAATGCATTATGTACAAACACTTAAAGCCCCATGATTTAAGTAACTGGTTTATTGATCAAGTGAGTCAACGCTTTAACACGGTACCAACAGCGGTGAATAAAATTGATCATACGTGGCGCATAACCCGACAAAAAATAGTAGCAGCCTACATGCAGGTTATTATGGCCCGCTACAACATAACAGATATTAATAAAATAAAGCCCGGGGTTGCCGAGGCAACGCGCGTGATGCTTAGACGTGTACCTAGATTGCTTATATTACGTGACAGCCAAAGCAGTGATGTTGCTCACTTACAGGTTCTGGCTAACGAAAAAAATGTTGTCGTTATCGAAGACCCTGACATGCCCTTTTCGGCCATTGCCTTAATCGAGAATATTAAAGCCTAAGGTAAAAAGCCACTAAAACCTTAGCGCTATTAATGCTAAGGTTTTAGTGGCTTGATTCGCATTAACCGGTTTACATCGACTAGTTTTTATCTTTCCAATTAGCCCATGGATCTGCGCTAGCAGGCGCTGGCGCGGCTGGTTTTCTGCGTTTATCAAATGGTTTTTTAGCGCCGCCCCTACCAGCACCGCTACGGCCGCCGTTTTTATCGAAATCAGCGGCTTTTTTAGCGCGCTTTTCACGTAATTGCTCGGCATCTTCTAAGCTTAAATCGGCAGGTTCGCCAGGCTTATCACCTTCAGGGATGACTCTATCGCGCGGCGGCAACTCAAATTGCTCACTTGATGCCCGCGGCAAGCTTTTAAATTGGTACAAATAAAAAGCCTCGACCTTCTCGCGCGCCCAGTCTGTTTTTTTGAGAAACTTAATACTCGAGTCAATACTAGGGTTAGTGTTAAAGCAGTTAATATTCATATACGCATACAAAATATTAAAGCCGTAATACTCCACAAGCTCAGTTAACAGCGCTTTAAGCCCTAAACCGTGCAAAGGGTTGTTTTTGTAATCGATGTTATCGTTCATAATATAGCCAGTATTGCTCAAAAATATGTCGGCATTATACCTCTAACCTATGCCTTATGGGCATCGGCTAAGGGGCGATACAATAATAGTTTGCCCATTAGGTGTCACGCTCTGCTTTCTCGGCAAGGCGCTCAAAGGGCCATAGCTTGGGTATGTGACGCTTTGAGCAACGCATCGGGGCAGGAGCCCCTTATTAGACATTGCAGGAGCATAATGTCGAGGAGAGGAAGCAGAAAACAAGTATTATTGGATAATGTATTTTTTCCTCGTCCCTTAGCCTTAATACCTTGAGTTATCACTCGCCTTTAGCCCACCACCATGCCCGCGCCAATAAACCTGGGTAGCCACTAGCGCCCATAGTATAGCCCTGTATTTGGCCGCCTTTAACAAACAGTACCGTCGGTGTCACCTTAACCCCCCAAGCATTGGCAATCAATTGATCATCATCATTGATAACCGGCACATTAAAGCCGCTGTCACGCACATACTGCCCAAGCACCTGATCATCACCCGAGGCCATAGCAATACTCACCACACGGTAATGCTTGGCTAAGTGCTTAACGGATGGGCTCGTTACCTTACAAGGACCACACCAAGTTGCCCAAAAATAGACAACAACTAACTCATTGGCGGGCAAGCCTTTCGCAAAATCATCAAAATCAATACGCTGCCCCGCCAGCGTATTGTAGGCGCCTCCTGGCAGCTCTCCTTGGGGTAATTGCTTGGCTCGCCAAGCATCGAGTAACGTACTAACCAGAACAAAAACCAGCACCATGGTGGCTATTTTTATAGCAATTTTAGATATTTTTTTAACGATATTATTATAGTGAATCATAATTTTATGCTCGATATAGCGCAAATATTAAGTCTGGGTTCGACGTCAACTTAACGTTTAGGGACGAGGAAAAAATACATTATCCAATAATACTTGTTTTCTGCTTCCTCTCCTCGACATTATGCTCCTGCA
>CANLTI010000021.1 GCA_947494095.1 uncultured Pseudomonadales bacterium
GCATTTTTCCGTGGCCTTTTCGCCCCGCTTTCATTGGGACTTCATCCATAGCGAGTACTTTACTTTGTAAAACATGCTGCCATTGCGCTTGATAGGTGGTATGGACGTTGGGGTGACCAAGAGGTATTGGAGATAGAGTTTATTGAGCGCGTTTATAATCATGATATTTCACTTCGCTTTGAGATGCCGCAGAAAAATAAGCTTGCAGAGTGTCTGGGTTGCTTGACGAAAACTCCTATGCGCTATGGTGATATGACGGGTGATGGTGCACCGGAGATAGTGTTATTTTTAGGTGACTCTATGGTAATTTTTTCTACAAAAGTGCACAAAGTTATTTTTTCAACGTTATTGGATTTAGATGATGCAATGCCTTGGCAGGATCAAATTGATGCGGGGTTAATTCTTGATCCAAATGATAAGGCTAGCCCTCAATATGGTTCTAAGGTGTTGTATGAAAATGTCAATAGTACCTCAGTAGGCTATCGTGGTTATGCCAAAATTTACCTCGATGATTTTAATAATGATACAAAGCGCGATATTGTGATGTGGCGTAAATTTTACCAATCTCGCTTAAAAAATGATGCTACCTCTGGTTTTGAAAAAGTACGTGATACTTGGGTGCACTACAGTTTGGACGGCGGGGAATATAAGTTGCAAGCCACTGACAGTACAACGATAAAAAATTGGTTAAAAACCAGCAAGCTCACGTGGCAAAAAGGCTTTCCCAGTACCAGTGAGTGCGCAGGGCAAAAAGGACAGCTAATACCCGAGATGCATAATGTTTTATTGAATGACCCTGACGTGTTGCAATAAATTTTAAATACGGCGCCATTTTGTAGCCGCTAGGCTTAGGTGTAGCGGCTTTTTTAGTTTTTCATAGGCACTAACTTTATGCCATTAACCACACCAACGACCGCATTTACGTACAGGTCAGCGGCGAACCCTTTAACCGCTAACCCTCATTCCCGCGCGATACACTCACACCACTCACCCGTGATGATGAAAAATTCACCTACGATAACGCCACAACCGCGACGGTTTATTACAATACCGGCCAGACCGCTACGTGCGGTTTAAATACAGGTGTGGGACGAAAGCACAGCGGTCGCTTTGCAATTAGCTCATAACGCTAGTGAGCAGCCTTGGTGCTACCGATACCCATGGCTTTGTCGCCGCCATTATCGATCGAGACGCTGACTCGACAGGCCTTGCCTTGATGATCATTACGTAGCTGTCGCACCCATTTATTTATTGTCAACTGACCAACCCCTTTACATAAAAAGCAGATTCGATAGATTGGCTGTTGTAGTGTTATTGTGTTTTGTTTTGGCGTAATACTATTTTTTAGAGCCATACTATTTTTAGAGTCATACTATGAACCAATCACGTGAAATTAGCTCTTCGCAACAAGGGTTGCATGAGCATCTCGATACTATTGTACTCAAGCATATGGCGCATGCCTTTCAAAAACCGGTGCAGCCGCATAATCAGCAGGCTTTTGATGATTTTTTGCACGCAAAGCAGCAGCTCGGCCTAGAAGGTATGTTGCTGGACTCGTGTTGTGGTACAGGTTTGAGTAGTTACCAGCTAGCGCGTGCCAACCCCGATAAGTTGGTGGTAGGTATTGATCAATCGCAGAGCCGTTTAACCCGTGAAGCTGAGCATCTGCAAAATTTACCGACCAATTGCCTGTTGCTTAGGGCCAACTGCGAAGATTTTTGGCGACTGTGTGTCGAGCATGGTATTACTTTTGATAAGCACTCCATTTTGTATCCTAACCCTTACCCAAAAGCGAAGCACTTGCAGCGGCGCTGGCATGGGCACGCGGCCTTTCCGCTACTTAAAGCGCTAGCGCCTGCCATAGAGGTGCGCAGTAATTGGTTAATTTATATTGAGGAGTTTGCCGCCGCTTGGTATTTGCTGACAGGCCAAAAAGGCACAGCGGCCCAAATACAGCCCGCTAAAGCCCTCACCTTATTCGAGAAAAAGTACGCCGCCAGTGGGCAAGCGCTGTGGGGGTTTAGTAATGGGCCTTTTTACGCCCTAGATTAGGTGCCGGCTGCCGCTTTGATGATGTTTTTTTGTTACGGGCTAGGGTTATTGACAGCCTCGTTAGTCGACTTGTCACCTTCATTGGTATCATCGGCTGCATCACTAAAAAGCGGCACGATAAGCGCTTGACACTGTTTGATATCCGCTTCGGCTAGCCCTTTGTGTGCTTTTTGCAGTATTTGGGTGAGTTTGAGTTGCTGTGTTTTACTGAGCTGATTGAGCCTGTGCTCGGTGTTGTCGTTGACATGCAAGGCACTGCGATTGGCGTGTGAGTGGGTGGCCAGTGCGTGTTGGTAGTTGAGTGCGCGGCCCATCAGTACAAAGGCAAATTGTAAGTTTTTAATGGGCCCTATTTGTAGTTGTTTGCCGCCGATTGGTAGGCTTTTAATACGAATTTTTTCGGGGTCTTCGGTTAGCCATGTGGTGGCGGCCGCGCTACTGATACCGCCTAACAGTGAGCCTGCCATTAACGATGCGCCGCCAATGCCCAAGTCCAATAGTGCTCCTGCGGCGGCACCGGCCGAGGCCGATAGTGCAATGAGTTTGGTGCGACTTAAACCAAATAAATACCAGTAACTTTGGTCGAGTAGATCGGGGTAGTTGGCATCAATGGGGGTTTTGTGTGCGCCAAGGGTGTGATGGGCATACAGGCTGTGTAGGTCTTGTTGAAGCTGCTGCTCTTGGCTGGCAAGGTAGTGGCTGTAGTACTGGCTTAGGCTATTTTGCGTAACGCTTTTGAGTGATTTATCAATAAGGGGGATGCTGTGTTGGTGCGCTAAAATTGCGGCTAAATAGCGGGCGATTAAGGCGGCGCTTTGTTGTTTTTGTTGTTGTTTTTGGTTTTTGATGGCTTTGCCTGCGGCCTGTAGTGCGGGTTGCCAAAGCGGGTTGAGCAGCGCAAACGCTTGCAGTATACGCAATTGCTCTTGCATAGCGGTTTGCATGGGGTTAAAGACTTGTACCACACTAAAAAATTGCCCCAGCGCGTTGCGCCAATCAGCAATATAGTTATCGCCGTTAATGGGGTTGATCAGCGCCATGCGAGGCTGGCCGGTCCATTGTAGTATCGTCATTTCGGCTTCGTATTCTGGGCTATAGGGCACCGAGCCATCGACGACATAAATAATATTAGCGCCGGCGAGTATCGGCTTTAACAGCTCTATTTCATCTTTAAAGCGACCCGATTGTGCGGCCACAGGTGTATAGGTTGTAATAAAGTGCTCAATGGTGGCTAAGCGCTCGGCGGCATTTGGGTTTTGTTGTTGTAGCCACTCGAGCATTTGCCTAGGCCTTTGGAAGCCTGGGGTATCGGTTAGGCTATATAGCGCATCACCGTGAATACGTAACTCAAAGGCCTGCGATTGTGTGGTAGTGCCCGACAGCTCAGAAATAGCCACCTGACTTTGTTGGGTCAGTGCGGCCACAATGCTGGATTTACCCTTATTAGGGTGGCCGACAATGGCAAAGCGGGGAAGGGCATTCATAGTTGAGGCTCGGGTGGTGTTGGCTGGCTGACGATACTGCTGGCGACGTGCAGGGCAAGGTGATGCTCGTGAGCAAAGTATTGCCAGCTTTTTAGCTGAGAAGCGTTAGACGCTGAGCTGAGTAATAGCAGTTGTGGCGCAGCGTTGATTAAAGTGAGTAAATCGCTCAGCTCGGCGGTGGGTGTTTGTTCGGCGTGCACGACGATAATAATTGGCGCACTCACAGCAGGGGCTTTTAAGGCGGTAATGTTAAAATCTTGTTGGCTAAGCCATTGTTCATCGTGCTGCCAGCTTTGTGTACCTAGCGTTTTACTGTCGATGTGCGCAATATTGAGTGTGCGCTGCCAGACCAAAACGTGTGCATTATTGGGCAGTGTAAAGGCGGCGGCCGCATTGGTGATCGGGGGTTCATCGGTTGTGGTTGATGAAACCGTTGTGCAGGATGAAACCGGCGCCGATGCGTGTAAGTTTGCTGCGAGAGTGGCCGCGCTTTTAGCGTTATGGCTAGATGTTTGGTGGCAGGCGTGTAAAAAACGCTGAATGTGCAGGCTATGGCTAAGCTCTAACCGAAAGGCGCGTTGTGCGCGGTGCTTAAGCCAGGCGCACAAAGCCAAGCGCGGCGCTAAACCATAAAAAAACAAGGCAAATAATAGATGCGGCCACCAGTACTCGCTGCTGGTACTGGGGTTGGCGCCTTGACGATAAAAGAATTGAGTTTGCTCTAATAGTGCCAAAGACGGCGAGGGGATAAGGTCTTGCCATGGCAGGCTTATCACATTAAAAAAGCTATGAATGGTCGCGGGATCTGTAATGAGTGTAGAGGACCAGCCAAAAGCGACATCGTTAAATAATAAAATAAGGCCAAAAGTGAGCATAGCAGCAATATGAAAACTAGCCGCAGCTAGCTGTAGGCGCCACAGTAGCCAAGGCACCATGGTGGGCGAGTGAGGCAGTGGCGAGGTAAGGCCAAAGTGCTTGATCATTGAATGGTTAAAATATTTTGCCCACCAAGAGTGCTCGAGATTTTGTGGGCTTGCCAGTACTTGCTTAACGGTAAATACCATAGTGATTAATGGCAGCGCACAAAAAACGCCGAGCATAAGCCAAATATTGACAGGTTTAGTGCCACTGTAGGTTAGCGCACCTGCCATACTGAGTATACCCAGCGCAAAACCCAATACCTGAGGTATATGTAGCCACAAGCCGTGAGAGGCCTGCGCGTGCTGATTGAGCCATTGCGAGAAGGGCGCATCGCCGTGTTGCTGAGCGTGAGCCTGCCAGCGATTGCCGTGCAGTGAGGCAATAAAGCTTAGCCAGTGAGTATAGCCTAGGCCTATTGGGTATTGTTTAAAGGTTGCCGCGGGGTTGTTATCCATGAGTTTTCCTTGGTTTATCGGGGTATTTTAACGTGATTTTGCCCGCTGGCTATCGATGAATGCTGGACTTATGCTGCAAGGTTATTAAGCTACCGCGCATTATCAATATTTTTAACTTTATAGTTGTGAGTCCATATGCAAAAAGACACCCTTTTATCGCGCTTGGCGCAAGCCAAAACGGAATTGTTCACGCTACAAGACTGGCTGCGCTTTAGCGCTAAATTACTCAGCGAAGCGCACCTTTTTTATGGCCATGGTACCGATAACGCTTGGGACGAAGCGGTGCAGTTGGTGTTGTGGCAAGCGGGAGTCCCTTGGGGTAAGCATGAGCAAGTGATGGGGGCAAGGTTGGCCGAAAGCGAGCGCAGTGCTTTGTGCGAGGCTTTGATTAAGCGCATTACCGAGCGCATGCCATTGCCGTACATTACCGGCCAAGCGTATTTTGCCGAGCTGCCTTTTGAGGTGAGCCAAGACACCTTGATTCCTCGATCGCCGTTTGCGGAGCTGATTGAAAATGGTTTTCAGCCTTGGTTAACACAGCCGCCTTTTAGTGTGCTTGATTTGTGTACAGGCAGTGGCTGTATTGGCATTGCAGCGGCTTTATTGTTCGAGGAGGCCGAGGTTGATTTGAGTGATATATCGGTGCCGGCATTGGCTGTTGCGCAGCGAAATATTGATCGCTATCAACTCGCCGAGCGCGTAAGCGCGGTAGAGTCTGATTTGTTTGCCAGCTTACAGGGCAAGCGTTACGATCTGATTATCAGTAATCCGCCTTATGTGGACGAGGACGACTTAAGCGCTATGCCGGCCGAGTTTCAGCACGAACCTGCGCTCGCATTGGGTTCGGGCAGTGATGGCCTAGATTTTACGCGTCGATTATTGCGCGAAGCGCGTGACTACTTAACTGATGAAGGGGTGTTAATTGTGGAGGTAGGCAATAGCTGGAACTCACTCGAAAGCGCCTTTCCCGAGGTGCCTTTTACGTGGATTGAGTTTGAAAATGGTGGTCATGGTGTGTTTATGTTAAGTGCCGCTGATTTAGACGTGATAGGTGAATAGGTAAGATGACAATAACGCCTGAAATTGTAGGCTACTGCGCGGCATTTTTAACGACGTTTTCGTTTGCGCCACAGGCGGTATTAACACTCAAGACACGCGATACAAAAACTCTGTCGCTGGTGATGTATAGCATGTTTGTCGTGGGTGTCTTCTTTTGGTTGCTCTACGGTATTATTATTCAAGATTGGGTCATTATTACGGCCAATATACTGACTGAGTTATTAGCCATACCTATTTTAGGTATGAAGGTGTTTAACCTACACTGGGGTAATGAGTCGGGCCGCAGTTAGGCTTTACTATGAGGTGAGGTTTATCAGCCGAGCCAAAGAAACCTCTTAACAGGGTGCTGATGGGTTATTTTCTGGGCATTTAAGCGCCGGGAGCGCTTATATAGCGACTATGGATGGCTTGAGCGGCCCAGCAAGGATTCATTTGCGCCCGATTTGCGCACCTCTGAATAGTTACATTTTTTTATTTTTTTGGATCTTGTTTATGAGTACCGAAGCCCATCCGATTGTCGCTGTGCCCTATGCCCTAGAAATTGTTGCTTTTTTAGTGACGGTTGTTGTTTTGGTGCCGTTGATGAAGCGCATCAAAGTGAGCCCTGTTTTAGGCTATTTGGCGGTCGGTGCTATTATTGGCCCTTATGCCTTGGGCTTAGTCAGCGATGTGGCGGGAGTGCAGCATGTTGCCGAGCTTGGGGTGATTTTTTTGCTTTTCACCATAGGCTTAGAATTATCGTTTGAGCGATTGCGCGCCTACAGTAAGCTAATTTTTGGTTTTGGCTCTTTGCAGGTAGGCCTGACGGCGATTGTGATTGCGATAGCGGCTTGGGCTTGGGGCAATAGCGTGCAAGTGGCCATTATTATTGGTTTGTGTTTGGCGCTTTCGAGTACAGCGATGGTGATGCAGTTGTTGGCCGAGCGAGGCGAAAACGCCACGGTCCATGGCCGCACCTCGTTTGCCGCGTTACTGCTTCAAGATCTGGCGGTTGTGCCCATACTCATTTTGTTGGGGGTTTTTGGTGGCGGCTCAGGCGAGAGTTTGTGGTTGAGTGTTGGTTTGGCTCTGGGTAAAGCGGTGTTAGTGGTGGGGGGGATTGTTGTTATTGGCCGTTATGTGTTGCGTTACTTGTTTCGCGTGGCGTCATCAACCCACAGTGTTGATGTGTTTACGGCGATGATTTTGTTGGCCGTATTGGCGACCTCGGTGGCAACTGGTATGGCGGGCTTATCGATGGCGTTAGGCGCCTTTTTGGCGGGTCTTTTGTTAGCCGAAACCGAATTTAGGCATCAAATAGAAAGCGAAATCGAGCCTTTTAAAGGGTTGTTACTAGGTTTGTTTTTTATGGGTGTCGGTATGAATATCGACTTTGTCATGGCCTTTGAAAAAGGCATTTGGGTGCTCTTGTCGGTATTGGGTTTGCTGGGCATTAAAGCGGTGATTGCGAGCGGCGTTGCCCGCTTATTTTTGCCCACTTGGGGGGCGAGTATTCGCACAGGGCTTATCTTGGCTGAAGCCGGCGAATTTGCGTTTGTAGTGATTGGCCAGGCTACCTTAACGTACAACTTGATACCTGCTGATGTGGGTCAATTTATGGTTGTTGTTGCAGGCATATCAATGGCGCTAACGCCTGTGCTCGCCTGGCTAGGGCAAAAAATTGAGGTGGGGCTACAAACGCAAGAGCCTGTTCTTGAGGTCACAAAAGAAGATGCCGACGGGGTGCATGATCATGTGGTGATTTTAGGCTTTGGCCGTGTCGGGCAGTCGGTGGCTTCGGTGTTGGCAAGTCAAGGCATACCGTATATTGCTTTTGACGCTAATACTCAACGGGTCAAAGCCATGCGGGTTAAAGGCGAGCCGGTCTTTTTTGGTGATGGCAGTAAAGTCGATGTGCTAGAGCGTGCCGGTATTGCTGTTGCATCGGCGCTATTAATCACAACGGGTGATGTTGCGACATCTGAGACGACGGTTAAGCGGGTACATGCGCAGTGGCCGGCGTTATCTATTTTGGTGCGTGCCCGCGATGCATCGCATTCGCATGATTTAATTGCTGCAGGTGCCACAAGTGTGGTGCCCGAAGCACTCGAGGCCAGTTTGCAGTTGAGTGGGCATGTTTTGTGTGCGCTGGGCTTGCCACGCGAGGAGGCGAACGCTTGCATGGAGGTTATCCGTCGCAACAACTACGATGCGTTGCCTAAATCTAAAGTGGGTCTGTAGTTGTGAGCTATTACATCAAGCTCAGCGAAGCGGTTTTAATGGGTGATAGTGCGAAGCGCTTCAAAATTTACCGGTAAAAGCGCCTTTAAAGTCGGTGTTGCTATTTTTTGTATGGTAGTTTTTTGCTCTTAAAACCCCTGTAAAAGCCCTTGCCTTTGTAAAACCCTTTGCAGGCGAATTCGAAAGAGCCTCTGAGGTAGCTTGATTATCGCTAATGCGTAAATGGGTTTTTGAATGAATTCTTGAGTTAGTTCTTGAGTTAGTTCCCGAGTTAGCCCTTGAATTAGCCCCTAAATATAGCTCCGTATAAAACAGACCTAAAAAGTATCGATTTCACCATAATAAAAAGAGCAAAATATGCCATCTATCATACCTTTTAGACAGGCTAAACCTACACCATACCCTAAGAGCTCTCAGGGTTTTACGCTTATGCAGGGCTTTACGCTTATGCAGGGCTTTATGCTTATAGAGTTGCTTGTGACTATTGTGTTGGCGGGGCTTTTATTGCTAGTGGCCCTACCTTTTACAAGCGAGTGGGTTACCCGTACCGATATAGAGCAAATGCAAAGTCGATTGCAGCAAGCCATTGGCATTGCCAAGGCGCGAGCCATGCAAAACCCTAAGGGTATTGCGCAGCCGCTACCGGTTGCAGTGGTATGTGCCGGCACCGACGGCCTCGGTAAGCCCGAGCTGACAGTGAGGCAGATTCCGAAAGGCTTAGCGGCTAATGTTGACCCTTGCACACTGGCTGACCCTGGTGATAAATTATGGGCAACCCATTACAGCCCAAAAGCGCAGTTGCGAAACATAGCCGGTGCGCAGGCGCTGAGTTATTTATTTTTTGATAGTCGTGGTACGGTAGTGGCGAGTTATTGCCCACAACCCAATCAATGTGCAACAACTAACCAGCTGCAAGTAGTGGATGCAAAAGATCCGGGTAATGCCAATAAGGCAATCATTATTGCCTCTTTTTAATATGGCATTAAAATCATTGATAGGGTTTTTAAGAGGGTTGATTTTACTGAGAGCGCTAGAGTAAAAATCCATATGTGTCTTATTACTTCTATTTTCCTGTCCTATACCGCCTTTTTTTAAACTTAAGTTTCGTTTCTTTTTTATGGCGCGTCGTTAAGCCATCATTCAGGCGGCTGGCTCTTATAATGCAGCCGTGAATATGGTCGCTTTTACCTTTAATAGTTTGCGACTCAGTTAATGACGGCTCAACACCGTGTTCATCTTTTTGTTGAATTTTGAAAAATTATAATTTAAAGATCCGATAGGACGATTAGGAGTCAACCATGAAAACAATGAATATTTTAAAAGCTGCGGTATCTGCAGTGACTTTAGGTGCAATGTGCCATGTGGCTGTTGCCAGCGATTTTGAAATTGGTATAGGCGCGCCTTATTACGGTTTTGATAAAGAGACCAATTTAGAAGACAAAGTGGGCGTTAACCTGAATGCAGGCTACCGTTTTAATAAGCCTTTTGGTTTAGAGCTTTCTTATTCTCAAGTAGAGACTGACATTAATGGCGTAGACACTGACGTGGCTGATTTGCGTTTGGACGGTTTGTGGTATTTGGTCAATGAAGGCAAAATTTTACCCTATGCCGCGCTTGGTGTGGGTATGCTCGAGGCTGATGTGGATGGCTTTGACGCTGAAGACGAAGAGACTGTTAACTTTGGTTTAGGTGTTAAAACACATTTAAGTCAGCGTATTCGTGCACGCATTGACGGCCGTTGGTTACACGGTTTAGATTCGCATTCTAATCACAGTGTGATTACCCTTGGTTTAGGTTATGTATTTGGTGCTACTACATCAGCGCCTAAGGCTGTTGTTGCTGAGTTTACCGATAATGATAAAGACGGCGTAGAAGATTCAGCCGATATGTGCGCGAATACTCCGGCAGGCGTAAATGTTGATGCAAAAGGTTGTGCGTTAGATACTGACCGAGATGGCGTTGCTGATCATTTAGATAACTGTGCCGATACCGACAAAAAACTCAAAGTGGATGCCGCTGGTTGCCCGGTTGTATTAAGCGAAGATGTTTCTATTGACTTAAGCGTTAAATTTGCGAGCGGTAGCGATGTTGTTGATGCGGCTTACTTTGATGAAATTCGTGGTGTAGCTCGCTTTATGGAGCAATACGAAAATAGTGAAGTTGTTATTGAAGGTCATACCGATACCAGTGGTTCTGCCGCCTTTAACAAAAAACTCTCGCAAAAACGTGCTAATGCAGTAGCAGCGTTGATTGTTGAGCAGTATGGTATTGAGTCTGATCGTGTTAAAGCGATGGGCTATGGTGAAGAGCAACCGCTTGTGACTGAAACGTCAAAAGCCGATCAAGCGACTAACCGTCGCGTTGTGGCTAAAGTTAGCGCTAAAAAAGAAGTGCTTGAAGTTAAATAATTCACCACTATATAAGCTTACTCAGTAAGCGTTATCAATCAAAGGCGCTTTTACAGCGCCTTTTTTGTGTGTATTGGCAGTGTTTGTGTGAGTAAAAAATGAAAATTTGGCCCTTTTGTGAGCGTTTTTACAGTCGCAAGCCCGTAGAAGCTTTATGCTTGCAGCTGCAAAACGAGTACGATATCAATGTGGGTTTAGTCATTTGGTTGTGTTGGCATGTTGCGCATGGTCGATTTTTGAATGAGGCGGCTTTTATTGTTGCCAAGCGCGAGTCCCTAGGGGGCGATCACGACACGATTACGCAATTGCGTGGCTTGAGAAAGACATTAAAATCGTCTCAGTTGGTTGATGGCTCTACCATCAAAAGTCACATATTGGCCGCTGAAATATTGCTAGAAAAGGCAATCTTGGAGCGATTGGAGTCAGAAATTGAGTTGCAGGAACTAATCCCTGATTCAGCTGCCTTTGGGTTGTTGGATTATTTGCATCAATATCAAGTGCCAGAGGCTGACCGAAGTACACAATTTTTGTATGCTAACGCCTTGGCATGCATCGCATGATGATTGATATTTATTGCGCGTAAGGGTTGGCAGCTTGGCTCGTTAATGCGTTAATATGTCGCTCAACTATAGATTATGCATTTTTTATATTTAATATCGTTTTAATTGAGTTCACTTATTTTTAATTTGGTTTAACAGCCAGTTAGTAATGTTAATAAAATACAGGATAGATTTATGAAGACGTTGTTTTCTTGCAAGAACACCCTCCTTGTGGCGGCGGTATCGGCTGCATTAATTACCACCGGTTGTAATAAGCCTGCTGCACAAGCTGCTGCCCCCTCAGAAGTTGAACTCACCACTATCGAGCAAAAAGTGACTTACATTGTGGGTTACCGCATGGCCAAACAAGCGCAACAAGGCGAGTTTGCGTTAGATAAAACCGTGATGGGCATGGCAATCCAAGATGTAGCCAGTGAAAAAGAACCCCGCATTGCTCAAGAAGAGCAGCAAAAAATCATGATGGAGTTCCAAACTCAGCAAGAAGAAAAGCGTACCGCTGAAGCGAAAAAAGTTGGCGAAGAAAACTTATCTAAAGGCAAGGCCTTCTTAGATGAAAACGCCAAAAAAGATGGCGTTAAAGTGACTGAGTCTGGCCTGCAGTACAAAGTCATTAGCGCAGCCGAAGAAGGCGCCGCGTCACCTAAAGCTGAAGATACCGTTAAAGTGCATTATCACGGCACCTTAATTGACGGTACTGTTTTCGATAGTTCTAAAGATCGCGGCGAGCCCGTTAGCTTCCCTGTTTCAGGTGTTATCCAGGGTTGGGTTGAAGGTTTGCAGTTGATGAAACTAGGTGAAAAGTTTGAGTTGTATATTCCGGCTGAACTTGCCTATGGCGAAAACGGCACAGGCCCAATTGGTCCTAACTCGGCATTAGTGTTTGAAGTTGAGTTGTTAGAGATCAACCCAGAAGCTCCCGCAGGTCATGGCGGTGCTCATGGTGGTGGTGCTCACGGCGACGCTGATCCGCACGCTCACTAAGCTCTGTTGAATAAAAAAGCCCGATAATTCGGGCTTTTTTATGCCTGTATGTTTTGTAACCCAATGACTTAGTTGCTCTCATCCAGTAGTATGATGTTTTTCTTTTTAAGTCATCCGCTTTATGCCACAGTCTTATATCAAGCGTATATTAGATGCGCGTATTTATGATCTTGCCGTAGAAACACCGCTCGATTCCACGCCATTATTGTGTGAAAAGACGCGTAATCATGTGTATTTGAAGCGTGAAGATCTGCAGCCGGTTTTTTCGTTTAAGCTTCGCGGCGCGTACAATAAGCTGCTCAAAATGCCCAAAGATGTGCGCGAGCGCGGCGTGATTTCTGCATCGGCGGGTAATCATGCTCAAGGCTTGGCTTACTCGGCCCGCCACCTTGGGGTGCCAGCGACCATTGTTATGCCGCAGACAACACCGGGTATTAAGGTGAATGCCGTTAAGCGCCATGGTGCCAACGTGGTATTGCACGGTGATACCTATGATGAGGCATCTGATTTGGCTAAGCAGTTAGTCGAAGAAAAGGGCCTCACTTATATCGCGCCTTACGATGATCCCGATGTTATTGCAGGTCAGGGCACCGTAGCTATGGAGTTGTTGCGCCAGCATACCTCTGATATTCATGCGGTTTTTATCCCTGTGGGCGGGGGTGGGTTGTGCGCAGGGATGGCGGCATATATTAAATATGTGCGCCCTGAAATCAAAGTCTACGCGGTCGAGCCCGAGGACGCAGCTTGCCTGAAGTTGGCCATGGAGCAAAAAAAGCGAGCGATCTTACCGCAGGTAGGCATTTTTGCCGATGGGGTTGCCGTTGCGCAAATAGGCGAAGAAAACTATCGCGTATTAAAAGACACTATTGATGGCGTTATTACGGTAACGACCGATGAGATTTGTGCGGCTATTAAAGATATCTTTGAAGATACGCGCTCGATTGCTGAGCCTGCTGGGGCTTGTGCGTTGGCCGGTCTCAAAAAATACGCACAAGAGACCGGTTGTGAAAATGAAACTTTAATTGCTGTACACAGTGGTGCCAATACTAATTTTGATCGGTTGCGCTACATCTCTGAGCGAACTGAAATTGGCGAGCGCCGAGAAGCGGTGTTAATGGTCACGATTCCTGAAAAACCCGGTGCCTATCTTACGTTTTGTGAATTACTGGGTAAGCGCAATATTACGGAGTTTAACTACCGTTATGCCGGCGGCGCAAAAGCAACGATTTTTGTGGGCCTGCAAATTACCCCGGCAAGTCATGATAAAGAGGCGCTGCTAGCGCTGCTGGCAGGGCAAGGCTATGGCGTTATCGATATGACCGATAACGAGATGGCAAAATTGCATATTCGCCATCTTGTCGGTGGCCATGCCCCGGCCACGCTTAAGGATGAAGTGGTTTATCGCTTTGAGTTCCCTGAGCGCCCGGGGGCGCTATTAAAGTTTTTAACGCTATTGGCTAATCGCTGGAACATATCGCTCTTTCATTATCGCAATCATGGTGCAGCCTATGGCCGCGTATTGGTGGGCTTGCAGGTAGCGCTGTCACAGCGGCCCGATGTTGAAAAAGCACTCAAAGCGTTAAATTACCCCTTTTGGGAAGAAACCAATAACCCTGCCTATCAGAAGTTTCTGGCCTCACTCGATCAATAATGGCTGGTGGTTAGGGACTAGGAAGAAATACATTACCTAAAAATACTTGTTTTTTGCTTCCTCTGCTATTTTATGATGTAACGGTAGAGTGTTGCTCAAAGCGTTACATGCCCCGGCATGCGTCCCTTCGGGCGCCTTGCCGAGAAAGCAGAACGCTACGTCTAATTAGATAAACTATTATTGTCTCGCGCCTTAACAAAAAACGTTTTACCGTGTGTTTATGTACCTTCCAGGTTTGTATTGTGCAGGCCGCATTCTTTTTTGGTGGCCTCCTCCCACCACCAGCGCCCTTCGCGTTCGTGCTGGTTGGGGCCTACAGGGCGGGTACACGGCTGGCAGCCGATTGAGATAAAGCCTTGGTCATGTAGGGTGTTGTAAGGCACTTCTAATGCGCGAATGTGCGTCCATACATCATCCGAAGACCAGTTGGCAAGCGGGTTGTATTTGGTTAGGCTGCGGTTAGGTCCGGCAAATTTCTCATCGATTTGAATAATGGGAATCCCCATGCGTGTACCAGGGCTTTGATCTTTGCGCTGTCCTGTAATCCACGCGTCCATGTTGGCGAGTCTTCGCTTGAGCGGCTCTATTTTGCGAATGCCGCAACACTCTTGATGATTATCTTGATAAAAGCTAAAGAAGCCTTTTTCGGTGGTGAGTGCTTGCACCGCAGAGGCTTGTGGGGCGAGCACTTCGATATTGATTTTGTAGTATTCGCGCACGCGGTCAATAAATTGGTAGGTCTCGGGGTGCAGGCGGCCTGTATCTAGAGTAAAAACCTGCACGTCTGGGCGCAGTTTACTGGCGATGTCAATCAGTGCGACGTCTTCGGCGCCACTAAAAGAAATGGCGATATTTTCGTGTTGCGCAAAGGCGTATTCAATAATTTGGCGCGGGCTTTTGGCTTGGAGTTGCGTGTCGAGCTCACTAAAATCTGGGCTTTGATCCGTAGCAATCATAAGGGTCTCTGGCTGGTTGTGTTAAAAGGTAGAGCATACCAAATTACCGGAGCTCACCCAAATGTTGCTTTAGATGTCATTTTGTCGGATGTAGTTGCTTGCTCATCAAAAGTTTGAGCATTCTCTCGCGCAAAGTGGGTTTTGGGCTATTCTTGTTTTATGGCACAACAGGCGGTATCACTGAAAAGTTACTTTAGCTGAATCGGCGTTCATGCGTTGTTGAATCAGGCCATTACATTTTTTGATTGAGTCTTTAAAGGTGGATACAACCCATGGCAATAAATTCTTCTGTTTCTGGTGACGGCAAAACATTAATGATTGAAGTCGACGGTCGCTTTGATGCAAGTTCTTTAGATGAGTTTCGCAGTTGCTACGAAGGTGGCCAAAGTGCACTAGCAGGTTATGAGGTGAATTTACGTAAAGCTGAATATTTAGACAGCTCAGCGCTAGGGATGCTACTGGTTTTGCGTGATTATGCCGGTGGAGATAAAGCAGAAATTACAATTTCAAACTGTTCGCCAGAGGTGAAAAAAATATTTGCAATTTCGAGTTTTGAAAAATTATTTAGTATTCAATAAATCATGGCATTCTAAATATTGTATGTATCCGTAATTATTGATCAGGTGCTTGGTCGTTATATTTTTTTGAAATATTTAAAATTCCTTAAGGGTGATGCGTCAATCACTTGATGCATTGCTGCCTCACAATAAAAATACCTAAGGGCTGATGCATGAACTCTGTTAAAACTACGGATTCTGTTAATGACGTGGCGCCTGTCAAAAATAGCAGTAAGGCTAAAATTAAAATATTAGTGGCAGAAGACTCTGCCGTTGATCGCATGATTTTAGAATGCATGCTAAAAAAAGATGGCTATAACGTAATATTAGCGGAAGATGGCGTTGAGGCGGTTGAAAAATTTGAGCAAGAAAACCCCGATCTTGTTTTTTTAGATGTATTAATGCCCAATCTTAACGGCATGGAGGCCGCGAAAAAAATACGTGCGCTATCGGGTGATCTATTTACCCCTATTGTTTTTTTAACGTCTTTAGTCGATACCGAATCTTTGGTGACTTGCTTGGAGTCTGGTGGCGATGACTTTTTATCAAAACCTTATAATGCCATTATTATTGAAGCTAAAATTAAAGCTTTTTATCGCATGCGTGAAATGAACCAAACCATGGTGCGCCAGCGAGACCAAATCGAATTGAATAATAAACACCTCATGCAAGAGCAAGAGGTTGCCAAGCAAGTGTTCGATAAAATCACCCATGCCGGCACCTTGGATTTGCCTATTATTAAATATTACATGTCGGCATTGGCAGTGTTTAATGGCGATGTTTTATTGGCTGATTTAAGCCCTACAGGTAGTTTGCTAATGCTACTAGGCGACTTTACTGGTCACGGTCTACCAGCGGCTATTGGCTCAATGCCATTGGCTTCTATATTTCATGGTATGGCCAGAAAAGGTTTTAGTATTGGTGATATTATTCGTGAAATCAATGGCAAGCTTTATCATACTTTACCTGTAGGCTTATTTTGTTGTGCAACAGCGGTCGATTTAAGTTTCCATAAGAAGCGTGCCTTAATATGGTCGGGTGGGTTACCTGAGGGGGGGATTTATCGAGCGGCGTCTCAACGTTTTGATGTTCTTAAATCAGGTAATTTGCCGTTAGGTGTATTGTCTAATCGCGAATTTAACCATACGCCAATACGCTATGAAATGAATGAAGGCGATGAATTATTTTTGTGGTCAGATGGTATTATTGAAGCGCGAAAACCTGAGGGCGAAATGTTTGGCGAAGAGCGACTCAATGCATTGCTTCATGCCAAGAGCCCTGTGGCTGATGTATTTGGTAATATATTAAAACAAGTACAAGAGCATATTGGCGATAGCGATGGTGATGATGATGTTTCTATGGTTTCCTTGGCCATGCCTAATGAAAATGTGGCCCAAAAAATATTATTGAGTGCACCCAAGTCGAGGGGGAGCTTGGCTGACTGGGCCATGACATTGCGCCTAAACACCTCGTCACTAAAAACCTTTGATCCTTTGCCTTTATTGTTAAATGTTATTTCCGAAGTTCCACATCTACGCCAGAGTAGCTCGGTGTTGTATACGGTTTTGTCTGAGCTATTTAATAACGCTGTGGAGCACGGCGTATTAAATTTATCCTCACAGCTTAAATCATCGCCAGAAGGCTTTGTTGAATATTATCGCTTGCGCAAAGAGGGCTTGGCTGAGTTGGTCGAGGGTTGGGTGACCATTGATTTTGAACATCAACTAGAAGAAGGTGCCGACGGTGGTGTTTTAACTATCCGCTTTACCGATAGTGGCAGTGGCTTTGTTAAGGAAAATGATATTGAGCGTACTGCCGAGGGCAATTTGCACCCCAATTATTATGGTCGTGGGCTACAGCTGATAGAGTCCATTTGTGAAAAACTGACGATCAATGTACCGGGTAACAAAGTTGAAGCTATTTTTAGGTGGAGCACAGATGATTAGCTTGGTAGCAAGCTATAAAATGTAAGAACGATGTTAGCCGCTTGTAGGTTCAGCCGCTCCTAGCTAGCGCTCTCAAGGCTAATTGCATGATTGGCTCGCTAAGTTGCCAGTACTGTGTTGGGCTCGATATTACGGTGAGCGCAATAGCGGCCATTTTATTCGCTGAAGCACTCTGCATTAAGGTGATATATCAATAATAATGAGGGTCTGTAAATGACTGAGGCAGTAAACTTAGAGGTGCTAGATGAGCTTAAAGAGCTTTTGGATGATGGCTTTCCAATGCTAGTTGAGCGGTTTGTTGATGATGGTCAAGAGCGCGTAGATAAAATAATGTTGGCCCTTGATGAGCAAGATTCGCAATTGTTGTATACCGAAGCGCATGGTTTAAAAGGGAGTAGCCGTAATATGGGGGCTGGACCTTTAGCCGATATTTGTGGGCAGTTGGAAGCCATGGGGCATGCGGATGATTTAGCTTCTGCAAAGACAATTGTTGCCGCTTTAAAGACAGAGTTTTCCGCTGCTTGCCAAGTGATTGTTAATCATTAAGCCATTACTGGCTCCTGTTTCAACAAAGAGATAGACGTGATGTGTGGTGGCCATTTGTCAATAATTTTGGTAACTATTAGCCTAACCAAAAAAACCTCTTAACAGGGTGCTGATGGGCTATTTTCTGGGCATATAAGCGCCGGGCCTTGGGAAAGCAAGGGGTAGACAGTACACCTGCATAGGGATATGCAAGATTAGACTTTGCACCTGCATAGGGGTATGCAAGATTAGACTTTGCAGGAGCACAAAGTCGAGGAGCAAACTGTCGAGAGCGCTTATATAGCGACCGCCCCAGCAAATGATTCATGAGTACCCAATTTCCGCACCTCTGAATAGTTACCATTTTTTATACCTTTGCCTTGTTGGCTTAGAACCTGCTAAATAAAACACTTGATATAGGTAGCTTGGTTGTTGTTATTTAAATTACAGGTGAATTATGCGGTCAGAATCTCCCTCAAGTCTCGATATCCCCTCTAGCAAGCCTGACGTTAATCGGGCTCATAAGTCACGTCAAATAGTTGACCGCTCAACTCAAGAGGCTCCTAAAGAAAAGTCTTTTAAGGCGTCTTTTGACGAGTCATCAGCAAAGGTTAAAGGGCAGGCTGGTAGTCACAAAGCGCCTGCTGCCGAAAAACACACCCAAACCGCTGAGCGAGAGCATAAGCAGGCTTTAATGGCAGATGAAGAAAATACGTTGTTAGCGGACGCCGCATCAAGCTTGGCCTCGGATCATATTAGTCAGACAATCAATGTATCTACTCGCGTGCAAGACACGATACTTGCTAGCCAAAAAACGGTGATCACTCCCGATGCTGATGTAACCGGCGGCGTATTTGAGGGCAACGCTTTTGGCGCTAACGCCTTGACGCTAGCACCATCGAATGCCGATAGTGATAGTTTCGGTGGCAGTGCGTTGTTGAGTCGGTTCGAGTTTGACGGTAGTCATGAAAAAACGTTTGCGGCCAGTGCTATGCAAGTGAGTGCCGATGACGCTAATAATGCATGGGTGATGGCTGGGTCGTTGCCAGTTGCCGAGGCTAAACCTTCGAGTATTTCGGCATTGGCGCAAAGCAATGATACGCTTGATGCTCGTGGTGCTAGCGTAAAACTTAGCCAAGCGATGGCGGCTATCGCCGCTGCGAGTCGCGAGAGTACAAGCGCGATAGACGCTGCGGTAAAAGGGCCGCATAGCGATATCGGATTACCCGAGTCAATAGACAAGTCGATTGCCCAACTGGCAATGAATTCAGCCGAAAAGCTCGCAGCCGCTAATGGGCAAAGTGAGAGTGTATCGGCACATCAAAAAATTAATTACCAGCTCAATAGCATGCTTGCGCGCAGCGTATCCGAGAGCACTATAGTGGATGCCCCCGGGCAAGAGGCGCTTGCCGAAGAAGATATTGATCTTGATATGAAGTCTGTCGGTACCTTGACTGCCGAGCGTACCGAGCCAAAAGCACTCAGCTTAGGCGCCGAGAAAGTTACGTTGACTGCGCAGGTACGCGTTGGCATGCCAGGCTGGGCAGATCAAATTGCTGAGCGAACTGCGAGTTTAGTATCACAAAATATTAAGCAGGCAGAAATTCAATTAAACCCACAAGAAATGGGTCCGATTAATGTGAAAATATCGGTTAATCAAGACCAAGTTGCCGTGATGTTTTCGGCGCAAAATGCAGGTGTACGCGAGGCGTTAGATCAGAGTGTTCAGCGGTTGCGTGACACGCTGGAATCCGAAGGTATGGAGTTGATTCAAGCTGATGTTGATGATCAGCAGGCGCAGCCTGATCAAGATACTCAAGAGCAAGACGGCCATGCACCAATGGTGGCAGAAGAGACGCTTGATGGTGAGCTAGACACTCAAGTGATCGAGATCACGCTCCCGCCCTCAGGTATTGATCAATTTGCGTAGTGTGGGTGATTATTACGCTGGTCGGTCTTTAAATAACGTCTTTTTTCTTTGTTATATTGTAACTATTCAGGGGTGCGGAAGTCGGGTACTCATGAATCATTTGCTGGGTCGCTCAAGCCATTTACGACTTTGTGTTCCTCGACTTTGTGTTCCTCGACTTTGTGCTCCTGCAAAGTCTAATCTTGCATATCCCTATGCAGGTGCAAAGTCTAATCTTGCATATCCTTACGCAGGTCCACTGTCTAACCCTTGCTTTCCCTGCAAGGCGCGGCGCTTAAATATCCAAAAAAAATAACCCATCAGCCCCTGTTAAGAGGGCTTTTTGGGTTCGACTGAATAGTTACTGTTTTCTTTGAAAGTTTATGGCATTCCTTTTGCAATTTTTTATTAAAGGTTGTTTAGCCCTAAGATTGACGGAATATTGACATGGCAGAAGATGATGCACCAGCAGAGGAAAGCTCTGGTGGCGGTAAAAAGAAGTTAATTTTTTTAATTATATTGGCTTTGGTCCTAATCGGTTTATCGGTCGGTGGAACGGTTGTAGCGCTTAAGGTGTTATCGCCTCCTCCTGAGCCTGTTGAGAGTGAGTCCACGGAAGAGCCCGCCGAAGAGGTTAAAGTCCCGGCTATTTATTATCCAATAAAACCTTCTATTGTGGTTAATTACGGTCATAAAGGCCGCCAGCGTTATGCGCAAGTGGATGTCACGCTATTGATTCGCGATCCGACTATTGTATCGGCTATCGAACTACATGCTCCAACTATTGCCAACGCCTTGGTATTGACGATTGGCGGACAAATTTATGAAGAAATGCAAACGGCCGAAGGGAAAGAATTGTTGCGGCAAGAGTGTTTACAGGAAATCCAAAAGATATTAGAGGAAGAAGTAGGTAGTGCGGGTGTTGAGCAAGTTCTTTTTACTAATTTTGTTATGCAGTAACTTTAGGAATAAACATGCAGGATTTACTTTCACAGGACGAAATTGATGCGCTATTGCACGGTGTTGATGATGGTGATGTTGATACCGAAGACGATAGTGATCCGCTGGCGGTTAGTAATTATGATTTAACCAGTCAAGACCGTATTGTACGTGGTCGAATGCCCACGCTTGAAATGATTAATGAACGTTTTGCCCGCTATACCCGCATTAGCATGTTTAACTTATTACGTCGTACCGCTGATGTATCAGTGGGTGGTATACAAATTCAAAAGTTTGGCGAGTATGTCCATACATTGTATGTGCCGACCAGTTTAAATATGGTCAAGTTTCGGCCCTTGCGCGGTACAGGGTTGGTTATTTTAGATGCTAAATTAGTGTTTAAGCTTGTCGATAATTTTTTTGGAGGTGATGGGAGGCACGCAAAAATTGAAGGGCGTGAATTTACGCCAACGGAGCTGCGTGTTGTACAAATGGTATTAGAGCAAGCCTTTATTGATTTGCGTGAGGCATGGCGTGCGATAAAACCCATTGAATTTGAATTTGTCAATTCTGAGGTAAACCCCTCAATGGCAAATATTGTGAGCCCTAGCGAGGTGGTTGTTGTAAGTACTTTTCATGTAGAGCTTGACGGCGGCGGTGGTGAGTTGCATATCACCATGCCGTATTCGATGGTTGAACCTATACGTGAGATTTTAGATGCAGGCTTGCAATCGGATACCGACGAGCGAGATGATCGCTGGATTAATGCTTTGCGTGAAGATGTTATGGATGCAGAAGTTGAATTGGAATGCGATGTTGCGCGTCGCGAGGTGAGTTTAAGGGATATTGTTGAGTTGCGCCCTGGCGATATTATCCCGATTAATTTATCGGAGTACCAAGTGCTAACGGCCAACGGCGTTCCTATGTTTAAAACAATACTTGGACAGCGTGAAGAGCATTTGGCGTTAAAAGTTTATGAAAAAATAGAGCGACCAATGGCCAATACCTCTGCTGCAGTAGGAGAAAAAGATGAGTGATGATGACAATGATAATGTTGACCAAGGCAATATGGCTGATGAGTGGGCAGCAGCCATGGAAGAGCAAGTTACCGAGGAGTCGTCAGATGGCGGCACTGAGGCGGAGCCTATTGATTTAGAAGATTTTGGTGAGACTGGCGGAGGTATAGCCACCGGTGTTGAAGGGCGCCCAGATTTAGATGTTATTTTGGATATCCCAGTGAGTATCTCTATGGAGGTAGGTTCCACAGCTATTACCATTCGCAATTTATTACAGCTTAATCAAGGCTCGGTGATTGAATTGGACCGACTGGCTGGCGAACCTTTAGATGTTTTGGTCAATGGAACGCTTATTGCCCATGGTGAGGTGGTGGTAGTCAACGAAAAATTTGGTATTCGAATGACTGATGTGATTAGTCCTTCTGAAAGAATTAAAAAATTGAGATAAAGCAATGACCCCCAAAAAATCAATTATTAGATATTGCATGGTACGTTTTTGGAGTATTTATTGTTTGGCTGGCAGTCAATTAATACTAGCGCAAGATCAATCTATTACGAGTGATCAGGCTGAGGCACTTGCTCGCGCTACATCAATTGCTCAATCTGAAGAGGTTGTTCGTTCGGTAAAACCGACTCAACCTGTCACATCGATACGGCTAAAACAAGCCACTCCGGTGCTAAGTGGTACCCAGGCTACGGCGATCACTCGTACTGTACCATCTGTCGCTTCTACTGATACAGGCACGGCAGATAAAAGCCTTAATGAAAGTCTTATTTCGAACAGTGGTTTTGGTTATTCGCATGAAGGCTCTTATGCGGCAGTATCAAAAAAAGAAGTATTAACAAAGGTTGTCTTAGGTTTGGCTCTTGTATTGGGAGTGATCGGGTTGCTCGCTTGGTTGTCTAAAAAAATAGGTATTCAGCGTTTAGTTAATCATAAAAAAATTCGCCTACGAGAAAGCATTAATGTATCAAGCAAAGAAAAATTAATATTAGTTGATTTTGCCGGTGAAAGCTTATTGTTAGGCGTGGGGGGCGGGCGCATTACGCTAATCAAAAGTATGCCTGAGCTACCCGCAGCGCAAAGCGAGCCAGTAAAGCCTTCGCTAGGGGCTAAAAACGCATTGGATTTTCAGCATAAGTTAAATGAGTTTTTACTCAAAGGTGGGCAGTCATAATGCCGTTTCGCTGTTGGCATTTCATCAAGCAGCAAGGTATTACAATTTTTGGGTGTCTATTACTGGTCATTTTGTTTTTTGGCGCTTATCAAGCCGAGGCTCAGGCATCAGATGAAATGAAACGCATGGATGAATTAACACGCTCTGCGGCGCCTCAAGGTTTTGCGCCACTACCGGGAATGCCAATACTCACTGTCACTGAAATGCAAAATGGCAGTCAAGACTATAGCGTGACTTTGCAAGTGTTGATGCTGATGACGGCCTTATCATTTTTGCCGGCTATGCTTATGACAATGACATCTTTCACGCGTATTATTATTGTATTCTCCATTTTGAGGCAGGCTTTAGGGCTTCAACAATCCCCTTCAAATCAAATTTTAATAGGGTTGGCATTATTTTTAACTTTTTTTATTATGAGCCCCATTTTAGAAAAGGTTTATAAAGAGGCTTATCTACCCTATGCCCATGAGCAAATAACGGCCCCCGAAGCCTTGGCTATAGCGCAAGTCCCTATACGTGATTTTATGATTGGGCAAACGCGAGAGTCTGATTTGGCATTGTTTTTTAGGATATCTAAACGCGATAGTGTAGCGAGCGCTGATGAAATACCTTTGTCAATATTAATGCCTGCATTTATTACTTCAGAGCTTAAAACGGCTTTTCAAATAGGGTTTATTATATTTATTCCTTTTTTAGTTATTGATATTGTGGTGGCAAGTATTTTAATGGCGATGGGTATGATGATGTTGTCGCCTTTAATCATCTCATTGCCTTTTAAAATAATGTTGTTTGTTTTAGTTGATGGCTGGGCATTAATTATTGGTACTTTAGCTGCTAGTTTTGGGGTTTAGAGTTTTTATTTACGTCACTACAGAGGTGTATTATGACACCGCAAGTTGTTTTGGATATTCTAGGTAATGCCTTTTTCTTAACAATTACAATCGTTTTAGTTATTGTGGGGCCGAGTTTGGCGGTTGGCTTGATTGTCAGTGTTTTTCAGGCAGCCACACAAATTAATGAGCAAACGTTAAGTTTTTTGCCTCGCTTAGTCATGACGTTAACAACCATTATGATGACAGGGCCTTGGTTGTTGAGTCAATTGACCGATCTCTTTAATCGCTTAATTTATGATATTCCTCATATTATTGGATAGATATGGAGTTTTCCTTTTCTGAAATCAGCCAATACTTTCAATCGTTATTGATGCCTTTTTTTAGAATAGGGGCTTTGTTTTTAACCATGCCGGTGATTGGGACTCGCGTGGTGCCTGCGAGAGTTCGTATTATTGCCGCCTTTTTGATAACCTGCGTGATCGCTTCTGTTGTACCTATACAGCCTGCAGCTGACTTATTGTCTTTGCCTATGCTGGGTACTATCGGTGCCGAGCTCTTAGTGGGCGGTACGGTTGGTTTTGTCTTTCAAATTGTATTCCAATGCTTTGTATTGGCTGGGCAAATTATTGCAGTAAAAATTGGTTTAGGCTTTGCTTCAATGAACGACCCAGTTAATGGTGTGCAAACAACAATTATATCTCAGTTTTATTTGGTGGCCGCTACGTTGCTGTTTATTGTGTATGACGGTCATTTAGTATTGATAGAGTTGGTGGTGGAAAGTTTTTGGCGTATACCATTTGGCGATTATTCAGCGATTGAATTTAATGCGGTCGCGGGGTTGGGTTCATGGCTTTTTACCACTGCATTACTAATGTGTGTGTCGTTGTTGACTGCTTTGCTCTTGGTTAATTTGGCCTTTGGTGTAATGAGCCGCGCTGCACCGCAATTAAATATATTTGCCGTGGGTTTTCCCTTTACTTTAACGTTAGGTATGATTTTAATTTTTATCGGCCTAGATAGTATGCTGGCCTACTTCGAGCGAATTGCCAGTGATGGCTTTATGTTTGTGAGAAACCTTATAGGCTAATAAAGAGTATCTATTATGTCGGCTAATGATAGCGCACAAGAAAAAACGGAGGAACCTACATCCAAGCGCTTAGAAAAAGCGCGTGAAGACGGGACGGTTCCGCGCTCAAAAGAGCTAACAACCAGTGCTTTATTAATTTTAGGCACGATTGCGTTAATGGTTACCGGCGGGCATATATCGTCGACCATTATGGGTGTTATGGTGGCTTGTTTTGGTGCCTCTAGAGAGGTTGTTTTTGATGCTCAAAAGCTATTGGGTTTATTTGCCTCTGCAATTTATGAGTCTTTTTATGCATTAATTCCTTTTTTTTCAACAGCGATTTTTGCTTGTATTGCTGGGCCTACAGCGTTGGGTGGTTTTTTGTGGAGCAGTAAAGCCTTGGCGCCAAAGCTTAATCGCATGGATCCACTGGCGGGCCTAAAGAGAATGTTTTCTGTTAATGCTTTGGTCGAGCTGTTTAAGTCAATCGCTAAAGTGTTGGTGGTCGTTTTTTCGGCTTATTTTACATTGAGTTATATGCGCGATGATGTGTTGGCATTAGTTAATCAGCCAGTAGAAGAGGCAATTTATAATGCCGCGCATTTAAGTGCTATTGCAACATTAATTATTTGTGCTTCTACATTAATTGTGGCTGCCATTGATATTCCCTATCAAATTCATGCGCATGTTAAAAAGCTAAAAATGTCGATGCAAGATATCAAAGATGAAATGAAAGACAGTGAAGGCAAGCCCGAGGTGAAAGGACGTATTAGGCAGCTTCAGCGAGAAATGTCACAAAAAAGAATGATGGCAGAAGTGCCTAATGCGGATGTGGTGATTACTAATCCGACACATTATTCAGTGGCTTTAAAATATGACCCTGCCAATATGGCAACACCTATTTGTCTTGCGAAGGGGGTTGATTTTTCTGCGATGAAAATTCGCGAAATTGCCCGAGCGCATAAAATTGAGCTTGTTCAGGCGCCGGCATTAACCCGTGCTGTTTACCATACAACCGACCTAGATGAGGAGATTCCTTCGGGCTTGTATGTAGCCGTTGCACAAATTTTGGCGTATATCTTTCAGTTGCGCGAGTATCGTGTTGGCCGAGGTGAGCGGCCTGCGCGGCCTAGCAATATTACCGTGCCTCGCGATATGAGATACGATTGATTGGCATGTTAATCGCTATTATTTGTGGGTGAGCACGTTGAGTTGATGCAGGTTAAGTATTAGTCACTATTGAGCCGAACCCAAAAAACCTATTAACAGTGTGCTGATGGGTTATTTTCTGGGCATTTAAGGGGCGAGGCAATAATAGTTTGTCCAATTAGACGTAGGGTTCTGTTTTCTCGGCAAGGCGCTCGAAGGGGCGCATGCCGGGGCATGTAACGCTTTGAGCAACGCATCGGGGCAGGAGCCCCTTATTAGACATTGCAGGAGCATAATGTCGAGGAGAGGAAGCAGCAAACAAGTATTATTGGATAATGTATTTTTTCCTCGCCCCTAAGCGCCGGGAGCGCTTATATAGCGACCATAGATGGCGTGAGCGGCCCAGCAAATTATTCATTAGCGCCCGATTTCCACAGCTCTGAATAGTTACAGATATTATTGATGTGCGCGCAGGTAACCCTCTATTTTTTTTGACAGTTTGTCTAGGGCGAATTGATTAAACAGTGCAACCATTTGCTGAATGTCTTGGTCATTGGGGGAGTTTCTTTCAATGTCATCCAGCTTGTCTTGTGCCGCACCGACATTGCAGTGTAAATTTTGAAGTACAACTTCCAATTCATCTTTTATGGCATGGCGATCATGTGCCACAGGGTTTGAATGTGTGCCGCAAGCCTGTGTTATGGCTTGTAACTGGTACTCTAGCTGAGCGCATTCTTTTTGAGCGCGTGCGATAGTGTTGGTTAACACGATTTCGAGCGCTTGCATCTGTGTTGGCGCCGGTGCAGTGTGTTGCGTGCATAGGGTTTCGAGTTCGGCTCCAAGTGCAGACAGCGCATTGGCACCAAGGTTGGCACCGCCGCCTTTAAGAGTGTGGGCGATGCGTGCGGCAGCTTGCCATTGTTGCGCGGCAACGGCTTGTTGAAAGTTATCATAGGTGGCTAAGTTGTTTTGACTAAAGCTTTTTAAGATCCGGGCAGCCAGTTTTTTATTGTGGTTGAGGCGTGTCAGCATGGCTGCGACATCGAGCAGTGAGGGTTGTGAATGACAATGCTGCTTGCTGACTGAGTGCTTAGGCTTAAGTGTGGATTTGGGTTTAGATTTCAAGTTAGGCTCAGGTATACACGCGGACGTAAGCGTAGATGGTGCAGCCTGAGCGAGCTGGCTTAAGCAGTGCTTGTCAATCAATAAGAGTAGGTCGTGGTCGTTAAAAGGCTTGCCGACAAAGCCGTTAAAATAGTACGACAATGGGTGTTGCTTGAGGTGCTCTAGGGTGTGGCCGCTCATGGCGATAATGGGGCTTGTACAGTGCTTGCGCAATTGTTCAGCCGTATTAAAGCCATCTAGTTCGGGCATTTCAAGGTCTAAAAAAATAAGATCAAAGTGCTGCTTTGAGCAGAGTATAAGAGCATCTTTGCCTGAGGTGACTACCACCAAGCTCAATGCATGAGTAAAAGGCTCTAGATAAGCCTCAGTAATGGCCAAATTTGAAGGGGTATCGTCGACCACTAAAATGTGCAATTTTGACATGCTAAACCAATAGCCTATGAGTGAATAGGCATAAGTTTAGCTCTTGTTTTTCACATTGCTACATCCTAATGGCAATAGTTTCGACATAGTTTATTCGCAGTATTGGCATAAGTAGGCGGTATCAATAACCACTGTCACATCAAAGCTTGAGTTGGCAGATACTTCAAAGACTTGACCGTTTTTAAAGGTTTGTTTGGTGTTTTCGCCGGGTAATTTAACCGTGAGCTCACCCTGTACAACGGTCATAACCTCTCTTTTGTCGGTGCCAAAGGTATAGTCACCAGCGAGCATTACCCCAATAGTGGCAGGTAATACACCTGAGTTAACGGCCATAGATTTTACTTGCCCGTCGAAATATTCGTTGATTGTAATCATAGTTTTTCCTAAAAAATAACTTATTGTAGAATAATTGTATTGTGGGTCCAATAATAACGAAAAAATATCTTTTATTTAATATTGACTTATCGAGTGTTTATTTGCGTTAGTACAATATCGCTTGATGTTATTCTAGGCGTTAATCGGTATTTTAGAGAGTGTCGTGGCAAATTAAATTTGGTCAACTGAGTGAGCGTGTTTTCATACTGTATTGATTAGACGATGAGTATCTAAACTTGCTCGTTACAAGTGAAAGAGGAGGAGGTTTTATTATGGAGGCTGTGTTGCTAGGTAAGTTTGATCAGCTTATTAAGCGAGACCCTGACCTGCACGGTGCTTTGCAGTGCGATAATTATGGGTGTCTTATTATTGGGCAAGGGCGATGTGTTTTTACGCTTGAGGCATTATTTGAATGGATAAGCGCTGACATTGCTATGGATTATAAAGCGTTTCGCTGTGCATTATATAAAAGCACGCTCAATCAAAAACTAGAGGGTTTAGGGTACAAAATAGAAGTGCGGCATGCAAGTGAACACATAGATAATAGCACCTATCAACTGGTGAGGCTGTCATCCACATAGCGAATACGTTTCTTTTTTAACAAGATACTGATAGTATCGCGGTTCAAATCAGGTGCTTTGCGGCGTAAATCCGTAAAGATAATCGGGAAGTATGGTTGACCCCATCGCTGCCCCCGCATCGGTAAAAAGAGTAGTTTACGACCACTGGCGATACACTGATTGCTGGGAAGGTGTAAACAATGGCAAAGTTCATTTGCCCTCTCGGAGCCCGAATACCGGCCTGTCAATTCTTTCATATAATATGCACGGTGGGTGCATATTTAGGAATATTTATGACAATGCATACAATCGTTGATTCACAGGTTCACAGTAAGCCCATTACTACAGCATTAGTGCAAAATGCCGCTGTTTTTTCCTTTGGTGCCATCATGGTACTGGCTGTTGGTTTTATGCCAATGAGTGCTGCACATAATGCTGCGCACGATACCCGTCACGCATTGGCGTTTCCTTGCCACTAAGCTTTCGCGGCTCATCTTTATAATATAAACGAATAGGGTACCGCCTTTTTTGGCTGTCCCTGTATTGTATCGCCTGTAAATTAAGATATTAATTATTATGCTGTTTAGACGCACGATTACTGCCGCCTTATTGGTGGGACTGACGGCTGGGCTTGTATTTAGCCTGGCGCAAGCTTTGTCGGTTAATCCTATTATTTTTGCTGCAGAAGCTTTTGAAGTCGAGGCCCCTCATGATCACGGCACCCACTCACATGGGGGTGATTTATTCGATAATGACAATGCTGAACCGTGGGCACCGCAAGATGGTGCCGAGCGTGCTAGCTACACCATAGTGGCGAATGTGCTTGCGGGTATTGGCTTTGCTGCTATTTTGCTGTCAGTCATGTCACAGCTGAAACAACAAGGTACTGCACGTATTAACGCTTTAAAAGGTGTTGTGTGGGGTGCTGCGGGTTTTGCCGTATTTTTTGTGGCCCCAAGTATTGGGTTTCCACCAGAAATCCCCGGTGTTGAAGCGGCGCCTATCAATAATAGACAAGCTTGGTGGATATTTGCTGTTGTTTGTGTGGGTGTGGGATTGATGATATTCAGTTTTGCCCGGCTTAAGTATAAGTTGGTCGGCATTGCACTGGCTATACTGCCTTATACTGTTGCAAGCACTCACCCTAAAGGCCCCATCTTTGCCCATCCGGACCCCGACTCTGTTATTGCACTTACCCAATTACATCAGCAGTTTATTATTGCCAGCGGGTTGAGTAACCTTGCCTTTTGGTTGGTGCTTGGCGTGTGCTCAGCCTGGATTCTGAATGGGTGGGTATTAAAACCTATCGCTTTGAGCGCTGCATTAAAGCCTGTAAAGCATGGTCAAGAGGTATCAACAGATGCCTAGCATTGGGCACCACTTTCCTTTTTCGGCTGTTGCATTGCAAACTGATTTTAAGCTGGCATTGCAGTTGGTCGCTGTTAATCCTTTGGTGGGTGGGGTATTAATTAGTGGGCCAAGAGGCTCAGCTAAATCGACCCTTGCTAAAGGCTTGGCCGATATTCTTCCGTGCACAGTCAACACAGGTAATCATACGTCACTCAAAAGCCAGCAAACAGGCGAGCCACATAACCACCAACCACCGTTTGTCACACTGCCATTAGGCGCCTCCGAAGAAATGCTCATAGGCTCGCTAAATTTGCAGCAAGTATTAAATGAAAAAACCGTCGAGTTCCAGCCGGGTTTACTCGCTAAGGCACATAACGGTGTGCTGTACATAGATGAAGTGAATTTATTACCCGATAACTTAGTGGACCAGCTTTTAGATGTTGCCGCTAGCGGCGTGAATACGGTGGAGCGCGATGGAATTAGCCATCAACACTTTGCTGACTTTATTTTGTTAGGCACAATGAATCCTGATGAAGGTGAGTTACGGGCACAGCTAACAGACCGCTTTGGCTTATTTGTCTCGTTAACTAATCAGTACGATTTAGACGATCGCATAGAGATTGTTCAGCGGCGCGAGCAATTCGATAAAAATCCTAGCGCCTTTGTTCAGCGCTATGCTAAGCAGCAACAGCTGTTAATCACATCTATCAGCCAAGCCCAAGTGCTATTACCCCGTGTAGAGTGTCCTATGGCATGCCGCCGGCTGATTGCCGAACGTGCCAGCGCTGGCGGTGTTGATGGTTTACGTGCCGATATTGTCTGGATTCAAGCGGCTTTAGCCAATGCAGCCCTAGCGCAACGAACCTGCGTCACTCGTGAGGATGTATTAGCGGTAGAGGAGTTAGTGTTAGGTCATAGGCGCAATAATGATGCGGGTAATTCGCCGAATCATGACGGCGCTCAAAATGATGCTGCCGGCAAGGGTGGCTCTGGTGATAAATCGGTTGAACCCCAAAACCAACACCCTTTTACTCGACCCGATAATACACGCGTTAATAGCTCGGGTGTTAATAGTTCAGAGGATAATAGCTCAGCGGGTAATAGCTCGGGTGCCAGTGATTCAACAACATTAAGCGCAGGCCAGCCGCAAAACGATGAGGCCACCAGCGGACAAGGTGATTGGGGGGCAATGGAGGCGCAATGTCAACAAACCCAATCAAAATCAATAGCCACAGCACATTTTTTCAAAAAGCCGGTGCACAGTAAACAGGTTGCCAGGTTGCCAGAGGCTTTAGCGCAATACCGCGCACCGACGCAGTATGCACCTACTCAAACACACGACGGGGGCCAAGCTGCCAGCGTGTTTGTTAATGGACGGGCATCTTCTCAAGGCGCCAATACAAAAATCCATTGGGCCAATACACTCATGGCAAACCTTGGGCAATGGCCTTTAAAAACTCTGCGTTTTTGTCAACCTAGGCGTTGCCAGAGTGTTATTCATTTGGTTTTACTCGATACATCAGGCTCGATTTTGGTGAACCAAGGTTTTGCCAAAGCAAAGGCGCTTATTATTCAAATTGCCGAGCAGGCTTATTTAGATCGTGAGCAATTTTCTTTATTGGGCTTTGGTGCTGAGCAAGTGCGTACAGTTATGGCTTTACGCCGAGCACCTAAGGCCATGCATGATGCGTTGGATGCTATTACGGCAGGTGGCGGCACACCCTTGCATAGCGCTATTGATGAGGCCGCTAAAATACAGCGCGCGCAACGCAAAAAAAACCCATCTGTTATCTTCAAAAATTATATTTTAACCGATGGCCGAATACGCCATTTTGAACGCACACAACAGCTAGCGGGTGATGTGGTCTTGGTGGATATCGAACAATCGCAAGTCAAGCGCGGCAAAGCCAAACATATTGCCGCCTTACTCAATGCACAATATCTTCCCTTAATGGTGTGAGTGATAATGACTGACTCAATACATAAAACCCGTATGGCTAATAAAAAAGCCGCGGTAGATGCCAAAATTGCCAAGGCCACCCAAGAGCGCGGTGTACTTATTTTGTTAAAAGGTAATGGTAAAGGCAAAAGCAGCTCTGCCTTTGGCACCATGGCCCGTTCGGTTGGCCACGGTAAACGCTGCGCGGTTATTCAGTTTATTAAAGGCCGAATGGAAACGGGCGAATTTAAATTTTTTAAAGACCACCCCTTAATTGACTGGCACGTAATGGGGCATGGCTTTACTTGGGAAACACAAGATAAGTCACTCGATATTATTGCCGCGCAAAAAGCGTGGGCATTAGCCCAAGAGCTCTTACAAGATGAGCGCTATGACATGTTAATATTTGATGAATTAAGTTACATGTTCAAATACCAGTACCTTGATATTGAGCCTGTGGTTGCAGCACTTAAAAAGCGCCCAGTAATGCAAAATGTCATTATTACAGGTAGAACCATGGCGCTATCATTACAAGAAGTTGCCGATACTATTTCGTCGGTACAAGATGAGCGCCATGCGTTTAGGCAGGGCGTAAAAGCACAAGCGGGTATTGAATTTTAATGACTAGTATTGAATGCCCCGCTTTATTCTTAACAGCGCCTGCCTCAGGCCAAGGCAAAACAACTGTCACTGCGGCCTTGGCGCGCTTGCTTAAGCGCCAAGGTAAAGATGTCCGTATTTTTAAAACAGGCCCCGATTATTTAGATCCGCAAATTTTAGCGCAAGCCTCGGGTAACCCTGTCGTACAAATTGATTTATGGATGGCTGGTGACCCATGGTGCCAGCATCAGTTTTATCTGGCCGCACAACAGGCCGACTTAATTTTAGTCGAAGGCGCAATGGGCATGTTCGATGGCGAACCATCAAGCGCCGACTTGGCCGCGCGCTTTAATATACCGCTGGCTATTGTGATCGATGTTAAAGGGATGGCGCAAACCGCTGCTGCCATTGCTGTGGGTTTAGCATCCTTCCGTGACGATATTAACGTTATCGGTTTAATTGCAAACAATTGTGGCTCTGATAGACACCGTCAACTTATTGCAGATGCGCTACCGCCTTCGCTGCCTATGCTCGGTAATGTAGCGCGCTCAGAAGCCATCGCATTACCCGAGCGACATTTGGGTTTGGTGCAAGCACACGAAGTGCACGATGAGCTAGAAAAACGCTTTGAAGCTGGCGCCGATGTACTCGATGCAGCAGGCTTTACCGATATTTTTCGCGATATGACCCCGGTTAATTTTGAGGCGGTCACCGCCGATAAAATAACCCAAGGCACACCTACGCAATGGCTTGCAGGCACAACAGTTGCTATTGCAAAAGACGAAGCCTTTACCTTTATTTATGATGCCAATGTTGCCCTACTCGAAACAATGGGCGCCACCACAGTATACTTTTCGCCTTTGCATGATCAGCAGCTACCCGCTGCAGATGCCCTATGGTTGCCTGGCGGCTACCCCGAGTTACACGCTAAAAGCTTGGCCAAAAACCACGAGATGATTACGGATATTAAAGCGTTTTATACCGCTAACAAGCCTATTTTAGCCGAATGCGGGGGCTTTTTATACTGCCTGCAAACCTTGACCGATTTAGACGATGACACCCATATTATGGCAGGCTTAATAGCAGGCGAGGGCGCTATGCGCGGTAAACGCGGCTGCCAAGGCATGCAAGTTGCTCCTTTGCCCGAAGGGGATATACGCGGCCATGCACATCATCGTTCACGCAGTACTCAAACCCCAGAGCCTATTGCACATGGCGTGCGCCAACGACACCCAGCACCAGGCGAAGCCATTTACCGCGAGCGGCAATTAACTGCAAGTTATTTACATTTATTTTTTCCGTCTAATGCGAAAGCCACTGCGGATCTCTTTTTAGGCCAAGCGGGGATGAGTTATGTCAATTGATGTGTTTTTATTGTTGTTTGTCGGTTTTGGATTGGGGTTGATTCACGCATTAGATGCCGATCATATTATGGCGGTATCGGTTTTAAATAGTCAAAAAACCAGTATTAAACGCACCTTGCTACAAAGCGGGCGCTGGGCGCTGGGGCATGGTGGCATGCTTTTATGTTGCGGTGTATTACTGTTTGGTTTAGGGGTGTCCATTCCCGAGGGTATACAAAAAATGGCCGAAATGGGCGTGGGTGTATTGTTAATTGTATTAGGGGTGATGTGTTTTATACGAATCCGCAAAGACAAGCTTATCTTTGAGCGACATAGTCACGGTGATATTGTACATACCCATTGGCGCGATAGCACCGACGCTCACATAACCAAAAATAATCACAAGCCGGTATTTGTCGGTATGTTACATGGTTTGGCAGGCAGTGCACCGGCGTTGGCGTTGATTCCTGCTGTGGCAAGTGGGCAGTTTATGCCAGCTATGCTGTACCTTATGATTTTCTCATTGGGTGTTATGTTGTCCATGTTATTTTTTGGTTTAGGTTTTGCGCATATTCAACAATTTTTAAATCGCCGATCACATAGGGTATTTCAATTCAGTCGTCATGGCTTAGCGCTGTCGTCTATTGCATTGGGCAGTTATTGGTTACTGCAGGCTAGCTGATTTATGTGGGAAGAGAGCGCAGAAAAACCAAAGCCTCTTCGCACAGGGTTAACCACGGGTACGTGTGCTACAGCCTGTACGCTGGCATCGGCGCGTTATTTATTGGCGCGCTTGCTTACTGCTCCAGTTAACGCTGTTTTATCTTCATCGTCGGGCAAAAAAAGCCACGATCAAAGCGCTCAAAAACAGAGTGCACAAACCTCTTCGGTGGTGAGTGTCACGCTGCCTAAAGGCAAAACAGTGGAGTTGAATGTAGTGAGTTATCCGTTGGGTTGTCAAGCCGAGTTATTAGCCAGCGTACGCTCGACAACGATTAAGGATGCTGGCGATGACCCCGATGTGACACACGGCGCAACAGTGTTTGCCGATGTTATTTTGCAAGAGGCCCAAGGCATTGTATTTTGTGCCGGTACCGGTGTGGGGACGGTAACCCGAGAGGGCTTGGTTTTATCGGTAGGCGAGCCTGCCATTAACCCGGTGCCGCGCCAAATGATGATCGATAATTTATTAGCCCTTGCGCAAGAGCTTAATTACCTCGGCGGCTTTAAAGTCACTATAGGTATTGAAAAAGGCGAGGCCATTGCACAAAAAACCATGAACGCACGGTTAGGTATTTTAGGTGGCCTATCCATTTTGGGTACCACTGGCATTGTGCGGCCTTTTTCATGTGCCGCGTGGATAGCCTCTATTCATCAAGGCATTGATGTCGCAAAAGCCAATGGCGTTATGCATATTGCCGCCAGTACGGGCAACCGTAGCGAGCAGGCTGTACAAGCTAAATACCAGCTCGATGATATTGCATTAATAGAGATGGGTGATTTTGCCGGTGCGGTATTGAAGCATGTCAAAAAACAGCCCATCGCAACACTGAGCTTGTGTGGCGGGTTTGGTAAAATTACCAAGCTAGCCAATGGCCACATGGATCTAAACAGCCGGGTCTCGGTCATGGATTTTAACCATATAGCCGAGGTTGCCGCGTCTGTAGGCGCCGACCTATCTTTGCAAGCGGCGATAAAAACAGCCAATACCAGTATCGAGGCCTTAAAGTTTTGTATGCAGCAAGAGGTTCCTCTAGCCAATGCCATGTGCCAAAGGGCTTTAGCTTTTGCGCGTAGAGTGGTACCTGCAAGTGTGAATATGGAAGTGTTAGCCATCAATCGCCAAGGTGATTTTATAGGTCATGCCGGTGTTGTTTTAGAGCGAGTCTCAAAGGCACCTGTTGGCACAGTTGTCACCAGCGCTTTAAATAAAAGCACAAACACTCATAGGGTGGATAAACACTAGTGCGCTTATTAATTTTGGGTGGCACGGCCGATGGCCGTAAACTGGCGGCGCATTTACATGTACTGGGCATTACTGTTATTTATAGTGTGGCGGGCCTTGTACGTATGCCAAGGCTAGATTGTCAAATCATGAGTGGCGGCTTTACGCGCTTTGGCGGTTTAGCCGCTTTTATCCAGCGTAACAGCATTAGCGCTATTTTAGATGTCACTCATCCTTATGCGGCGATCATGAGCACTAAAGCGGTGGATGCTGCGGCGCAATGCATGATTCCTTGTTGGCGTTTTCACAGGCCTGCATGGCGCCAAAATAAAGGGGACCGCTGGCAGCTATTTGATACTTGGGCGCCATTGGCCACAGCGCTTAGCGGGCATCGCTCGGTGTTTTTAACCTGTGGCCAAATTAACCAGCAGCAAGTGAATGATTTGGCAGCCAATACACAGCAAAAAATAGTATTGCGTACAGCCGTACAACCCAAGCATCACTTGCCGCCTAATATGGAATGGATCAAAGCCATTGGCCCGTTTACGCTAGAGGGCGAGCGTGAGGTTATGCACAAGTATCATATTGATGTCGTCGTCAGTAAAAATAGCGGGGGCGACTCTACCGTTGCTAAGTTGTGTGTTGCGCGCGAATTGAATATTCCGGTTTTTATGTTGACGCGCCCTAAGCTACCGATTGTTGTTCACCAGTTTAGTACGCATGATGATTGTCTTACTCATGTGTTATCCGTTTTTAGCTCGCAAGGTGATCACCATGCCCTTTGATTATATTATTGACCCACAAGTGATCGAACAAGAAAGCTTTCGCCAAATTCGTGCATTAACCGATTTATCGCGTTTTGATCAGCACCAACAGCAAGTTGTGATGCGTATTGTACACAGCTTGGGTTTACCGCATTTGTCGGAGCAGGTGCACTTTAGTCAAAATGCGTGTGCTGCGGGTATGCAGGCATTAGCCCATAATACTAATATTTTGTGCGATGTTGAGATGGTCAAGCAAGGCATTACTAAGCGCATGATCCAAAAAGCACCGGTGTGTTTTTTAAATGATGAGCGCACACAAAGCCTAGCCAAACAACATGCCCAAACACGTTCTATGGCTGCCGTATCACTATGGCAACCGCAGCTAAAAGGGAGTGTAGTTGTGATTGGTAATGCGCCAACGGCGTTATACCGGTTATTAGAAATGCTCGAAAAAGGCGCCGATAAACCCGCCTTAATCATTGCTATGCCGGTAGGTTTTGTAGGTGCAGCCGAATCGAAACAAGCCCTATGGGATAACCATTTGGCACTGGGTATAGAGTGCATCACCTTACTTGGCCACGAAGGCGGTAGTGCGGTATCGGCGGCCAGTTGCAATGCGTTATTGCGGTGTAATATTGGTGAGTATTATTAATACCCTCAATACTGTAAGCAGTCAGCATGGCGCTTATCAAGACACGTCGATAAACAGCACTGTCCATATCATTGGCTTGGGTGTCGCACAAACGGCCGTTTTAAATACCGCTGCTGTCCAGGCGTTACGGACTGCTAATACAGTTATTGGTGCGGCACGCCAGCTAGCGACTGTAGGCCATATTATTAAGGATAAAAAGCCCCGCTGTATTGAGCTACCCAAGCTTTGTGAGCTTGCAGTACTTATCGAATCTTTAGTTGGCGACGTGGTGGTATTAGCCTCTGGCGATCCGTTGTATTACGGTATTGGCCGTTGGTTTACTCAGCGTTTTGCTGCGGCGCAATTACGTTTTTATCCCGCGGTATCCAGTGTACAGGTGGCATGCCACCGCTTAGGTTTAGCTTTGCAAGATGTCGAAGTACTGAGTTTACACGGCCGTCCCGTCGAAAAGCTTCGCACTAAACTTAAAGCCAATAAACACTTATTAATACTGACCGATAAAAACAGCAACCCCCAGCGCTTAGCGCAAGAGTGCTTGGCGGCTAACTACCCAGACACACAAATATCGGTCTGTGAGAACTTAGGTTATAGCAGCGCAGGTTATAGCAACGCAGACAATAACGGCCTAGATAAAAATCATTTAAAAAATACAGCGGCTGGTTCAAAAAAAACAGGCTCTCAAAATCAAGCCCCCAATAATACTCAGCGCAAACAAGAGCGCGTAAGCACTTGGCAGGCCCAAGCGCTAGCCAATAGTGCGCAAGTGTTTTCTGACTTACACGTTACTCATTTACACGTGCGCGGTCATGGCGGGGTATTCCCTGAATTCCCCGGTATTGCCGATCATCACTTTCAAACCGGCGCCGCTCCAGGCAAAGGTATGATCAGTAAGCGCGAAGTGCGTTTAGCCATATTGTCAATGATGGGCGTGTGTGCACAAGATGTTGTATGGGATATTGGTGCAGGGTGTGGTGGTGTGGCTATTGAACTGGCGCTATGGAATGAACAGGCCAATATTTATGCCATCGAGTGCCACACCCAGCGGTTAGCGTTTTTGCGGCAAAACCAACAGCACTTTGGTGTTGTGCAAAACCTACATATTATTGCTGGGCGCGCACCGGCAGCTTTAGCCGATTTGCCGGCCCCTAATAAAGTATTTATTGGCGGTAGCGATGGCGAACTCGAAGCTTTATTGCATACCGTATGGGCTGCACTGCCAGATCATGGTGTGTTGGTGGCTAGTGGTGTCATTGAGCGCAGCAAGCATATATTACAGCGCTTTGCCGATGATATTTTCAATGCTCAAATTAACAGTGCGCAAGTTAATAATGCGGAAGTTAATAATGCCGAGTCCCATAATCTTGTTAAGCAATCAGTCGCATCGCAAGTCGAAAGCATTGAGCTAGGCGTCAAACGTGGTAAAAGAGTCGATGGCCGCATGCAGTACGTGGCAAAGTTGCCAATACACATTTTTAAATTTACAAAAAGAACAGGTGAGCGATGAAGGCGATATTTATCGGTGTGGGTGTTGGGCCCGGCGATCCAGAGCTAATGACATTAAAGGCGGCGCGTTATATCGAGCAAGCCGACGTCATTAGTTATATTGTTAACGATAAAGGTGTATCGCAAGCCAAAACCATCGCAGCTGATGCGCTATTACGATGCAAGTCTACACAAGAAATACCCGTTGTTATGCCCATGAGCGAAGACCGGCGTATTGCAAATAAGGTTTATGATGCGGCAGCTGCCCGTATTGGGCAGGCGGTAGAGGCAGGTTTAACCGTCGTATTCTTGTGCGAGGGTGATCCATTGTTTTTTGGCTCGTTTGCTTATTTGTTAGAGCGCCTGCAAAGCCAAGTAACCTGTGAAGTTGTGCCCGGTATTTCGTCGGTACATGCCGCGTCATCGGCTTTGCAATTACCGCTCACTGTGCAAAAAGAATCGTTTGCTGTTATTAGTGGGCGCCATAGCCAACAAAAAATAATCGACACACTCAATAATCATGACTCGGTTGTTATTCTTAAGGCTGGGCGCTCACGGCAATATATTTTAGATGCCATTAGTGCGGCAAACCGTACAGATGATGCGAATTACCTAGAGTACATTAGCCGCGATAACCAAAAAATACAGCGAGATATTCGCACTTTAGAAAACGAAGCTGGGCCGTATTTTTCATTGTTTGTGATCACTAAAACAACACAGGGCAGGGGTCAATAATTGGGCATGAATAAACCCGTACGAATTATTGCACTCACTGATGCAGGCTTGCGCCTTGCGACAAGGCTACAGCACTTTATGCCTGTCGCAACAGTGCACTTTAAACCTAAGCCTTTTAGTCAAAGTGTACAGCAGGCTTTTGCCCATGGCGATGCACTTATTATGATTTGTGCCACAGGGATTGCTGTGCGTAGTTTGGCGCCGGTGCTCAATACAAAATACAGTGATCCGCCAGTACTCGTACTTGATGAGCTTGGTGAATATGTTATCCCTTTATTATCAGGTCACGAAGGCGGGGCAAACGACTGGGCGCATACTGTTGCCGTTTATTTGCAGGCGCAACTTGTCATGACAACGGCTAAGCCTTATTTAAAACCGGTGTATACCGTGGGTATGGGGTGTGAGCGACATTGCCCGCAACAAGATTTAGCGGCTTTATTCGCCAATGCGTTACAGCAAGCAGGCCTCACCGAAGCACAAATACACAGTATTAATAGCATCGATATAAAAGCGGATGAACAAGGTTTAATCGCGTTAGCGCAGGCCAAAGCTAAACCTTACGGAACATACGGAATTATTGCATTGGGCAAAATGGAGCATTTGCTCAGTACGAAATCAGATTATGTGTTTGGTGTAGTGGGGGTATACGGTGTTGCCGAATCAGCTGCGCTGTGGGCAGCACAGCAGCAAACCGGGCAAGCGCCCGAGCTAGTATTAAAAAAAATAAAAACGGCAAAGGCGACCTGTGCCATTGCGCGTTCATATCCGGTAGATCAAAAGCTGCCTTCAAATTTATTAATGAATGAATAACATGAAAAAATTATATGTAGTTGGTACTGGACCCGGTGCAATGGACTTAGTCGCCCCCCGGGCTATCGAAGCGATCAACCTAAGCACCGACCTTGTTGCCTATGGTTTGTACCTCGATTTACTAGGCTCAGTCTGCGAGGGCAAAAACCGCCACGACTTACCCTTGGGCGAAGAAATTGGACGTGCAAGGTTGGCGTTAAATTTAGCTGCCCAAGGTAAAACAACTGCGTTAGTGTCCAGCGGCGACATTGGTATTTATGCGATGGCGACGCTGGTCTTTGAATTGCTGGATCAACAATTATCTGGCAAAGAAGACTCACCACAATGGCTAGAGGTTGACATCGAAGTGGTGCCGGGTATTTCGGCGATGCAAGCAGGCGCTGCTAAAATTGGCGCCATGCTAGGCCATGATTTTTGTACCATATCACTGTCCGACCTATTAACCCCTTGGCAAACAATTGAGAAGCGCTTGCATGCCTGTGGTCAAGGTGATTTTGTCGTATCATTTTATAATCCGCGCTCCAAAAAACGTGATTGGCAAATTAATACCGCACGCGATATTCTTTTGCAATACCGGCCACACAGTACACCGGTATTATTAGGCCGCCAATTAACCCGCGAAGACGAGAGCGTGACTATCACCACACTCGATAAGTTACACAGTGACGATGTCGATATGTTTACTTTAGTGTCGGTCGGCAACAGCGAGTCACGCCATATTATTAATAACGATAAACAATGGGTTTATACTCCCAGAGGTTACAGTAAAAAATTATGACCGTATATTTTATTGGCGCAGGCCCAGGTGATCCAGAACTTATTACTGTAAAAGCGCTTAAATATATTAAGCAATGCCCCATTATTTTATATGCGGGTTCATTGGTGCCCCGTGAAATATTTGCCGAGGTAGAAAGTAGTGCCGAAAAAATTATCGATACAGCCTCTCTCGACTTAGAGCAAATTATGGCGCATATTAATAACGCACATAAAGCTGGCAAAGATGTGGCGCGTGTACACTCGGGTGATCCGTCATTATATGGTGCGATTGGAGAGCAAATAAGACGTTTAGATGCGCTGAATATTAATTTTGAAATTATTCCTGGCGTTACCGCAACCTCGGCCTCAGCGGCGTGGTTAGGTAAAGAGTTGACGTTATCAGGGGTGTCACAAACTATTATTATGACACGCTATGAAGGTAAAACACCGTTTCCTGAGCGCGAGCGCTTGCCAGCATTAGCGGCCAGTGGTGCAACCTTAGCTATTCATTTGGGTGTTACACGCATTCATAAGATTGTGGAAGAGCTCATCCCGCACTACGGTTCAGATTGCCCTGTTGCCGTATGCTATCGCACATCATGGCCCGATCAAGATAAAGTCATAGGAACGCTTAGCGATATTGTCGCCAAAGTGCGTGCAAAGAAATTTACACGGACCTCGTTAATTTTAGTGGGGCATGTATTAGGTACCGATAAGTTTCGTGACTCGTATTTATACGACGAAGCGCAAGCCCATGTGTACCGGCCTAAAGTAAAAAGCGAAAAATCCAGAAGTGTCGATACAGCAATAGCGCATCCGCCGTTGCATCAATAAAAATGACACTCTCAGTATTTAAATAAACATCGCAAGCGTTGAATATCAACCGTTCAATATTGAGAGTGTTGGCATAGTAGCTAGTTTTTCTTACAGCTAGGGGTGCCGGGTATTTCTACTTTGCTGGCCATTTCTTCGTCAATAATGTGCTGCGGGAATTGCCCCATAAAACAACAGCATACATTTTCATGAATCATAGTTCTTGGGCCATGCGGATGCCCAATATGTTTATACGGTGCATGTGAATGCCCATGGTTATGTGAATGTCCATGGCCGTGCTCATGACCGCTTTCATGCTTATGCTCGTGAGAATGCGCATGCTCATGTTTTTCATCGGTGTGCTTATGTGTATCAGCTGTGGGCTCTGGTTGAAACTCGGCATGATGGTGATGTACATCCACCTCGCCCAATGCTAAGCGCCGTTTAAAGCTTTGCATTAAGTTTAATGCCGGTGCAGGGCCTGCAATGGTTTCTTCTATGCGCTGGGTAAAGGTATTAATAACATGTGCTTGGTCTTTTAAATAGCCGGCTTTCATAAAATTAATATTGGGGTTTTCGGCGGCGACTTTATCGGTGTAGGCATAAATGCGATCAATAAGTTTGCCGCCAAATAAAAAGTAAGGCGCAACCACAATTTTTTTAAAACCTAACTTTACGGCCATCTCTAAACCGCGGCCGACCGAGGGGTAAGTTACACCCGAGTACACAGTCTCTGACCAGCCAAAGCCTAAATTCTCTGAGACGATACGGGTAAGTTTAGCGGCCTCTGCATTGGCTTCACTCACCGAAGTTCCACGGCCCACAACCACTAACATCGTGTCGTAAAGGTCGCCTTCATGGACATGATCTCGGCCTAATGCTTCTAGTATGCGTGTTTGAAAAGCTTGAATCATTTCGGTGTGTAAGCCAAGCTCTTGGCCATACTCGATCGTTAAACCTGGGTGTTTTTCTTGGTAGGTGGTCAATACCGAAGGGATATCATTTTGCGCATGAGTGGCCGCAAATAACATACCCGGCACGGCATAAATTTTTTCTACGCCTTGTGCTACTAAACGATCTAAAGCCATGTGCATATTGGGTGAGGAGTATTCTAAAAATCCATATTCTACTTTGAGTGATGGGTGACGATCGCGCAAGCCCTTAGCTAATAAGCTAAATTCTCTTTCAGCAATTTTTGCACGGCTACCGTGCCCGCAAATCAGTATGCCAGCGTTATCTGGCAATTGTTCAAGTGTGCTCATTTTATTTACCGCAAGTGTGATGTGTTAATACTGAATAATAGGTGTGTGGCACTACTTATTTTGTAACTATTCAGAGGTCCCGGAGTTGGGTGTTAATGAGTTATTGACTGGGCCGCTCAAGCCATCTGCGACTTTGTGCTCCTCGACTTTGTGCTCCTGCAAAGTCTAATCTTGCATATCCCTATGCAGGTGCGAAGTCTAATCTTGCATATCCCTATGCAGGTGCAAAGTCTACTCTTGCATATCCCTATGCAGGTGCACTGTCTACCCCTTGCTTTCCGTGCAAGGCCCGGCGCTTAAATGCCCAAAAAATAACCCATAACCACCCTGTTAAGAGGTTTTTTGGGTTCGGTTGAATAGTGACTTTTAATGTTAGTTATTATCGCGGATTTAACGAGCCTATGAAAGTGGCGAGACTGTGCTCTAGGTCTATTCAGGCAAAAAAACTGATAAATATTGATTGAATTTACGCTTCTTTTATCGTCAATAAGAAATACCTTGTTTTAGGGGTGAGGCAATAATGTCTTGTCCAATGAGACGTAGCGTTCTGTTTTCTCGGCAAGGCGCTCGAAGGGGCGCATGCCGAGGCATTAACGCTTTGAGCAACGCAGTAGAGAAAGCACAAAACAAGTATTATTGGATTATGTATTTTTCTTCGTCCCTACACGCATATATCAGGTTTAAGCGCGGCTTTTGAGCCTGTATACTCAGGGTATCTTTGTGGGTTGTTATCATTCATATGTTTTATACACGCAAAATAATAGGGTGTTATACATCGATAAACTTGGGTGGTGTCAACCTTTATTTTATGGTTAAGCCCCAATTTTTTATGTGCTAAGCGTATGATAATAATCAATCATTTTTAATCACACTGGGGCTTTGCTCTTATAGCTATATTTTTAAGGTATATTCCATGCAACTGAATAAAATTCCTGCCACAATAGTTACAGGCTTTTTAGGTAGCGGTAAAACTACGTTACTGTCTAATGTTTTAAAACAAGCGGCGGGTAAGCGCATTGCTGTGATTGTCAATGAATTTGGTGAATTAGATATCGATGCCGATTTATTGCGCAGTTGTCCGCTAGATTGTGAAGATGGCGAGCAAGGTAAAACTGTCGCCGAAAGCCAAAACGGTATTTATGAATTGGCCAATGGGTGTATCTGCTGCACCGTAGAAGAAGAATTTTTACCTGTCATGAAAGAACTCGTTGCGCGTCGCGATGACATTGACCATATTTTAATTGAAACATCGGGCCTTGCGTTACCCAAGCCATTGGTGCAAGCCTTTAACTGGCCCGAAATCAAACAATATTGCACCGTTGATGCCGTTATTACCGTTATTGATGGGCCGGCTGTTGCCGCAGGCCGCTTTGCCGATAACGAAGCGCACATTGAAGCGCAGCGTTTGGCCGATGACAGCCTAGATCACGACCCTAGTTTACAAGAGCTATTAGAGGATCAACTAAGCGCTGCTGATCTCGTTGTCGTCAGCAAAAATGATTTACTGAACCAAGCTTCGCGCGATAAAGTTAAAGTAATCATCGATACTAAAGTCCCTCCGGCAGTTAAAACCATATACATCGACAGCGGCAGAGCCGAACTTGATGTGTTAATGGGTATCCAATCTGCGGCAGAAGATAACATCGATGATGTGCACAACCATCATGATCACCACCATGTGCATGGCCATCATCACGACCATGCACACGATCACTTTGACTCTTTTGTGATTACTTTGGGCGAGGTCGATGGTGGAAAATTACACACTATCCTTCAAGGTTTACTGGCGCAATACAATATATTCCGTGCAAAAGGTTTTGCAGCGTTACCTGGTAAACCTATGAGGCAAGTATTACAGGCGGTAGGCAAGCGTTTAGACGTACATTTTGATCGCTTATGGCAAGCCGATGATGTACGCCAAACAAATTTGGTGTTTATTGGTAAAGGGATTACCCAAGCCCAAATCACCGCAGCCTTAAAAGAAGCCGAACTGGCTATCGCTTAAATTTTATTGTCGGCAATGTTTTATTATGCATTTATTCGCAGCACAACCGGGTGGCTTTACTGATGACGAAGGGATTGTCGATCTCGATCAGTCACCGGGTAATATCGTTATAATGTCAGCCGCTGATAGCGCTTTAGCCGCACTTGCGACCAGCGCCGATGCCTTGCCCATCAGCTTTCCTACTCTTCGTCTTGCCAATTGGATGAACGTGTTAAAGCCTGCGGCCTTTGATTTATATCGCGATAAAACCTTAGATTATGCAAAAGTGATTGTGGTATCGATGCTCGGTGGTGCAAGCTATTGGCAATATGGTTTTGAGCAATTAATTCAATGGCAAGCGCAAGGCGCTGGCCGCACATTAATTTTAGTGCCTGGCGACGATACCGAAGACAAAGTATTAATGCAGTGCTCAAGTGTGCCTTTTGATGAGGTGACTCGCGTCTGGCGTTATTTGCGCCAAGGCGGCGCGCTCAATAATCGGCAGTTACTTATCTTTTTAGCCGCACACTATTTTGGGCAGCCTTATCAGTGGCACGAACCTCAGCCTTTACCGCATTGTATGATGTACATGCCTGGCTGGTTACTTAAACATTCACAAGCGAGCTTTAGTGATTGGCAGCAGCGATGGCGTGATACGACATCTAGCGTACCCTCTCAATTTATGCCACTCAATAGCGGTGTAGTTAAGGAAAATACCGCTGAGGAAAATACAGTTGATAAAGGCAAAAACACGCACCTAAAAGTGTGCGTTGTCTTGTTTTATCGTAGTCATTTACAAAGCGCCAATACAGGCATGTTTGATCAGCTTATTGCAACCTTGGAGCGAGAGGGCTTACAGCCGCTGCCCATTGCTATCGCCTCGTTAAAAGATGCCGAGTCATTGACGCTAGTGAACGCGTTAATTGAGCAGGCTGATGCTAAGTTAATTATTAATACCACAGGTTTTGCGTGTAATACGGTGTCTAGTCCCGATTTGGCCTCGCAACCGACCGATTTTATGTCACCGTTTCATCGCGCCATTCCAGTGTTTCAGTTGGTTTTGGCCAGTAGCACCCAAGACGATTGGCAAAGCTATAGCCAGGGTTTACGCGCCCGTGATATTGCCATGCAGGTGGTATTACCGGAAATGGACGGCCGTATTATTACGCGTGCCGTCAGCTTTAAAGCCGAAGCTTTTTGGAGTGATCGCTGTCAAATATCGGTGGTGTGTTATGCCTTGCATCAAGAGCGTGCAACTTTTGTTGCGCAGTTGGCCGCACGCTATATTCAGCTGTCATTCAAGCCCAATACTCAAAAACGTTTAGCCTTAATACTGGCTAATTACCCGACAAAAGATGGCCGTATTGGTAATGGGGTAGGGTTAGATACACCAGCGTCGACCTTAAATATTCTACAGGCCTTAGCCGATAATGATTATCCGGTAAGCGATTTACCCGCCGATGGCACCGCGTTAATTCACGCGTTATTAGGCGCTGTTACCAACAACCCCAATACTCTACATCACTTGCCATGCTGGCAAAGTATTAGCCTCGAAAACTACCGGCGCTACTTTGCTCGCTTACCACAAGCAAACCAAAAAGCTGTGCGCGAGCGCTGGGGCGATCCATCGCAAGACCCTAAGTGCCGTAACGGACGCATTATGTTGGCAGGTATTCGTTTAGGCGAAACCTTTGTGGGTATTCAGCCTGCGCGCGGTTTTAATATGGACCTAGCGGCTAACTATCATGACCCCGATTTAATTCCACCGCACAGTTATTTAGCCTTTTACTTTTGGATGCGCTTTGAATATGGCGTAGATGCCATTGTGCATGTTGGTAAGCATGGCAACTTAGAATGGTTGCCCGGCAAAGGTTCGGCATTAAGTGAGTGTTGCTGGCCGGATATTGCCCTTGGGCCTACACCGCATTTTTACCCGTTTATTGTGAATGATCCCGGCGAAGGTGCGCAGGCAAAACGTCGCACCCAAGCGGTAATTATTGATCACCTTATGCCGCCTATGACACGTGCCGAGGTGTACGGTGATTTAGCCGAGCTCGAAGGGTTGGTGGATGAATATTATCAAGCAATGGGTATGGATATACGCCGCGAAACCTGGCTCAAAGAGCAAATAGTAGGGCAGGTCAAGCGCACTAATATATTGCAAGAGCTCGCCTGTTCATCACAAAGCGCTAATAAGGCGCCACACAATAATACCGAGCCTGCGAGTATTCAGCCTGCCAAGACCGATGAGGTATTGCTCAACGATATAGACACCTATCTTTGTGATATTAAAGAGGCGCAAATTCGCCATGGTCTCCATATATTGGGTGTGCTGCCCGAAACCGATAAGCTTAGCGATACATTAGTGGCCTTGTTGCGTTTGCCGCGAGGCCCTGCAGTCACCGAGCAAGGCATTTTGCATAATTTAGCGGCCGATATGGCTTTGCTGCACAAGGGGCAAATATTCGATCCACTACAAGAGCCTATAGAGCAATGGCAAGGCGCGCAGCCTCCTGAATTAAAGGCTATCGATCCTCGCCCGTGGCGCACGACCGCCGATACCCGCGAGCGGCTAGAGCTATTGGCCATGCAATGGGTTGAGCAATATGTGATTAGCGGTCCAATATCTGCCGTATTTAGTCGACGCTTTCCTAAAACAGCCGAGCAATGTGTGTATGCTAAAACGGTTATACACGCGGCCTTGCAAAAAAGTGTAGTCCTCGAAATTCAATCTTTAATGCGAGGCCTAGCAGGCTTATTTGTAGAGCCGGGTCCAAGCGGTGCACCAACGCGCGGCCGCTTAGATACCTTGCCTACAGGGCGCAATTTTTATTCGGTCGATAGCCGTTCTATCCCTTCGCCTGCGGCTTGGGCCATTGGCGAGCGCTCGGCTAAGGCATTAATTGAACGGCACTTACAAGAGCACGGCGATTACCCTAAACAATTGGGTTTGTCGGTATGGGGTACAGCCACTATGCGTACAGGCGGCGACGATATTGCCCAGGCCTTTTCGTTAATGGGCATTAAGCCTGTGTGGGCAACCGGTTCACATCGCGTTATCGATTTTGAAATTGTCCCCACCATGTTGTTAAACCGCCCGCGCGTTGATGTGACTTTACGGGTGTCCGGTTTCTTTCGTGATGCGTTCCCTAATGTTATGCGCCTATACGATGCTGCCGTACAAGCCATTGCCGATTATGAAGAGCCGGGTAATGGCAATACCATTAGGCACAATATTCAATGTCGTCAGCGCGAATTATTGGCCCAAGGCATGGATGAGCAAACTGCAAAACGCGAGGCAAGCTACCGTGTTTTTGGCAGTAAGCCAGGCGCCTATGGCGCCGGCTTGCAAGGCTTAATTGATGAGCGCTGCTGGGAGAGTCGCGATGACCTTGCTGAAGCGTATTTGAATTGGGGTGGCTATGCTTACGGGGCAGATAAAGACTCGCAAGATGGTAAACAAGCTAAAGCAAGTTTTCAGCATCGTTTGAGCCATCTTGACGCGGTGGTGCAAAACCAAGATAACCGCGAGCATGACCTACTGGACTCCGATGATTATTATCAGTTTCAAGGGGGTATGACTAACGCTATTACAATGTTTTCGGGTAGCGAGCCGGTGGTGTATCACAATGATAACTCCAACCCTTCACAACCTAAAATAAGGCTGCTCAAAGAAGAGCTTAACCGTGTTATTCGCTCACGGGTCTTAAACCCCAAATGGATTGCCGGGATGCAAGAGCACGGCTATAAAGGTGCTTTCGAGATGGCCGCCAGTGTCGATTATTTGTTTGCCTATGATGCTACTACCAACTTAATTGATGATTACCAATACGCCAACGTTGCCGAGGCTTTAGTTTTTGACCCCGCCAATCAAGCCTTTATGACACAGCATAATCCGGCTGCCCTAGAAGAAATGGCCGAGCGGCTACTAGAAGCCGCGCAACGCGGCCTATGGCAAAAACCTGGCGAATACACCGGCCGCCTACAAGATTTATTGTTAGATATTGATGCCTCTCAGGAGGGGGGGTGAATGTTAATGGTCGTGGGCGATTAATGTGAATAAAGCGTAAATTTAATAAAACGTAAGCTATAAGCTAAATAAAACGTAATTTTAACTATTCAGCCGAACCAAAAAAACCTCTTAACAGGCTGCTGATGGGTTATTTTCTGGGCATAGAAGTGCCCATTTTATCACCCGGCCCGCATGGCCAAAATGGTTGGGATATCTAAGGCTTCGCGGTAGCGGGTAAAAGCTGCATTGCGCGCGGTGATTGCCAGTATCGACATGCGATCTGCTAGCTCGTTGCCTTCAACACCAACATGCCCATTAACATGCAAAACATGCACGCTGTCTTTTAATTCTTGATGCAGGGCAAACATAGTTTTAATAAGCGCTAAGTTTTTAATTTCTCCGCTTTTTTTGGTCCATCCCTTTTTCTCCCATCCAGCGGCCCACTGAGTCATGCATTGGATCGAGTACTGCGAGTCGCAAAAAATAGCCACTGAATATCCGCGGGTAATGTCACTTTTTGCCATAATTAACGCTTGGTGTAGCGCGTTAAGCTCAGCGGTATTGTTGGTGCCTTGCGGGTTATAAAGCCCATACCAAAGCTCATCTAATTGGTTGTTGCGATACACAGCGATGCCCGAGCCTGCCTTGCCAGGGTTGGGGTCGCAGCCGCCATCGGTAAATATTTTAATGTCAGCGGCTAAGGCGGTAACCTCCGCAGGGCTATAGGTTTTTATACTGTGGGCTGAGGTTGCTTTTTTGGTGGCCGGGGTTTTACTGCCCTTGGGTGCGCTGCTTTTGGCTTCGGTGTTAGTTAATAAGTTGTTAGCTGTGCTTGCAGCACTGCCGCCCTTAAAAGCGGCTTGTGCCTCGCTTTGGCTGGAAAACGATTTATAGCGCGCCCCAGCAAATTTATCGACCTGTTTTTTACAGGTGCTCCAATCGGTAAAAATACCTGTTTGACGGCCTTGCCAAACAACGTAAAACTTTTTTGCCATGGTCATGCCTTATTTTTATGCTGCGTGTAAGCCTAATAGAGTGTCTGGTTTGAATTGGCCAGAGCAAAGGCGTTGGGTGCACGCCAAGCAGTGTGCACCTAATAACCCAAACTCTGGATGTATTGTGCGCACGTTGTTAAAAGCCGATTATTCGAGCGGGTATTTTAGGTGGCATTCGGGTATTGAGCAAGGTGAGTCAAAAGTGGTTGTTTTTTTGGCCAGCGATGGTGGATGCTGGATGGTATTGGTGTCAGGTTTTATTGAGGGTATATTAAGTTACGCATTTTGGCCTTGATTTAAGCCGAGCTAAATTAAGTGTAATTATTCAGGGGTACCGAAATTGGGCGCTAATGAATCATTGACTGGGCCGCTCAAGCCATCTGCGACTTTGTGCTCTTGTGCTCCTCGACTTTGTGTTCCTACTTTACAAAATATGGTGGGGTTATTAAATATGGAGAGGCTATTAGAAAAGTAGGCACCGAGAAAGCAAAATAATAAAGTAAACAGGTGGTCGACGTTATTGTTGATTGTTGGAGGGTGGTTTAATTGACCAAAAAATTAGTGTGGTATGAAGGGTAGATGAGCGAATCGTATAGTTTTACCGAGGCAGAAAAGCGCGCAGTATATAAAGCAATAGCGCAGCGCCGCGACATGCGTCACTTTAATGGCCAGACCTTAGATGCCGCTATTTTACAGCGCATTTTGTCGGCTGCGCACAAGGCGCCAAGCGTAGGGTTAATGCAGCCATGGCGCTTTATACGCATAACAGATCGCGACATTCGGCGCTCACTTTACGACATTGTCGAAAAAGAGCGTGGGCTAACGGCTGAGGCGTTAGGCGAGCAAAAGGCCGCCTTTTTAAAGCTCAAGGTGGAAGGCGTTATGCAGTGCTCAGAGCTGCTGGTTGCAGCGCTGCCCGATAAGCGTGATGAACATATTTTTGGTCGCAGAACGATGCCTGAAATGGATTTAGCCTCTTTGTCGTGCGCCATTCAAAATATGTGGCTGGCAGCAAGGGTTGAAGGTGTTGGTATGGGCTGGGTGTCGTTGTTTGAGCCCCAAGATATTAAGTCGCTATTACATATGCCCAAGCAAAGCCATCCAGTAGCTATTTTGTGTTTAGGTCACGTTGATGCGTTTTATGAAAAGCCGATGCTAGTGTCAGAGGGTTGGACGCAGGAGAAGCCTTTGGCAGATATGCTGTTCGAAAACGAATGGGTGCACAGCGATCAATAAAGTGACAGGTAAAGCGGTGAGTAAAATGACGAATATCGCCGCACATCAACTCTGAAAAGATTGAGTAGGGCACAGATTGAGTCGGACAGGCGGCTTGGCGTAGTATTCAGGCCGGTATGGCTTAGTAGTGGTGGTTTAGTAGCGAGAAAACAGAACCCTATCCCTAAATTAGACGAGCTATTATTGCCTCGCGCCTTAACCGCCTGTGGGTAAAGTAATGGCGTCCCCAGCTGGAATCGAACCAACATCTAAGCCTTAGGAGGGCCTCGTTTTATCCATTAAACTATGGGGACGTGATGTAAGCCTTTAGTGCGATACAGTGCTCGACTAATGTGAGTGGCTTATTTCAATGCGGTGAGTTTACCAACGTTTGACGTGTTCGCCAAACGAAACATGCAGTAATTTGCAATTCTAAGGGTTGTTCTCGTGTTTGCTGAGTGTGAGAAGCTTATGTGTTTCACTGTGTAGTTTGGTACGGCTAAATAATAATTTTAAAACACCGCCCCCGTTTTGGCGCCATAAAATGCTGGCTCGAATACCACTGAGCAATAAGCTGCGTATTTGATTGGCCACACGCTTTTGCTGCAAATAAGTGTATTCGCCTTTAACTTGAATACGGTAGCTAAGTGTACTGATTGTTTGGGTGTAGCACTCGGCAATGCTGGCAATGACATTGTCGTGGGCTAAGCCAAAGTGCTCAATTTGATGCTGGCAGGCCTCTAGTTTTTTAGCAATGGTGTTGAGCATAGCGTCATTTTTTTTGAGCTGTGCGGCCAAATTATTAACCCCAACAGCGTAGGGGATAATGCTTTTATGTTGGCTGTTGATTTTGCTGCTTAATAGCGAATCTAAGCGGGTTAGCCCTCGCTCAATATGGCCAAGGCTGCCATAAACCTCTAGCGTATTGGCAGGGTTGGTGACAAACAAGCTATTGAGGCAGGCTTCAAAATCGTGGCTGTTTAGGTAGCCCGTTGTCGCTAGCTCTTTGACTAGATCGACAGCTTGCAGTGCGCCAGCTAAGGCAATGGCCTGGTTTTGGATGCTGTTAAAGTGGGCGCCTGCAAGGTTGTTATTGTTATTGCTGTGTATGCTCATGCGGTATGCTTTTTTAATGCGATTAATGATAAATGCGGATAATCAATGCGCGAATTGCCACTGAGTTAGAGCGAGGCCGGAGCTATGATTGCCGGAGCCTTCACTCTAAGTGGCCGCTGGCTCTAGGGGCGAGAAAGGAATATCCATTAGACAAACTATGATGCCTCGCCCTTATGATTATTGGTTTAGAGTTATGTGGGGTCTTAGCATGTGGCCTATTGCAGGGTTTTCAACCCTTATTGGCTATTGCAAGCGCGGTTAATAATAGCCCCGCCTAAGCAGTGGTCTTGTAAATAAAAGACGGCGTATTGGCCGGGGGTAATAGCGCGCTGAGGTTCATCAAACACGACCTTTAAACCTTGGTTGCACTGTGTGATGGTGCAGGCTTGATCGGGCTGACGGTAGCGGGTTTTGGCGTGGCAGCGCAAACCTTGCACAAGGTCAATGTCACCAATAGTGGCAAGAGGGTTGATCCAGTGACACTGCTCGGTATAGAGCGTATCGGCCATGAGCAAGGGGTTGTATTTACCCTGCACTACAACGAGCTGATTATTGGTGAGGTCTTTAACCGCTACATACCAAGGCTCCTCGGGTGCGCCGGCAACGCCGCCAATACCTAAACCTTGACGTTGACCAATGGTGTGGTACATCAAACCTTGGTGCTCGCCAATAATGCGGCCCTCTTCGGTCACGATGGCACCCGGTTGTGCAGGCAAGTACTGGGCTAAAAAGTCCTTAAAGCGGCGTTCGCCAATAAAGCAAATGCCGGTACTGTCTTTTTTGTTATGAGTGATTAGCCCGTGTTGCTCAGCCAGTGCGCGCACCAGTGGTTTTTCGATATCGCCAATAGGAAATAATGTCTTGGCAAACTCTTGCCCAGCAACAGCATGCAAAAAATACGATTGGTCTTTGTTGGGGTCTAGCCCTTTGAGCAATCGCGTATGCCCGTCTACGGTATGTGTTTTGGCGTAGTGGCCGGTGGCAATATGGCTGGCACCTAAGGCCTCGGCATATTGCAAAAATACTTTAAATTTGATTTCGCGGTTACACAGAATGTCGGGGTTAGGGGTGCGGCCGGCTTTGTACTCGGTTAAAAAGTACTCAAAAACATTGTCCCAATACTCGGCGGCAAAGTTGGCGGTATGCAAGGTAATACCCAGCTTGTCGCATACCGTTTGTGCATCGACTAAGTCTTCTTTGGCGGTGCAATACTCAGTGCCATCATCCTCATCCCAGTTTTTCATAAATAACCCCTCAACATCAAAGCCTTGCTGCTGAAGCAGTAGGGCCGATACAGAGGAGTCAACACCGCCAGACATACCGACAATGACTTTAGTGTTTGAGCTAGGGTTGGCTGGGGTACTCATTAAATATTAGGCTCGCAATGTTAGAGGCTGCAACGTGCAGCTTATAAATGGTTGTAAATAGTGTGCAAAGGCAAGGTTTCGCCGTGTTCGTAGCGTGTAATATCGTTAAGAATAAGCGGGCTGCGCAGGGCATCTTGCCTATCAATAATGTGCGCTTTGGTTAACCATTGGGCGGCAATAATACCTTGATCAAGCTTTGCCGTCAGGTTTTGCTTAAGCAAAGTGCCAATAAAGGTAAAACGAATATAGGTTTGCCCATTACTGGGAGCCACATAATGACTCACGCCCAGCATGGCATCAATGGCGACATGGCAGCCGGTTTCTTCTAGTGTTTCGCGGATGGCCGCTTGTATGAGGGTTTCGTCGTTTTCTAAATGCCCTGCGGGCTGGTTATACACAACACGGCCCTCGGCGTGCTCTTTAACTAAAAGGTACAGCGTTTCATTGTTGGGCGATTGCTGGGTAACAATGGTTGCAACTGTAATGTGCGGGGCAAATGACATTAGCGGGGTCTCTTTTTAGCCGGCTTGGCGGCAGGCTTTTGATGAGTAGGCGGCTTTGTACGGCTGGAGGTGTTGGCTGGCGCACTGGTGTGGGGTGTGTTTTTGTGTGCTGCTTTTTTATGGGAGATGTTTTTATGAACGGTGTTTTTATGGGTGCTGCTGCGCTTGGAGGTTGTTTTGGTGTTGCCTGCAGGGGTACGGTTTTTGTTTGGCGCTTGGTGGGTAACATGCACCTGTACCTCGCGGCTTTGTCCGGGCATTAAGTGCTCTAACCCCCAGGGGCCAATTTTGGCGCGTATTAGTCGCAGTGTCGGTAAGCCTACGGCGGCAGTCATCCGGCGTACTTGGCGGTTACGGCCTTCTTTTAAGATAATCTCTAGCCAGTGGGTGGGGCTATTTTCGCGTTGTCGAATAGGGGGCGTGCGCGCCCAAATATTGGGCTCGTCAATGAGTTTGGCGGTGCAGGGCCTAGTGGGGCCGTCTTTGAGAGTGACCCCTTGTGCCAGCTGTGCGATGGCCTCGGGGTTGGGTATGCCTTCTACTTGTACCCAGTAGGTTTTGGGGAGTTTAAATTGCGGGTTGGCGAGTTGATTTTGTAAGCTACCGTTGTCGGTGAGTGCCAGTAAGCCCTCAGAGTCATAATCTAAGCGCCCAGCAGCATAAAACTTGGGGTATCGCTTAGTATCTACGAAGTCACTTAAAGTGGCTCGACCTTCGTTGTCGGTAAATTGGCACAGTGTTTTAAACGGTTTGTTAACTAACAGCAAGATGGGCATAAATAAGGCGCATAATAAATTTAGCGCCATTGTAGCGGGCAATAGCGCAAGTGCAAAAATTTAAAAGAGCAGCGCCCGCTAGAAGGTGCTGGCTAGGCCGGCTCGTTTTCGGGGCTAGGCCTGCGAGTCGCCGGAGGTGAGTTTGGCGGAGCGTGGCTGGGGTTTAGGTGTTTAGCTGGGGTGTTGTTTTGAGTGCAGGGCTCAATACTGTGTTGCGCGTTGCTGTTATTACTGGCTTGAGCGCTGCTTGGCGTGGGTGGCTCGGCGTACTGCGACATGCGAATGTTCAATGCATGCCAGCCTTTATCGCCAGATTCAAGTTCAAACTCAACCTGTTGCCCTGTTTTTAGCGTACGAAACCCGTCCATTTCTATAGCCGAGTAGTGCGCAAAGACATCGACTTGCGCTTCTTCACTAACAATAAAGCCAAAGCCCTTGGCGTTATTAAACCACTTCACTATACCTTTTGGCATTTTGAGACCTTTTGGTTATTTGTGCGGTGTTGCACAGCACAGTAGATGCGTCATTTTTTTATTATTTTGCGCATTGCCATCACGAAAAATTATTTGTAATTTGGGAAATAGGCAATGTCTGTACGTTTTGTAATCAACTTGGGCGTTACTGTCAAGTTTTCGTTGTTAAATTCGCTTGTAGGTGCACAACTTGATAAGAACTGAGGTAATATTGACGACGTTTTTTCTTAATTAAGACGTGTGTGAATCATGGGTAATCTAGAAATACTTCAGCTACCATTAGGTAGAAGATGTGAAATTAAGGCAGCTTTAGATCACGAAGGTCAAGACGGTGATGTTGCGGTTGAATTAGAAAAGCCGAAGCTTAAGCGTCCTCCAATGTACCGCGTACTCATGCTCAATGATGATTACACGCCAATGGACTTTGTGGTTGAGGTACTGGCGATTTTTTTTGGGATGGACTCAGAAAAGGCGACTCGTATCATGTTGACTGTACATACCGAAGGCAAGGCGTGCTGCGGCATTTTTTCTAAAGATGTAGCAGAAACCAAAGCCATGATGGTGAATAAATATGCACGGGAAAATCAGCACCCGCTGCTGTGCGAAATAGACGTTGTAGAGGATGGTGATCCTTAGAACATAAGGTAGAGCGACTATGTTGAGCAAAGAACTGGAAATGACGTTAAATACGGCTTTTAAGGGCGCACGCTCTAAGCGGCACGAATTTATGACCGTCGAACACTTACTGCTAGCCTTACTCGATAACGAGTCGGCGGCTGCGGTTTTGCGCTCTTGCGGCGCCAATTTAAATATATTGCGGCAGGAGCTGCTTGAATTTGTAGACTCAACAACGCCCCTAATTCCGGAAACGGATGACCAGCGCGAAACGCAGCCTACCTTAGGTTTTCAGCGCGTGCTTCAGCGCGCTGTGTTTCATGTGCAATCTTCGGGTAAAAATGAAGTCACCGGTGCCAATGTACTCGTGGCTATTTTTAGTGAGCAAGAAAGCCAAGCGGTCTACTACCTTAAACAGCAGAGTATTGCCCGTATTGATGTAGTTAATTACATTACGCACGGCATTACCAAGGTTTCTGGTGGCGGGCAGCCCGATCACGGCGGTGAAAGTCATCAAGAGCACCACGATGATGAAGCCATAGGCGCGCCCGGTGAAGGGGCAGCAACCGATCCACTCGACTCTTACTCGACTAACTTAAATGAGCAAGCGCGCAACGGCCGCATTGATCCGCTTGTTGGTCGCGACCAAGAAGTTGAGCGCGTGGTGCAAATTTTATCGCGTCGGCGTAAAAATAACCCGTTATTAGTCGGTGAGAGCGGTGTCGGTAAAACGGCGATTGCCGAAGGCTTAGCCAAAAAAATTATTGATGGTGAAGTACCCGAGGTATTGGCAAATAGCGTGGTTTACTCGCTTGATTTGGGTGCATTATTGGCAGGCACTAAATACCGTGGCGATTTTGAAAAGCGCTTTAAGGCGCTGCTTGCCGAGCTTAAAAAGCGTGACCATGCGGTATTGTTTATTGATGAGATTCACACCATTATTGGTGCGGGTGCCGCCTCGGGTGGTGTAATGGATGCCTCAAACTTACTCAAGCCATTATTAACCAATGGCGAGTTACGCTGCATTGGCTCGACGACTTTCCAAGAGTATCGAGGCATTTTCGATAAAGATCGCGCATTGTCGCGTCGCTTCCAAAAAATTGATGTCGAAGAGCCCTCGGTCGAAGATACCTACAAAATTCTAAAGGGTCTAAAAAGTCGATTCGAAGATCATCATCATCTTAGATATACCGATGCTGCGTTGCGCGCTGCCTCTGAGTTGGCGAGCAAATACATTACTGACCGCTTTATGCCGGATAAGGCGATTGACGTGATTGATGAAGCTGGCGCCTACCAGCAGCTATTGGCGCCAAGTAAGCGCAAAAAGCAAATTGGCGTTAAAGATGTCGAAGATGTTGTGGCAAAAATTGCACGCATACCACCCAAGACAGTATCTTCTTCGGATAAAGATGTTTTGCGTAAGCTTGAAGATAACCTGCGCATGACAGTGTTTGGTCAGTCTGATGCGGTAGATGCGGTGTCATCGGCGATTAAATTATCGCGTGCGGGTTTGGTGTCGGGCGATAAGCCGGTTGGCTCTTTCTTGTTTGCAGGCCCCACAGGTGTCGGTAAAACCGAGCTGTGTAAACAGCTGGCTAAGGCGCTAGGCGTTGAGTTGCTGCGCTTTGATATGTCTGAATACATGGAGCGTCATACCGTATCGCGTTTGATTGGTGCGCCACCTGGGTATGTTGGGTTTGACCAAGGTGGGTTGTTGACCGATGCTGTGACTAAGCACCCTTATTGCGTGGTGCTACTTGACGAAATCGAAAAGGCGCACCCTGATGTTTTTAACCTGTTACTGCAGGTGATGGATCACGGCACCTTGACTGATAACAATGGCCGCTCCGCTGATTTTCGCAATGTCATTGTGATTATGACAACCAATGCCGGGGCTGAGGTTTCGAGCCGCGCATCGATTGGCTTTTCTCATCAAGATCATACAACCGATGCCATGGAAGCCATTAAAAAGGGCTTTTCCCCTGAGTTCAGAAACCGCTTAGACGCGATTATTCAGTTTGGCTCGCTCAGTTTAGATGTTATTGAGACTGTGGTAGATAAGTTTTTGGTGGAGCTACAAACTCAACTTGACGATAAAAAAGTATCGTTGATTGTAAGTGACGAAGCCCGTAAGTGGCTTGCGGTCAATGGTTACGATGAAAAAATGGGTGCCCGGCCAATGGCCAGAATTATTCAAGAGCAAATTAAAAAGCCTTTAGCTGAAATGGTGCTTTTTGGTAAGCTTTCGGATAAGGGTGGCGTAGTGCATGCTGATATGAAAGATGGCGCGATTGTGCTTGATACCGACAAAGAGCTAGAGCCGGCCTAGGCTTAAAGGTGAACTGAGGGGCTGGCAATGCTTGCCCTTGTTGCTTTGTAATTTTCAGCTCAGCTGACAAACCCCACCCGATAGGGTACTGATGGACTATTTTCTGGGCATTTAAGCGCCGGGCCTTGCAGGGAAAGCAAGGGCTAGACAGTGCAGGAGCACACTGTCGAGAGCGCTTGTATAGCGACCAGCCCCAGCATGGATGCGTGGGGGTAGACTTTGCACCTGCATAGGGATATGCAAGATTAGACTTTGCAGGAGCATAAAGTCGAGGAGCACAAAGTCGCAGATGGCTTGAGCGGCCCAGTCAATGAATCATTAGCGCCCAATTTCGGTACCTCTGATTCGGTACCCCTGATTCGGTATCCCTGAATAGTTACGTTGCTTTTGCTGTAGGTTTCAAGTTAAAGCTTTAGGCTAAAATTGAAGATATAAAAAAGGGCGCATTAAGCGCCCTTTTTTTGGAGTAAAAATTCAAGTTAACCATTACTCCAGTGCGTAAAGTGGCCAGTCGATAGTAATATCGTCGTTACTGGCATTTTACGTATTAGCGAGCGCGATAGGTAATACGGCCTTTACTTAGGTCGTAAGGCGTCATCTCTACCTTGACTTTGTCGCCAGTCAAAATGCGAATATAGTTTTTGCGCATTTTTCCAGAAATATGAGCGGTTACCACGTGATCGTTTTCGAGCTTAACGCGGAACATTGTATTGGGAAGGGTATCAACCACTTCACCTTCGAGTTCAAAATTTTCTTCTTTTGCCATTCGGCGGAGTCCTCTATTAATCGCTAATTGGCGCTATGAGACTGCGCCGCTACCTCAACCGCTATAGGCGGTTTTGTCGGAGCGCGCAATTCTGCCTTAAGTTGAGCTTATAGCCAAGCACTAAGGGTGAAAATCGCGCAATTTTATGCGAATTGTCATGATTTTTTATGAAATCGAGTTTTTTTGTCTATAAATACACCGCTTTAATGGCTTAAACCTTTGTGCGCTGCCTGCTCTTACCCGTTGATGTATGTACTAATAGCGTGTTTGTTGCATGCTTTACACGGGCGTTATCAGGGCAAGCGCCCCTAAGGGCTAAAAGTTGCCGTTAAAAATGCGCGCTTTACCCTAGGGCTAAAACCGGTATTGTCTTGCGCCCCAGTAAAATACGCATACTTAAAGGCGAGCTGTAGAGCTTTGCTAGGGCGATAGTTGAGGGTAATGTTGAGCTCTTTACCCAGCAGCGCCCGAGTGCCTGATGTCGAGGCTGCCGTAAAATAATGCGCGGCTATGGTAGCGCTAACGCGTTGTTTACGAAAACCAACATGCACAACATCATCATTGAGGCCACCTTGAGGTGTACTGAGAAATTGATCGGCAAAACCCTGAAACTCATGGAGCGAGCCAAGCGGTGTAATAAAAGGGGTTTGCTGCTTAGTACCTAAATGCTCGCGCTCTAGGGCAAGCTTCCAGCCTTTAAGCCCTAGCGTACCTTTTAATTGATAGTAGCCTATGCCTTTAACTTGGTTGCGTGCTTGGGTGGCTAGAGCCGCTTCAACCTCTGGCAGCCATAGCCCAAGCCGTCGTTTGAAGTGGTAATTGATATTGACGGTATTGTGATTGAGCGCGTTGACGGTTTTGTTATTGATAAACGCGCTGAGCATCTCAAATGTGTGGTAATCAGCAAGGGTGGTTGTGGCGTTAAAAATGTGGCCGCTCAGTAAATGCTCGCCTAGTGCGCTTAAGGGGCGCAAACCTTGCTGAGCGGTATAGTTACTGTCGGCCGGTACAAGTGCCTTACCCGCGTTGGGCCCGCTAATGCGATAGGCCTTGTTGATATAGTGATAAGCCAGTTGAGTATTTAAGCCCAAAGCATAGCTTGCCTGCGCGCTATTAAAGGTTTGTTCGTCTTGCCAAAAGCCATTACTACCAATAAAACGCTGATTGCTTAGCAGTAGGGTTTGTTTGCCAATACTGGCGGCAGCACCTTGCGACTTAAACGACACAAAGGCCTGATTGATTTGGGTGCTGGGGGCGTCGGGTATGGCGGGCTTGTTGTTAAAGCGTACGCCATCGCTGTGTTGGTTTTGCCAGTAACTATCAATATGATCAAAGGTGATATTAGCATTAAAGTGGCTGGCAAAAGCGTGCTGCCAATCGAGCCTTAAGCGGTAAGAGAGCGCTTGGCCGGCATTGACAGGCTGATTCTCAAAATAAGTCTCAAGATAAGCTGCGCGCGCCCTAAGGCTCAGCTGTGTATGGCTGGCCGCTGGTGAGCGGTGCGAGTCGCTGGCATTAGCCACGGGTACTCCGGTCGTTGCGGCCAGTAGCCAGACAAAAGTGGCTATAGAGTATTGCGGCTTAAATAGTGCGCGATATGGCTTATTTAATAACCGGCTAAACGACAAACTCAGCAAGCAGGTGTTGTAAAAACAGAGACGGTCAATAGGCGATAACACAAATGTGGCTCCATGGGTAACAGGTTTGGCGCTAGCTGTCCTTGGCGTGCTGTGCAAGGGTGAGGCCTAGGCACTCTATCACGCACGCGCCACATCACAAATGGGCAGCTATTATTGCCTCGCCGCTAAGCCTCATCAGGCCAAGTTTTAAGCGCACCGGCTGAGTTATTGCCAATCTTCGGCGTTACCGTCATGAAGCACTGTGGCTTGGGGGAGTTGATCCATCGCATCATAGAGCTCGTCGGGCATGGGGTTTTGTCGCACATCCATAAAGTGCAGCTGGGGCAGGCGCGTTATATCGAGTGCTTTGAGTGCGTTATCAAATAAATACAGTTTTTTAAGTTGGGTCAAATGGCGATAGGTAAATTGAGTGAGCTGGTTGTTGTTGGCTCTAACGATCGTGGCTGCAGGCAAGCTTAATGTGAGTGTTTGCAAGTTAGTACTAAAAATATAGAGCTCCTCGAGTGTGGTGTGCGTTAGCGCCAGTGAGCGTAAAGGGTTTTTGGCTAAGTTAAGGTGCTTAAGCTGGCTTAAGCCTGTGGGGGTGTAGTGAGTTATGGCATTATTAAAAAAAGAGGCGCGTGTTAAGGCGCTAAAAGTGGCCAACCCCTCAAGCGATACAATACCGCGATTGTGGCACTTAAGCTGGGTGACTTGCGCTAGGTGGCGCCATTGATGCTTTTGTTGATGTTGCGCTATACAGCTTTTTAGCGCCGCGTCGCGAATACCCGTGAGTGCTGCGTGTACAGCGTTCGCGGGCTCGGCGCTATGGCTGCTTAGGCTGCACAGCGCAAGCATTAATGCGAGGCCATAGCGTACAGCAGAGTGTTTTTGAGGGCGCATTATAATAAAGCCTCTTTGAGCCGAATACAGGGACCCCGAGCTAAAATGCGTTCGCTAGGTTCGCCAATAGCCGATCCGCCAGCCTCTTCAAGCGTAATGATTAGACTGTGTGCATCGGTCACTAAACGCCACTGCGCGGGGCTCAATACTAAGGTTGAATCCTCTTGCATTTGCGTGCGATCAAGGACGGCAATAGAGCGCACTTGCTGGTCGCGTTTTGACTTTGCCCAAAGTTGTAAATTACCTTCGGCGGGCTGCGGTGGCGAAGTATCGGCTAAGGTTTGCCAGTCAATGAGTAAATGGTTGCCTTGCCCAGGTTTACTTTCGCCAAAGCTTGTTGCCGTGACCAGTGCGCCACCTTGGGCATCGCTGAGCACAGCAAAATAATCAGCCTTAGGTGCAGGTGCAGGTGTGAGCGGCAGCAAAATAAGCGCCATAATAATACTGGCGGCCAATGCGCCGGTAGCCGCCGGTGCAAGCCAATATTTAGGTGATACTTGGCCAGGCCGCAGGGTGCGCGCCTGCTGTGTGCTGTGTGCAATGGCTTGCCAAGTGCGCGTTTGCGGGGCGAGCTCGGGAGTGCTGGCGTTAAGCGCGATAAGTTGCTCCTGCCAAAAGCTAACGTGTTGTTGGGCATGGGCGCTATGCTCAAGCAGCAGGCTAAAAAAGGTCTTTTTAAGGCCGCGTAACTGGCCGGTGGCATATTCAAAAGCCAGTGCATTGCATTGCTTGTGGCAGTATTGGTTTAAACGTATTGAATTAAGCATTGTTTGAGCTTCTCCTGTGCTCGGCGCAACCATGATTTAACGGTATTAATTTTGGTGCCTAAGTGTTCGGCAATCTCTTCTCGGCTATAGCCTTGCAAATAGGCCATTTTGACACTGCTGGCCTGGTTATCATTGAGCTGGCTTAGGCAGTGGTGCAGTTGATGTTTGTATTGCTCTTTGAGCAGTGTTGCCCAGGGGCCGTTGTCGCATGTGGCTTCTTCCTCGGCGTGTACAAATGTTTGTGCTCGGCGCTTGTCTTTGGCTAGGCGGTCTAGCGCGCGGTAACGCACTATGCTCGTGAGCCACGTTAAAGGTTGTGCAAGGCTGGGGTTGTATTGTTGAGCGTTATTCCATATTTGAACAAAAGCATCTTGCAAAACGTCGTTGCTGGCATCTTCGGTGCCTACAATTCTGATGGCAACACCATTAAGGTAGCTGCTACAGGCGGTATACAATTGGTAAAAAGCCGGCTTATCGCCTTGGGCGGTCAGCGCTATTAGAGTTTGTAGCTCGGTGTTTTTGGCGGCATGTGGCATGTGGCATCTTGTGTTTTAGTAAAAGGTAGAGGCGGCTAAGCGGGTGTCGTTATTGCCGCTAAGCTATGTGAGCGAGGTGCCTTTGGGTTTTAAGCGTCTTAGGGGCGAGGAAAAAATACATGGTCCAATAATACGTGTTTTCTACTTCCTCTGCTGTGTTGCTCAAAGCGTTACATGCCCAGGCTACGCCCCTTCGCGCGCCTTGCCGAGAAAGCAGAAACCTACGTCTCATTGGGCAAACTATTATTGCCTCGCTCTTATGCCCACTGTACGGCGGGCAGCGCATAAAAGTTGCAGCGATTATAACGATTTTGGTGTGCACAAAGGCTTTGTATGTTGCTGTAGTGGAGTCAAAGCTATGGCGGCTAAATAAATGATGAGAGGGGCGCCGATAATGCCAGTGCAGTCTATACTGACTGGCAATGGTACTTTTTTACTGTATTGTCGATGACAGCCTCAAGCGCACCAGCATTTAAGGTCGCTTATGTCTACATAAGGTCGCTTATGCCCATTATTGATGCCTCTATGCCCGAGTTCTCACGTGACTCGCTCAATTACCTGACCTACTTTGCCGAGCACCTTGTGCAATTTAATAGGGATAGCCCGGTGACCTTTAAACGCCCCATTGTGATTAATGGTAAGGCTGCGATAAAAGCAGGTGAGCGCTTTGATGCCGGTGCGGTCAGCATCGTGTGCGCTGATGATACCCCAGTGGATTACCTTGATGCGATTGCATTAGCGCGCCCGCTCAGTACTGAGCTTATACTGGCAGACTTTACCGCACTGATCGACGACGACCCTGCTATTGCCGAATTTGCCGGTAAGTACGGCGATTTACCCGAGCTTAAGCGTTGCATTGCGCAGGTGGCATCAATGAGCGGCTTAATGTTGCAGCTTACCGTGCTTAAGCAGCAGCTGCCAGCGGTATACCAGCAAGCGTTATTGTGTGCCTGGTTAGGCGCTACTCTTATGGGGCTGCTTAAGCGCGGCGCGAGCGATGTGCTCAATATTTTTATTGCCGCGATAAGCCATGATATTGGCCTTTTACATGTGCCTATGGGCTTTGTTAATAGCGACAGAAGCTTTAATTACCGGCAGCTAAGGGTATTGCGCGCTCACAGCGTGGTGGGTTTTTATGTATTAAAGCGCGTTGCCAGCTTGCCCGATGAGGTATTGCGCGCAGTTGCCGAGCATCACGAAAACCTCGACGGCACCGGTTACCCGGCGGGCAAAGTGGGCAATACCATTAGCCGATTGGGGCAATGTTTAATTTTTTTAGATGCCATTAATGCCATTTACACCAAGCGTTTAAAACCCGGTAAGCGCCCGCTGCGTGATCTCATACCCATGATCCAAATGAATGGTCATAGCCGTTTTGGCGTACTGGGTAAAAAGTGTATTGAGTGGCTTAAAGTGCTGCCTGCCTCGCCAGTGCGCGCGGTGCCTAATATTTTAATGCCGTTATTAATCGAAGCCGTACGCCAGCGCAATACCTATATTGGTGGCTGTGTAGATGTGATTGACCAGCTGGCCAAAGACGTGGGTTTTAGGCATGGCGACCAGCGGGTATTTGCCCTGCAAAACAGTATTATTCATATTAATATTTCAATTACACAGTCGGGCATTATTAACTCGGCGTATATGCGTTGGCTAGAGCAGGTCGAAACTGAGGCGCTAGAGCATGCATATCGTGAAGTTGAAGATGTATTTTTGATGATGCAAGAGGTGATTTACCACATAGGTAAATTGCATCATCAAATTGAGATTTTTTTGAGTACACCGTGCGATAGCGATGAGGCCTTTAAGCTTAAAAAAGGCCTAGAGCGCCTAGAGCGCATCCACCAACCCAAAATCCCGCCGCACTTAAAAGTTTTATGGATTGCAAATGTTAAGTGATTGTGGCGCTCAAGGGGCGCATGCCCGAGCATGTAATGCTTTGAGCAACGCAGCAAAAAATACGCAGTATTAGAGCATGTATTTTTTCCTCGTCCCTTAGGTGCACTAAGCGCTAATTTGAATCCGTTTGTATGCTAGTAGTGAGCCATCGTCGTTTTGACGGATATTCATTAAAAGGTCTTGGAAGTTATTACCAAAAATAAAATCCCCGCCTTCTAGCGAGGCGTCTTGCTCGCCTCGGTCAATGTAGTGCGGGTGAGTGGTGTAAATGTCTTTGCAAAACTCATCGCTAAAACCAAACTGCGAGACACTCGAGTCTACGCCGTTATTGCGTACTCTAAAATGAATGTGAATAGGGCGGCTAGGGTACCAGCCCGGTAAGCACGATTTAAAATTCACGCGGCCAGCGTTATCGGTTACTCGCTCGGCGCGAAACCAATGCTTAGAGAGTGCTGCAGCGTCACCACCCGAGCAAAAGCCGGTATTAAAGCTCTCGGCGTCTGTGCTGTCAGCCGTATTGGCCGAGTAAATACCTCGATTATCACAGTGCCATACTTCAACGGTAATACCCGAAACAAGATTGCATGCTTCATCAATAACTTGTAAGCAAAGTTGCATGGGCAGGCCCTGTTTGCCGTGCGCCATATCCTCTTGCTCGGTCGAGGCGTAATAGCAAGGCCCTGCGGTCGTTTGGCGGGTTAGTGCAACAGCGCAGCTATGGGTGTTGTTAAAAATGTTATCGTCGGGGAAGTCAACAGTAATGGCATCGGTTGTGCCGCTGGCCCAGTTAAGTGTTTGGGCATTGGGTAGTTGTGTGGGGTCGGTACTATCACTACCCGAGGCGTTGCCATTATTATTGGCTCCGTTATCGTTATTGCGTCCAGCGCAGCCCGCTAAAATAACAGTACAAAGTCCAGCGCACATTGCCCCTATTTTTTTAATTATATTGCGACGTGTATTCGCTGCTTTTTTAATGATGTTACCCGCATACTTAGAGTGGTTATAAAGGTACGGGAAACGCACGCTAGGCGCTAGTGCTGAGTTGGCAGTTTTACATGCTGCTGGGTGAATTGATGACTTACGGCGTTAAGGTTATATTTGTGGTGTTAAAGCTCTAATGGGGTTTAATCTAGCTTCACCTTGCCACCTCGAGCGTTTTGAATATTCAATAGTTTGCGATTTTTAGAGTTATTATAATGCCGCTTAATTTTTTATGTTGGCGTGAAAGAGGGTAGGCTAGTTTGGGGCAGTGGTGCAAGTACCTATCCTTGCAAGTAAGTGGGCACCGCCGCGTATAGTTTTTTGCGCGTTCAAGCCATCCATGGGCACTCCATACGCGTTCCCGACGCATAAGGGCCTAAAAAATCAATCCCCGACGGTTTTAAATGTGCTTATCTGTAAGTTTGTTAAAACCAAATGATATTCGTTTTGAGTGTTTATGCTTGGGGGCAGCCCTTTCAAGGTGATTTTTTGATCAGTTTTGCTTTCGCCAATAGCTTTGCTGTCGATACGTGAGGTATCTTCTT
>CANLTI010000022.1 GCA_947494095.1 uncultured Pseudomonadales bacterium
TGGGTGAAAGGGGCTGGCGCGGCAAAAAGACTGTTTGGTCGTTAACTCTCAAGTCATTGTTATTCTGTTTTATGTTCTAACAATATTTTTGCTTGCCTGTCGTTTGTGTTTTGGCGTTATGATGCGTTAATCATTACGCGAATGTGCGTTTTCTCAATGATATTAGCCTGTGATTGCTGAAAGTGGGTGATGGGAAGTGTCGTTGGCCATATTTTTTTGGGAAGCTTGATTTGGATGTCCTTTCTCGTATCTTCTTTCTCGTATCTTCTTTCTCGTATCTTTCTCGTATCCTTTGTCGTTCCCTCGTATTCTTTCTCGTACTTCTTTCTCGTACTTTTTAATTAAAAAGCCACCCATACCATCCGTACAGGGTCTTAGAAGGCAGGATGCCGACTAGAGCCTACAGGGAAGTACTCGCCGCGTGCCTTGAATGGGTGGTATGGGTGGCGCCCTCAGGCTTGCTCCACCCAACCGTAAAGCGAGTGCCTGTCCCTGTATTTATTGTTTGTGTTTCGGCGTTATGATGCGTTAAAATTCACGCGAATATGTCTTTTCCCCATGAGATTAGTGTGTTGTTACCCAAAATGCGTGATGGAAATTTCCGCTGGGTATGTTATTTCGGAAGGATTTATTTGAATGTCTAGTCTTACTTGTTACTTGTGTGATTTAGGTACCTAGTCTTCCGTGCTACACAAATTACAGTTTACTGCTTTTTTTCGGCTTAATACTGCGTCCACGTTAAAAATATTTATGAAAGGATAATTAATTTGAAGTTTTTTAATCGAGTAATCTTGCTACTATTTGTATCTTTTAATTATGCATGCTCATCAATTAATTATAGCGACAAAAGCGACTTTGATTTGGAGATAGAAAAATATATTAAATTAAAAGCTAAGAAGTCTTTTGCAGTCGCTATCGAGCCCTCAGGAAAATGGGCCTTCGGAGTAGCCTTTGGATATCCGATACAAGAAATGGCTGACACTATAGCCTTAAGAAACTGTGAAATATATAAGAAAGAATTAAAAATAGAAGAGGAATGTTATGTATATATGCAAGGCAACAAGACGCTTTAGCGGGTAAATATCTAAAATTGACTCAAAGGCGCTAATAAGCTAACTAACATTACCAGCGATACTCACTCAAGATTTTTGTACTTGCTGTCTGGCTTAAAATTGTGATCAAGAACGCTTTGTGCTTGTCGGCTTTTACCTCCTCTTGAAAACGCACCTACACGCACACTGGTTTAGTTGACCAGAACAAAAACACCTTTCGGCCTAATACTTAAAAAATGCTGATTCCTGCCGTAATTAAAAAGCCACCCATACCATCCGTTCAGAGACTTAGAAGGCAGGATGCCGACTAGAGCCTACAGGGAAGTACTCGCCGCGTGCCTTGAATGGGTGGTATGGGTGGCGCCCTCAGGCTTGCTCTACCGATCCTAATCTTAAAACCATAAACACTAGCGCACCAATTAGCCAAAGCCTACCGCTCTCACACACCTTTAAAAAATACTGGCACAGTTTACCTCTAGCGGTAAAACCTCTGTCATCAAAAGCCACATCAATTACTTGCCATAATCGATCGACCACAAAAAAACCGACTAAAAAGCCGGCTTTAAATTATTTTGATGCAGGCGCTACCCACAAAAAAACGACAACACTAACTCGCCTAAGACTCCTCCTGCCACTGCAACTCTTTAATCCAAAACGCTGTGCCACCGGTAACGGCGGCGGGCATGGCGAAGATATTGATAATGGGAATCATGCTGGCGAACATGACCATGCCGCCAAAGCCGGTGCTGCTATAAAGGTTAGCGCGTAAGCGTTTGCGCATGGGGGTAAACGCTAGCTGATTGTTGTCGCAGGTGTAATCTACATATTGTACTGCCATACACCATGCGCCCCACAGTGCGGCAATAACCGGGACTAAAGGCGCGGTGATGGTCATAAAGCCCAGTATTAATAGCATAATAAAGACAAAAAAACCTCGGCTAATAAAATAGATAAGCTTGTGTATTTCGCGGGCTATAACACGCGGTATTAACGTGCCTAAGGGCTCATCGTGTGGGGTGGTGCCGGCAATAAGTTCTTGGGTTTTTTGCGCTAATATCCCGTAAAAAGGCGAGGCAATAATATTGGTGATGGCATTAAATATGTAGCCATAACACAGTAATAAAAAAACACCGACTAATAAACCCATAATCCATTTTAAAAAATGTAAAAAGCTCGGCAAAAACCCAAGCATCCACTCCATGCTGCTATTAAAATAATGGAATAGAGTAGAGGTTAGGCTAATAAAAATAACAACGTTAATGACTAAAGGCGCAATAATGTAAAGGCGTAGCTCTTTGCGCCATAATAAATTAATGCCTTTGATATAATAATTGGCCCCGGTGACTAAATTATTTTTGGGTGTGAGTGTGCTCATAAAACTGTGATGACCTTTAGCGCGAAAATAAAAAAGGCGCTAAGCAGTGGCTTGCTGTAGCGCCTTTTGACTATTGAGTACGGCTATGTAAAAAAATTAAAAGCCGTTAAATTTACTTGGCGCCGGCAGCGGCTAAGGCTTTTGCATAGTCACCACTTTGGCGATGCTGGGCAACCACTTGTGCGATGGTTTTACCCTCTGGCCCTAGCGCATTAAAATTACGCCCTGCCTCTTTAAAAAAGGTGACAAAGGTGGCGAAGTTTTCTTGGTGCATACCGCGGTAGGCTATTTCTAGGCAGTGGTAGTCGGCATCTACACCCTTGGGCGCTTGGGTGTCTAAAAAAGTTTTGATGCGAGCATCGTCAAAGGTTTCGCCTAGGACTTTTTGTTTATCTTTTTTTAAACTCATAAATTTCTCACATTATTTGTGATGGCTGGTTGGAGCAAACGGTATTGTTGACCTTCACCGGCAGAGCGCCGGTGAAGAGCTTACACGCCCCAGTACGGGGTTAGACTTTACAAGGAGCATAAAGTCCTCGATGTATTGACAGCGTGTCACCAATACTGTGTTTTGCTTTTATTGAAAAGGCGCACAGAGTGTTAATCGGTGCTTAGCCGTTTAGCTTTTTAACCAGCAATTGATTTAACTGTTTAGGATCGGCTTGGCCTTTACTGGCCTTCATGCATTGGCCGACAAAAAAGCCCACCATTTTAGCGCGTTTGTCTTCGGGTGCTGCGCGGTAGCCTTCAACTTGTTGAGTATTGTTGGCCATCACGTCGTCAATAATTTTCTCTAACGCGCCGCTATCGCTTACTTGCTTAAGGCCTTTGGCTTCGATGACCGTATCGGCATCGCCTTCGCCGGCTGCCATGCCTTCGAATACCGCTTTTGCCATTTTACTGTTAACGGTACCATCATCAATGCGCTGGGTTAAACCGGCCAGTGCGGCAGGGGTTACCGGGCTTTGTTTAATGGTGAGTTCTTGGCGATTTAAAAAGGCGGCTAGATCGCCCATGATCCAGTTGGCGGCTAATTTAGGTATAGCACCTGCATTCACGGCGGCATCAAAATAAACGGCAGTGGCCACGTCGCCAGTTAATACTTTGGCGTCGTATTCGCTAAGGCCCATATCACCGGTGTAGCGCGCGCGCTTGGCTTCGGGTAGCTCTGGCATGGCAGCTGCCACTTCGGCCAAAAAGCTATCATCTAAAATAACGGGCAATAAGTCGGGGCAGGGGAAGTAGCGATAATCGTTGCTGTCTTCTTTGCTACGCATAGAGCGCGCTTTTTTGGTGTCGCCATTGTATAGGCGGGTTTCTTGGCGAATAGTACCGCCGCTTTCGATCACGCTAATTTGGCGCTCAACCTCTAATTCGATGGCCTCTTCCATAAACTTAAACGAGTTTAAATTTTTGGTTTCGGTACGAATACCTAGCTCTTTTTGGCCTTTAGGGCGCACCGAAATATTCACATCAAAGCGCAAAGAGCCTTGTGACATTTCGCCATCACAAATACCAATAGCCACCACTAAGCCGTGTAGCTTTTTGGCAAAGGCTACGGCTTGCTCGGCGTTGCGCATATCGGGCTCGGTGACGATTTCGATCAGCGGTGTGCCAGCACGGTTAAGGTCGATACCGCTCATGCCGTGGTAATCTTCGTGGAGCGATTTGCCGGCGTCTTCTTCGAGGTGAGCATGGTGAATGCGCACGCGGTGCTCGGTGCCATCGTCTAGGGTAATATCAACATGGCCGGCGCCTACAATAGGCTCGTCGAGCTGTGTGGTTTGGTAGCCTTTGGGTAAGTCGGGGTAAAAGTAATTTTTACGCTCGAATACCGAACGGCGCGCAATGGGCGCGTCGATGGCTAAACCAAACATGGCGGCCAATTTAAAGGCTTGACGGTTAGGTACCGGCAGCGTGCCAGGCATGGCTAAATCGATTGCGCAAGCTTGGGTGTTGGGCTCGGCGCCATAAGCGGTGCTAGCACCAGAGAATATTTTAGTTTTGGTGGCCAATTGAACATGAATCTCAAGGCCAATAACGGTTTCCCATTCCATAGTGTTTGCCTTATTTGTAGTTGGCCGGTGCCAGGGTGTGGAAGTGAGTGGCTTGCTGGTACTGATGCGCGACGCCTAGCATTTGTGCCTCATCAAAGTAATTGCCAATAATTTGCAAGCCTATAGGCTTGCCATTGACTAAACCACACGGTATCGACATACCCGGTAAACCGGCTAAGTTGGTGGCGATGGTGTAGATGTCTTCGAGGTACATAGCGACAGGGTCGGCGCTTTTGCTACCAAATTCAAAGGCTGGGCTGGGCGAGGTTGGGCCCATAATTAAATCAACATCATGAAAAGCGGCGACAAAATCTTGTTTGATTAAGCGGCGTGCTTTTTGGGCTTTGGCGTAATAGGCATCGTAATAGCCTGCGCTTAAGGCATAGGCACCGACTAAAATGCGGCGCTTCACTTCATCGCCAAAACCTTCGCTGCGTGAGCGGGAGTATAAGTCGTCTAGGTCTTGTGGGTTTTTGCAGCGGTAGCCGTAGCGCACGCCATCAAAGCGCGAAAGGTTAGCCGAGCACTCGGCAGGCGCAATCACATAATACGCAGGCACCGAAAGGCTGGTGTGCGGCAGCTTGATGGACTTGGTGGTGGCGCCGAGTTTTTCGAACTGGGCGATGGCCTCGCGCACGCACTTTTCGGTGCTGGCTTCTAGGCCTTCGCCAAAGTACTCATCGGGTATACCAATACGTAAGCCGGTTAATGGCTTATCGAGTAGGCGCGTGTAGTCATCGACGGGGTGATCGACGCTGGTGGAATCTTTAGGGTCAAAGCCGCTGAGCGGGCCTAATAATAAGGCGATATCTTCGGCGGTTTGCGCCATAAGGCCGGCTTGGTCTAGGCTGCTGGCAAAAGCAATCATGCCGTAACGTGAGGCGCGACCATAGGTGGGCTTAAGGCCGCTAATACCGCATAGCGCAGCAGGCTGGCGAATAGAGCCGCCGGTATCGGTCGCGGTAGCGGCAGGCGCTAAGCGCGCGGCAACAGCCGCCGCAGAGCCACCCGATGAACCACCAGGCACGCAATGGGTGGCCCAAGGGTTTTTAACGGGGCCGTAGTAGCTGGTTTCGTTAGATGAGCCCATGGCAAACTCATCCATATTGGTTTTACCTAAGCTTACAACACCTTGATTTTGGTAGTTTTGCACAATGGTCGCATCGTAAGGGGCAATAAAATTATCGAGCATTTTACTGCCGCAGCTAGTGCGTACACCTTGCGTACAAAAAATATCTTTGTGGGCAATAGGTAGGCCGCACAGCGTGGGGGCATTGCCTTGGGCTAAGCGCACATCGGCGGCTTTCGCTTGGGCTAGTGCTTGCTCGGCGGTTACGCTAATAAAGCTGTTAAGGTCGGCATCGTTTTGTTGGATGCGGTCAAGGTAGTGCTGGGTGAGCTCAACACTGGATACAGCTTTGCTTTGCAGCTGTTTAACCAGTTGGGCAACGGTTTGGTTATGCATGCGAATATCCGTGTTTAGTCGATAACTTTAGGCACTAAAAATAGGCCGTCTTCGGTGGCGGGGGCAATGGCTTGCATTTGCTCGCGCACATTGGGTTCGGTAATTTCATCGGCACGTAGTATCTGTACCGCATCGAGCGGGTGAGCCATAGGGGCTACACCTTCGGTATCGACAGCGCTGAGCTGGTCGACGAGCGCGAGTACGGTGCTGATGCGGTTGGTTACCTCGTCGACTTGGTCGTCGGCAATATGCAACTGCGCCAACTTGGCAAGTTGTTGAATGTCTTCTCGGTTCACGGGTGTCTCCGTTTGCCCTTAGGGCTGGGTAGGCTGGATCACAAAAAAGTGCGCTAATTTACCATATTCAGAGGCGGGTGCCCAAGAGGGAGGTGGCTGGCTTGTTATTTTTGTCTGGGTCCGATGAGCCGTGCTGCAATCGCACGACATATTGGTGTTATCAATGACTCGCTTTAAGCCCCAATATACTGCCCAAGTTAATGCTAAAGTTTATTTGCGCCTTGCTCTAGCCCCTTTGCGTTGCTAGAGTGCACTCTTCTCTATAATAGGGGCAAAAGTGGCCTTTAGGTTTGCTGTTTGTCGCTATTGTTAGCCCTTTCGGGCTGCTTATTGATTATTATTATTTTAAATGTGCATGCTTTTTAGCGTGCCGACTTGAAAAAGGCTTTCGTCCACATGTTTAAACGCTTACGCGGGATGTTTTCTAATGACTTGTCCATTGATTTGGGCACAGCGAATACTTTAATTTATGTGCGCGAGCGCGGTATTGTTTTAAATGAGCCTTCGGTTGTGGCCATTTTGGACCATAACGGCCAAAAACGCGTGCAGGCTGTGGGTATGGCGGCAAAGCGTATGCTTGGCCGTACACCGGGCAATATTATGGCCATTCGGCCACTAAAAGATGGCGTGATTGCCGACTTTCAAGTGACCGAAAAAATGCTGCAGCATTTTATTAAAAAGGTGCACGAAAACGCGTGGTTACAGCCCTCGCCGCGTGTACTAGTGTGTGTGCCGTGCTTATCGACTGAAGTTGAAAAGCGCGCGATTCGCGAGTCGGTGATTGGTGCGGGCGCACGCGAGGTTCATTTGATTGAAGAGCCTATGGCCGCAGCTATTGGTGCAGGCCTTAGCGTAGAAGAGGCGACCGGCTCTATGGTGGTCGATATTGGTGGCGGCACTACCGAAATCGCCATTATCTCGCTAAACGGTGTGGTGCATTCTGACTCGGTACGCATTGGCGGCGACCGCTTTGATGAAGCGATTATTAATTTTGTGCGTCGCAAATACGGCAGTGTGATTGGTGAAGCTACTGCTGAGCGCATCAAAAAAGAAATTGGCTGCGCGTTTGCCGGTAGTGAAGTACTCGAAATTGACGTGCGCGGGCGCAATTTAGCCGAAGGTGTACCACGTTCATTTACCCTAAATAGCGATGAAGTGCTGGACTCGTTACAGGAGCCTTTGGCCGGTATTGTGCAAGCGGTTAAAAGCGCTTTAGAGCAATGCCCCCCAGAGCTAGCGAGTGATATTGCCGAAAGCGGTATTGTGATTACTGGCGGCGGCGCCTTGCTGCGTAGTATTGATCAGCTATTGATGGAAGAGACCGGCTTGCCCGTTGTCATAGCCGAAGACCCGCTGACGTGTGTAGCACGTGGTGGCGGCAAAGCGATGGAGCTTATGGATAGCAGCACCATCACACTGCCTTAAGTCTTTCGCCTGTATTTAGCGCCGGTGGGGTAATGCCTTGCCGGCGTTTTAGCATTTATTGGTTGAGGTAGCTCCCTTTTATAAGGGCGTGTTGCTGCTTTTTTATGAGCGCGTGTAGCTTTTATTGGCTCTGTGGGTGTCGCGGTTGCTCCATAATGACTCAATGTGCGCTATATTGGCTTTAAGTCTTTATTTGTAACTATTCAGCTCAGCTGACAAACCTCACCTGATAGGGTGCTGATGGATTATTTTCTGGGCATTTAAGCGCCGGGAGCGCTTATATAGCGACCATGGATGGCTTGAGCGGCCCAGTCAATGATTCATTAGCGCCCAATTTCGGTACTCCTGAATAGTTACCTTTATTTTTTAACTATTATCGATCGTCAAGGCATAGCCAGAGGGTAAGTTCATTAAACTGCTTTTTACTAAAGGACCATCACTTGGCGCTAAAATAGCGGTATTGTTTGTGGTGTCGGCAGTACTGGTTGGGCTATTTGTAGCAACGCCTTTTTTGCAGAGCGCGCGCGATCAAGCCGTTGGCCTTGCGGCTCCGTTTTATAAGTTTGCTGACTTACCGCGCGATATTGCCGAGTGGAGCCGTACCCGCCTTATTAGCCGCGACGAACTTATTCAAAAAAATGAAGCCTTGCGCAGCGAGCTATTAGTGCACCAGCGTAAACTGCAGCAATTGGCTTTTTTGACGGCCGAAAACACACGGTTACGCCAGCTCTTAAACTCGGCCGACAACCTTAATCATCGCGTATTAGTGGCTGACTTGGTGGGTGTGGCACCAGACCCTAATATCCATAAAGTGTTTATTAACCGCGGCAGTGACGATGGCGTGTATGTTGGCCAGCCGGTTGTCGATGCCACCGGGCTCATTGGGCAAGTGGTTAATGTCTCGAGTAACGACAGCGTTGTATTATTAATTTCGGATACCAGCCATGCCATACCGGTGCAAATCAACCGCAATGGTGTGCGCTTAATTGCTGAGGGGCGCGGCAGTGTTTTTGAACTCGGTTTGCGCCATGTACCCAGTACGTTAGATATTAAAGAGGGCGATTTACTGGTGAGCTCGGGTTTGGGCGATATTTACCCAGCAGGCTACCCGGTGGCAACGGTACAAAAAATTACCTATGACCCTGGTCGCCCGTTTGCCGAAGTGGTTGCCATACCCAAGGCGCAGCTTAATCGCAACCGCCATGTTTTACTTGTTTTTGCCAACAAAACGCGTTTTTCCTCTGGGGATCAAACCTTTAGCGCACCGCCCAAAGCGATGCTAAAAGAGCCTAACAGTGACAACCCATAGCGGCTTTTATACATGGGTTGTCGTGTCTGTGTTGTTGGCGCTGCTTTTGTGTGTGTATCCGTTACCGGCACATTATGCGTGGTTTAGGCCCGAATTCTTACCCTTGCTGTGCGTATTTTGGGCGCTATATTGCCCTTTTCGTTTTGGTGTTGTGATTGCATGGGGGATTGGCTTGGCGCAAGACATTGTGGTGGGTGGCGTGTGGGGCGCCCATGCGATTGCATTAGCGTTTATTACCTATGTATGCCTTTTATCTTACCAGCGGTTGCGCAGTTACAGCTTAGCGCAGCAAATACTCTGGGTATTTATATTGGTGGGTATCCATCAAATTTTTGTCAATTGGGTGTATGGCCTAGATGGCTACGATGCTCCCGTTGAAATGATTATCCTTCCTACACTGATTACGGCACTGTGTTGGCCGTTAGTGCTTACGCTACTCAAGCCTTCGCGGGGGGTGTGGCACATTTAAGGTGAGAATTTGAGTCCTCGATTTTGTGCTTATGCAAAGCCTACTTTTACATCCATACTGGGTGGGGTGCTAATAAGTGCTCTCGGCAGCTGGCTTCTACACTGCTTGGCAGTTAAATAGCCAAAAATAAGTATCAAGTGAGGTTTATTTGCCTGATAGGGTAGCTATGTTAACTATTCTGAACGCTCATTGTGAACCATTATCATTCAACGGTATCTAGATTAAGAGTGTACTTTGATGGCTTAGGTCTGTTATTTGATAGCTTAGGTTTTGTTATTTGATGGCTTAGGCCTGTTATTTGATAGCTTAAGCTTCATCATCAGACAGTGCTGAGCTTATTACTCCATCATTTTGGTTTGTTAAATATATGATAAAAAAATTACTCTTAGCCTCTAAATCACCCCGCCGGGCAGAGCTATTACAGCAAATAGGAGTGCCTTTTGAGGTGATTAGCGTTGATGTACCTGAGCTGCGCGCCGACGCAGAGGCGCCAATGAATTATGTCTTGCGCCTAGCCCGCGATAAGGCGCGCGCGGGTGCACAGGCGTATACGGCTCAAAAATGCCCTGTATTGGGTGCCGATACGATTGTTGAGTGCCAAGGCCAAGTACTGGAAAAGCCCAAAGATGCCGCTCAAGGGGCGCAGATGCTGGCGCTTTTAAGTGGTAATACGCATAAAGTGCACACCGCAATCGCTGTATGCGAGGGCGATAAATTACTGGCAGAACTTGTTACAAGCGAAGTCACCTTTAGGGTTATTAGCCCTGCCGAGATTGCCGCTTATTGGCAAACCGGTGAGCCTTGCGATAAAGCCGGCGGTTATGGGATACAGGGGTTTGGCGGTGTATTTGTGAGTCACCTTGCGGGCAGTTACTCGGGGGTGATGGGTTTGCCTGTCGCGCAAACCCAACAATTGCTTAGCCAGTTTACAATTGCGTATTGGCAGCGTTAACTTAACCCGTCACTATGGTATCGCTGCTGTGGCTCAGCCGTCAGCGGTATGTGATCGACTCAACGCTTTAATGTTTATTCATACACTTAAAACCAGCAGGGAGAAATCTGTGAGAGATGAAATTCTCGTTAACTTTGGCCCCACAGAAACACGCGCTGCCTTGGTCGAAAACGGCGTAGTACAGGAAATTTATATAGAGCGTACGCAAAAGCGCGGTATTGTTGGCAACATTTATAAAGGTAAAGTGGTGCGTGTGCTCCCGGGTATGCAGGCGGCTTTTGTCGATATTGGGCTGGAGCGTGCAGGCTTTATTCACGCGGGTGATATCTCGTTGCTCAACGAAGATGGGGTAGAAAAGAAGTCGCAAGAAACAGCCGATATTCGCTGTTTATTGCGTGAAGGCCAGCAAGTGCTGGTGCAGGTGACCAAAGATCCCATAAGCACCAAGGGTGCACGTTTAACCACGCATATTTCGGTGTCTGCGCGCTATTTGGTGTATATGCCTAACAGTGAGCATATTGGTATATCTAACCGCATAGAAGATGGCGCCGAACGCGAGCGGCTAAAAGCGGCGGTTGCCGAGCTGACCGGTGAATACCAAGCGCAGTACGGTGGCGGGTTTATTGTGCGCACAGCCGCCGAGGGTGCCTCTGTTGACGAGCTTAAAGCCGATATTCCGTTTGTGTACAAGTTGTGGCACAACCTTGCAGACAAAATCAAAAAGAGCAAAGCCCCGACGTTGGTGTATGAAGACCTTCCGCTGTATATGCGCACCGTTCGCGATTTAATGCAGCCATCACTCGAAAAAGTACGCATTGATTCGCGTGAATCATTACAAAAAATGGAGAATTTTGCGCAATATTATGCGCCTGAAATTGGTGGGCGCATTGAGCACTACCCCGGTCCACGGCCTATTTTTGATTTGTATGGCGTTGAAGACGAGCTTAAAAAAGCGCTAGAAACTCACGTGCCGCTTAAATCGGGTGGTTACTTGATTATTGAACAAACCGAAGCTATGTCGACGGTCGATGTCAATACTGGCGCGTTTGTTGGGCATCGCAATTTAGAAGAAACCATCTTTAAAACCAACCTAGAAGCCGCCTCGGCTATTGCACGGCAGCTACGGTTACGCAATTTAGGTGGTATTATTATTCTCGATTTTATTGATATGAGCGACCCCGAGCATCAGCGCCAAGTATTGCGCACCCTCGAAAAGCATTTAGAGCGCGACCGTGCAAAAACTAACGTTATGGGAGTGTCTCAGCTAGGCTTAGTCGAGATGACGCGTAAACGCACTAGTGAATCGCTAGGGCAAATGCTATGTGTGCCTTGCTCTGTGTGTAATGGCCGCGGTATTTTAAAGTCGCCTGAAACCGTGTGTTATGAGATATTTCGGGAAATATTGCGTGAAGCACGCAATTATGACGAGACAAAATTATTGGTACTGGCCTCGCAGGTGGTGATTGATCGCTTACTGGATGAGGAGTCGGACAATGTGGCAGACTTGGAAATGTTTATTAAGCGTTCTATCCAGTTTCAAGTCGAGGCGCTGTACAACCAAGAGCAATACGATATTGTGTTGGTTTAGCGCACTGGCGCCGATATTCATTAGCCCTAAAACTTGATGTGACAAAATTGATTGTAAGTATTATATCTGGTGTGATGTTGTGATATTACCCCGCCGTTTTTGGAAACCGTTAGTGCGCTTTGTGTGGGGCATGGCGGTTTTTTTGGTCATATTTTTGGCTGTTTTTGTACAGTTAGGACGCTTTGCTTTCCCCTACCTTAATGAGCATAAAGCTTACTTTGAGGGTCAGTTATCTCATCGCTTAGGCGCCACCATTACGTTAGAAGCCATTAATGCTCGCTGGGATGGCCTTCGGCCTTCGGTCGAGTTGGTGGGTGTTGATATTAGCCATGGCGACCAAGGCGGTAGCTTTTTTGCCAGTCGTTTATCAGCCGAAATCAATTTGTTATCGACGTTACACGATTGGCGTCTTGCACTGGGTAAGCTTAATTTTGATGGCTTAAGTATGTTGCTTGAGCAAAGCCAAGATGGCGCGTGGCGCGTGGTGGGCTTGCCGCAATCGTCGGCCGGTGACCGCAATTTTACGATCGACGATCCGTTAGATATCTTCTTGTTTGGGCGGCGTTTAGAGCTCACCAATACTCAGCTTGCGTTTAAATTTAGAACCGGCCATGTTGCCGAAATTAACGTGCCGAGTGTCTCTTTAGAAAACGACCATGACTTCCATCGCTTAAAGGCTAAGCTCGATGTCGATGCCGACTCTAACGCCGTGTATTTTGTTGTTGAGGGTAACGGCGACCCCCGTGACGATAAAAACTTTAGTGCAAAAGGGTATTTACAGCTTAAGCAGTTCCCGTTACAAAAAGTGGTGGCAGCGACAGGCTTAAACAAAGGTTTACACATAGAGCCCGGTTTATGGAGCGAAGGCAGTCGCGTTGATATGCAGCTGTGGTTTGCCGGCTCTGTCGCGAAAGGGATTGTTTTTAATGGTGGTGCCGAGGCCTCGGGATTACCGTTTGAGTTGCCTGGCAATATTGAAGCGCCGGCTATTCCTTATTTTAAATACGCAGGAGCGTGGAGCAAAGCAGAAGGCTTGTTTACGCAAGTTGATGGCTTTGGCTTTAGCTGGGCTAATGCGCAAATCCCACCTTTAGATTTAGAGTTGCGTGCGAGCTTGCATCGCCCGGTATCGCTGAGCGTACGCGAGCTTGATGTGACGGCCTGGAGCCATGTTGCCGGAACGCTAAAACTCAATAATACCATTGCTAAGCTACAAGGCTTATTGCAGCCTGGCGGCATATTGCGCAATATTGGCGTGACACTCACCAGCGCGCAAGAGGGTTATTTTAATTTACAGGCTAACGTGATTGATGCCGCAGTCGAAAGCTGGCAAGGCGCACCGCAAGTTCGCCACGCGACAGGCTTTATAGAGGCCAGTGCACTGAAAGGCCGAATGGTGATTGCGGCGAATGACGGCTTTGCGATGCATTACCCGATTGTATATAAAAAGCCACTCAGTTTCTCGCAGGCATCGGGTGAGGTTGCTTGGTTTGTTAACTTAGAGGACTCCATTGTTTATGTGACCTCTGGGCTTTTACAGTTAAAAGGTGTGGGCGGTGATGGCGCGGGTTATTTATCGTTATCGTTGCCGTTTAAAAAAATGCCCAATCAAGAGCCCGAGATGTGCTTGGTTGTAGGGATGCGTGAGAGCTCTGTGCGCTATCACGAAAATTATGTACCTTATACGATCCCAAGCTCACTGTATAAATGGTTAGGGCAAAGCATCAAAGAAGGCGACCTAACCGATGGCGGGTTTATTTATCGCGGCTCTTTATTGCCCAAACCTTTGCGCCCGCGTACTTTGCAATTGGGTATGAAAATTCATAGCGCCGAGCTGGCCTTTGACCCAGCGTGGCCGATTTTAAAAAATGCGGATGCCTCTTTGTTGGTTGATGATATGGCTTTGGTGGTGGCAGTCGATCAGGGGGAGTTACTGGGTAACCAATTAACGGCTGGGCGAGTAAAACTGATCAAAACCTCTAGCGATAAAATGGCGCTGTCGATTACCGGTAATATACGCGGCGATACTGCAAATGCGCTTGCGTTGTTACGCTCTAGCCCCGTTGACGATGTTGCAGGTGAGGCATTGGCGCAGTTTGATGCCAGTGGTCTTTATACGGGCAGTGTAGAGTTATTTATTCCCTTAGAGGGCGGCCTTAATGACGGTTGGCAAGATATTCAAGCTACGTTACACGATGGTCAGTTTGCGCTGCCGGATGTGGGCTTGAACTTTGACCAAGTGAGTGGCGATATTCGCTACCATACACAACAAGGTTTAACCGCTAAACGAATCCAAGCGCAGTTATGGGGTCAGCCGGTGAGCGCCTCTTTAAATACCCTTAAAGATCAGCAAGGTCGCTTATTAAAATTAGACTTTGATGGCACCATGGCTACGCACGATTTACACGCTTGGCTCAAGCGGCCTATATTTAATTATATGCAAGGCAAAACACAGGTTGCTGGCTGGCTAAAGCTTCCCTTTGATCACCCAACGCAAGGCATTGAGTTACAAGCGAGCACGCAGCTGCAAGGCGTTACCTTGGCCTATCCCAAGCCCTACGCTAAAGCCGTCGATGAAAAACTGGGGCTGGATGTTTTTTACTCATTACCGGCGGGGCAGTCATTGAGTCGCATCGCGATTAGAGCCAGTAATGGCCTAAACAGCGAGCTATTAATGCAAGGTGGTAGTTTATTGGGTCTTGATGTGGGTATTAATGCAAGTGCACATGCCTCTGCTGGCGATATGCGCTTGCATGGTGAGCTAGCGCATATTGATATCAAACCTTGGACTGAGTTTGTCTTGGAGTACCTCGATGCTTTGGAGCTGGCTAATCTCAGTGCCGAACAGCAAGCGTTAGCTGAGGGTTTACCGGCAACCTCAAGCGTTGTTGCGCCTAAATTTTCTATGGGGGTTAAAGCAAAAACAGCCGCCGTTGATGACCTAGTGATTCATGACCTCGCCCTATGGGGTAAAGAATTAGACAACTCTTGGTATTTTGATATTGAGACATCGCTTGCGGTGGCTAATTACCAGCGTTTTAATAATGGCGATCCCTCTAAAGTGCATTTTGAATATTTACACTTACCCAAAACCGATGGCTCGCTCGATCCCTCTGAACCTCAGGTTAGTGTACTGGCCGATGTCGCTCTTGAGCATCTAGAGCCGATGGAAGTTAAAATTGATGAGTTGGCGATTGCAGGTGAGGGTTGGGGATATGTATCTTTTGATTATCGCCCTGTACACAAGGGTTTACTGGCTAAAAATATTCGTGGTAATTTGCGAGGTTTAAAAAATTTAGGCGGGACCTTAGCGCTTTATAAACGTGATGTTGATGCTTGGGAAACAAGTTTTAGTGGCGTTGTACGCACAGCCAATGTGGGTAATGTGATGAAAAATTTTGGCTACCCAAGCATGATTACCAGTCAAAAAGCGACATTTAACATTAGTGTTAATTGGCCTGGCTACCCCGACCAGCTAGATGTTAATGCGTTGGCCGGTACGGTTGACATTAAAATGTTAAAAGGCAAGTTTATGAGCGAAGAGGGCAAAGGCGATAGTGCATTTTTGAATTTAATTGCCCTATTAAATTTTGATACACTCGTGCGTCGCTTGCGATTAGATTTTTCGGATTTAAGTGCCGAAGGTTTGGCTTATGATAGCGTCACTGGGCAATTGAATTTTAAAAATGATTATGTACATTTAACGCATGAAGCGCCCTTAAAAGTAGATACAACATCGGCTGATTTACAATTGTTTGGCGATATAAACCTTAAGGCGCAAACCATTGACAGTCAATTGGTTGCCACCTTGCCTATTGCGGGTAATTTAGCGGTTGCCGCTGCGCTAACGGCAGGTTTGCCAGCTGCCGTTGGAGTGTATGTGGTGGGTAAATTATTTAAAGAGCAAGTGGATGACTTTGCGAGTGTACGCTATAACGTGACCGGTAGCTGGGATGAGCCCAAAATGGATGTGGATAAAATTTTTGAAAGTAAGTCGCGTCCTAAAAATATTAAAAACACTCTCACTGAAGAAGATAAGGCTGGGCAAGAGCCCAGTAGCTTACCGCTTTTATAGTCTTTTATAGTTAGGCGGGTATTTAACGATATGCTAGCGGCATGTGCTTAACACGGTTTATGCTTGCACGGTTTATACTTAACACAGACGCTGGCCAATAATGCTCAGAGCTGCCACACGATAAGCTTCTGCTAATGTGGGGAAGTTAAAAATGTTATCGACAAATATATCGATATCACTGTGATTGATCATGGCCATTTGACCGATATGGATCAGCTCTGTCGCCCCTTCCCCCACAATCATTACGCCGAGTATTTTTTTACCTTTTTGGTCGCAGACTATTTTTAATAAACCGTTTTGAATACCCGATATTTGGCCCCGGGCAATTTCATCAAAGCGCGCTTTGCCTACCAAGCAATTAGGGTGTTTGACTTTAGCTTGCGCTTCGCTTAAGCCGATAGATGAAAGCTCTGGAATAGAATAGATGCCCGTAGGAATTATAGTGCTCATGTTACCCAGTGGGATATTCAGTGCATTACAGCTTGCTCGTCGACCTTGTTCCATCGATGCAGAGGCTAGGGACGGCGGCCCAATAATATCGCCGGCGGCATAAATCGTGGGTACGGCTGTTTTTAAATCTGTATCGACACTGATAAGACCGCGCTCATTAACCTCTAGCCCAGCATTGTGAATAAACAGATCTTTGACATTAGAGATGCGCCCTGCTGCGCATAACAGCTTTTCACTTTTGATTTGCGTGCCGTCTTCTAGTTCGGTAATCACTGAGTTTGCGCCATCCCAATAGGCTTTTATCACTTGGCGGTTACCCAGCCACGTGCCACCCATGTCTTCAAAACCGGCAATAAAGGTGTCGGTTAAATCATCATCTAAAAAGCCTAAAGGTCTAGGGTAGCGATCGATCATGGTGACCTTAACGCCTAGCGCCTGAAAGATAGAGGCGTATTCACTAGCAATAACACCACCTCCTAGCACTGCTAGGCTATGGGGTAAATACAGCATCGATAAAATAGAATCACTATCAAAAAGGTGCTCGTGATCAATTGCGACATGGTCGGGGGTACGCGGTTCGGAGCCTGTGGCAATCACAATATGCTCAGATTCATACAGTTGCACCTGGCCGCGCACATCGGTGACCGATATCTGCGTCGCCGACTCAAATTTAGCGCGGCCGTGAATAAGGTCTACATTGTTGCGCGCCACTTGCCTACGCATATATTCATCGTGTGCATCGAGTACATCGGCTAAGCGGCTGATTAAGGTGGCTAGCTCAATGTCCTCGGGTAATTCAAAATTAGCAATTTCAGCACTTTGCCGCATAGCTCTTACGCGCAGTGCATTTTCGCGTAAGGTTTTTGATGGGATGGTACCGCGATGTACACACGAGCCGCCAAGCTCACGGCTGCGCTCAATAAGGCCAACGTTGCGGCCCATTTTTGCCGCTTGAATGGCGGCTTTTTGCCCTGCAGGGCCGCTACCAATGACAATCATATCGTAGTGGTTTATGCAGCTTTGCTCAGTGGCGGTTGATTTATTCATTGGCCCATCGCCTCCATGGCAGAATTTATAGCATCTTCTTTTTCGATCAATTTCTCGATGTCGTCGGGGTACAGGTTAAGGTCGGCAAGTACGGGTGATTTAATGAGTTGCTCGTGTGTGATTTTTTTAGTGAGCGATGTGCCTTTATAAAATCGGCGGGCAAACTCTGCTCCCGCGACCACAATCATTGTTTGCTCGGCACTTTTGCCTGCATTGGCGTAATCATCAAACCAGGTGACAACATCACACACTAAACTGGGCATCTCCCATTGATGCACAACATTAATGCCCAGTGAGCGCTGGAAGTGCTGCTCTAGCTCAAACATCATGTTAGGGGGTACATCTAGCTGAACTTTTTTGGCGGACTCTATAATCACCTGAATGGCGACAGGGCGGCCGATATCGTGCAGTAACCCGGCCAAAAAGGCCGCTTCTACATTGCGCCGACAGGCCCGTGCAATTTCTTTGGCCCACAGGCCTGCCATTAATGAAAATTGTAGTTCTGTTTGAATGTGCTTTTCGTAGCCTGGCACATTAAACATTTTACTATTGACCGAGGCGGCTAAGGCGATATCTGCAATCACCCGCATGCCCAGTCGCGTGATGGCCTGCTGCAAAGACACTAAGGTTGCGTTGGGCGAGTAAAGTGCCGAGTTTGCAATACGCATTACATGGCCGGCCAGCGGCTGATCACTTTGAATTAATGATGCTAAGTCCCCGGCATCAGACTCTGCATCATTGGTGAGCCGCATAACTTTATTGGCGACCTCGGGGAGCATAGGGACTTCGATATTGTCTTGCTGAATGCGCTCGGCAATGACATCAATGAATGAGGCTTCCTTAGGGGTTGTGCTCATGGGGCGCTCGCTAGTTAAGTTAAGTGTATCTCCCTATAAAGTTAGACCTTTTTGGTGATTTTGCCTTTATTCGTTTAGCTTTGGCGTTATCACGGCTTTAGTTGCAACGTGATAAGCCTGTTAAATGACAGTGCCTATTGCACAGGCGGTAAGGGCATGCTGTTAGTCAAAAAAACATTGCTACTTTTGGCATGTTAAAGTGGTTAAAGCACTGGTTTTAAAAAACAGTGCTTATTATTTGCTGATCTCTTAATGTTGGCTAGTTTAAGAGGTAGGGCGTTGATAATGTAAGTCAGTGGGCTGGGAGTAAACGTGAGTTATCAGATATTACTGTGCAGTGAAGAGCTGTCGTTTATCGGCGAGCATGTAAAGCATTTTTTTAAGGCAAAGTGTGTGGCTAGCAGTGATGACTTGCAGCACGTACTCACAGCCGGTGACTATCGCGCAGTGGTGATCGATTGCACCTCGGCTACGCACTCCTTAATGACTTGCGCAGCTGCAGGCTTGGCATTGGGTAAGCGTTTAGATTTACCGGTTATATTGATTGCTAAGCAGTGCTCATTGGCCGATAAGATTGAAGCTTACCAAAACGGTTGCGATGATATTATTGACCCGGCAACCAACAAAGATGAAGCGTGTGCACGTATTACCAAAAGTATTTTTCATCGTATTGCTAATGAGCAGCTTAATAATCGCTTAGAGTTAGCCACTGAAGCAGCCCGCAATGCAATGGTCGATAACAGTGATCTAGGGGCCAATATTCAATTTTTATTGGCGGTGCATGAATGTGATAATTTAGATCAATTAGGTCAGCAGCTCTTTGCTGCGCTTGAGCGTTACGGTTTAAAATGCAGCCTACAGATGCGCAGTAGTTTGGGTGTGAAAAACATGGAAGCCCATGGCATGAGTAAAGATTTAGAGTCACAATTGCTCTATCAGCTCAAAAATACTGACCGCTATATTGATTTTGGTGCACGCACTATTTGCAACTATGATCGCGTTTCACTATTGATAAAAAACATGCCCACTGATGATGCTGAAAAATATGGTGCCATTAAAGATAATACTTTTCATTTATTGCAAGGGCTGAACGCTCGCATTCACTCACTAGAAGACCGCCACACACTGATTGAGGAGCGTGAGTGTTTACGCAAGCTGAGTAAAGACATCAATACAGTGATGACTTGTGTCAAAGCACGTTATCAAGATGTGATGCAAGGTATTATGGATGAGGTCGACCTATCAACCTCAATGTTGCAAGATCGCGTGCCTCATTTGGCGTTAATTGAGTCGGATGAGGTTTTTATTGACGGTGTTGTTGAGCGACTCATCGGTACGGTCAATAGTGTTTTTAGCGAAGGCCTTAAAGTTGACGAGATTTTTATGCGCCTAGAAATGAGCCTTGAAACCTCTATTCATGCGCTCGATGAACACCCTGAGCTTGCCGGCGCCAGCAAAAAGCCCCCGCCCCCCTCTACATCGGTTGATTTGTTTTAGCTGACTAATATGTTTGCGAGTGCTCACTTGTGATGTGATGTGGTGTGTTTTGTTCTGTTTGGTTGGGCACTGAGCGGCTGTTCTAGTGTATACTCGCGCGTCAATTTTAGTGATTTAGGGCGAGTACAATGGAGCAGCAGGCATTTATTTCGGGACTGAGCGGCTTGCGCCAGCTTAGTAGTGCCTGTGTTGTCACTATTGGCTCGTTTGATGGGGTGCATCTTGGCCATCAGCAAATTCTTGCTCGTCTTGTTGCCTTAGCAAAAGCGCAGCAGGTGCCGAGTGCGGTAGTCATTTTTGAGCCGCAACCCCATGAATACTTTGCCAAGCAAAGTGTGCGCCCAAGACTTATGCGGCTACGTGAAAAGGTACATGCCTTATTTGCTGAGGGTATCAACTACGTCGTGTGTCTGCGTTTTAATGCACAGCTTCGCAACTTGAGCGCCGAAGCGTTTATTACCCAAGTATTGGTTGAGGGCCTTAATGTTAGGCACTTAGAAGTGGGGGATGACTTTAAGTTTGGGTGTAATCGGCAGGGTGATTTTAAGCTACTCAAGCAAGCTGGCGAGTCACTCGGTTTTAGCGTGGCCCGTAGTCAAACCTTTATTGTGGGTGGCGAGCGCGTTAGTAGTACACGTATTCGCCAATTGCTGAGTGAGCAGGCGTTAACGGCCGCGAGCGAATTACTCGGTAAGCCTTATACCATTGCTGGGCGCGTCATTTACGGCAATCAACTGGGTCGAACCATTGGTGTACCCACAGCCAATATTGGTTTGGGACGCTACCGTGCGGCACTCGGGGGCGTGTATGCTGTTAAGGTAACCCTCGGTCAGCACGTGTATAACGGCGTGGCGAACGTGGGCGTTAAACCTACGATTGCCGGCACTCATAAACCTATGCTTGAGGTGCATATTTTTGACTTTAATGGCAACCTTTATGGCCAATTTATTTCGGTGGAGTTTTGTGCGATGCTGCGCGCAGAGAAAAAATTTGATTCCATTGAAAAGCTCGTTGTACAAATACAGCAAGATTGTGCAAATGCTCAATGTTTTTTTGATACGCCAACAATCTAGATAGCCAAAAACGACTTCCATAAAATTAACGATAGGTTAATTTTTATTTATTGACATTCATCTTAAGAAACGCGACATGACTGATTACAAAGCCACACTCAATTTACCTAAAACGGCTTTTGCCATGAAAGCCAACTTAGCTCAACGCGAGCCGCAAACGTTAAAGCGCTGGCAAAAAGAGAATATTTATCAAGCGATTCGAGCGGCCCGCGACGGCGCGCCAAAATTTATTTTGCATGATGGCCCTCCTTATGCCAACGGTAATATTCATATTGGTCATGCTGTTAATAAAATATTAAAAGATATTATTATTAAATCAAAAACCTTGAGTGGTTTTGATGCACCTTATGTGCCTGGCTGGGATTGTCACGGCTTACCTATTGAACACAATGTCGAGAAAAAGATTGGTAAAGCGGGCGTAAAAGTTGAGCACAATGTGTTTCGTAAAAAATGCCGCGAATACGCGGCGAAGCAAGTTGCTGGACAAAAAGAAGACTTTGTACGCTTAGGTGTGCTGGGTGAATGGGACACGCCTTATTTAACGATGGATTATAAAACCGAAGCCGATACGATCCGTGCATTGGGCAAAATCGCCAAAAATGGACATTTGGTTAAAGGCTTTAAGCCGGTTTATTGGAGTGTAGTGGGTGGTTCGGCATTGGCTGAGGCCGAAGTGGAATACCACGAAAAAACCTCGAATTCGATCGATGTTAAATTCCCCATTAATGATATTGCTGATTTTTCGGCGCGGATTGCATTTGATAAGGTGCCGGCAAATGCCGCTATTGTCATTTGGACAACCACACCGTGGACTTTACCGGCAAACCAAGCGGTGAGCTTAAATGCCGAGCTGGATTACGTATTAATTAGTGCCGGCGACGCAACCATTGTTGTGGCCGAAGCACTGATGGAAGGTGTGTGCCAGCGCGGAGAGCTCGAAAACCCTAAAGTACTCGCTACTTTTAAAGGCAGTGCTTTAGAGAACCTTGCGTTACAGCATCCTATTTACAATAGAACAGTGCCTATTATTTTAGGTGACCATGTAACCGTAGATGCCGGTACAGGCTGCGTGCATACTGCTCCCGACCATGGCGTAGAAGATTTTAATGTTGGTAAGAAATACAATATTGGCACACTCAATATTGTAGGCGGTGATGGCGTTTACCGTGAAGATGTTGAGCTGTTTGCTGGCCAGCATGTGTATAAGGTTGATGAGGCCATACTGGATGCTCTTACCCAAAAAGGTCATTTATTTCATGCTGCGAAACTAATACACAGTTACCCGCATTGCTGGCGTACGAAAACACCACTCATTTATCGTGCAACGCCGCAGTGGTTTATTAGTATGACGGCTAACGGTTTATTAAACGACGTTAAAAATGCTGTAGATGGCGTGGAGTGGTTGCCTAGCTGGGGTGAAACACGTATTCGCGCCATGCTCGAGTCTAGTCCTGATTGGTGTGTATCACGTCAGCGTACCTGGGGTGTGCCAATTGCATTATTTATTGATAAAAACACCGGTGACTTGCACCCGAATACCGAAGCTTTAATTGAGCAGGTTGCGCAAAAAGTAGAGCAAGGCGGTATAGAGGCGTGGTTTGAGCTAGATGCTCAAGTACTATTAGGTGATGACGCCGATCAATATGAAAAAGTCACTGATACTCTCGATGTGTGGTTTGACTCGGGTGTGACGCATTCAACGGTATTATCGCAGCGAGATAATTTGCATTATCCCGCCGACTTATATTTAGAAGGCTCTGATCAGCATCGCGGTTGGTTTCAGTCATCGTTAAAAACGGCTATGGCGATTCATGGCTCGGCGCCTTATAAACAAGTGTTAACGCATGGCTTTGCGGTCGATCAAAAGGGCCATAAAATGTCTAAGTCCTTAGGCAATGTTATGTCACCGCAAACTGTCTTTAATGACTTGGGCGCCGATGTTTTACGTTTGTGGGTGTCTGCGACTGACTTTTCTGGGGATATGAGCGTATCAGAAACTATTTTAAAGCGGACAGCCGATTCGTATCGTCGAATTCGTAATACAGTGCGCTATTTGATGGCGAACTTAGGTGGGTTTAACCCCGAGCAAGATTTATTACCTGCCAATGAGCTGGTTGCGTTAGATGCTTGGGCTGTTGAGCGTACCGCGCAGTTACAAAAAGAAATATTGGCACATTATGATGCCTATGAATTACATCAAATCTATCAAAAGCTTCATAACTTTTGTATTGTGGATTTGGGTGGGTTTTATTTAGATATCACTAAAGACCGTGTTTACACAACACCCACAAAGAGCGTGGCGCGCCGCTCTGCGCAAACTGCGCAATATCATATTATCCAAGCCTTGGTGCGTTGGATTGCGCCTATTATGTCTTATACCGCAGATGAAATTTGGCAAGCAATGCCTGGTTCGAGTGAGTTACCGATATTTGCCGAAACATGGTATGCCTTGCCCGATTGCAGTGTGCGCGCATTAAAGCCCGAAGTTGTTGACTTGTTGGCTGAAGTGAAAGGCGAGCTCAATAAAGTGCTCGAGCAAAAGCGCAGCGATGGTGAAGTTGGTAAGTCATTAGAAGCTGATGTGGTCCTTTATTGTGGTGATGAGTTGTGCGATGTTTTATCTTCATTAGACGATGAACTCCGTTTTGTATTGATGGTATCTAAGGTGACCTTAGCGACTAAAGCGCAAGCGGCAGGGGCAGAAGATACACAGCTCGATGGTTTGAGTATTCAAGTGAGCAAAACAACTACCGAGAAATGTGTTCGTTGTTGGCATCATAGCGATACAATTGGGCAGCACGCGGAGCATCCACAATTGTGCACACGTTGCGTGACTAACATTACGACAGACGGGGAGGCGCGACGTTATGCCTAACCAAGAAGCGGGTAATCTTAGCTTTATGCGTAAGCGCAGTAACGCAATAGCGATATTTTTAAGTATTGCTTTAGTGGTATTGGGTTTTGATTTGTGGACTAAGGTTTACGCCGTTGCTGTATTGCAAATTGAGGGTACAACGTACCCTGTGATCGATGGTTTATTTAGCTTTACGCTACGTTATAACCACGGTGCAGCCTTTAGCTTTTTATATGATGCTGGAGGTTGGCAGCGTTGGTTTTTTGCAATTATAGCCACCGTGATGAGCGTTGTATTAACGGTGTGGCTATCGCGTATAGCGACTACTAAAAAGGTAGAGTCTTTAGGTGTTTGCCTAATTTTGGGCGGTGCGCTAGGCAACTTATACGATCGCGTTACTTTGGGTTATGTAGTCGATTTTATTGATTTTTATTGGAATAACAGCCACTTCCCTGCTTTTAATATTGCAGATTGCGGCATTTCTTGCGGCGCAGCTTTATTAATATGGGATTCCATTTTTGGTGCTGGTGCAAAAGCCAGCGACAGTAAATCAGCTGAGGGTAGTCATGATTAATTTGGCGGTTGCAGATAACACTAAAGTCACCTTGAATTTTTCTCTAGCATTAGAAGATGGCACTGTTGTGGATTCTAATCACGGTGAAGAGCCTGTGACATTTGTTGTGGGTGATGGCAATTTATTAGAAGGGTTTGAAAAAGCGATGTTCGGTTTGCGTGCCGGTGACGAAAAAGAGCTCGCTATCGCACCCGAGCAAGGTTTTGGCATGCCCAACCCTAATAATATTCAAGAAGTCCCTGTGAGTGATTTTCCTAAAGATATGACGTTGGACGTCGGTTTGATGTTGTCTTTTTCGGATGCGCAAAATACTGAGTTGCCTGGCGTCATTAAAGAGTTAAAAGGCGAGACGATATTGGTGGACTTTAACCACCCTTTGGCTGGGCGGACATTAAAATTCAAAGTGCATATTCACACTGTCGCACCGGCGGTTACCCACTAATCCGGTGTGTTTCCACTTATAAGCCATTCATAAAGCATGGTTTATAAGTGGCAGCGTGTAAGTTGTTTTGTAACTATTCGGCTCAGCTGACAAACCTCACCTGATAGGGTGCTGATGGATTATTTTCTGGGAGCTCTGAAGAGTTACGTTGTTTTTATTGAATATTTTTATTGAATATTTTTAGGGTGTTGTATGCAAATTAAATTGGCTAACCCTCGTGGCTTTTGTGCGGGTGTAGATCGCGCTATAGATATTGTTAATCGAGCGCTAGATATTTTTGGCGCCCCTATTTATGTACGCCATGAAGTTGTGCATAACAAATTTGTGGTCGAGCAACTCAAAGAGCGTGGCGCTATTTTTGTAGATGAGCTTGATGAAATCCCCAATGATGTGATTGTGATTTTTAGCGCTCATGGTGTTTCGCAAGCGGTGCGCGCAGAAGCTCAAAACCGAGGCTTAAGGGTTTTTGATGCGACTTGCCCTTTGGTGACTAAAGTTCACCTTGAGGTTGTGAAATACAGCACCGAAGGGTGGGAGTGTATTTTGATTGGGCACCAAGGACACCCAGAAGTAGAAGGCACCATGGGGCAGTACGATGAAAGCTTTGGCGGAGAAATTTATTTAGTCGAAGATGATGATTGCGTGGAAAATTTGCAGGTCAAAAACCCCGATAAACTGGCCTATGTGACACAAACGACGTTATCGATGGATGATACGGCCAAAGTCATTGCCGGGTTGCGCAGGCGCTTTCCAAATATTGAAGGGCCGCGTAAAGATGATATTTGTTATGCGACCCAAAACCGTCAAGATGCCGTTAAACAGTTGGCTTTAGAAACGGAGGCGGTATTAGTTGTTGGCTCACCCAATAGCTCTAACTCTAATCGCTTGCGTGAATTGGCCGAGCGCTGTGGTACCGACGCTTATTTAATTGATGGGCCAGAAGATATTAAACCCGAATGGTTTGAAGGCAAAAAGAATATCGGTATTACCGCAGGCGCTTCAGCCCCCGAGGTTTTAGTGCGCGACGTGATTGCAGGGCTTGAGCGCTTGGGTGCTAAAGTACCGATAGAGTTGGCCGGTAAGCCCGAGAATGTGAGCTTTTCACTGCCCAAAGAATTGCGTTAATTAACCCGTATTGTTATTTTTTAATAGTAATATATGTGACCCGCCCAGCACCAAAAACCCTCTTAAAAGGTATACCCTACAGTTTACAATCTGCAGCGCTATACCTTTAAGGGGCATTTAATACGTGACCTTTAAGGGGTGGCATTTAAGAGGGTTACATCTCGGTATTGCGGTTAGTTGGGTTTGTTTTTGGGTAAAACAATAACCGTTGTGGCCGTGAGCTTGTCGTGTAGGCATTGGCCTGTTGGGCTAAACAAGCGATACCAGTACCCGATACCAGCCAATAGTAAGCTTAATACACCCCAAGCGGCTCGCTGACTGCAACGCACAGTAGATGGCGGCTGTTGAGTGTGTATATCTATCAGGCATAAACGCCATGCACGCATGCCGACGGTTTGCCCCGAGCGCTGCCAAAAGCCTACATAAAAGCTACCAAGCGTTAATATCCAACCAATCAGTACTAGCTCGCCGACGCCTCCTGTGGCAAACATAGGTTGATATTGTTCGGCGCTTTGTTGGCTGCCTAAGCCTAAAGCGGCACCAACCAAGGTAACCGCCGCACCATAGAGCATGCTAATGGCTAGTAAAATTAAGCTGTCGTATCCAAGTGCGGCAAAGCGTCGCCATAATGGCGCGCCGCGAGGTGGTTCTGCTGGGGTTGTCATGGTGAATCCAAATGAGTGTGTTAATACTTTAGGTGTCGAGATTGCGACACATGTCAAAGGTACTGAGTTAATCAAAGGTGCTGTATTAAAGAGATATTGTATTAATAAGATGATTCGATAGGCAAAAAAGAGTGGGTGTGAGGCACATATAAGTACAGGTATAAATAAGTACGGATACAAATAAGTGTAGGCACACATAAATACAGCGGTAGATGATCAGCCGGTGCAAGGCGGGTAAGGCTCTAGTGCGTGGCCTATACCCGCCAAGCTATATTCTCATAGTCCGCTAAAAAGCAAAACCCAGCTGTAAGCCGGCACCGCGCTCTTGCTGGCTGGTTTGATAGCTAATATTGAGGTAGGTACGCAACCAGTGCGTGCCTATACCGATCGAGCTGACAGCGGGCAGGTTGTTGTCGGTGTCGTAGCGGTAGCCTGCACGTAGGGCGAGATGCTCAAATAGTATGTATTCCCCGCCCAGTGATAAAAGCTGGCCGGTTTTTTCTTTGTCGTAAGGCGTAGCTACCTGCATATCGTAATCTAGGCCGATTTGCCAATTGGGTTGAATATAGCCAATGCCCATGCGGTGCTTGGCGTTGAGCTTTATCGGTTCTTCACCGACCCCGCTAGAAAAGTTACGGGTGAATAAGTCTTTGCCGACGTACGCCAAGCGTACGCCCATGTCAAAGTCTATGGCAATGCCGATATCGGCATTAAACATAAGGTGCGGCTTAAAGGTCAACGAGGTATTAATCGATTCATCGGAAACCTTTCTGACTTCATCAAATACGCGAACCTGCATGACCTTGGGTGTAATACCAATGGCGACTCGCATGCGATCCATGTCAAAGCCCCATGCCGCCGAGACAGCGGCCTCATTGATGATTAAGCCTCTGATTCTGGCGCTAGATGCAATGATATCAAGCGGATCGCGAAGCGAAGGCGGTAGGCTGTCGTAGTTTCTACAAATAATATCGCCGCTCGAGTCGGGCTCTAGATTAAAAACGTCACAATTCACATCACGCCAATCACCTCCTGCGGCCACATTATCAAGCGCTTTGATATACTCTTTAAACAGCGCCAGATCATCGTCGGGGACATAGCTGGCGCCACCGCCTTCAATACGCGAACCAAGGTAGAAGGCGCCACCGCCTTTTTTGGACGGCTCTGCAATAGAGATAGCCGCCACAAAAGCGCTAAACGCTATGTCTCTATTGGCAATGCCTTCAAGGCCTTGCTCAAGGTTGGTAGCTGCAGTGCTGACAAGGGCGGCATTGGTTGCGTTGGGTGTGGCGTTATAACGGCTCAGTGCCTCATCAAACATAATGTCGAGCTCTTCGTCGATAAGATCAATCGCATCGATAGCCACCTCCGAGAGCGACCCTAGCGCATAAGGCAGATAGTAACGGCCGTTTAGGCTGGTATCTTCATCTTCATTGTATAGCCCTAGTAACGCCGGGTTGTGGCCTGCAGCCATATCGACACTCCCTATGGCAACGGCTGCGCCGCCCATCGATTGGCTGCGAGGGTCGTAAATACCAAAGCTCCCAGCCAAAGCGGCGTGGCTTATCATTACGGTACATAGAGTTGCAATTTTTAACAGGGGAGCGCGCTTCACTATTAGCTGCCTTATTCGCTTGATCTTATTATTCCACAAGCTATGTATTGTTGTGGTATTGACTGTGCCCAAGAGACTGCCTCAAGGTTTTTTGTTTTTAGTACTGTGTTGATTGTAAGCTACCAGCGGAGTTTAGGCGATGGTGTGAGTGTGATGAGTGTTAGGTTTGGCGCTATAACTCGCTTTTAGAGCGCAATTGATAGCTAAAGGACGAGGAAAAAATACATTATCCAATAATACTTGTTTTCTGCTTCCTCTCCTCGACATTATGCTCCTGCAATGTCTAATAAGGGGCTCCTGCCCCGATGCGTTGCTCAAAGCGTTACATGCCCCGGCATGCGCCCCTTCGAGCGCCTTGCCGAGAAAACAGAACTCTACGTCTAATTGGGCAAACTATTATTGCCTCGCCCCTAAGCGGTAACGCTAAAGCGTGCCGCCAGTATGCACTGGCGGGTATTGGCGCTAATGGGGAGTTGATAATAGCTATTAATGGGTAATAAACACTTTTTGGTCGGCAAAGTTGCGCGGTACCAGTAAGGTGTCTTTTGGCGTGTCGCTTTGGCCTGGGTGGTCGAGTGAAAAGTGTAACCCACGGCTTTCTTTGCGCTCCATGGCTGAGCGAATGATGAGCTCGGCAACCATCGCCAAGTTGCGCAATTCGATTAAATCACTACTGATTTTGTAATTGGCGTAGTATTCGTGAATTTCTTTTTGCAGTAATTCTACTCGACGCAAAGCGCGTTCTAGGCGTTTGTGTGTGCGTACAATGCCAACGTAATCCCACATAAAGCGGCGAATTTCATCCCAGTTGTGATAAATGACTACGTCTTCGTCGGAGTTGGTCACTTGGGTTTCGTCCCAGGGTTTACAGGGCTCTGCCGGTACGGTGGTGGCGAGTTTGGCAATAATATCTTCAGCGGCCGATTGCGCATAAACAATGCATTCGAGTAGCGAATTACTGGCCATGCGATTGGCGCCGTGTAGGCCGGTAAATGAGGTTTCGCCAATAGCATATAAATTGTTAAGGTCGGTTTGGCCGCGGGTATTGACAACGACGCCACCGCAGGTGTAGTGGGCCGCGGGTACCACAGGAATGGGCTCTTGCGTCATATCAATGCCGTACTTTAAGCATTGCGCCAGTACCGTCGGGAAGTGCTCTCTAATAAATTCGGGGTCGCGATGGCTAATGTCTAAGTACATACACGGCGCGCCTAGGCGTTTCATTTCGTGATCGATGGCGCGAGCCACGACATCTCGCGGTGCCAGTTCAGCCATAGGATGAAAGTCTTGCATAAAGCGCTCGCCATTGGGGCGCTTTAAAACAGCGCCTTCGCCACGCAGAGCTTCTGTCATTAAAAATGATTTCGCTTTAGGGTGGTATAAGCAAGTAGGGTGGAATTGGTTGAATTCCATATTGCCAATACGGCAGCCTGCGCGCCAAGCCATTGCAATGCCATCGCCGCTTGCGCTATCGGGGTTGGAGCTATACAAATACACTTTGCTTGCGCCACCGCTAGCGAGCACCACGGCCTTGGCGGTGTAGCATTCCATGACATCGTCGTCGCGATTGAGCACATAAGCGCCAACACAGCGCAGCTTTTGGCTACTGGGATCGGGCTGTTGGATCAAATCGAGTGCAACGCGGTTTTCTTGTAGTGTAATGTTGGGATGGTTGATGGCGTTGTTGATTAAACCGGTATGTACCGCCTTGCCTGTGGCATCGGCACTATGAATAATGCGCCTATGACTATGGCCTCCTTCGCGGGTGAGATGAAACTCGCCTTCGGCAGAGCGCGTAAAATCAACACCGAGCTCTACCAACCACTTAATCGCATTTTTACTGCGCGATACGGTAAATTCAACGGCATCGGTATGGCACAAGCCTGCACCAGCGGCGAGTGTATCTTTGACGTGAGACTCGGTGGAGTCTTGATCGTCGAGTACTGCTGCTATTCCGCCTTGAGCGTACCACGTCGATCCTTCCTTTAAAGCTCCTTTACTCAGCACGGTGACTTTTGCGTACTTGGCAATGTGAAGTGCCAAGCTTAAACCTGCTGCACCACTACCGATAACGAGGACATCGCACGCGTGCGGGTTACTTTGTTCTTTTAGCGAGGAAATGGGGCTTGTCGGTGTGCTCACAAATGGTTTACCTTAGCGAAGAATAAGGGGGAAATACTGCTTTTATGCTGTATTAAAGCTTGTTTGTACCGTATGACAGCTTTAATGGGCTAACAAAGGCTGAAAGTAGCCTAGTATTATCAGCGCCCAAGCGGGAACTTTGCAACAATTAGCGAGTCTTTTACCCCTTCAAGTCACGTAATTGTGGGTGAAATGAAATATTAACGGTCTCAAGCCACCTAAAATCATGGCTCTTTAAAAAGTAACACTTTGTTTCTCTTAAGTGCTATACGTGAGTAACGCCAAAAGGGCCTGTGTGTGATAATGAAAATAAAAATTTTAGGGAGTCGGTTATGACCGAAGCTTCCGCGCCAAGTGATCAAGCTGAACCCTCAGCCGATGAGCAATTAGTGGCGCGAGTACAACAAGGCGACAAAAGCGCTTTTGATTTATTGGTTTTAAAATATCAGTATAAAATACAAGCCATCATTAGTCGTTTTATTAAAGACTCGTCCGAGGTGCATGATGTTGCTCAGGAAACCTTTATCAAGGCCTATCGCGCACTGCCTAATTTTAGAGGCGATAGCCAGTTTTATACTTGGCTGTACCGCATTGCTGTGAATACCAGCAAAAACCACTTGGTCTCGCGTGGGCGCAGGCCGCCTAGCTCGGATGTTGATGCCGAAGAGGCCGATTTTTATGCTGGCGCCGAAGCCTTGCATGATAATCATAGCCCCGAAAGCCAGATGGCAACCGACCAGCTCCAGGCCGCTATTTTTGAGGCGCTTGATAAACTGCCCGATGACTTACGTATGGCCATCACTTTACGTGAAATGGAGGGTATGAGTTATGACGAAATTGCCAGCGCCATGGAGTGCCCTATTGGCACGGTGCGGTCACGGATATTTCGAGCACGCGAGGCTATTGATAAGCATATAGGGCCATTGATTCGTTAGATTATGCATTAAGTAGATAGACTAAATGCGGTGGTAGTTGAACTTTATTATTAGATTGAGTCTTATTTTTTGCTGATAGCAATCTCTCTTGATGCCGTAGCGCCCAAGCGCTCATTTTGCTGGCTGTGAGTCATCGCGAGGTGCGTTGTTATAAATCATTAAGCGCTATTAGGCGGTTAAAGGTACGCAGTAAAGCTGGTTGGCGAGTTTAGCCAAAAGTTGAAGTGGGTTGTTAGGCTTGCTTTTAAAGAATTATTTATTTTTCAGGGTCTGCATATGGCACCTATTACTACACATGGCGCGGAGCCTTCAGAGCAAACGCTCGAAGGTCTTTCTGCTTTAACCGATGGTGAAACCAGCGCTTTTGAAGGGCGTCGCTTGCTGAATATGGCAAATGACCCCGAGCTTGAAGCTAAATGGCAGAGCTATCATCTAGCTGGCGCACTTATGCGCAAAGAGCTTGAGGGAGCACCATTAAAAGATTTAAGCGTGAGCATTGCCGCGGCGTTAGCTGATGAGCCTGCCCTTACTGCTTCTTTGGGTTCTGTTCATTCTAGCTCTGCCCAGTCTCATTCTAGCGAGTCTAGCCGAACACAGCATGCTAATAACAGTTTATTGGGCGGTCGCTGGCGCGACTTTGCCGCTAAATCAGCGATTGCGGCTTCTGTGGCTTTTGCCATTGTTGTGGGGGTGCAATATACCCAAACCGACGGCGTAGTTGACTTGCATACGAGCGAAGAATTTGCCGTACAGTCGGCCCCTGTCGTTACGGCGCCTTCTGGCTTTAATGTGCCCAGCCCCGTTGCCCGCAATGTGAGCTTAGGTAGTTTAGCGGAGCCTCAGCGCGAGCTTCAATCGGCACAGCCTTCTCAGCAGCAATTTTTAAGTAATGCGCGGGTTGAGGCTGAGTTGCAGCAATTATTTTTAGACCATGCCGAGCTCAGTAGTCAAAATGGCAAGTTTGGCTTAATGCCTATGGCGCGTGCTGCAAAAATGCAATCGGCCGAAAAATAACCCTCTATCGCTTGGAGCTGCTTTTGCACCCGTTAAAATGTTTATTGGCAATAACGGCCTATGCTGCGTTATTGCCATCTATTTGCTGGGCGCAAGCGCAGGCACCGGTTGATACTTCTAAGCCTAATATGGCAATCGAGCCTAGCCTAGCAATTGAGCCTAGTGCGGCAATGCAAGCGGCAGACTCTAGCGCCCGCGATGCGGTTAATCCCGGGCTTAAAAAAGCGGCCAGTATTAGCGCCAGCGCCGAGTTGATGTTAATGGCTGCGGCGATAGAGAGCCAAAGTTATCAGGGGACTTTAACCTATGAGTTTGGCGGCCCCCTTGAAACATTAGCCTTTGAGCACCTAGTGAGCCATCAAGGTACCGAAGAGCGCATACGTCATTTAAGTGGTGAGCCACGCAATTTTAGTCGCTCGTTACCACAAAATTATTGCGGTAACGCTGCCACGCGCTTATTTATGCGCGCCGGTGGTACACCGTTACAATATTTAAGTCGTTACTACCGCTTTCAGACGATTGGGCAAAATCGTATTGCTGACCGACTGGTTAACGTTATTCAAATCCAGCCAATTCACGATGACCGCTATGGTTTTACCTTGGGGATTGACCAAGTTTCTCACTTACCATTGATGCTGACTGTCACAGGGCATCGTGGGCAGGTGCTTGAGCGCTTTCAATTTGTTGAGCTCAATTTAACTCAGTCTACGACCAATACAGATACAGATATAGATACTCAACCTGATACCAACACTTATACCACCGCCCACACTGCACAAAAGCTTCCCTTTATGCAGGCTCGCTGCCAAACGCCTACGCTATTAAAAGGCTGGAAGCCTAGTTGGTTGCCAGCAGGGTTTGTGGTGGCCAGTGTGCGCTCATCACAAGCTAGTGGTCACACTGTGCTGAGCTTTACTGATGGGCTTGCATCTATCTCGATTTTTGTGACGCCTATTGCTCAGGCAACGGGTGCTGTTGGCGTTGTTAAGCGGGGTGCAACGGTAGCCGCGATGACAATGGCAGCAGTAGGGCAGCATTCTTTTAAGGTGTCGGTTGTTGGCGAGGTGCCACCTGCTGTCGCGCGACGCGTTGCCTCCTCTGTGGTGTATCAACCGTAATGGGCTTGGCTCCTGAACTCGACGATTCGCGCTGGATTACCGAGCGTGCACAAGTGCTCTCAGTACAGAGCAATGCGCTATGGGTTGCGGCCGATAAAACCAGCGCTTGCGGCAGTTGCAAGGCTAAATCGGGTTGCGGTACTTCTCTACTGGCTAAGCTGGGTCGCGATCAGGTGGCGGTTAGAGCTTTGTTGCCACAACATTTGCAGTACAGCCACTTTGCCGAAGGTGACGAAATTGAGCTAGCCATTGATCGCACGGCCTTTGTTAAGGTTGCGTTGGTGATGTATTTATTGCCGCTCCTGAGTTTGATGGCGGCGGTAGTACTGACTTTGGGCTATGCAGAGTACCAAGTTGCTATTGCAGCCTTTTTGGGCTTATTGACCGGTGGATGGCTTGCCAGCTGGGTGTTAAAGCGTTGGCGTAATGACGAGCGTTTACAGCCGGTGGTGTTACGCAAAGCGCTAGTTGCAGGCGAGCATGTGGTTCAGCTTTTGTAAGCTCGCGTGTTTGCAATGGTATTCATAGCGCACAACGGGCAAATACGTTAGACTGCGCGCAAATTTTCGCTGCTATATTGCGTTGTTGCAAGTGGTAGCGCCCACCGTTCTTTTTGCAGGTTTTTATCTCAGTGACCGATCTTAGTCATATTCGAAATTTTTCCATTATTGCTCATATCGACCACGGTAAATCCACCTTGGCCGACCGTTTCATTCAATATTGTGGCGGCTTGACCGCGCGTGAAATGAATTCTCAAGTGCTCGACAGCATGGATCTTGAGCGCGAGCGTGGTATTACTATCAAGGCGCAGAGCGTAACACTGCACTACAAAGCGCGTGATGGTAAAACGTATCAGCTCAACTTTATTGATACCCCCGGCCATGTTGATTTCTCTTATGAGGTGTCGCGCTCGCTGGCTGCGTGCGAAGGCGCACTGCTTGTTGTTGATGCCGCACAAGGCGTTGAAGCGCAGTCGGTGGCTAATTGCTATACCGCGATAGAGCAAGACCTAGAGGTCATTCCTGTACTCAATAAAATGGATTTACCGCAGGCTAACCCCGACGGTGTCGCCGAAGAAATTGAAAGCATTATTGGTATTGATGCGACCGATGCCGTGCGCTGCTCGGCTAAAAGTGGTTTAGGCATTGAAGATGTTCTTGAAGAAATCGTCAACAAAGTCCCAGCGCCGGTTGGTGATGTTGATGCACCGCTACAAGCATTGATTATTGACTCGTGGTTTGATAGCTATTTAGGTGTGGTTTCGTTGGTGCGCGTGATGCAAGGCACGCTCAAAGTGAAAGACAAAATTATCACCAAAACCATCAATAAAGCACAAATTGTTGATGCCGTGGGTGTTTTTAACCCCAAGCGGCATGAAACCAAAGCACTGCATGCTGGTGAGGTTGGCTTTGTGGTTGCGGGAGTGAAAGACATTTTAGGTGCGCCTGTTGGCGATACCATCACACACGCCTCGACGCCTAATGTGGATCAGCTACCGGGCTTTAAAAAGGTTAAACCGCAGGTTTATGCCGGCCTTTTCCCGGTTAGCTCCGATGATTATGAAAACTTCCGCGATGCGCTCTCTAAGCTTACACTCAATGATGCCTCGTTGTTTTACGAACCCGAAAGCTCAGATGCTTTAGGTTTTGGTTTTCGCTGTGGCTTTTTGGGTATGCTCCACATGGAGATTATTCAAGAGCGCTTAGAGCGAGAATACAGCTTAGACCTTATTACGACGGCGCCGACGGTTATTTTTGAAGTCGAGTGTATCAATGGTGAAATACGCTACGTTGATAACCCCTCTAAATTACCCGAAATAGGCACGATCAGCGAGATGCGCGAGCCTATTGTGCAGGCCAATATTTTGGTGCCCCAAGAATACTTAGGTAATGTGATTACGCTATGTATCGAAAAGCGTGGCATGCAAAAAGATATTCAATATTTAGGTGCTCAGGTTCAGGTGGTGTACGAGCTACCCATGAACGAAGTAGTACTCGACTTTTTTGATCGCTTAAAATCGGTAAGCCGTGGCTATGCTTCGCTCGATTATAGCTTTCAACGTTTTCAGGCGGCTAATTTGGTGCGTTTAGATGTATTGATTAACGGTGAAAAAGTGGACGCCTTATCACTGATTGTGCATCGCGATCAATCGCATCACAAAGGTCGTGGTTTGGCTGATAAAATGAAAGAGCTTATTCCGCGCCAAATGTTTGATGTGGCTATTCAGGCTGCCATCGGCGGCCAAGTGGTTGCGCGTACTACGGTGAAAGCGTTGCGTAAAAATGTCACGGCTAAGTGTTACGGTGGCGATATTACGCGTAAGAAAAAGCTCCTCGAAAAACAAAAAGCCGGTAAAAAGCGCATGAAGCAAGTCGGTAGTGTAGAAATACCACAAGATGCCTTCTTGGCTGTACTCAAAGTGGACAACTAAAGCGCATACTTTAAAGTTCACTGACCCGTATTAACCACTAACCACGACGTGCCTTATCAGGCGTGAATAACAAAACGAAGGAATAATTAATGGATATTGATCTGCCTTTAATATTGATGATTGCAGTTGCGCTGACAGGCGTTGTTTGGCTGCTCGATATTGTTGTTTTCTCACGTAAACGCAGTGAAGAATCAGCCGAGCCTGCGATTGTTGAGTACTCCAAATCGTTTTTCCCGGTGTTGTTTTTGGTATTCTTTTTACGCTCTTTTTTAGTGGAGCCCTTCCAAATCCCCTCGGGGTCGATGATTCCAACGTTGCAGGTGGGTGATTATATTGCGGTCAATAAATTTGCTTACGGGGTGCGTATGCCGGTCTTTCGCACCAAGCTCTTTAATGTGAGCGAACCTGAGCGCGGTGATGTGGTGGTGTTTTTCCCGCCGAACGAAGAGCGTTATTTTATTAAGCGCTTGGTGGGCTTGCCTGGCGATAAAATACAAATCATTGATCACGAATTGGTGATCAATGGCGAAAAACAAACCTATACTGAGCTAACAGCAGATGAGTTAGCTGAAGTACCCGGTAGCGACACAGAGCAGCTTTGTAGTTATCGCGGTGATGCTTACCAAGTGGTTAAAGAAACCCTCGGTGAAGCAACACACATCATACAAAAATGTGCACTGCCTACGCGCTTAAGCGCAAGTGGTAGCTGGACAGTGCCTGCTGGGCATTACTTTATGATGGGTGATAACCGTGATAATAGTAAAGACAGCCGAGTGTGGGGCATGGTGCCCGAGGCGAACTTGGTGGGTAAAGCGTTCGCGGTATGGATGCATTGGCCCGAGTTGGCGAGTTTGCCCAGCTTTAGTCGCTCAGGTGCTATAGAATAATCATTAATGAATAAAAAACAACCCATTAACGGTGTGTGATTATGCGTAATATGACCAATAGGATGACTGTAATTAAGGCCAAAAAACAAGCGGGCTTTACCGCCGGCGGCGTAATTTTGGGCTTACTCCTCGCTACGTTGGCAGTAAAAGTTGCCTATGTGGTAGCGCCCCCGTATTACGATAATTACTTAGTGAAAAACGCGCTCAAAGAGATTGCCGAGCGCCATGTTGATGATTTAAAAAATGTTCGAAAAAGTGAAATATCTTCTGAGTTGAGCAGCTTTTATACGCTCAATGGTGTACGTAGCGATGTTATCGTTCAGGCACTTGAGGTTGAGCGTTTAAAAGAACGTAGCATTATTAAAATTGATTATGAAGTGCGCACTAATTTTGGTGGTAATGCCGATGTTGTATTGGTATTTAAAAACCACTTAGATTCCTCTAAACCCGATGAATGTTGTACCCCGAGTGAAAAATATTAATTTAGAACGACTACAAAGACAGCTTAGCTATGAGTTTATAGATGCCGAGCTTTTAAATACCGCACTAACACACCGCAGCTTTTGCGCCAAACACAATGAGCGCTTAGAGTTTTTGGGCGACTCTATCCTTAACTTCACCATTGCGGAGGCTTTATTTGAGCAGTTTCCCGATGCACGTGAAGGCCAGCTTAGCCGCTTACGCGCCTTGATGGTTAAAGGCGAAACCTTGGCCGAAATTGCCCGTGAATTTAATATTGGCGATAACCTTAATCTCGGCGAAGGCGAGCTGAAAAGTGGCGGTTTTCGCAGAGCCTCTATTTTGGCCGATGCCGTAGAGGCGATTATCGGTGCGGTTTATTTTGATACTGGCATGAATATGGAGGCTGTTAAAGCCCTTATCCTTCGATGGTTTACAAGTCGCTTAAAAGATATTCAGCTAGAAGTCACTAGCGCCAAAGATGCTAAATCTATTTTGCAAGAGTGGCTACAAGGTCGTAAAAAAGACTTGCCAAGTTACGAGGTTATTAAAGTAGAGGGTGATCTTCACGATCAAGTGTATACCGTAAGTTGTAGCGTGTCGGTGAGCCAGGCTGTGACACAAGGTGCCGCGAGCAACCGTAAAACGGCCGAAAAAATTGCCGCCGAAGCCATGTTACAAAAATTAAAAATTGGGTAATTGTATGTCTGATATAGAGCCACCAGTACCCACAACGCAGTGTGGATTCATCGCTATTGTTGGGCGCCCGAATGTGGGTAAGTCGACATTGCTTAATCATCTTGTTAAGCAAAAAATAAGTATTACTTCTCGCAAGCCACAAACTACGCGCACCAATGTGTTGGGTATTAGAACCCAAGGTGATGTGCAGATGATTTTTGTGGATACCCCCGGAATGCACAATAGCCAAGATCGCGCGATTAACCGCTACATGAACCGCGTAGCGTCTTCTGCCACGCTCGATGTTGATGTGGTTATTTTTGTTGTCGAACGCGACATTTGGACCGAAGAAGACACCATTGTTTTGGACCGTTTAGCCCAGGCTAATTGCCCGGTTATTGTTGCGGTGAATAAGGTCGATAAAGTTGATGATAAATCGGCATTAATGCCAACGTTTGCCGCGATTGCAGGGCGCTTAAATGCGGCCGAAATTATTCCTGTTTCGGCTTTAAAAGAGCAAAATTTAGATGTGCTTGAGCATGAAATAATAAAGCGCCTGCCGCCTTGTGAGCATATCTTCCCAGAAGATCAAGTCACTGATAAAAGCATGCGCTTTATGGCGGCTGAAATTGTGCGCGAAAAAATCATTCGTCAACTCGGTGCTGAGCTGCCCTATCAAGTGGCAGTAGAAATAGAAGACTATGCCGATGAAGGCGATATTGTGCATATTAGTGCGGCTATTTTGACCGAGCGCGAAGGGCAAAAGCGTATTATTATTGGCGATAAAGGTGACCGAATTAAAAAAATCGGCATTGATGCCCGTAAAGACTTAGAAGGTATGCTGGACGTTAAAGTGATGCTTAAGTTGTGGGTAAAAGTGATGACTGGTTGGTCTGATAGTGCCCGCGCTTTGCGTAGCGTTGGTTTAGATTAACTCTGTAAAGTAGGCCTATTGCCTCTATGCGCATTGACTTACAGCCTGCTTACTTACTGCACTCACGTAAAGTGAGTGATAGCCGGCTGATTGTCGATTTTATCACGCGTGATTACGGCGTGTTGTCGGCTATGGCGCGAGCACCTACCAAAAAACAATCTCCTTTCGCGCTATTTAGACCTGTTGTTATTTCTTGGTTGGGTAATAAAGAGCTCAAAACACTGACGCATCACGAACTAGCGGCTGTGACTATGCCGGTGCTACAGGGCCAAGCATTGTTTTGTGGGTTTTATTTGAATGAATTATTGATTCGTTTATTAAACAAAGGTGATGGCTCTATCGGGCTTTACGAGGCGTATCAATATGCGTTATTGCACTTGCCGAGCGCTCCGTGTCTAGAGCCTATATTGCGACACTTTGAGCGACGACTATTGGATGAGGCCGGCTTTGCGATTGATTGGCGTTGCGATATTACAGGTTGTGCCATTGAGCCACATTATTGGTATCGGCTGAACCCCAATGCAGGGTTTGAGTTAATCAGTACCGAGCACTTATCTCAGTGGAGCCTCAATGATCGGCCTCCAGTGAATACTTATTACGGTGAAAACTTATTAGCGTTAGCGGCTAATCAATATAGCTGTGCGAACGTGCAGGTTACTGCAAAAAAAATTATGCGACATTTACTCGCTTCGCGCCTAGGTGGGCGAACACTGAAAAGCCGAGAGTTATTTGTCTCATAACACTTTATAAGCACTATTTAGTACTGTTTTGGCGTGCTGTATTTCGAGATGCGGGTTTATAAATACGTTTTTTTGAATGCTATTTTTGTAAAGGTTGTATATTTGTAACTATTCAGCCGAACCAAAAAAACCTCTTAACAGGGTGCTGATGGGTTATTTTCTGGGTATTTAAGCGCCGGGAGCGCTTATATAGCGACCAGGGATGGCTTGAGCGGCCCAGCAAATGATTCATTAGCGCCCGATTTCCGTACCTCTGAATAGTTACGTATATTTTTGGCTGCATACAGGCTTGCTTTTAGGGTTTTATTTTTTAAAGAGATTGTGATGATTACTATCAATGAATTTGTACAAATGGCTACTCCAAGCGGTCCAATGCAGGCGCAAGTCTTTCGGCCTTTGGTTGATGGGGCCTTTCCGAGCATTATTTTTTACTCGGAGATTTTCCAAATTACAGCACCGATTGCGCGCTCGGCTAAGATATTGGCAGGCTTGGGTTTTATTGTGATTGTGCCCGAGGTGTTTCATGAGCTTAACCCTATGGGCACCGTTTTAGGTTATGACGATGACGGTAAAGATAAGGGCAATAGCGATAAATGGACAAAGCCGCTAGAAGATCATGATTATGATACTCAGGCCATTATCGATTTTGTGAGCCAGCAGTCTTACTGTACCGGTGCCGTTGGGGCGATGGGCGTGTGTATTGGTGGCCACTTGGCTTTTAGGGCTGCATTAAACCCCGCAATAAAAAGTGCTTTTTGTTTATATCCTACCGATATTCATAGCAATACCTTACCCTGTGCCGAGGCTAATGATAGCTTTACCCGCGCGGGCGATATAGACGGTGAAGTATACCTTGTGTTTGGTAAACAAGATCCGCATGTTCCCTTGGAGGGCCGTCAACAATTATATTTGCATTTTCAGGCAGTAGGGTTGAATTATCACTGGCAGGAAGTGAACGCTCAGCATGCCTTTATGCGCGATGAAGGCGAGCGTTATGATTCTGCATTGGCACTAGAAATGTACACTAAAGCGCAGCAGTTCTTTCAGCGAACACTAATAAGCTAAATCTGGCGTAACTATTTAGAGGGGCCGTAATTGGGCGCTAATGAATCATTTTCTGGGCCGCTCAAGCCATCTGCGACTTTGTGCTCCTGCAAAGTCTACCCCCACGCATCCATGCTGGGGCTGGTCGCTATATAAGCGCTCCCGGCGCTTAAATGCCCAAAAAATAACCCATCAGCACCCTGCCAAGAGGGATTTGTTAACTTGACTGAATAGTTACGATCGGGCTTTAGCGAAGAGCCAAAAGCCTCTGCTGGCTCAGCAGAGGCTTTTTTTTGCGTAGTAAAAATAATTGGTAATGCGAATGATTGCCAATTGAATTTGTGTCAGTAATCGATCACACTCACAGTACTAGCAGTAAAATAGGTATGGGTGGAATATGAAGCGCTTAAATGAATTAATTGCAGGGCAACAAGGCACGGTAAGCCAACTGGAGACCGTGAATGAGCTGCTTGTGCGACAGTGTAAGACGTTGGGGTTGATCCCTGGTGCGGTGATTGAGGTGCTGCGTCAATCACGCGGAGCAGGCCCAATGCAAATAAAGTGCGAAGGCACCTTATACGCTATTCGCTCGAGTGATGCGGCGCTAATTTGTATTAAGGTTGCTTAATCTATGCGTGACACAACAGCACAAATAGCCATTATTGGTAGCCCTAACTGCGGTAAAACTACCTTATTTAACCGTCTTACAGGCACTCATCAGAAGACGGGAAACTGGCCAGGGGTGACCGTTGAGCGCAAAGATGGGCGGCTAAATTTGCCCAGCGGGCAAAAAGTGACAGCCGTCGATTTGCCGGGGGTTTATAGCTTACACGATGATATTCAGGGGGTAGAGGCCCGCGTTGCTCATCGGTATTTAAACGAGCACAACCCCGAGCTCGTTTTGGTGGTATTAGATGCGACGCGCTTGGGGCGACAGCTGAGCTTGTTGCCCGATATTATTGCCACAGGCAAGCCGATTTTATTGGTGGTGAATATGCTTGATAGCGCTAAAGCTGAGGGTATCGATGTTGACACTGCCGCTTTAGCGCAAGGTACAGGCTTGCCGGTTGTTGGGGTGGTAAGTTCAACGGGTGAAGGCATTTTAGCGCTTAAAATAAAAATTCAAGCATTGCTAGAGGCTTATCCTTTAGTGGCTGCACACTTTGATGTGGCTGAGCTTGCCAGACGTGTTTATCGGCCTACAGGCCAAGTTAGCCGTACGCAAAAAATTGATCGCTGGTTGCTACATCCATTTTATGCATTACCATTTTTTTTGTTGGTCATGTATATGCTGTTTACTCTAGCGGTTAATTTGGGCGCTGTTTTTATTGATTTTTTTGACATAGTGCTCGGTAGTATTTTTGTGGAAGGGACACGCTGGTTGGCTGCGAGCATAGGTTTGCCGGCTGGTTTACAGGCGGTATTAGCCGATGGCCTCGGGGGTGGTATTCAGCTGGTGGGGACTTTTATTCCGGTTATTGGTTGCTTGTATTTGTGTATGTCGGCACTAGAAGACTCGGGTTATTTGTCGCGTGCAGCTTTTGTGATTGACCGCATGATGGCAAAAATAGGTTTGCCCGGCCAAGCATTTATTCCATTGATTATTGGTTTTGGTTGCAATGTACCTGCGGTGATGGCAGCGCGTGCCTTGGGGCAGGAAAGTGCACGTTTAACTACCATTTTTATCGCACCTTTTATGTCTTGCGGGGCGCGGCTTTCTGTTTATGTTTTTGTGGGTACGGCGTTTTTTCCTGCGCAGGCGCAAAATGCTATTTTTGCTTTGTATTTACTGGGTATCTTAGTGGCTATTGGCTCTGCGTGGTTATTGCGGCGCAAGCTATTTAAAGATATGGCCGCTGCGACGATAACCGAGATGCCCGCTTACCATCGCCCGCTATTGCGCAATGTTTTTACGCAAACATGGCATCGTTTACACTCTTTTATTTGGCGTGCGGGTAAGCGTATTCTGGTTGTGGTGCTGGTGCTAAATGTGTTTGCTTCATGGGGGACCGATGGTAGCTGGGGTAATCAAGACAGTGAAAACTCTCTGTTATCGGCAACCGGTAAAGTGATGACGCCAATGTTTATCCCCTTGGGAGTTGGTGAAAGTAATTGGCCTGCCACTGTTGGGCTCTTTACCGGCTTATTTGCGAAAGAGGTTGTGGTTGGCACACTTGATACGCTTTACGCCCCCGTGATTGTGGAGCAAGCGACGGGCAATGCGGTAACTGCGCCCGATATTGGCGCCGATATGAAAGCGGGGTTATTCAGTATTGTGACCAACTTGGCCGGTTTAAGTGGCGCACTGCTGGATCCTTTAGGGCTTGGCGCCGTTGGGCAGGACTCAGAGCATGATGCGCCAGCGAGTTATGCGGCTATGCTGAGCTTGTTTCCTTCGGCTTGGGGAGCTTTTTGTTATTTGGTGTTTATTTTACTGTATGCGCCATGTGTAGCCACTATCGGTGTTATGCAAAAAGAGGCTGGTCATGTTTGGTTGGGGTTTTCGGTGGTGTGGAGTTTGTTGCTATCGTATTGGTTGGCTTCAAATTTATGGCATGCAAGTTTACTGCTGAGTAGCCCTTTAATGGCACTTGGCTGGATTGTTAGCTCGAGTGCTGTTTTACTTATCGCTTATCAGTTGATTATGCTTTATATGCAGCGCGATTTTAAAAATAGAATTGCGGCTGTGAATATCTAAAACTGACGAATGTGTGGCTCAATAAAGGCGCTTTGAGCAATCAAAGCGCCTTTATTGTATCACAAACCACACCTAAGGTGGCTGTTAGATGTTGTCCATATCGCGAACCCAGTTGTTGGCTTCTAGGCGGTTGCGTACGCCAATTTTTTTGTACACGTTATAAAGGTGGCTCTTAACGGTGTGTTCGCTGACCTCGAGTACTTTGGCAATGTCGGAGTTGGTTGCGCCATTTTTAATCAGTTTTAAAATTTGGCGCTCGCGCTTGGTGAGCTTGATTTCGAGCTTGCGCGAGCTTGGTGCGCGACGATTTTTTTGTAAAAAGTGGTGTAGTAAGCGACGTGGTACCCAGTATTCACCATCGAGCATACAGTTGAGCCCACGGGTAAGCTGCTCTTGGTCGGTATCATCAAAAAATACACCCACAATACAAGGCCAATCTAACAGTTCCTCATGATCACTTTTTTGCACGGCGTTCATCAGTACAACGCGGAGGTCTGTTTTGTGATTTTGGATGTTGCGCACGAGCTCTTGGAGATCTTCTGAGTTACGGCCTTGGCAGTCAATGATAATAAGGCTAACGTGTGTCAAATGCTTACTAAAGGTGCTTTGGGTTACGCAAGGTAATTGTGTTTGAACGCTAATTAAATTGGCAAGTAAGCCAGTTTGAAGGCTATTAAGCGTCGAAAATAAAGTGATGCCCTCTTGCTCAATAACAGGCTCTTCTGAGGTGGGTGCTTCAGGGGTTTCTTTATCTAGAAGGGCTGTTGGCACTTTAATTTGTGGCGTAAGGTTGGCCTTTGTAAGGGGCTCCTTTGATGCATTATTTTCTCTTTCGTTGACGCTAACTTCGTTAATGGTCACTATGGTTGCCTTGTTTCAGTCGCTCGCGAGTGCGCTTGGAGTGGCCATTCTGGTGTGGCTCTGTGTGCTTTTATTGTGAAGCAATGAATACCAAGCATTTTGCGCGGCATTGTAACTGAAAGCATAAGATGTAACCAGAGTTCACACCTCGCTATTGCCTATGAATGCTTGATTTAGGTGTAAAGTGTGAGATAGGTGCGGGAGCTTCTGGTGAATTAGTGCATAACAATTGCGTGTAGCTTTGATCAATGGCCTACTTTTCACTGCATCTCATTGTGTAAATTGTTACGTCATTGCTTTAGGCTATGGCTTGAGGCTGCTAGAATCGCGCATCTTTTAGCCTAAAAAAGTATCAGTATTCAAGGTGCTTTAAATTTTAAAGGCTATTTCATTATTGTTGGAGTGTCGTGTGAGTAGTGCTAAACCGGTTTCTGAGATCCGTGTTGTAGGGGCTTTGGCTTTATTGTATGTATTTCGTATGCTTGGCCTGTTTATGGTGTTTCCTGTCATGATGCTGTATGGCCGTGAATATGCGGGTCATACCCCCTTTTTATTAGGTGCAGCATTGGGTATCTATGGTTTAACGCAGGCGGTGTTTCAAATACCGCTGGGGTTGCTGTCAGATATTTTAGGGCGTAAGCCTGTTATTTTTTTGGGTCTTGTGATTTTTGTTATCGGTAGCGTTGTAGCGGCTTATGCCGATAGCGTGTGGGGCTTAATGATCGGTCGCGCTTTGCAAGGCGCTGGCGCGATCGCCAGTGCCGTACTGGCGTTGGTGGGCGACCTAACCAGCGAACAAAATCGTACGCGTGCTATGGCGATGATTGGCGCCTCCATCGGGTTGTCTTTTGCGGTGGCTATGTTTGTTGGCCCAATGTTGGCCGCAGCAGGCGGCTTAAGCGCTATTTTTTGGGTGTCATCTGTATTGGCAGCTATTGGTATTGTGGTGTTATTAAAAGCGGTGCCTAATCCGCCGAAGCATAGTGTGCGCGGTGCCGAGGGTATTGCGGTGCCTGCGTTGTTTGGTCGAGCGTTTAAAAATGTACATTTATTGCGTTTGAATTTTGCGATTTTCATTTTGCATTTTGTCTTGACTGCGACATTTGTTGCCGCGCCATTGGTGCTAGAAGCTGCAGGCAAGGCCAATGACAGTCATTGGCACTATTATTTACCGGTGATGTTGTTGGCATTTGTTGCCATGGTGCCATTGATGTTTGTGGCTGAGCGCAAGCGCAAAGTCAAAGGTGTAATGTTATTGTCTATCGCGCTACTGACTGCTAGTTTACTGGGCTTGGCAGTGGGCGGTGGCTTGAATTGGCAATGGTTGGTGGCAATATTTGTCTTTTTTACGGCATTCAATTTATTGGAGGCCACGCTGCCCTCTTGGTTGAGTAAGCAGGCGCCAGCCGGTAGCAAGGGAACCGCGATGGGGGTTTACTCTACATGCCAATTTTTAGGGGCCTCTATGGGTGGTTTTGCCGGTGGCTACATTGTGCAAAATCACGGAGTTAGTGAGGTGTTCTTTTTGGCTGCTGCCGGTTGTGGCTTGTGGTTTTTGGTGGCTTTATTTATGAAGACGCCTGCTTATTTAACCTCTATGTGTATGCCTCAGCTTCAGCCGGTTTCTGCACCAGCGCTTATGGCTAGTGTGCCAGGCGTGGTAGAGTGCGCATGGGTAGCAGAGCAGCAATTATTATATTTGAAAGTCAACGATAGCTTTGAGCAGCACGCGTTGGATACTTATCTTAAATAACGCTAAGCGTCTGTTAATTTATGGTAGGTACATTGCGAAGTATTCAAAGTATTAAAAGTATTAAATGAAGGGGATAGACCGTGGCCAAAGGCATTAATAAAGTAATCTTGGTGGGGCACTTAGGGCAAGATCCTGAAGTGCGCTACACCCAGTCAGGCAGTGCAATTGCTAACGTGAGTATTGCAACCACCGAGAGCTGGACGGATAAACAATCTGGGCAGCGCCAAGACAGAACAGAGTGGCATCGAGTGGTTTTTTTTAACCGTTTAGGTGAAATTGTGGGCGAGTATTTGCGTAAAGGTAGCCAGGTATATGTTGAAGGTTCTTTGCGTACGCGTAAGTGGCAAGATCAAGCCGGTCAAGACCGCTACACCACCGAAATTGTGGCCAGCGAAATGCAAATGTTAGGCAGCCGTGGCGATAATGCTGGCGGTGGTGCAGGTAACTACAACAATCAACCCGCCGCGCAGCCTAATTATGGTGGTGCGCCACAAGGCGGCTATCAGCAGCCTGCTGGGCAAGCGCCTAATACTGGTAATCATGCTGGTAACAATCATAACGGCGGTAATAGTAACGGCGGTAATAGTAACGCACAGCAACCACACTACGGCTCGGCACCGCAGGCAGCACCTCAAGCGGCGCCTCGACAATCAATGCCGCCACAAGGTGCGCCGCAAGCGCCAGCACCACGCCCAGCACCTACGCCAGCCCCAGCACCGCCGAGCATGGATAGCTTTGATGATGATATTCCGTTTTAAAGACCTAAGGTTTGTAAGGCGTGCATGTAATATTGCCTCGCCCCTTAGGCTCATGGTCTTACTACACTGCACTGCACTGCACTGCACTGCACGGCATGTCAGGTTAAGCGGTATCAGCAGTAAAGCCTTAAATATCAACGCATCGTGTTGCTATTTAGTGGTATTTAATTTGGCGGTACTCAGTTGGGTGCGGGTAAATTATTGGGTAGCATTTTTTAGCTCGACTAAACAGTCTCAGCATAATTAAATCAGTATTGAGGATAGCGCTTTTGGCCTTTCGAGTATTAGTGGTGACTGATTCGGCATCATTTTATAGCGATTTAGAAGTGGCTTTTGGGCCGCTTTCTTTGTCTTTATTGCATAAAGGTACGTCTTTACTTGAGTTGAACGAGAGTGAGTTGACGGCTTATTGGATGGCTGAAAAGATTAACTTTATTGTGTATGCCGGCTTTAGTCTCAATTTTAATGCGGTGCGCTTACAGGCGCTCACTCAAAGCTGTGCTGCGAGAGATATTCCTTTAATACATGTGTCCTCTTATCAGGTGTTTGATGCTCAGCAAGGCAGCGTTGAAGAAGGTGTAAAGCCTGAGCCTAATGAGCCATTAAGCCTGTCTTTGTTAGCGGCTGAAAATATTATCTTAGGCGGTGCGCGCAATATGGTGTTGCGTATGCCTTGGACGTTAATGTCTTGCAGTGCTGCGCTCGAAGATGAAGGGCTACTTGATCGGGCGTGTAAGGCGCTATTGGGTACCAGTGAATTACAGGTATCGGATGAGGTGGCCGGTTTTGTGATGTCGTGGCCTGAGGTGGCGCGCGCTGTAACGGCAATGATTCAGCAAGTATTATGTGGCGCCGAAAATTGGGGGGTGTTTCATATCCGCTCGAGCGATAGCTGCAGTGAGGCGGAGTTTGCTGATGCTGTTGCCAGGCTGTTGAAGTCTGAAGGCTTTAGTGTGGCTAACGTGGTGGCTGTAAAAGGCGGAGGTTACTTGATGCAGCGCTCGGCATTGCTCGGCGGGCGACGCAGCGTAGATGACTTTGGTATTCAGCAAAGAAGTTTTCGGGTGGGCTTAAAAGGCGCCGTTCAGCGCTGGGTGAAGTTGAGCGGCTACATTCCGGCATTAGCCCCCTAGTGCTTCACCAAGAGCTACCGAGTACCCGCTTATTGGCGCCCGTACTCGTTGTGACTAGCCCTTCGCGTGACGGTTGAGCTAGCGTTCAAGTATTTGTACGACAATGGTTTTGATGATAAACCCCAGCACGCCCAAGCCGAGCACGACAAATATCATTAGTGTGCCAAATTTACCGGCTTTAGACTCTTTAGCTAGATCCCACATAATAAAGCCCATGTAGCCAATTAATGCGCTGATGCCAAGTATCATTGACCATTTTTCGAATTGCTCTATATCCACAGTTGTGTGCCCACAATTATTGCTTATTTCTCAACAAACAACGCCATTGGCCTAGCGCTGTCGCTCACTATTGCGGGCTATTTTATCAGTGTCTTGTTTTGGCGCTAGTGTTTATTGAGTGCGAATATTGATTGAGCTAATGCTTGTTGAGCTGTTGTGCGTTTAATGTTTGTTGGTGCTTGGCAAGCCAGGCCTCGAATTCGGCCGCTGGGAGAGGCTTGGCGATGTGGTAGCCTTGCGCCATTTCACAGTTAAGCTCTGCTAGCTGCGCCATGGTAGCGGCGTCTTCTACGCCCTCGGCAACAACGGTTAAATCGAAGCTATGCGCCAAGCTGATGGTTGATCGAATGATGGCTGCATCTTGTGCATCGTTGAGCATATCACACACAAAGGTGCGGTCTATTTTGAGGGTGCTAAGTGGAAGGCGTTTAAGGTAGGACATGGACGAGTAGCCTGTACCAAAGTCATCAATTGCAAAGCGAACACCTAGATCATGCATACGGTTAATAATTTGTAAGCTGCGCTCGGGGTCGCTGATAAGTGCGCTTTCGGTAATTTCGATTTCGAGTGACTCTGGCGGAAAGTTTTTTTCTTTGAGGTGTCGCTCGACAAGAATGGGGAAGTCGTAGTCAATGAGGTTTCTGGCGGACAAGTTGATAGATACCTTCATGGGAATGCCTTTTTGATGCCACGCTTTGGTTTGCTCTAGTGCATGGATGAGTACCCATTCGCTCAGTGGTTTGATGATGTCGCTCATCTCTGCCATAGGGATAAACTCAAACGGTGGGACTTGCCCAAGTTTGGGGTGTTGCCAGCGAATTAATGCCTCGCAGCCAATGCATTCACCTGTTTTTAAATCGACTTTAGGTTGGTAGTGCAATATAAGCTCGTTCTGGCGAATCGCGTTGCCTAGCTCGGCCATCAACATTAAGCGGCGCGGGCTATGAGCATCTTGCGCGGCATCATAAAAGGCTAGCGGCTGAGCGTTGGTTTTTGCGGTGTACATAGCCACATCAGCGCAGCGCAGTAGAGCGTGGCTACTTTGCCCGTGGTCTGGGTATAGCGCTATTCCTATACTGCCGTCAATTTCCAGTGTAATGCCGTCGGCTTCTATGGGGATGCGCAGTGAGGCATCAATAAAGCTGGCGAGTGATAGTGTTTCGTCGCCTTCATTGACTTTGGCAATTAAAATGGCAAATTCATCCCCTCCAAGGCGATATAAATAGGCGCCATGGCGAATGAGCATAGCCTGTAAACGCTTGGCGATTTCCTTGAGGATTTGGTCGCCAATGGCGTGGCCTAGGGTATCGTTGATATCTTTAAAGCGGTTGAGGTCAAGCAGCATTAATGCGGCTTTATTATTGCTTTTGCTGGCGTTATGAATGGCGATAGCGGCAACATCATGCAGGCGTGCGCGATTGGGGAGGCCCGTTAGGCTATCGTGGTTGGCGCGGCGCTCCATCTCGCGCTTGGAGTCGATAAGTTGCTCGCTGGCGCGTTTGCGTTCGGTGATGTCAGCCGCCATAAATAAAAAGCCGCAAATAGCCTCTTGCTGATCGCGTAGTGGTGCCACAGCTAAAGAAATAGGCAGTTGTGTTCCATCTTTGCGTTGGTACTGCCACTCATACTCTTCAACTTGCCCTAGTCGTGCTTTGGCAACTAAAGCTTCAAAGTTGGGCTGTAGCTCATAGCCTAGCTCTCTTGTGAGTGCCTCTGCTCGCCAGTTTAACTCTTTAGTTGAGTGAAATATTAGCGGTGTATGAAGGTCGATAACCTCCTCGGCTTGGTAGCTAAGATGCTCCTCGGCCGCCCGATTAAACGTATGGATAATACCGTTGAGATCGGTGGCAATAATGCAGTAATTGGTCCCGTTGAATATGGCTTGGTGTAATGAATTGAGTGATGTGAGTTGATCTGATGCCTGTTTTTTGTCTGAAATATCGCGCACTGAGGCGATGAGATGCTCTTGCTGCTCGAGCTTGGTGTGTGTGAGCGTTACATCGGCATAAAACTGGGTATTGTCCCAGCGTGTTTGCAGCCATTCAAAGCGCTCATAAACCTGATGCATTTTAGTGCTGGTGAATTGCCAGAGCTTTTCTGTGGGTTGCCCGATAAATTGCTGGCGATTGCAGCGAAATAGCTTGAGTGCTGCGGCATTGCAGTCGGATACCTTGCCTGAGCGCACAATAATCAAGGCGTCGCCGGTGCTATCAAATACCGTACGGTAACGTAATTCACTATTGCGCAAAGAGTAAAACATCAGGAGTTGCGAGAGTAGGTCGGCGACAGATGCGGCAAAGCTGATCTCTTCGTGTGACCATGTGCGTGGGGTATGCGTTTGCTCAAAGCAAATGACACCGCAGGCGGCACCTTCTTGTCTTAAAGTGGCATCGAGGAGAGCGTGAATATTGTTGGGTATTAGGTAGTTATCGGCGAAGCATTGTGTTCTGGGGTCGCTCAGGGCGACATTGGCACTGATAGTTTGGTCTGCTTCTAGTGCGTTAATGTAGACGGGGTAGTCACTGGAGCGTATGGCTTTATCGTGTGTGTGGATGCAGCCGGTCTCATTGCGCATAACTTGGCAGCGAAGCTCCTTTTTATTATTGTTAAACAGCCAGATGCTGCAGCGGCTGACCTTGATGGCTTCTTGGCTGCGTTGTGCAATAAGGTTTAACGCCTCACTAAGGTTGGTTTGCCAGAGCGTCTCTTCTTTGGCAAGCTTTATATAGCGCTTGGTGAGTGAATCGGCTTCAGTGTTTTGAGGGTGCGTCATGCAGTTGTCTTATGCTGGTGGTGTATTTAAAAGCTTATGCTCTAAAAATGGCAGTGCTGTATCAAAAAACGCCAGCTTAAAAACAGTATAGACTTTCTTTTCGAGTAGTAGGGGGCAGTCTATATCAAAAATAAGACAAAAAAAAACCGAGCAAATAGCTCGGTTTTTTTATTGTGTATGGCAATCAGGGGTTAGGCTTGTTGTTGAGCCACCCTTGAGCTGCTTGCGCGTTAAGCTTAAGCGGCGATCGCTTTTACTTTTGCGTTAAGGCGGCTCTTGTGACGAGCTGCTTTGTTCTTGTGAATGATGCCTTTATCTGCAATGCGGTCGATCACAGGTACTGCAGCATTAAGAGCGGTTTTCGCCTCTTCTGCATTGCCGGCTTCAACAGCTGTAAGGACTTTTTTGATATAAGTGCGAGCCATTGAGCGCAGGCTGGCGTTGTGTGCGCGTGCTTTGTCGTTTTGACGAGCGCGCTTACGTGCTTGAGGTGAATTGGCCACCGTAGTGCTCCTACAAATAAAATTAATTCAAAGTAAACTTAGTGGTTGCAACCTGTGCTACAGCTTGGCTGTTCATTTAATTGCCAATGCACTTAACCTTAAGCTAGCCCTTTGTGACAAGGTAAATTCTGACGAATACACCACACACTGACTGACTGAGGGCTTACGGAAGCGACCTAAATAAGGACGCGGTATTATCCCTGTTTGTATTTTAGTGTCAAGAGTTTGTTTCTACGCTTTGTCGGGTAATCGGCTGAACGTGGGTACAGCGTCAGCGATTGTGAGGTAAAAACTCAGTATTTACGGCCATCATAGACTACCTAATGGGCTCTATATGAGCTTGATTGGAGTTCTTGCAATGGCCGTGTGATGGTCATGTGGTTCCGTGTGATTGTTGGGAGCCTCTTGTGCTGAGCGCTTTATTTCTAAATGGCTCAAAAGCGTCCTTGAATAATTTTATAGATAAACTAGTGGTGAAAAATTGGCGCGTAAAGCCGCTTTTTAGGGAAGATTTCTGGCGGCTTTTGGAATCACTCCTATAGTTTTGACTGTAAACCTTTTTGAGGTTTTAGGTATTTTGCCCGCCTATGTGATGCGCCGAATGAAGCGCCGCACCACTTGAAAAACTGGAGACTGATAGTGAATACATATACTCGTAGTTTAATGCTTGCTGCACTGACCGCTGTATCTTTGACCCAAGGTTGTAGTTGTAGTGATAATAATAATTCTGGGTCTCAAGTGGTTATCGACCCTCCTGTAGTGATTGACCCCGTGCCCGAGATGGCCACAATCAACGGCTCTGCTGCCAAAGGTCTGATTTTTGGCGGCATTGTGAGTATTCACCCCATTATCGATGGCATTTTAAGTGCTGAGCCTGTGAGTACTACCAAGACCGATGATAGCGGTAGTTATAGCGTGATCTACAGCAACTACGATGGTAGTCCTTTTGTTGTGCGCGTAACAACTGATGAATCTACCATGATGATGTGTGATTTAGCGATGGGCTGTGAAGGCACAGATTTTGGTGAAACATTCTCTTTTAACGACCCTGATTTTACGTTGGATGCAGTATTGCCTCCTCAAACCACTGAGGAGGTTGTCACCAACGTTAGCGTATTAACAGACATTGCTACCGAGCGTGTATTGAGTAGCCTGCAGTCTGGCTCGACTGACGAAGCCACCATGCTTATTAACGACTCTAACGCGAGCGTGGCCAATCGCTTCGGCATTTTTGGTGACCTGACGACATTACCCGTCGTGGATTTAACCAACCCTTCTGCATTAGTGGGGGTGAGCGAAGAATCGATGCGCTTTAATTTGTTAAACGCCTCGATTATTCAAGCGGTATTAAGTGATGGTGTGCAAACCACCATTAGCACTGCCCTGAAGAATTTTGCAGGCTCCTATGCGCTAAACGGTTTAACCGATAACGCACAAACAACTGCGGTCACTAGCTTGGCTGATATTTTAGCTCAGGTAAGCAATACTCTGACCTTGGTACAAAACCGTGCTACGGCCAATAACATAACGTTAGAGTTAGCAAATTTAACGACGGTAATTGAAAACCTTACAAACCTTGCGTTGGCGCAAGAGCCGACCGATGAGGGTACTCAAGGAGGCACCACGCCAACCACCGGTGGTGACGAGCAAGCTAAAGCTAAAGCCTTTGTTGGTGTGCTGGGTGATTTGAGTAATAGTCTCGATTTAGCCGTGCTGACTGATGAGGTGACCGTGGGCGCACAAGCCGATGCCTTTGATACTCAGATACAAGCGGCCGATATGGCCTCAAGCGATGAGCTAGAGCAAGTCGTAGAGGCGACAGCGATGGCGGTAGAAGCGATGGCAATGGCCTACGATGCTTATGATAGCGATATGACAATGACATCTTGGGAGTCTGACGAAGGCATTATGGTCGCTATTGTACCAATGGCTATGCCAGCGATGGCGACTGACCCAGCCACACAAGAGCCCAAAATGAAGGTTTCATTAACTGTAGAGCAAAATGTGGCTGTTGAGGTTGATGGCGTCATGGTAATGGTTGCCGTTGATATGACCGCTATGGAAGATGTGGAGTACACAGAGACTGTAAACAACGACGGTGCCGATGTAGACACTGCGATGGGGCATGTGGCTATTAGTGGTACAGCCTCTGTTGCGGGGCTAATGCTGACCGTAAAAGAAGGCTCTATGTTTGCTGTCGAAGAGTTGATGACTGTCTATAACGAAGATGCGAGCGGTGAAACCGCCAGCTTTAAAGTGAGCGGTTTGGCGTTAGAGTTAATGGCTGATGTGGCTCAAAAGGTCTCGGCAACGGTTGCTGACCCGATTACTTTTAGCGGCATGCTGAAGGTGACTTTAGAGTCGTTAATGGCTGATGGCACCTTGATGAATATGGAAGGAGAAGATTCAGGTACTGCCACACAAGAAGTCACTAAACTGGCATTGGCTTTGTGGGGGCGTGTTACCAATACTTCGGGTGATTCTGCGGCGGTAAGCTTTAGCGTTAAAGGTGACGGGACCGGCATTGATTTTAGTCAAAGTTGGTTGGGCGATTTTTCGGATGCTGATGATACCGACTCTGAAAGCGACACTGCATTTGCATCGGCGAGTGTAATGCTGAGTTTCAATGCTGATTTAGCTGGTGTCTCTGATGCTGTGATGGCCTCATTTAATATGCGCCGCTCGTCTGAGTTGTCGAGCGTCATGAGTCTTAAGTTCTCTTACCCTGGCATACAAATGCAATTGGCCACAACAGTCTATGAAGATAGCGACGAGCCGCAAAAGCTCGTCATTACCAACCAAGACGGTGTGGTGGCTACCTTTGTTGATGGTGATGAGGTGACCGGTACTATTTTTGTCGGTGCCAAAAAAGTTGCCGATGTTAAAGGTGTTGTAGTGACCTATGCTGACAACAGTTTTGGCTCGCTCGATCTCTTTGAATAAGTAGCTTGTTAAAAAGGGCTGCTTCGGCAGCCTTTTTTTTACCTGTATTTTTTTGTTAGTTAACAGATTTTTTTTGCTAAAAAAGGTTGCCAAGTTGGACGGTTGTCGTATTTTTTTTAATATTATTTTAATGCTTTTTATGGTGCGTTTATTAATGAGTGTTGATCCTGTATTTGCTCAAAATAAAAAGCATCCTACGTTAACGCTGTTGTTAAATGCGAAAACATTTACTTATAGTGAAAATATGCCGATTGATGCGTTTAGTCATGATTTCGAAGGCGAATTCCCCGATGATGGTCAGTATGAATTTACCCATAACCGTTACAAAGTCGGTGTGGGCTACAAAGGCTTTGAGCTGACTTATTTTCAGCGTCAGGATTATTATTTTCGCACAATAGGCGATACCTTTAACCTTATCTATATGGACCAAAATGATTGGGATTTACCCTTCGATGAAGTCTTCGATATTTTTTTACATGTTCAAAAAGTTGAAGCAAACGGTATAACTCTAGGGTATTGGATTAACCCAATACCGCAAGTCGAGCTTTATATTGCGGGCTCATATTTTGAATCAGATGATGTACTGTATGGGCAAATTGAAGGGAGTATCTGGCAAACACCTAGCCGCCCTTATGGCGATTTGATTGTAGATTATATTTATACGGAAGAGGTTTTGCTTGACCGTCCATTAACACCGCCGGCTTCCGGCTATGGCTACAGTGTTGATATGGATTTACGATGGCAGGTGTACCCAGGCTTTACGTTGGGTTTGTTGATGGAAGATATGGCCGGTCGCATTAACTGGAAGCATGCACCGCATACTTATGCACAAATGGTGAGCGATCGTAATAGAATCGATGAAAATGGCCGGCCTTATAAAGTTCCGACATTACAAGGTCAGCATGACTTTCAAAATGTCGCCCAAGCACTGCCTTTGCATCGGCGTATTCATTTAGCTTATCGCTACGGCAATATTACCCTGACTGGAGAGCAAGAGGTCTATGATAAAGTTTATTTTAACCGCTTGTTATTGGGGTATCAAATATTTGAGAGCTTTAAAGTAGAGGCTGGATACGATCTAAAAAGCAAAGCGAAGTCCTTAGGTGTTTGGAGCCCGTATTTTGCTTTACTTTTTGCGACCGATGATTTTGATTTGAAGCGCAGTAAAAATATTCGCTTAGATCTACAAGCGCGCTATGCGTTTTAATCATTAGAGACGAGCAAAAAATACATTAGAGTGGCTGAGGTTCGCGTGTGGTAGCCATTACTTCCACGCTTTACGAAGAACCTTTTTATTGGAACATCGTGAACCTTTTGATTGGAGCGTGTGAGTACCCCTTTTATTGGAACATCATGAACACCCCTTTTATTTGAACAGCTGCCACAAAATAATGCTACCGGTTAAGCAGGCGATGGCGGTAGCGGGGAGTTGATGTAGTTGCTCCCAGCCAAAATAAACACCCGTACTAATGCCAGCCACAACCAAAATTTTAGTGAGGTACTGCCCTTGTGATAGAGTATTTTTATGAGCAGTAGTACTGGCTGCGCGTTGTAACTCGGGGGCTATTTGCGCTAATTTATTCATGTTTTGTGTCGTTTCTAATATAAGGTGTGGTACCTCGGGGAACTTCTCTAACCATTCGGGCGCTTGACGCTTGAGCTCTTTCCATAGTGATTTTGGCGCAAAACGCTCTTTGAGCCATTTTTCTAAGTACGGGTGAGCGGTTTCCCACAGGTCTAAATCCGGATACAACTGGCGGCCTAAGCCCTCGATATTTAACAGTGTTTTTTGCAAAAGAACCAATTGCGGCTGGACTGGCATTTCAAAGCGTTGTGCGGTTTGGAACAGTGTAATCAATGCTTCACCAAACGAAATCTCTTTTAAAGGTTTTTCAAAAATGGGTTCACACACGGCTCGAATAGCGGCTTCAAAAGCCCCTACCGATGTACTTTTAGGGACCCAGCCCGAAAGCACATGCAGCTCTGCAACTTGGCGATAGTCACGGCGAAACATTGCGAGTAAATTACGTGCAAGGTAATACTGATCTTCACGATCGAGCGATCCCATAATTGCCATATCCAGTGCAATATAGCTTGGCGATTGAGCATTGCTAATATCAACAAAAACATTGCCCGGGTGCATATCAGCATGGAAAAAATTATCGCGAAATACTTGTGTAAAAAATATTTCTACGCCGCGCTCGGCTAATACTTTTAAATCAATACCTTCTTTTTTAAAGGCAGCGATATCGGTGACTTGCGCGCCATAAATACGCTCCATTACCATCACGTTACGGCGGCAGTAGGGCCAATAAACATTGGGTACATACAATAAAGGTGACTGATCAAAATTACGTTTTAATTGTGAGGCATTAGCGGTTTCGCGCATTAAATCGAGTTCGTCAAAAATCGTTTGTTGATACTCTTCTACAACGGCAATGGGCCTTAAACGTTTGCCATGCGGCGCATAGCGCTCTAAAAAATGTGCCAATAAGCGCATTAAGCCAACATCTTTAACAATCGTTTTTTCGATGGTGGGTCTAACTGCCTTGACCACGACTTTATCGCCATTTTTTAATGTTGCGCTATGCACTTGTGCAATGCTGGCCGACGCTAATGGCTGGCGGTCAAATTCATCAAAAATTTCGTCTAAAGGTTGGCCTAATGCTTTTTCGACTAAGGCGCAAAATACCTCACCATCAAAAGGGGTAACGCGGTCTTGTAGTTTATTGAGCTCAATAATTAAATCGGGGGGGATAAGGTCGGGCCGAGTGGATAATAACTGGCCAAATTTTACAAAAATAGGGCCGAGCTCTTCAAGCGCTAGGCGTAGGCGTTCAGCTCGGTTTAATTGAGGTGGCCGGCCGAGTTTAAACGGCGCCAATATTATTTTAAGCTGCAAAGGCTGCATACTGCTAGGCAGTAACTCATCTAACCGGTAGCGCCCAATAACACGTGCAATTTTTACAAAACGAGCAATGGATTGTAGTTTTTTCATAAGAGGTTGCTTAAGGGTTGAATACGTTATTTAGTGGGTTAAATAATTGGCTTAAGGCGCAAATTAGTTGGCTCTGAATGAGCTATATGCAATGGCTAATTAATTATACAGTAGCCCGTGTTAGGTTTTTAATACGGGCTTCCATGCGAGCGACATCGTCTTGTAGGTCATCAATGGCACTATAAAAGGCATTAAATTCTGGCTCTGCAGGTGCTGCTTGGAGCTCTTCGGTAATAAACTCGCCCACAAAGCGCGGGCTGCGCTTAGCAATACGCTTAAGGTAGCGTGCTTTATAGCGTATTAATTCTGCGATGGCATGGCCTGCGTAATCGCCTAGGGGCTCACATAAGGCCTCTTCCCAGTCAATATCAATATTTTTGGCAATCTCTAAAAGCTCCATCAAAAACCCTGTTTGCCCTGTGAGTGTTAAATCACTGCCTGCAAGCGTTGTTTTGGGGCCACTCATTAACTCAATAAGACTGCTGGTTGCCCCTGTTAAGTGGCAATCGGCATCGGGGTTGGCGAGTGGGCTTACTTCAACCTCATCACAGGTAAAGGCGACACTGAGTACTATTGTCGGTTCGCTCAGTGCGAGCGTAATGCTGCGGCCGGCTTGCTTGTATAGGCGTTGCGCGGTGGCTGGGTCGTGCTTGAGCGCTTTATTGATCGTGCGCTCAAGCACCAAGCAAAGCGCAGTAGCTGCGGTGGGGTGGTTATGAGTGTCTAACATAGTTTTTGCCAATAGTTATCAGGTGAGGCGTTAAGGGACGAGGAAACAAAACCCTACGTCAATTGTGCAAACTATTATTGCCTCGCGCCTAAGGTTTAAAGCCTTTGTGCAACGCAACAATACCACCGGTCATATTGGTATAGTGGGTATTGGCGAAGCCGGCATCATCCATCATGTTTTTGAGTGTCTCTTGATCGGGATGTTTACGTATGCTTTCGGCTAAATAGCGGTAGCTTTCTGGGTCATTGGCGACTAACTTCCCCATAAAGGGCAATAATTTAAACGAGTATTGATCATAGAAGTTGCCAAGTGTTTTAGATTTAGGCTTAGAAAACTCAAGGATCAGTAAGCGCCCACCGGGTTTCAATACACGCAGCATAGAGGCGAGTGCTAAATCTTTGTCGGTGACGTTACGCAGGCCAAAGGCAATAGTAATAATATCAAAGCTATTATCGTCAAAGGGTAAAAACTGCGCATCTGTTTGGGCATAGGTAATGTTGTGTGCAATGCCTGCGTTAAGTAGTTTGTCGCGGCCAACATTGAGCATAGAGCTATTAATATCGGCTAACACCACATGGCCATTTTCGCCTACACGGCGTGAAAACTGTTGAGTTAAGTCACCGGTGCCGCCGGCAATATCGAGTACTTGCTGGCCCGGTCGCGGTGCAGCGGCTTCAATAGTAAAGCGTTTCCAAAGGCGGTGTACACCACCGGACATAACATCGTTCATAATGTCGTATTTAGCGGCGACCGAGTGAAATACACCCGCGACACGCTCGGCTTTTTCGCCGGCTTTGACATTTTCGAAACCAAAATGCGTAATACTGTCTTTATCCATGGGGGGCTCCTCGGCAGGTGGCTGCAAAGTGGTCAATGACTTTAATGATATAGGTTGCCGGTATTGTACCGCTTAATCTTACCAGTAGGCTAATCTAAGCATAAAGGCATGGGTTGCATATACGGTGTGTACTATACGAAGCGCTGTGAGTTATCGCTTAGTGCATAAAGCGTAATGCCAGTAATGGTAATACAATGCTAAGGGCCTACAGGCAGTGCGCAGCGGTGTTTGCAAGGCGTGCCAATCTTGATTAAGAAGCAAAAAGGTGGATGATGTTGAACAGAGGATTACAGCTAAGCATGGGTATTGTACTTTTATGCGCAGTGCCATTGGGGCTTGCCTGTGAGCAAGGCGCGACCACAGCACTGGAAAAGCTCTACTGCCAAGTACAGGCCAAAGGCGAGGGCGCAGACTTACCCAGCTTTAATGATTTTAGGCGTAATCCACCGCAAACTCAGCGCTTATTACTGAAGCGGCCAGCTAAGCGTGCAGAGCTGCCCTTGCCCGCTAAAGCTAAGGCTTCTGGCAAAGCTCAAGTCAAGGCTTCTACAGCTAAAGCCTCAGGCAGTGCTCAGGTTTCAGGCAGTGCTCAGGTTTCAGGCAAAGCACAAGCCCCAGCACCCCCAAAGCAAGCGTCGGTGCTCACAAGCCTTAAAGGTTGCCGTATTCAGGCCGCAGGTATGACCTGCCGGCAGAGGCAGTACCGACTGCTAGATAACCTTGCCAACAAAAAATTGGCAGCCCATGCGCTAACGCCAGCCAATACATTGCAGCTACCTGCGGTGCCCAAAGGCTTATCGCTTAGCCAGTTACACCCCTACTTGCAGCGTGCTTATGCAGAATATTTAGATAAAATGCACAGTATTGGTTTGGCTGGAGCCACGTTGTCTTATAGTAAATTTTATTACATCTTTGACGAGGTTCATCAGCACAACCGCAATTTTGTTAAGCGCTTTGCCGATATGTATACCTATCTTAAAAAAGATAAAAGCACCATCGCGATAGGGCGAGCACATAAAAACAAACGCTCACCACCGTTATCGAGCTGTGAGCCCATTGATAGTGCACCACTACACTTTATTGTATGTGATGTAAAAGGGGCTAACTGGGTCTATCAATATCACTAACATCAATGGTTTAAGGGGCAAGGAAAAATACATGATCCAATAATACGTGTTTTCTACTGCCTCTGCTTCGAGCGCCTTGTCGAAACAGCAGAGCTCTACGTCTCATTGGGCAAGCGATTATTGCCTCGCCTCTAATACCTTTTTTCGGCTAAAAGCGTACTTTGCCTGCGTACAATATGCTGAATTAAAAGCTCTTGGTTGCCAGGGCTTAAATGTAAAAAATCAACGCGCCATTCATAGTATTTGTTATTGCTGTGTTCTTTTTGATCGCTGCGCTCTTGGGTATTGTCTGTGTTATTGGAGGCGGCTATATGCGAGGCGACCTGTCGTGTATTGGATGTCATTTGGCAGCCAATAACTAAGCCTTCCAGTTCGAGTTTTTTGTTGTCGTCTAACACCAAAAATAATTGTAATTGGGTGCCAACGGCTGCGCAGTAATGCTCGGTAAAGGCGAGTCCACAAGCGCTGATGTTAACATTGCGGGCATAGTGTGCGAGTGTGGTTTTGCTGTTGGTGTCAACTTGGCAAAGGCGCTCTATTTTTTGATTGAGTAACCCAATTAACTCCACCATCTCGGGGTGATGATTTTTTTGATGCTCGATCAGCGCGCCAATTCTTTTATCTTGCTCGGCAATTAAGTCGTAGCTGTCGTCGGTATTTTTAGCGCCTGGTGGGTGAACGATACAGTAACTGAGTTTTACGGTATCGTTAATGCGGAAGTAGCGGCGGCGCTCTGCAGTATTGTCATCCGTCATGTTGACTATCCTGTACGGCGGGTTGAATGATATCCGCCGGCATAGCAGGCAGGCGTATGACACAATTGTAATAGACACTAAAAAATTTCATTCGGGTCTAACTCAAATAAATAATCGGGTTCAAGCTTAAGCTCGCGTAAAATGTCGGCACCCTCAGGCGATTGCAGTACGGCTTTATCGTCATCACTGAGCTCATCACCTAGGCCTTGAATCATGACAATTTCGACACGGCGGTTTTTGGCTCGGTTTTCGGGGGTTGCGTTATTGGCTTTTGGGCGGGTATCGGCCAAGCCGCTCACCTCAAAACGTTTAGACTCTAGTGCATTGCCACGCATAAGCTCATGTGCAACCGATACGGCCCGCGCCGAAGAGAGCTCCCAGTTAGAGCGAAAACGGCTCGTTTTAATGGGAATGTTATCGGTATGGCCTTCTACTTTTACCTGACCCGGTTTAAGGGCTATTACCGAGCGTACCTCAGCGAGCACTTCGCGGTAGGCTGGTTTTAACGTGGCGGTGCCCGAGCCAAAAGAGCCCTTTTCACGAATGCGAATAATAATTTTGCGGCCCTCTGTTTCGATTTCTATTTCGCCGGCAATAATTTGGTCGCTTAAGGCATCGGCTAATTCATAGGCCATTTTCTCGGTATTTTCTTCTAGCTCTTCGAGTACTTTTTTAACGCGTTCCTTAACGCCGGCGTCATAACCTTCTTCGCCTTGCTCTACATCAAATTCTTCGGAGCAATCAACCCGCAAAGACATTTCGGTAATATCTTGGGTACGTTGAAAAATTTCGTTAATCGGCGTGGGCTCTGGACGGCCAGGGCTGAACTCTTGGGCAATAATACTGGTGCCTTTGGGCGGGTCGTTCATATTGATTTTGTTTTGCACGCCAAAAGCCTGCGCCATCGAGCCGGCTAAGCGCTTAAACTTCATGGCATCCATTTCGGAAAAGGATAAAAGTAATACGAAAAAACACATGAGCAACGACATGAGATCGGCAAAAGTGCCCATCCAAGCGGGTAGTCCAGGCTTACAGTCGCATTTTTTTTCTTCTTCCTCGTCACTCATGGCAAATTAGCCGCAATAGGCGTTATTCCTCGCCAGTATCGCGCTTGCCCTCCGGTAAATAGTTGCGCAACATACTATCGATAACACGTGGGTTTAAACCATTTTGAATGGCAATAAGTGCATCGATGACCAAGCTTTTTATCATGGCTTCTTCGGTGGCGCGCAACGCCAGTTTGTCGGCCATTGGTTGGCAAATAGCATTGGCAATAATGGCGCCATACAGCGTCGTTAATAGGGCAACGGCCATGGCTGGGCCAATAGATTTGGGGTCATCCATGTTGGCGAGCATGGCTACTAGGCCAATGAGGGTGCCAATCATGCCCATCGCGGGCGCCATTTCGGCCATAGCGGCAAAAATAGACGAGCCTATTTTGTGGCGCTCTTCGGCTTTGTCGCGGTCTTTGGATAGGAGTGTTTTTACAACATCGGGCTCGTGGCCATCGACCAAAAGTTGAATGCCTCGCTTTAAAAAATCATCGCCCACTTCTTTACCTTCTAGTGAGAGCAAGCCGCCTTTACGGGCTTCATCGGCTAAACCAACAATTTCGGTGATGAGCTCGAGGGGGTCAGATAGGTTGCTTTTAAAGCTTTTACCGGCGACTTTCATGGCTCCTAAATATTGGCTAAGACCATATTTTGCCATCACGGCAAAAATTGTGCCCCCTACAACAATCACCACCGAGGGAATATTGATAAACATGCCGAGCTGTCCGCTCATTAGCATCGAAATCACAATCAAGGCCAAGGCGCCAATAATGCCAACCAGTGTTGCTAAATCCACGCTATGCACCTCGTTTTTATGCTTTTGATGATCATGCTTGTCATGGTGATGTGACTCAGTTGTATGCTGCCTATGCGTGTTTTATCTTTGTGCGACTTTACGGCATTTGCCCCGCTAACTTTGAATGGGCTAACGGCCAAAAGCATCAAACATTAACCCTGCAAAAGGCTTATTCTTTGAGTGTAGTTGGTTTTAGGTGGGCTGGATGGCGATATCGCAGCTGATATTTGACCGGCTAGAGCAAGTTGGTTAATGTGCGCCCTTGTAGCAAGCGCGTACATTTATTGGTTATTTAAAGAGAGCCCCATGGCGACACGTAAAAAAACGGCAAATTTTGAGAAATCGTTAGAGTCACTAGAGCTATTAGTCGAAGAAATGGAAGGCGGTGACTTAAGTTTAGATGAGGCGCTTAAGTCCTTTGAAAAGGGCATTAAGCTGACCCAAGAGTGCCAGCAGGCGCTAGATGAAGCCGAGCAAAAAGTGGCAATATTATTGGGCGATGACCCGGCCGCTCAACCGATACCCTTTGATGAGCCCGAGCAGTAAAAGGGATCACTTTTATACATCGCGGCTACTTGGGGCTTAAACACCACTTGCAGTGTTAGTTAGGGTATGAATGCATACTATTAATTTTATTTTGATTGTGAATTTTTAACGTGAACCAGTTACTCTCTGATTTTGTGACACAGTACCTTTCTAGCATCGAAGAGCATTTATCTCGGGCTGTACCGGCCCCAATACAAGGCGGCGAGCGCTTAATCGAGGCAATGCGTTACAGCTTGCTCAATGGCGGCAAGCGTATTCGGCCGCTGTTAGTGCTGGCGGCGGCCAAAGCGTGCGGGAGCAACTTACTGAGCAAAAAAGTGTATAGCGCGGCTGTCGCTGTAGAATATATTCACGCCTATAGCTTAATACACGATGACTTACCCGCAATGGACGACGATGACTTGCGTCGTGGTCAGCCAACCTGTCACATTGCCTTTGATGAGGCCACGGCGATTTTAGCTGGTGATGCGTTGCAGTGCGCTGCTTTTGAGGTATTGAGTGAAAGCGCCGATACGCTACCTTTGGTCGCGCCTCTGGCAAAAGCGGCAGGCGCGCGAGGCATGGTGGTAGGCCAAGCGATTGACTTAGGTGCCGTAGATCAAGCACTCGACCTTCAGCAGCTCAGCCATATGCATAAGCACAAAACCGGTGCGCTCATTGAGGTCAGTGTACAGATGGGTGCCATAGTCTCGGGTGCCACACCTGCCCAATTAGCCGCACTACAGCGCTATGCTGCAGCGATTGGTTTAGCGTTTCAAATTCAAGATGACATTCTCGATGTGACCGCGGATACGCACACCCTTGGCAAGCAGCAAGGCGCTGATGCGGCCAATAACAAACCGACCTACGTCAGTTTGTTGGGCCTTGAGGAGGCAAAAAGCAAGGCGTGCAGCTTGTTAGTCGAGGCAAAAAGCGCGCTGACGTTACTCCCCGACGGCGATGTGCTAGCGGCGATTGCCGATTACATAGTAGAGCGGGGCAACTAGCCTGCGATTGCTTGATGCCGCTTGTGCGGGTTGACTCTGCTATTGTTTGAATATCCAGTTTGCAGGCCTAGTTGGAGGATGAGTTAGAGGGCCTAGCTTAAGACCTAGCTTAAAAACCTAGTGTGAACCTCCCAGCGTTGAAGGCCTCAAAAGACGTTATTAGCCGCTTTGCGATCACATATTCATTAAACGATGTAATGAATATGCGTTTATTTGATGTTTTTGTACTCGCATCAGGGTAATGTAAATGCTGGTAGTTTTTCCTTAACTTTTGGCTTGCCTCGCTATTGCCGATGCTAGCTAGCTTATAGATCATAACTTGATGTCAGTGAAGTGACGTCAATCATAATAGGTGTAACGACTCATGACTGAACTAAAACACTCGGATTACGGTGATATCTTTTTAGATTTGTGCGATAGCAATTTGCGTAAAAATGTTGTTGATACGCTCGTCAAAGCCCGTACAGGTGACGAGGTGGTTCCTCACAATCATCTAAATGAAATAGCCGCGTATATCAATCGCCTAGAAGACGCCTTAGTACGCCATCACACCGGCGAGCTCAAAACGGCTAATGTCCTAGAGCATTTAAAGCGTTGTACAGGTTTAGATGTGAGTGGCTTGGCTTATTCTGTTGAAACAATGTATGCCGAAGATGCCTAAGTAGGCGCCTTAGGGGCGAGGCAATAATAGTTTGTCCAATTAGACGTAGAGTTCTGTTTTCTCGGCAAGGCGCTCGAAGGGGCGC
>CANLTI010000023.1 GCA_947494095.1 uncultured Pseudomonadales bacterium
TCAAGAGGCTTTTTTTACCCCAGAATGTAAATATTTACTTTTATTTCAGTACGTTAGGGGTTTATGGATGGGCACTAGTTAGTTTTTTACCCATAAACAATGATTAGCTATTAGCGACTCACTGCTTGTAGATGATTAGACTAATTCAACATGCGTGCCAACATACTTAAAAATAAAAAATAAAACCGTAACCCCCTACAAATAAAGGCTTTCAGAAGCAATAGATAACAAGGTAATATATTGCTATAAACACATAAAATATCGCTATTAATTTATTCATGTAAATATTACACGGGCTTTATTGCGGTATTGTAAAAATTACCAAAAGCGTTAAAGCGCTATAGCTGCGGTATATAAAAGAAAAGGCGAGATAACGCTAAAGCAATCAATAGGGCGTACCATAAAGTGCGCCCATTATAAGTGTCTATATCGTGGAGATAGGCGCTATTAAAGCGCTCCAGCGATCTACGTTATCTTAGGCGTGCCTTACAAGTGCAATTAAATAATGACAATCAACATATAAAATAAACATTGGCACGCATATAGCTTATATCTTAATACCTACTAAAAATCACTTTAACTGGGTACAACCTAACGAGGAATAAAAATGCTTTATTACGCACTTGTTTTTTTAGTTGTTGCACTAATCGCTGGGGTTTTAGGCTTTGGTGGAATCGCCGGAACCGCGACGGGAATCGCTAAATTATTATTTTTTGTATTTATCATAATATTTGTTATCTCGCTCGTTATAGGGAGAAAGCCAAAACCTTAAATGCTAAAAATCACACAAAACTCTAGCAGTCACCAAAACTTATAATTTTATTTTATTCATGGTTTATGTATGATTTTTTTTAGAATACTACTGGTACTGTGTATTGCAACTTCACAAACAAATATTGCTTTCGCACAAGAACAGATAATAACATCTATATTTCAAACATCTGAAAAAGAGGATTCTTCAAAAAAACCTGAGAGCCGTGAAGAAAAAAACAAAGAAGATGAAAACATGCTAGAGCTGAGCGAGGTCATTCCAATCGATGATCTCGCTCATAAGTGGACATCCTTAATCGATAACTACTTAAAAACAAATGACTACGAAAATAATGTCATTAAAAAATTAATATTATCAATATTTATATTACTAACTGGGTTAGGGCTTTTCTTTTTAAATAAATCGATGATATCAAAAACATCAAAAAAGACAAAAGAAAAATTATCTGCAGTTGGACTACCTACATCTAAATATAATTTTTATTTTAGCCTACTGCGCTGGGTAATTAATACCGTTATTGCCTTTTCCATAATATCTGTTATTGGGATAGCATGGGGGCTACCTGTTGACAGCTGGTTATCGACACCCTTTTTCACTTCTGTGGCAACATCCACAGCGACAATATTTATTATTATATTTATAGGCTCTGTGCTACTAGAGCTAACCTTGGCTTTAGCTGAAAGAGCTTTTCTAAAATGGGGCGGCGATAGTACCTCACGTGTCAATACGCTTCTACCCATCGCTAAAAATGTTATTTATATTATCTTTTTTGTATTGTTTGTTCTTATGGCACTTTCTGAGCTAGGTATTAATGTTATGCCGCTATTAGCCGGTGCCGGAGTTGTTGGTTTTGCCATTGGCTTTGGGGCACAGACCATTATCAAGGATATTCTGACTGGCTTTATTATTATATTAGAAGACCTTATCCAAATTGGTGATATCGTATGTGTCGCTGGTAAAACAGGACTTATAGAAAAAATATCTATTAGAAAAGTGCAATTGCGCGATTTAGGTGGTGTTGTGTATACCGTACCTTTTAGCGAAATTGATGTTGTTGAAAATTTAACTAAAGACTTTAGCTACTACTTATTTAAAATTGGTGTCGCCTACCGTGAAGATACCGATGAAGTCATTAAAATACTTAAATCGGTAGACGAGGATATTAGAGCTGACGAGGAATTTAAGAAAATAATCCTAGAGCCTCTAGAGGTTTTTGGTGTAGACCAATTTGCCGACAGCGCTGTAGTTATTAAAGCAAGAATAAAAACCCCTCCGGTCAAGCAATGGAGCGTAGGACGAGAATATAACAGACGATTTAAATTAGCGTTTGATAAAAACAACATAGAAATTCCATTTCCGCATCAAACGATTTATTTTGGAGAAGATAAAAATGGCCATGCTCCGGCCATGCATCTAAAGAACGAAAAGTATCTAAAAAACGAAAAGCACCTGAAAAACGAAAAGTACCTAGAGCACGAAAAATATAATAAAACAGAAGATCGCACAGAATAAAAGCAACAAAAAAGGGTGGCCAAGGCCACCCTTTTTTACTTTACCGACGACACAGAGCTGGTCGCCAAAGCTAGGCGTGCAATCACTATGGCTTTGCTTCCAATGATAAAGTCACGCCAGAGGCCGCTGAATAGCCACGCAAATCAATGTGCCAAGTACCTGCCCGTGGAGAGTTGATAGTACACGTTTCATTATTGCCAGTTTTGTAAGGGCGACAATCGTAAGATGTGGTGGACGCTTGTGCACCTAATCGCACATACAAATCTAAATCACCTGAACCACCTGATGTACTAATGGTGAGGGTTTTATAACCTGCAGGTAAAACTTGGGTATAGCGACCCCATGTATTAGCAGCAACACTGACATTGGTTAATCGTTCAGAAATGGTTTTTAGCGGACCCGATGGATCAGTAGGACCTGAACCACCTGTGGGGCAACTACCTACACCTACGGCACACCATGCGGTTTCTACTGCAGTTTTTTCAGCGGCGCCATACAAATCTTGGGCAGCGCGTGCGGTACCTGTTCGCGCTGCCGCAAAACTGGTTGACTGAGTAAAATAGGTGGTTAATGCACGGTAAAATATTTTCTCAGCTTTTGCTAAACCAATTTTTGGTACCGTTACGTTGGTTTTATTACGTGGATGCCTACCGCCGTCAACAAGTAATACATAGGCTAAGTTAGCAATACCTGAGTTTCCGTGTACGCCACCTTGATCATTTGAGGTATTAGGGTTACTCACAAAAGGAATGCGGTCGGGATAGTAATCAGTTGAATATCCATCTTGAGTGGGGTTATTCATGTAACGCAAGCCATCACCAGCAATGCGTGGCGTATAAGAATTTGCGCCTATCTTCCAGACCGGTTGTCTTGAGTTGCGCTTGTACGCATCGGCAGAGGCACCTAAAATATCTGACATGGCTTCATTTAAAGCACCCGAGGCATTCTGGTAAATTAGATCTGCCGTAAACTGTGTAATACCGTGCGTCAATTCGTGACCAATAATATCAAACGATAATGTAAAATCAGTAAACTGCGTTCCATCACCTTCACCATAAAACATTTGATTATTAAACCAAACAGCGTTATTCCAATTGCTTCCAACATTAACGTTTGAATTCATTACTAAATCGCGACCATTAATACCGTTACGGCTATGCTTATTTTTAAAGTAATCATAAACAATAGAGGCGCCATTATGGGCGCGCTGCGCTGCCGCATTTGAACCGCAACGGTTACCGGTTGAACACACTAGAGAGCGTCGCGAACTATCATTGTAAGGGCGGTTATTATGGGTATATGTATTATACTGCTTAATAGGGTGTACTTGAGCGTGACGAGCAATTTCTTCTAATGATTCATAATCAAAAAATACGCTATCGTATTCAAAACCATTATCACCTTGATATTGAACATCAATTTTCCAAGATAATTTAGTTTCTTGGCTAAAAGGTAAATAAACATAAGCTAGCTCGGGACTTGAGGCGACCTCACCCATGGCTTCCGCTAATTCAACAACATTAACATCGCTTTGCTCACCACTTAAGCCCTGTAAAATAGTGCCGTCAGAAGCAGAAGGTGCTACAACAGCAAGTGTGCCGCTTAATGCATATAGCTGAGCATTACCGCCTACTGCGCCTGTAGTAGAATTAGACGATAAAGATGTAGCGCCACCTAATGTATTCGCAGACGCTGTATTAGCGTGTGCAATAAGGCTTGTACCATAGACTTTAATACCGTTAATTGTTTGGTTTAAATGTGTATGTTGCTTACCTAGCTCATCAATCCACTGCCTTTTAATTGAAAAATTTTCGTTGCCGTTTGCAGCATAACTTGCTTCGCTAGTAATAATTTTTTTGACTGCGGCAACTGTTTTTCCGGTATTCACCGAACCAAGCTCTCCAGCTATAAACGTTACCTGACCTTCATCATCCATTTGTTTATCAGTAACATTTATATCCTGAGCAAAACTTGCATAACTATGTCCTGCAAGAATTAACGATACTACTGCCGCTATTGTATTGACTTTAAGCATGAATTTTTCCTGTGACTTAAATTACCATGAATGTGTTATTGAGTAGCCCCTCAACAAAGGGGGGGGGACAACTGTACACTTTGCATTAAAAATAAACAAATTCATTAAATTTATGACTACAGAAAAAATCACAATAATTAATTCATAAAAATGCTTTAAATTGGGTTCGTTATTTAAAAAAGCGCACAATAAAAGTGCTATATTTTTTTAAGCAATAAATGGTTAAAAAAATATACAATTATAGGAAGGCCAAGAAGGACACGCATGATAAAAACAATAATACGTTACAAACAAACAAAAAAATAAAATATTCCACCATTTTGTATTAATTTTTATCCCAGTATTAGAATATAAAATAACGTATTAAAAGGTGAAAATCGAGCGCCCAAACCAGTGTCGTATTGATTCACTTTTAGTGACTTTTTGTTTCCTATAAAAAATACATCTATTATTTAAGAGTTGTAACCTAACTTTTTATTAAAAATATGTCGCATACATAATCTTCATGCCATTTAAACCAACACGCAATTTATTAACGCATTAGTAATTTGAAAATAATTTTAATGTCGTAAGGAAACAGCATGTAAAAAGTGGTTTATTTTTTAGCGGGGGAAAAATAAACCAGAACAACAATAAACCAATAAAAAGGATTATATGAAAAAAGGTAGGAACGATATGCACAGAAAAAAAGAATATTCACTCAACAATAGGGGGAAATGTAAAACATTCCACCCTTCAATCAAACGGCCACTAAAAATATAAAAAAATCAACAACATTGCCAACCTCGTCACAAAATTAAACCTATAATCACAAGCGACTCTCTCATAACTACTGGCACGCAGCTAAAATTTTATTATTCCCTAAAGAGCATAATGATTAATATTGTGGTATTACGAGTCAAAAAAACACATCGATAGCTACCATAATACACAGGTTTTATTTATGGTTATTTTTTATATTCATTATATGCATGTATAAATTGAGATAATCTTTCACTACTCAGACAAAACCCAGCTGGCAGCGTATTGATAAATAGAGTTTCGGCAAGATGCTCGAACGGATGCAGTCTGGCCATGTAACGTTTTGAGCAACATATCGGAGCAGGAACCCCTTATTAGACATAGCACTTGCACCTGCATAAGGACATGCAAGATTAGACTTTGCAGGAGCATAAAGTCGAGCAGAGGAAGTAGAAAACAAGTATTATTCAAAAATGTATTTTGGTAACTATTCAGAGGTACCGAAATTTTGAACAAAAAAAACCGGCTCATAGCCGGCTTTTTGTACTTAATGTTATTTAAGCATTAAAGTAATAAGCGCCTTACGTCGCCCATCACAGTGCTTAAGTAGGTTAAGAACTTACCGGCATCGCTACCGTTTACAGCACGGTGATCGTATGACAAGCTCAATGGCAGCATCATACGCGGCTCAAAGGCTGCGCCATCCCAAACCGGTTGCATACTGGCTTTAGAGACACCCAAAATTCCGGCTTCAGTGGTACTTACCATGGGTGTAAAACCCGTGCCGCCCATGGGGCCTAAGCTTGAAATAGTAAAGCAGCCGCCTTGCATTTCGGCAGGTTTTAATTTGCCATCACGGGCTTTACCCGCTAACTCGATGAGCTCTTTAGCAATTTGGTAAATACCTTTTTGGTCGACATTTTTAATAACTGGTACCATCAAACCACGCGGTGTATCTACGGCAACAGCAATGTGGATAAACTTTTTCTGAATGATGTGCTCACCATCATTGTGCATAGCCACATTAAAGCTAGGATGCATTTGCAAGGCCGTAGCTGCCGCTTTAATAATAAAGGGCATAGGCGTGAGCTTAACACCCGATTTTTCGGCTTCAGCTTTCATGCTTTTACGGAAGGCTTCTACATCGGTAATATCAGCGTCATCAAACTGCGTAACACGTGGAATATTGAGCCAATTACGGGTCATGGCTTCGGCGGTGAGCTGTTTGATTTTGCTCATTTTAACAAGCTCAACCTCACCAAACTTCGCGTAGTCTACCTCGGGCACAGCCGGAATACCCGAGCCACTGGTAACACCACCATTAGCCGCACGTGCATTCATCACTTTGTGCACAAAACCATGCACATCTTCAAACGATACGCGGCTACGCGTACCAGTCCCTTTTACCTCGGTAAGATCAACACCTAACTGGCGTGCCAACTTACGTACAGCAGGCCCAGCATAAACATCACTTGATGAAACGACCACCTCGCTACCTACAACAGCAACCGGCGCCACCTTTGTAGAGGCCGGCACCGAAGAAGGGGCTTGCGCTTTAGGGGCGCTAGGCGCTGGTGCTGCTACGGGGGCAGAACCAGCGACTTCCATTTGACCAATCACATCACCTTGGCCGGCTTTATCGCCAACTTTAATGCTTAATGCAGTGATTGTACCGCTCGCAGGTGCGGGGATTTCCATGCTGGCTTTATCTGACTCTAACACGATAAGGCTATCGCCTTCAGCAACGGTATCACCTATGGCTACACACACCTCGATAACGTCTACGCCTTCGGCACCGCCAATATCGGGAACCGGTATATCGCGAATACTAGGCGCCGACGCTGCTGTGCTAGGAGCTTGAGCTGCAGTAGCTGGCGCCGCCGAGGCTGATACTTCTGGGGCGCCGCCTTGGGTGGCCAAGACCAATACCGCAGTACCTTCGCTCGCTTTTTCGCCTTCTTTAAGGCTTATGCTCATCACCGTGCCATCGGCCGGGGATGGGATATCCATGCTGGCTTTATCGGACTCTAGCACGATAAGGCTATCGCCTTCGCTGACGGTATCACCAACGGCAACACAAATTTCAATGACGTCAACACCTTCGGCACCACCAATATCCGGTACCGCTACGGCTAGCTCGTCACTTGAAGAGGCCGATGCAGCAGGCTCAGAACTAGCAGGCTCAGAACTAGCAGGCTCTGAAGCTGTAACAGGCGCCGCCTCGACAACCGCAGCACCTTCAACTTCTAGCTCAAGCATCGGTGTACCTTCGGCAACCTTGTCGCCTTCTTTTACCAAAATGGCTTTTACCACACCGCCTTTTGGCGAAGGGATATCCATACTGGCTTTATCCGACTCCAATACCATGACTTCTTGGTCGACGGTGATGGTATCGCCAACGGCAATGCTAATTTCAATCACATCAACGCCTTCTGCGCCGCCAATGTCGGGAACATTAATTGTTTCAATAGCCACGTGTGCTTCTCCTATACGGTTAAGGGCTCGGCTTTTTCTGCATCTATGCCGTATTTAGCCATGGCTTCTACAACCACTTTCGCATCAATTTTACCTTGATCGGCCAACGCCTTAAGCGCAGTAATGGCCACGTAGCGACTATCGACTTCAAAAAACTCACGCAATTTGCTACGCGCATCACTGCGGCCAAAACCATCAGTACCTAATACGTAGTAATCACCAGGGATGTAGTTACGCAGTTGCTCTGAGTAGTTTTTGATGTAGTCGGTCGAAATAATAAACGGACCCTCTTGCTTTTCGAGCGCCTGAGTAACGTACGCCTTTTTGGCCGGCTGATCAGGGTGGAAGCGATTCCAGCGTTCAATCGTTTGCGCTTCGCGTGTTAACTCGTTAGTACTGGTGACACTCCAAATATCTGATTCCACGCCGAAGTCATCACGCAATAGCTGCGCAGCGGCTTCTACTTCACGCAGAATAGAACCGGCACCCATCAACTGCACGCGATGCTTGCCTTTAGCTGTTTTTTTGCCCTCTACAAGCTTGTAAATACCCTTAACAATGCCTTCTTCGGCACCTTCTGGCATGGCGTGATGCTTATAGTTTTCATTCATGGTGGTAATGTAATAAAAGACGTTTTCTTTATCACCGTACATGCGGCGCAAGCCATCGGTAATAATAACGGCTAATTCAAAACCATAAGTGGGATCATAACTACGGCAGTTAGGAATGGTATTTGCCATAACATGGCTGTGACCATCTTGATGCTGTAAGCCTTCGCCGTTAAGAGTAGTACGACCAGCGGTAGCACCAATTAAAAAGCCGCGCGCTTGAGCATCACCGGCCAACCAAGCCAAGTCGCCTATGCGCTGAAAACCAAACATAGAGTAATAAACATAAAACGGAACCATAGGCATTTTGTAGTTGCTGTATGCCGTTGCTGCCGCAATCCAAGCCGACATAGCACCCGCTTCGTTAATGCCTTCTTCTAAGATTTGGCCCTTTTTATCTTCTTTGTAATACATGATTTGTTCGTGATCATGCGGGGTGTACTGCTGCCCTGCCGAGCTATAAATACCCAGCTGGCGGAACATACCCTCCATACCAAAAGTACGTGCTTCATCGGGTACAATAGGCACTAAATTTTTGCCTATTTTTTTGTCTTTTGCCAAGGTCGACAAATAACGAACAAAAGCTTGTGTCGTTGAGATTTCACGATCGCCCGTCGACTTTAATAAAGACGAGAACTTCTCTAAAGGTGGTGTCTCTAAAGCCGTAAAATCACTCACTCGCGAAGGCACATAACCATTTAGCTCAGCGCGACGCGACTTGAGGTACATGATTTCAGGTGAGTCTTCGGCTGGGCGGTAAAACGGGACTTTTTTGACCTGCTCATCGGTAAGCGGAATACTAAAGCGATCACGAATACGCAATAAGTCTTCGGCACCTATCTTTTTAACGTTGTGTGAAATATTCACCGACTCGCCACCTGCCGCACCCAAACCATAACCTTTAACTGTTTGCGCTAAAATAACGGTTGGCTGGCCTTTATGGTGAGTGGCCGCGTGATACGCTGCGTACACTTTTTGCGGGTCGTGACCACCACGACTTAAGTGCATAATATCGTCATCGCTCATATCTTCTACAAGCGCAAGTAGCTCTGGATAGCGACCAAAGAAGTGCTTACGGGTATAAGCGCCACCGTTGGCTTTATAGTTTTGCAACTCGCCATCAACCACTTCGTTCATGCGCTGTAACAACAAGCCGGTGGTATCTTTGGCCAATAAGCGATCCCAGCCTTTACCCCAAACAACTTTAAGGACATTCCAGCCTGCGCCACGGAACATGCCTTCTAGTTCTTGGATGATTTTACCGTTACCGCGCACAGGGCCGTCTAGGCGCTGGAGGTTACAGTTAATGACAAAAATAAGGTTGTCTAAGCCTTCGCGACCCGCGAGTGAGATAGCACCTAAGCTTTCTGGCTCATCACATTCGCCATCACCCAAAAAGGCCCACACTTTACGATCACCACGCGCCACAAGCTCACGTGAGCTCATGTAGCGCATAAAGTTAGCTTGATAAATTGCAGTAATCGGACCCAAACCCATCGATACAGTAGGGAACTGCCAATAATCAGGCATTAACCATGGATGCGGATAAGAAGAAAGCCCCTTGCCATCCACTTCACGGCGGAAATTATTCAGCTGATCTTCGTTAATACGACCTTCGAGGAACGAGCGCGCATAAATACCCGGCGCAATATGGCCTTGGAAGTACACACAGTCGCCTAATTGATCACCATTATTACCACGGAAAAAATGGTTAAAGGCAACATCGTATAAAGTGGCAGATGAAGAGAAAGAAGAAATGTGACCGCCGAGGCCGTCATCATTATTAGCATTAGCTCGCACAACCGTTGCGATCGCATTCCAGCGAATCAACGAGCGAATTTTACGCTCTAGTGCTAGGTCACCGGGTATTTGGGCTTCTGCCGATACCGAAATGGTATTACAGTAAGGTGTTCTAATCGCAGATGGCAGTTGAACGCCAGACTGAGTTGCCGCATTCGCTAGTTTTGCCAGCAAATTGGCCGCTCGCTCAGAACCACTGTGTTTAATCACAGATTCTAAAGCATCTAACCACTCTTGTGTTTCAAGAGTATCATTTTCCTCAAGCATTAAAGCCTCCTCATCCACTGCGCCAACGTTGTGGGCACGTTTCAGTTAAGTCAAAAACAAACCAAAATCGCTTTGGTTTATCGTTTAAATAAGGTATTGATGTGTCGTTCAAATACGAACGATACAAACTCGAAAGCCACCAACTTTACGCCGATGGAGTAGCTCTGGTGCTGGGAGGGTAATAGGCCAATGGCCCGTCAAATAACCGCAAAACCACCTTAACATCCATGAGCTACGGATTAAGGCGACACGATTCTACACAGATCAAATTCACATTTCTAGCTAAGCTGCATAAGCAGCTAGCGCAAAACAGAGGTACAGTGACTAACAAAAACCGCCAAAACCTAGGGTTTTAGCGGTCTACAGCCACGCTAAGGGTACGCTACCGCCGCACTTTTGGCTTTAAAAGCCGAATAGTCTGTAATATGGTTTACGGCCTCGAAAGCTTGGCTTGGTTGATTTTTGCCCTGTATTACCTCCTGCAGCGCTTGCTTTCGCGCGCTCAATGGCACCTCATTTGAGAGGCTAGTTGCGCCATCTTCTAAGTGCAATGCCGCGCTCTTTTGAGCCAGCTGATGATTCACCGAGTACAGCAATAAACCCTCCTCGCTAGCCATAAAACGCTTATACCATTTTGCAAACACTTCCGGCTCTAATGACTCGACAGTTTTGATCATTTCGGCCTTGCGATTAAACTGCGGGTCATCATTATTAATGCTCTGCCAATATTCACTGGCAAGCTGACCTAAATTTTTGGGCGCCTCACTGAGTTGACTCACAATCGCCAGCTGATGGACGTGAAACTGTGTCATGAAATCGGGAGTATATTCGGCCAAAAATGTATCGATAGACGCCTTGATTTTTTCTACGCGGGTTTCGGGTGATTGCACCAAAAACACAATGCCCGGCATTTGTCGCACAGGATAATAACTGCCAAACACAATGTAACCTAATTGCTGCTGTGTACGCAGTTGATAATAAAATGGGGTACTTAGTGTTTGGGCCAGCATGCTCAGCCTTGCTTGTTCAAGCAATGAATTATTAGCACCTTGCTTATACAGCATTACCGTATTGTCTTTGTGGTCAGCCTTAATGTTAATGGCATGCATTCCTTGCGTTGTCACGACTTTGGCCTGTGTTTTGGGCTCAAAGTTACGTCCTTTAACCAGTACTTTTTTGACTTGCTTAGCCATCTTTTCGGCTTGCTTTTGCTCTAAATTACCGGTGGTCAGTAGCGTAACCTCGCTTTGCTTAAACAGCGCTTTGGTAAAAACAATGAGCTCTTCGGGAGTGATTGCCGCCAATTCCTCGGCTATTTGCTGTGATGGCCAGTAAGGCGCGTAAACCGCTGCGGCCAAATGCCCCATGATTTGACGGTAAGGTGTGGCCTTGAGTTGATTGCGATAGTTGCGCTCTAACTGGTTTTTGATAGAGAGCACGCCACTGGTTTCGGTTAATTTAGCGCGCCCTTTGCTAAAGAGCTTTAAGCGCTTAAGCGTATAATCTAACAATTCATCCAGGCTATCGCTGTAACCACTTAAGCTAAAATCAAGGCCGCGGGCTGTGGCACTCACACCAAAATTAGCGCCCGCCATCGCTGCGGGATAGGTTACGGGGTTTAAATCCGCCCGAATAACGTCTGCCAATAGCGCAGCAAGCGCGCCATAGCGCGCACTTTGCTCTACCAAGGCCGACTTTAAACGAATACGCATAATCGCTTTGGGTACCTTAAAGTCGGTATTTGCCGCATGCCATGCATTAAAGCGCGCTTGCTTTAGGGTATGCACAGGCAGCGTATCGTGGCTTGTGGTAAGTTTTAAGCTTTTAGGCACAAACGCGTTTTTCTTTGGCAACGCGCGCTGAGAGAGTAACGCTTTAGCCACCTTTTGAGTTGCTGGTTGGTAATGGGGCTCTACTGTATAGGGCACCTGATACAAGCTTGTTTGGTTCAGCACCTGTGCTGGCACTTTTGGAGTAACACCTCGCTCCGTAACCGCCACTTCGGGTGCTGTAACAATGCGCAAAACATTATCGCGCGCCAAGTATCCGCCCAGGTGCTTAATGAGTTTTTCGTCAAAGTCACCAAAGCGGTAATCCACACCAAACAGCAAAGCGCTATCAATGGTATGCATTTTACCGGCTAAATGACTGGCCTCGGTCATAATGTCGCCGCGCTCTTTAAAGCGAAAATCAATTTCACCTAAATTTTTTAATTCATCAAAACGCCACTGATCAATGCCTTGCTTTAGCGCGTCGTCAATGGTTTCAAAAACAAGCGTATCGATATAAGAAAGATTATTTAGGCCTTCGGGCGTTAAACTCATACTGACAGCAAAGGTATCGCCAGTGCGCCACCCTCCGCCAGTGCCAGCTGACAGCCTAGACGCCCACCCTTGCTGCTGTAGTAACCACAGTAAACTCCCCTCTCCTTCATGCCCTAATAAAAAGCCCAAATAGCTCAGCGGTTTTTTCATCCACGCTGTATTTTTAGGGAGCACAAAGCGGTAGGTGACTGATCGTACTTCAGTGTTCGGTACAATACTGACAGATGCAGGTAAAAAGCCTTCTGGGTAGACTTGCGCAGGCTCGCTCGGATGAAGTACGTCAAAATCTTTAATTTGACTAAATAGCGGTACCACTAACGCTTTTAATTGCTCAATAGACTGCTTGCCTGATACCACTAAACGCATATTACTCGCGGCATAATACTGCTGATAAAAATCAACCAACGCCTTGCGCAGCTCACCGTCTTTATTATGTAAAGAGTCTAGATTACCGGTTCTAAAGCGCGATAATGGATGCCCTTTAACCACTAATTGCCTCAGTACATCTTCTTGTCGACGATATTCAGTACTGTATTTTGCCCTAAACTCTGAGTGCACAGCATTGCGTTCACGCTCGACATACTCTTCATTAAATAAAGGGGCAATAAAAAACTGGGCAAATCGATCGAGGCCGCCAGCAAGCTGATTGGCTTTAATATCAAAGAAATAATTGGTGTGCTCAAGGCTAGTAAAGGCATTATGGCTGCCGCCATGCTGCTGGATAAACGCTTGATATTCTTTTGCATCTGGATATTTTTGGGTACCTAAAAACAGCATATGCTCTAAAAAATGCGCTAAACCAGCACGCTCTAAAGGGTCTTCGCCGCTACCAACATTGACATCTAGCGCGGCAGAAGCTTTATCGGCGTTTTCGTCACTGATTAATAAAACCGGTAGGTTGTTAGGCAATACAAAGTATTCGACCTGTCGCGTATCGTTAGGGCTTAGCTCTGGCTGCACAAACTGTATAGGGGTAGCCAAAGGCGTTTTTGCACTCACATTATCCATCGTATTTTGAGCACTAGCCTCATTTAAAAGTCCAGCCAACAATACAAAAAAAGTAGCATACCGCCTTATTTTTAGCGCTCTGAGTTTAAGTAATGTTGCTCTCATAAATTTTGCTATGCGCATTGTTGCCTCAATGTATTGATTAAAGAATCTAGGTATTGAACATCGTGGGACACAATCTACCCCCAAGAGTTCTCAGTAATCAATACTACACGGGATAAGGGATGAGGCAATAATAGTTTGTCCAATGAGGCGTAGGTTTCTGTTTTCTCGGCAAGGCGCTCGAAGGGGCGTAGCCTGGGCATGTAACACTTTGAGCAACGCATCGGGGCAGGAGCATAATGTCGAGCAGAGGAAGTAGAGAGCACGCATTATTGGATCATGTATTTTTCCTCGCCCCTAAAGTAAGACCTGCAAAGCGGTTAATGCAATACACCAAAATTTACGCATTTATAGGCCGTTTTGAGCACAACTTTTCTATATAACCCTTTTACGCTAAAAACACGTATATCAAAAACATTTAAAAACTTATGGAAAAATGTTTTCAGCGCCAGCGTTTTGAGTGTTACAATTTAAGTGAGAGCCGCTGAGGGTGATTCCCTGAGCCGATAAACTTAATCCAGGAGCTCGCTAGCTTATCTTGTGTGCATGTCCGCTTGACGGAAAGCCTAATGGATATCAGTGTTCTCCCACTTGAACCGTCGGGTTCAAGGCAAGATCCTTCAGTTGCTCTCACTTTTTACACACTCACACCGCTCAAATACTCCTCAGCTCATCACAGGCTACACATGCCTAACGCTTGCGCTACACGCACACTCATCCGCCAACAACGCCAAGCACTTTCTTGCACTCAGCAGCGCCTTGCCGCCCAACAGCTTTGCTTGCGCATTAGTCGTCACCCGAGTTTTCGCAAAGCCAATCGCATCACGGCTTATATTGCCTCTGAAGGCGAAATCAGCCTAGCCCCCTTAATAAAACTGGCTCACAAGCAAGGTAAAGCGTGCTATTTACCCGTTATAAAAAAAAGGCCTGTCATTGATCGCGCAGAAACAACAACGCTGATCATGCGCTTTAGCTTATTTGCACCGCACAGCAAGCTGATCACCAGGCGATTTGGCCTACTCGAGCCGCAAAAAACATGCTTGATTACACTGAACAAAATTGATTTGATTTTATGCCCGCTCGTCGCCTTTGATCAGCAAGGCAACAGAATCGGTATGGGTGGAGGGTTTTATGATCGCGCACTCAGCCGTGTACCTAGGGTGCGTAAAAAACGTATCTGGGGTGTAGCTCATCGCTTACAGCAACACCCTATCACGCCAGCACCATGGGATATAACACTCGACGGTGTATTTACCGATAATGGCGTCTTTACCGCACAAAAAGATTAACGCTCTTTTATTCGCCATCGCAACAAATGAGAGGCCCTAACTGTTTGCAACAACAATATTACAACAATTATTGCCGCTGACGACTCACACTAACGCTGCTTAGTCGCGTGCACTATTTATGATAAACAGCAAAACCGCGCTGGTGTGGTGCAGGCGGGGCTTCTGGCTCATCAAATACGCTAGATAAGCCTAAGCTACTGAGTAATAAACCCAGCACAAAAATAGTTATTGCAACGGTTAACACATCTACACGCATAGTGAATACAAACCAAGTGAATACACATTGATAAAACATAAAGAACTTTTTAATGACAAGCCTATAATAATGACAAGCATTAAAGTAGGTCTACTTTAACTCACTTATTGTGCCCTTAAAAGCCTCTAATGGCACAATAAGTATCTAAATCGTTAAAGGCCATTTTATAGAATATCGCGCCACACTTTAGATAACCCCATCATGAATAACTAAACTAAATCATTAACCTCGTCCCATTTCTCAAAACTTCTTCTTGCTTAGACCGTTAAACCGTCAATTTCCTAGCACAGTAATTAGGTAACACCAAGGCTATTTTGGCGCCAGAAAGCGCTCGAAACACCCAAGGTTATGCACATTATCTATTTACTTTAAGATAACACCAAAAAAGTCAACCACTTCTATCGCTTCGTCATGCCGATGCACAAATAAAAACATAAAACACTGATTTATATGGCATTATTAATACAGGTTGTTTTTTGATCAATACGCTGAGAGCATTGGTACTACGGGGGTTTCACGCCAATAGGTGCATGCTATCCACCATGTTATCCACAGGTTTTGTGGAAAGTAGCCACATTAGTGTCACCCGTTTGTCACAATGCTTAAGGAGTCAAGCGAAAAAAAACGTCATTTTTATACCGCTTAACGTTTACCACTATTGACTTAGTTTAAGTCAATATAACTATTCAAGGAAGTCAGTGTTTTTTTGCCCCATTTTGACGCTTAATGCCACAAGTATGGTTTTACGACTATGACTGTCCGTGAAACATCAATACTTAACAAAGTCTTTATTTGAGAGGGAGCTGCGTTTACTGTAGAGTTAAGCGCAAGAAGACCCAATCAATAGCGTTCAATGCTCTACCCAAGTACACAGGAATTCGCATATTTTGACACTCAAGGTCAGTCAAGGTCAGTCAAGGTATGAGTACTATCAACGGCAAGACTTCACTCTATCGTTTGAGTGATCCTCGAGATCTTTAAGGACATATTATGATGCACCGTTTTACCGCCAAACAAGACCGCGCCTTTTTATACAGTCCTCCATTACATCGCGGGAACCTATTTAAAGCCTTTTTTGCTATGACTCTTTGCGCTATCAGCCTAATGAGCTTTGCCAATAGTGATAAAAATGCTCTTTTTCGTGATGCCAAGCAGGCCTTAGCCGCTGCTAACTTAGCCAATGCCAACCTTCTTGCCCCTAAAGGCTATAGTAAGGGCTCTAAATCCTTTCAAAAAGCTGAGGTACTATTTGCCAAACAAAGACCACTCAGCAAAATACAAAAAGAGCGCGCAAGCGACACTAAATAAGGCCTCCAAGCATGCCGAGCTAGCCCAAATAACGTTTGCCGCCTCGCTAAAAGCACGCAATGATGCGAAAGGCGTGGATGCACAGCGCCTAGCGGGTGAAGCCTGGAGAGAAGCCGAAAAGGCACTGTTAGATGCTGCTACGCGTTTAGAGGACGGTAATTTAAAACGCGCCAAACGCTTATCCAATGATGCCGAACAAAGCTATCGCACTGCTGAACTAAGCGCTATTAAGGCCAGCTACTTGAGTGATGCTCGCCAACTCATTCAAAAAGCCAATGACGAAAAAGTGGCACGCTACACCCCCAAAACACTCCTTAAAGCCAAAGAAATTTTAGCACTAGCCGAAAAAGAGTTGACCGAAAACCGCTATGATATCGACTACCCTCGCTCACTAGCCAAGCAAGCACACTATGAAGCAAAGCATGCCTTAGCACTCGCCGGGTTAGTCAAAAAGTTAGATCGCGGAAAGATCACCACGGAAGAGTTTTTACTCAAACTAGAGGCACCCTTAATTAATATTTCAAATGCGCTTGATATGGTCGCAAGCTTTGACCAAGGCTTTGACGGTATGGCCGATGATTTAGTCTCTAACATCGAAAGCTTACGTGCTGATGCCTATGAACTAGGTGAGCGCCGTAAAGAGCTAGCAAGACTAGAAAATGAAATGGCCAGCTTAGAACGGCGCATGGGAGTACAATCTCAACGCTTAGCCGAGCAACAAGCGCAGAAAGAAAACCTGAGAAAAGTCGATGAGTTATTCAGCCGCGATGAAGCAGCTGTATTAACCGAAGGGCGCAATATTTTAATTAGAGCAGTAGGCTTAAACTTTAGCCCAGGCAGCGCTCAAATTAACAGCCAAAATTTTGCGCTACTGCAAAAGCTCAAAACCGCTATTGCCCTGTATCCTCGCTACACCCTACTGATTGAGGGGCATACTGACTCATTTGGCAGCGATAGCGCCAATCTAAACTTATCATTTGCACGGGCCGAATCGGTTAAGGCCTACTTGCGCGCAAATATTGATAGCGCAAAAACAATAGAAGCCATTGGCTACGGTGAAACCCACCCCATTGCCAACAACGAAACCCAAGAAGGTCGCACGCGTAATCGCCGTATTGATTTTGTTTTACGCCCACCACTGTAATCATTAATAGGTCCATTCACCTGTCACTGCAAGAGGGGCGCAGTGGGTCAATGACTCACAACTCCCCAACGGATACCCCTTAGAGTAGTGACCACTTAAGCGTATTACATTACAGGCAATGAGCTAATATCTAAAGTCTTCGCAGCCTCGGCGATCTTCGCGTGATCATTGCCCTCGTGCATAAAAGGCACCGCCCCCAAACAAGGCGCAGGTAACAAAGACTTCAAGGTATTAATATTATCCTCTAAGTGCGGCATATCGCTATCGAGCACATTGGCTACCCAGCCAGCCAAAGGCAGGCCGTCACGTAACACAGCCTCAGCGGTAAGCAACGCATGATTCAAACATCCCAAGCGCATACCCACCACCAATATCACAGGGCTATTTAAATTTTTAGCCAGATCACTTAAACGCTCACGCTCATTTAATGGTACACGCCAACCTCCGGCGCCTTCAATGATGCACACATCTGATTTTTGCATCATCACACCTCGGCAAATCCCCTCGATACGCGCCACCTGCAAACGACGCCCTTCAAGTGCGGCGGCAATATGTGGCGCACAAGCCTCGACTAAGGCAATCGGGTTAACTTGACTATAAGGCAATGCCGTAGTGGCGCACGCTTGTAACAACAGCGCATCATTATTAGTTAGGCCTTGCTCGGTCGGCTCACAACCGGCAGCCACCGGCTTTAAAGCACAAGTTGTTTTACCGGCCGATGCCAGCGCCGTTAATAAGGCGCAAGCAATAAGGGTCTTACCGGCATCGGTATCGGTGCCGGTAATAAACAGGGGTTTTGCCATGGTGGTTGGTCTCTTATAAATAAAAGGTAGTGATTAAAGGGGTAATGCATGTCCAGCTAAGCCCTGTCCAGCTAAGCCCATCAATAGGCCCCGTTGTGTACAGATGGGCTCACTCGAGCTTACAGTCGCGCATACAAATATCTAAAAGCTATGGCTGATAGAGGCTATGATTAATAGAAACTATGATTAATAGAAACTATGACTGAGCCGTGATCAAAATAGGCTAAACAGGCTTGTGTAATGCTAAATAAAAGACATCGTAACTGGCTACTATAGGCGCTTTTTGATCGGCTTTTAGTGGGTAGCTTTGCTCTAGCTGCTGTAAACGTGCACGCGTCATCAAGCCTGCTGGCGCATTGGTATGGCTATTGTGCGCTCCAATAGCCTTAAGCTCTTTGAGTAAAGGCATTAAGCTTGGGTAATCACATAAGGCTGTTTGCTGAGTCAAGGTCGTTGTAAAACCTGCATCTAGGCACGCCTGCTCTAATAAAGCACGGCTAGTAAACGCGTTAACATGCACGCACTCATCAATGGCTTGCCAGGCGGTTTTTAGCTCGGCCAATGTGCCCGGCCCCAGTGTAGCAATCACGGCCCATCCGCCAGGCTTTAACACACGATAAAGCTCACGCATTAATAACGCAGGCATTTCACACCACTGTATCGCTAAGCTACTCATAATGCCGTCAACACTCTGGCTGGCAATAGGGAGGTTTTCGGCATCAGCGGCAATAAAGCTAACCGTATTAGAGTCGTTGTGCGAGCGGGCAAAATGTAGCATGCCTTGCGCAATATCAACGGCCAAAACGTGCGCAGGCTGCCAATCGTCAAACACACCTTGCGTCAAAGCACCTGTGCCGCAGCCAATATCTAAAACAACAGCCCTGTCTGCACAAGGCAATTGCTTCAGTACTTGCTTGGCCACTGTTTTTTGTACTCGAGCAAACGCATCATAACGGCTTGCGGCCAGACTAAAGGCCTCGGCCACTTTACGTTTATTGAGTGCCTGCTGCTGATGTGTTTTGATAAAAATAGTGATCGCGCGCGCTATTTTTTGAGGCGCCTCTAAGGGCAAGCAATGACTGCTATGCTCAAGCGTGCAAACTTCGCCAAATTGCCCCAGCGGTATCTGTGCTGGCACCAAGGCATCATGCTGTGCCAATAAATGTAATTGCGGGGGTTGTAAGTGCTTAAGAATATCGCGAGTATCTTGTTGCAACCACCCTAAGACATCACCCCAAAGCGCATGCTGATGCGAGCCCTGTAATGGCGCGCTTGGCAGCAAGGCCTGCTGAGTGGCTCGCAGCTCACGCATACTGTGACACCCGGTCGCCTGCAATGCGTTAAAACGCTTAAGTATCAGCGCTGGCTGCGCCATAAAGCTTTGCTGAAACGGTATAAAATCAGCCTCTGGCATAGCACTTGGCCAATCGCTTTTTGCCACAAAACACGGATTACTAGCGATCGCAATCAACCCAGCAATACTCAAGCCTTGGCTAGCGAGTTGCTGAGCCAGTAATGCCGCTACCTGCCCACCTAAAGACCAACCCACTAAATAGGTTTGGTGTATAGGTACATTAAGCGCTTTAAGTTCATCCGCTAGCTGTACGATAAAATCATCGCACGAGGGCATGCCCGCGCACTCATCACCAAAACCAGGCAAATCAACCACTAGCACACCCACACTGAGGCATTTAGCCAGCGGCCGCCACACTTGGCCGTTGGCGGCCCAGCCATGAATACACACGAGCACCGGCTGACCCTCTGTGGCCGGCTGCAACCAGCGCGCACTATTCATCATTATTACTCGCTGGGTGGTTCAGAGCCTGTAGCAAGGCGTGATCAAGCGCAGCGATCAGCGCCTCTATTTGACTGGCACCATGCTTAGCACTTAACGTGATACGTAAGCGTGCCGTGCCTTTTGGCACCGTGGGTGGGCGTATAGCTCCCACCCAAAACCCAGCGGCCATTAAAGTATCGGCCACCGCCATCGTCTTTTTTTCGCAGCCTAAAACGATTGGCTGAATGGCCGTCTGCGAGGGCAGTAACGTCACCTGCTGCCAATGCGCGCTTTGCTGGCAATGCGCTGCAACTCTGGTCGTAAAAATCGCAATATTACTGTTAAGCGCTGCTCTTAAGGCTGTGCTGTGCGCTATAAGCTGTAAGCTTTGAAGATTGGCTGCCGCAACGGCAGGTGGTAATGCCGTGGTATAAATGTACGGCCGCGCAAATTGTATTAGCGTCTCAATAAGCGCCTCGCTACCTGCGACAAAAGCGCCAAAGCCCCCCACCGCCTTACCGAGTGTCGCCATATAAATAGGTACGTCTTGCTCAGTTAAACCAGCCGCTTGTACGCTACCTGCGCCCTTATCGCCCCTACAGCCAAAACCATGGGCGTCATCTACCACCAAAACGGCCTGATACTGTTTACACAGCGCAGCCATAGGCTCTAAAGGGGCGCAATTGCCATCCATACTAAAAACGCCATCGCTTACCACTAATGAATGCGGTGGCGCTTTTTGCAGCAGCTGCTCTAAATGTGCTAAATCGCAATGGCGGTAGCGTATAAACTGCTTAACGCCGTTTTTAGCCGCCGCTAACTGACAAGCATCAATAATCGAAGCGTGATTAAGCTTATCGCACAAAATATGTTGCGCTTTACCCGCCAGCGCCGTGATGAGGCCAAGGTTAGCCATGTAGCCGTTCGAAAACAGCAAAGCCCGAGCACGACCGGTCATCTGAGCCAACGCTTGCTCGAGCGCATGATGATAATGACTGTGGCCACTCACTAAATGCGAAGCACCACTGCCTACCCCAAACTCATGCAGCGCTTGACCAGCAGCGGCTTTTACTTTGGGGTGCACACTTAAACCAAGGTAATCATTACTGCAAAAATTAACCACCGGCATAGTACTGCCCGCTAATTGCTGCCCAAAAGACGTTTGATTGGCAATAGTTTTGCGTTGGCGATACCGATTAGCAGACTTTTGCTCAGCCAAGCGGTTTTGCAAATGTTGTTCAAACTTCACGTTTTTAGCGCTCACAAAGGCAATTAGTTCACTTCAAAAAAAGCCGCGTTGGCTTGTGCTTTTTGTGCTTGCGGCTCAAAGGTTTGCACAGCAGACGAGGCTGCCTGCTCAACACTTTTATTATCCACAAAAGCTTCTGGTTCTATCCCTAAGCGAGTAAATAATTGTCGGTCAGAGTGCGCTTCGGGGTTGGCTGTTGTTAACAGCTTTTCGCCATAAAAAATAGAGTTGGCACCGGCAAAAAAGGCCAGCGCTTGCATTTGATCATTCATGGTTTCGCGCCCTGCTGATAAGCGCACATGTGAAGCCGCCATCATAATGCGTGCTACAGCAATCGTACGAATAAACTCAAAAGGGTCTAAATCTTTTTCATTTTCCAACGGAGTACCCGCTACCTTCACCAGCATATTAATAGGGACTGACTCGGGGTGATCATCTAAATTGGCGAGTTCGACCAATAAACCGGCGCGATCTTTTTGCTCTTCGCCCATACCCACAATACCACCGCAGCACACTTTCATGCCCGCCTCTCGCACATTGGCTAAGGTATTGAGGCGGTCTTGATAGCTACGAGTCGTAATAATACAGCCGTAATATTCTGGCGAGGTATCGAGATTATGATTGTAATAATCAAGGCCGGCATCAGCGAGTTGCTTGGCTTGGCTTTTATCGATCATACCCAACGTCATACACGTTTCTAAGCCGAGGGATTTTACCTCTTTCACCATATCAGTGACGATCTCCATATCGCGGCCATTGGGTGAGCGCCAAGCTGCGCCCATACAAAAGCGTGTAGCGCCTTTTTCTTTAGCTTGCTTTGCCTCATCAATCACTTTTTGCACGGCCATCAACTTTTCGCGCTCGAGCCCTGTGTTATAGCGTGACGCTTGTGGACAGTAGGCGCAATCTTCAGGGCAGGAGCCCGTTTTAATTGAGCAAAGCGTACTAACCTGAACCTGGTTAGGGTTAAAAAAGCGACGATGGATAGTGTGCGCCTGAAAAATCAGATCGTTAAAGGGCAAGTTAAACAAAGCAACCACTTCTTCGCGGTTCCAGTCGTGGCGGAGTAAATGAGCAGTCTCTGACATGGGTAAAGTCTCAAAAAAATCAAAAAAACGGGGCGAGTAGCGCTAAAAGCAGGCCTCTAAATAGCACTAAATGCAAATTAACGGCTTACTGAGCCCGCAAACGGCCTAAAACAGCTGAAATCATGCCGCCATATTAATTGGCTAGCAAGCGCTGTCAACTTTTGACAAGGATTTAAGTTTACTAATTATGTTCAACTCAACGCTTAACCCTTTACTCAATAGCCTAGCGCTCATGCCACGATGCTATCTGTGTGGTCATACTTGCCAAAGCTATTGGGCGCTGTGCAATAACTGCCATCAAGCATTGCCGGCAGCGCCTAAAGGCTGCCCTACATGCGCTATGGCACTAGAGGCTAACAATACCTGCGGAGACTGCCTCAAAAACCCTAAACCTTATACCGCTAGCTATTGCTCGCTTAGCTACCAAAACCCTGTCAGCTATTTAATTCACGCATTCAAGCATCAAAATGCATGGGCCATTGGCCAGCATTTATGCCAGTACTGGCTCAACTGCAATTGGGCTGCCATTGAGCGTATTCACAGCCAAGCCAATACGCTGGTAGTTCCCGTACCCAGTCACAAAAAACCTATTATGGCGCGTGGCTACACACCAGCGAGTTATATCGCGCAATACTTAGCACGAGCCGCTCACTTACCCTATGCCTATTTATTGCGCAGCCACTTACACACGGCACAAAAAAGTCTGAATCGTGCCGAGCGCCTGCACAATTTAACCGGTATGTTTTTTACCGCCGACCACAGCAGTCAACAACCCTTATGCAAAGGGCAGAATGTTGTTTTAGTCGACGATGTTATCACCAGCTGTGCAACCGCCATCGCAGCCAGCCAGGTACTGCTGCACGCCGGTGCCCGCAGTGTTGAGGTCTGGGCAATTGCACGTACACCCATGCTTTAATATTATGTGCCACTGGACAGCCTTTCACCCTAAAGAATGAATGCGTTAAAATATTTTTTTAGCCAAAACAACTCAATTACAACCCAAAGGCTTGCGACAGCTTAATAATTCACGCGCCACACACTTATACTCGTGTAATAAATGAGCTGATAATTTAGATTCGACGTGATAGCCTTGCCACTTATGCCTGAATAAAAGCAATAAAACCTTTTTTAAAAGTTCAAAAAAGTATTGAATATTTAAAACTGTGTGCCTTTCATAGACAAAACCGTAGTTGTTTATACAATCGAATACTCAAATCAAGTACATGCTTTTGATAGCACCGCAGATAACAGCCTCGACAATTTAACTCTATGCCAATAATATCAATCACACTTGTGTTTATGCTCGGAGCAAGTCACTTACTCGGCATTGTTATGGGCGGGCAAGAGGCTATCGTTTTGTTTCCTTTTAGCCCACCCATTAGCCTCAACAGTAGCATTGCCTTTATTGCACTATCGGCCTCACTGGGTTTTAAAAAAAACAACCACATTAATCTTAGCCGTTTATGCATTTGGTTAACATTTGCCAGCATCCCTATTGGCTTTTTACTCAATAGCGTAGGCCCATCGTCTCATTTTACGATTTTGCCTAGCGCAGCCATTTTAAACAGCCTGTGCCTTGGGCTCATATGTTTTTTAATACTCAGTAACCGCACGCTCACTCGCACTCATATCCACCTATACGATGGTGCGCTTACGCTCTACACCCTCATTCCACTACTGACATTATTTAGCTATATTTTTGACCCCAGTGCAATGTACAACAATTATGCCGAGTGGGTATTACCGGTACCCACAGCGCTGGGCTACCTTTTATTATTTTACGCACTGGTCAGTCAAACATACAGCAAGGGCGCAGCGGGCTTAATCACCAGTAAAAGTCACTATGCCAAAAACTTCCAACGATTGTTTATCTTGGTACTGGTCATCCCGCTCAGCATTGGCTCAGGCTTAGCCTTAGCTGTTGACTTTGGTTATTTGCGCGCCGGTTTTGGTGCGGCTATATTTTGCTTATTATCGACCTTAATTATTGCTGCGGTGCTGGCTAACAATGCCATCGTACAATCGACCTGGCTTAAAAAGCTGCTGCGTGCGCAACAAAAAAACGATGACTTACAACAGCATATCGGCGAAGTCTTAGAGCTCTCACCCGATGCCATCCTACTACTTAATAATACACTGGATGTTTTACATGCTAACAAAGGGGCCGTGCGCTTATTTGGCTGGGAGCAAAGCGCTTTACAACAGAGTAACTTTGGCACCCTTGTACCCAGTGATCACTACCTGCGCTTTGAGCGTTTATTTCAGCGATTTTTTCGTTCATCGCGCTTATCACTAACGCGCAATCGCCCTATCAACGTCACCATCACTAACCGCTTAGGTGATAAAATCCCAGTATCACTCAACTTAAGCAAACGCCAGGCAAAAGGTGCTTCACATTTAGTCGCTGTACTGCGCAATAATAGTGATAACGCTAGCATCATCTCCAACTTGCAACAACAAATCAAAATTGATGCACTCACTGGGGCCGGTAGTCGTGTCGCCTTTAGTGAATACTGTCAAAAAATCACGCGTACTCAACGTAAAAGAGAAGACTTAATTGCTGTACTGATTATCGATATTGATAACTTTAAAAGCATTAATGACACCTACGGACACCCAACGGGTGATCGAGTACTGCAAACGTTTAGCCACACCACACAGCACTGCCTGCGCACAACCGATAAGTTATTTCGTATTGGCGGTGAAGAGTTTGCTGTAATCGCGACACACATTAATGCCGCGCAAGCACAATTGCTCGCCGACCGTATACGGACTATTATTAAGGCTAAACCCATGGTCGCAGGCCATAACAAGTTATATGCCACGTGCAGTATTGGCGTATGCTTATGCCAGCCGCGCAATATTCAAAATGCTATAGCCGATGCCGATAAAGCACTTTACCAAGCAAAGCAAGAGGGTAAAGATCGCATCATAATTATCGATACTCAATCATGAACGACACCCAAAATAGCCATACTCATGAGCCAGCGTCCTGGTTTGTTTACCTTGTACGCTGCAGCGACAACTCACTGTATTGCGGTGTTACTACCGATGTAAAGCGCCGAGTACTAGAGCATAATAATTGTCATAAAAAGGCAGCAAAATATACCCGTGCGCGTAGGCCAGTACAGCTTGTTCATTACATATTATGCAATGATAAAGTTGCCGCCTACCAACAAGAGTACGCACTCAAACGCTTGAGTAAAAAAGAAAAAGAACGCTTAATAGCACTTTAGAAGTACATCGAATATATTAAGTGACAATCTAACAATCTAACAATCTAACAATCTAACAATCTAACAATCTAACAATCTAACAATCTAACAATTGAGAATATTATGGGGCGAATACATTTTGTAGGCGGTGAGAAAGGCGGTGTTGGAAAATCGTTGACCTCGCGTTTATTGGCGCAGTATATTATTGATAACAAAAAAGCATTTATTGGCTTCGATACAGACCGTTCACACGGCACCTTTTCGCGCTTTTATAGTCAATTTACTAGCCCGATTTTTGTCGAAGATTACGATAGCTTAGATAATATCATTACGGCTGCCGAGCAAAACCCCGACGCTAATATTATTGTAGATCTTGCGGCACAAACAGCCCGACATTTACATAAATGGATAGAAGACAGTGATATTTTTGGGATTTTTGACAGCCTAGGGTTTGATGTCTTCATGTGGCATGTCATGGATGATGGTGCAGACTCTGCTCGATTACTTAACACGCTACTCAAAACCTTAACCCAAAGCAGTTTGCAGTTAGTGGTGGTTAAAAACCTTGGTCGCGGCGAGCATTTTGAATGCTTTGAAGAGTCTGCCATTTATGAAAACGCGATAAAGCTCGGGGCTCACATCATTGAGCTGCCAGCACTGCATGCTCGTCTCACCCAAAAAGTCGACTTTAATAACAGTAGCTTTTGGGCCGCTGCAAACAACATTAATATTATGACGCTCACAGAGCGCCATCGCGTTAAAGTGTGGCTTAAGACTATTTATCAAGAGCTCGATAGTGTACTCAGCCATAACGCCAACCTTGCCAGTAGTACTTTATTCACAACAGAATAAACAATACTAACAGCCCAATATTTGGGGCTCCCTTTCGAGGGTGATCCCAAAGCGCTGCTGTATGATCTCGGTAATGCGAGAGCTAGCATTTAACACGGCATTTAAAGCTTTCTTTTGAGGGTTTGTTAATACCAAAGCTTGCCTGTCATGTACTTTTAAGCCCTCAATATCAGCGCCTTTTAGCCCTGCTTTATCAATCAGCCAAGCGGCGGGAATTTTAACCGTGCCGTCGGGCTGTAAATAGTGTGGAACCTCGCAATCAAATTCACTGCTCACTAAAACGGTTAAGCGCTCAAACGCACAGGCATCAATAATAGGGTTTTTAAAAAAGCTACCGCTATTGGGTATTTGCTGAGGGTTTGGCAGCTTGCTATTGCGCTGCATACACACCACATCAAATATCCGCTGTGCACTCACGGGGTTTAACTTAAAGTGATCAGCTAAAGGCTTATAGTCGATCACAGGGCAAGCCTGTGTACTAAGGCGCAGAGTAATTTGCGTAATCACAGCTCGGCCTTTAAGCGTCTGCTTAAAAATACTACCTCGGTAAGCCAACTCACATTCAGCGGCACTAAAGGTATGATAAATGCCTGTCTTGCAATCTAACCATTTAACCGTGACAAGAACATCAGCCAACTCAACCCCATAAGCACCAATATTTTGAATAGGCGCTGCGCCTACACTCCCTGGAATTAAAGCTAAATTTTCTAACCCAAAATAACCATTGGCTAAGCTCCAAATAACCAATTCATGCCAGTTTTCACCCGCATTTACAGTCACTAAAACCTCATCAGCGTCAGTTCTTTTTACCTCGCTTTTTACCTCAATGCCCTTTAAGGCAGGCATCAATACCAAACCGTGAATATAAGGCTGACATAACACATTACTACCGCCACCCAAAATATGGAGGGCTAAGCGATGCTGCTGAGCCGTCTTAATGGCGTTTTCGAGCTCAACTTCATCACTAACAGCGATAAAATATTCTGCAAGGCAAGGCACGCCCATCGTATTTAAATGACTAATATCGAACTGGTGTTTAAATTGAGAAAGCAACATACAATTATTTAATGAATCCAAAGGCTGCGCGTCCACTCATCGCGCTAGTGATCACGACTGTTGATCCAGCAAAAACGCCAGTAAGCCTTCACTAGCATCTTCCACTAAATCTAATACGCGCTCAAAACCCTCTTCACCACCGTGATAAGGGTCGGGGACTTCCGTTTCACCGTCTTTAGCAAAATCTAAAAACAATCCCAAATGCCCCGTAAAGTGGCTAGGGCAGAGCTCACGTAAGTCTTGTAAATTATTATTATCCATCGCCAAAATCACATCAAACTCATCAAAGTCTTGCACTCTGGCTTGGCGAGCTCGCAAAGCATTAAGCTCATAACCCCGCTTGCGCGCCGCTTGCATACTGCGACTATCGGGCGCTTTACCGGCGTGCCAATTTGCAGTGCCAGCAGAGTCAACTGCAATGCGCTGCGCTAAAGCACGCTGCTCCACTAGCTGCTCAAAAACACCGTGCGCGGTTGGCGAGCGGCAAATATTCCCCAAACACACAAATAGTACTTTTTGTGATTTCATCATAATCTCTTTGCTATCGCTTTAATGGCATTAAGCCTTTAGTAGTGAATTCACGCGATCAACATCTTCTTGTGTGTCGACGCCGGCAGGTACTGCCTGACAAGCTTGCGCCACATGAATGCGCTGCCCGTTCGCCAAAATACGCAATTGCTCTAACTTTTCAATGGCTTCAAGCTGCGCCATAGGCCACTCAATAAATTGATGTAGCAAGCCCACCCGATAACCATAAATACCAATATGACGCATAGCGCCGCTAACCACAGCATTTGCCTGTTGCGCGCCGCTCACCGAGGTGTATGAGTCACGCGCCCAAGGCATAGGGGCACGAGAAAAGTACAGGGCTAAACCCTTATTATCAGCCACCACTTTTACCGCGTTAGGATCAAAAAGCTGGTGAGTGCTGTCAATAGGCCAGCTTAGCGTTGATGCACTGGCTGCAGTATTAGCGGCTAAATTATTCGCGACTTGGTTAATCACTGCCGGGGGCATCAACGGCTCATCCCCTTGAACATTCACTACAATTTGATCTGATGACCATTGATGTATAGCGGCCACTTCTTGTAAGCGGTCTGTGCCCGACTCATGATCATTGCGTGTCATGCATACATTACCGCCAAAAGCCTTAACCGCCGCCGAAATGCGCTTATCATCCGTAGCCACCAGCACTTGGCTAGCCTCACTTTGACACGCAGCACGATACACATGCTCAATCATAGGCCGTCCAGCAAATGTCATTAATGGCTTGCCTTCTAGGCGCGTTGACGCGTAACGCGCCGGAATAACAACAATAAAACCCATAGCACTCTCACTTTTAGTACTTTAATTTTTAGTACTTTAACTTTTAGTACTCTCACTGTTAAAAGGCGTATTAGCGACTTATTTTAGCGGGCTCAAATAAGTCGCAATGCTGAATAATACGATGCAGTAAATCTTGTGGTAAATTGGCCTCTACACTGAGATACCACCAATTTTCTTCGGCAAAGCGCTGGCATTTAATCGCATCTTTCGCGGTCATCACAACTGGCAGACCATTGGCCAAGGCAAAATCTTGCGTGCTAAAGGCATGGTGATCTGGAAAGCTTAGAGGCTCAAAAAAAACCCCTAACCGTTGCAATGTACTAAAAAAACGCGCGGGATTGCCAATGCCTGCAACGGCTAATACGCGTTGTTTAGTACCGGTTTCACCCCGCCAAGGCAGTGCTGTTAGCGCTTGACACAAACCCGTTTTAACATTGATCCAACCGGCCGGTTTTAAACGAAAGCTATGACTAAAATCTTTTGAATCAACATCTTCAGCGCAATTATGTAATACATAGTCAACCGAGTTTAAGCGCTCTGGCAACTCGCGCAAAGGGCCGACAGGTAAACACCAACCATTACCCGTACCGCGACTAGCATCTTGCACTACTAGCTCAAAACTACGCCCCATTTTATAATGCTGTAAACCATCATCGGCCAAAATCACATTACAACCGGCATATTCAGCCGCTTTGACCGCCGCTACGCGATCAGTGGCTATCCATACGGGACAATCGCTTTTTTGAGCTATTAATGCAGGCTCATCGCCATACGTTTGAGCGTCTGCGCCAAAAGGTAGCGAGTGTACAAGACCATCAGTGGTAATGCTCGCACCATAACCGCGCGAGACGATACCCGGCATAAAACCGGCATCTTTTAAGGCTTTAGCCAGCGCAATAATAACAGGGGTTTTACCGGTACCGCCGAGTGCAATATTGCCCACAACTATCACGGGGCAAGAGGCCGTGTAAGCCTTGCGCTGTTGGCGTTTTTTGCGCAGCTGACTCAAGCCTAAAAACACACCACTCAATGGCGCCAAAGCATAGAGCCATGTTGGCTTGTTATACCATTGACGCTCGACAGATTGTTGAATTTTTTGCAGTGTACTCAATGTAAAAACCTAACGTTTATTGACCCATTTTGCATAATGAAAAACCAAAAAAATACGCCACATAAAGTGGCGTATTTAAGGTTGTTTATTCGATATTCACGAACGACGATACGCCAAAAGTTATTCCCCTTCGGGCCTTTTTGTCGTCATGGTAATATTCACAAAACCTACACGCCCAGCAACATCCATAGCGGTAATAACCGCTTGGTAACTCACATTGGCATCGGCGGTAATCACAAAAGGCACTTTATCTTTTTGCAAACCCGTGCCAACCGCCTCGAGCCCAGCCATCAAAGTGTTTAATTTTGAATTAACCAACGGTTTACCGTTAATCGAGTAGCCGCCTTGGGCGTCAATTAGCACCTCAATCTTGTCGACAAGTTCGGGTAGAGGTTCGCCCTCAGCTTGGGGGAGATCGAGCTTTAAGTGAGTCTCTTTGGTAAAAGTCGTCGATACCATAAAAAAGATCAGCAACAAAAACACGACATCGATCAACGGCGTTAAGTTGATATCTTCTTGATGGTTGGTTTGCCTTCTAAATTGCATAGCGGCCTCGCTTAAGCTTGCTTTAAGTCTACGCGACGGTCGTTATGTAATACGTCCACGAGTTTGACGGCATCTTGCTCCATCGCAACCACTAAAGCATCGAGACGGCGCAAAAAGAAGCGATGACTGATCATCGCAGGGATTGCCACACCTAGGCCTGCTGCCGTAGTCAATAGCGCTTGCGATATGCCGCCGGCTAACACGCCGGCATTACCCGTACCCTCTAGCATAATCGCGGCAAATACCTTAATCATGCCGAGCACTGTGCCTAATAAGCCCAGTAAAGGGGTCACAGCAGCAATTGTGCCTAAAATCGCTAAGTAACGCTCTAACTCGTGGATGACTTGGCTTGCCGCTTCTTGAATACTGTCTTTCATCACATCGCGTCCATGGCGTGAATTAGACAAACCTGCAGCCAAAATACGCCCCAATGGCGAAGAAGAGCGTAGCTCTTTAAGCTCATCGGCACTCATTTTATTTTTTTGGATTTTAGCCCATACATCGCCCAACTGGTTACGAGGTGCGATTTTTTTGGGGTTAAGCGTCCAAAAACGCTCTACAGAAATAGCAATTACAGCAACAGAACACAATGCAAGCGGGAACATTAGCCAGCCGCCGGCAGCAAAGATATTTTCCACCAGACACTCCTAAGGGGTCATTATTATTGGTCGCGTATCATACCCGATTTTTTTACTCGGGTTACTACCGAATACGTTTACGATCAAATAACCGCTAAACGAGGCCAATAAGCGCTGATTAATGCCATATTTTAGGGTTAGCTAAGCGCTCAGCTTGCACCGTCATTTGACCGTCAGTGTTAACCATAAAGCTCACCGCGCCATGATCTGCGGTATTCCACACTTTAGCACCCACTGTATTATAGCGCGCAACGACACTTGCGTGCGGGTGACCATAACGGCTTTTAAAGGCCGCACTCACCACAATATGGCGCGGCTTTATGGCTTGCAAAAAGGCTTCGCTGGATGAGGTCTTGCTGCCATGGTGCGGTGCAATCAAGACATCGACTTTCGGCAATATCTGCTGCGCGAGCAGTGCCTTTTCTACGGTTTTATCAATGTCGCCTGGCAACAAAAACACCCAGCCGGCATATTCAATCAACAAAACACACGAAAGATTATTACTTGAAACGGGCTTAACCCCAGTAGCATCCTTGGCAATACTGCGCTGAGCAAGCACTGCACTTTGGCTGAGCGGCCGCTTAAGCATGCGAGGCCGTTGTTGAGGCCATAATACTGTGTAGCGCGCATCACCCCACCGCCACTGCTGGCCGGCATAACAAGGCTCGGCATGCTGCGGTAAACCACTAAAGCGCTCGCCACTCCAAAGCGCTACAGGCTCAAACTGCTGAAGTAATGGCACAAGGCCACCTTTATGGTCGGCATCGCCGTGGCTCACCATAATGGCTATATTTTTGACCGCAGTGCGCCTCAAATAAGGCGCAATGATATGAGCACCCGTATTAAAGCGCTCACCGAATGCCGCGCCGGTATCAAATATTAATGCTGGCGCACGCGGCGTGCTCGTGACTATCGCTAAGCCTTGGCCGACATCTAAGGCCGTCATTTTAAAGCGCTTAGGCTTGTGCTCGCCACCAAAGGCCAATAGAGCCAGTATCGCCAACGCTCCGATGGGCAAAGCGTAACTGCGCGGCAAAACCATCAATACACAGGCAATTAAGAGCAAGGCAAACCCAATAACAGCCCATACCCCCTCAAAAGCAAGGCTTGGCCACAGCAGGCCTACTGGCGAGTGTGCTAACTGAGTGAGCCCCCACCAAAGGCCGTCAAATGCACCCCCAAGCAACTGCAACAAGGGTGCACCTAAAGGGGTGAAGCTCACTGGAATCCACAATAACAAACCGGGTACAAAGACTAGCGCCACTAAAGGCACCGCTATCATATTGGCAAGCGGCGACAGCCCGCTCGCCGGAAAGCCCAATAACCACAACGGCAAACACATTGCCAATGAGAGCAACCCTTGCATCGCCATGCCAAGACCCATACGCTGGCGCCAAAGTGCAAACTTTTGCCTGCTTGGGCTCAACTCATCATACGCTGCACTGCGCGCATATAAATAACCGTTGAATTTAAGCAGCAATAACGCCACTGCCGCAAACGATAACCAAAAGCCAGCTTGCAGCCAAGCAAAGGGCTCACTCCAAGCCACAAGCAATAATGCTAAAGCCAGTAAATGGCTGGGAGCAAATCGCACCCCCAAACTCCAAGCAATATTGAGCAGTACCACCGCTATTAATGCGCGGCGCGTAGGCACAGCAAAACCGGCCAGCAAGGCATAACCTGCGGCAAGGCTGATGGCCATCAACGCGGGCAACAACCGGTACCCCCACACGCTAGCTTTGCCATAACAGTAACGGCTAATACCCCACAACGCTAAGCGGTGTACAAACAGGCCCAAGCCAAAACCAATGGCTGCCACCAAGCCCACATGCAAACCCGAAATAGCCATTAAATGCACCGTACCTGTTGCCTGTAATACTTGCCAATCATCGGTACTGAGCTCGTCACGAGAGCCCATCAGTAGCGCCTTAAAAAAGCGCGTACTGTGCATAACAGGCCCTTCGCCACCCACGCCGCTCAATTGTGCAGATAGATGCTGGCGCAACCGCATCAGTAGGCTCAGCGGCTGCGTTGCCACCCACCGGGTTGTTGCGTGGGTACTCAAGTAGCCTGTTGCGCTATAACCTTGCGCCAATAGCCAAGCGGCATAATCAAAACCTCCGGGGTTGGACAGCCCGCGAGGCCGGCGCAAAGTCACTTCAGCTTGCCACTGCTGACCCACAGCCAAACGCGGCAGTGATGACGCGGCTGAGTCATACCAGCTGAGGCGCACTTTTTTACCGGCAAGACGATAGCCCGATACTACAGATTCAACTGGCTCGCCACCAAGCAACACAGCCTCAAACTGCTGGTAGCGCACGCCTTGGGTTCCCATATGCGTGATAACGAACTGCACAGGTACACGCTGCTTATCGAGTGTATGAGGTAAAACATTCGCCATAATCGCCTGTAATTGCCACACCCCTACAGCCGCAGCAACGCTAAAAATACCACTATATAGCAGCATAGTTTTTATGGATCGATGCGCACAACACCAGCGGGCTAAGGCGGCCCCTAGCCCAAAAAGCAGTGCCAGTGCGCCCCAAAAACTGGGTAACTCTGAATAGAGTACGACATGACCTAAGCCGCAGGCTGCTGCGAGCACCTTTAACAAAAAAACACCTTCAACACCCAAAAACCCTTAAACATCTAGCACTCCTTGTCTTATTTGTTTGATCATGGTTTTAATTGCCGCTAGGCGACTACAGCCTTTAGCGGCATAATGGTGCACCTTTACGGAAGTTTTATTTAGCTTCTATACTTAAAGCTTGATGTTAATAGCGCGAAGCCCATGCCACGGAAGTTATTCAAACGCTGGTCACCCGACCCCGACACTTTAAAAACGAACCGTCGCCTGCGCTTTTTGGGCAAGCTTTTACACGACCCAAATCTATTCCATATGACGCGATTCTCAGTCTCTAACGCGTGCTTTTTTGGTTTATTCATTGGCTTCTTTCCTTTGCCTATAGGCCATATACCGGCGATTGCCATTTTGGCGCTGTGGCTGCGTTTTAACCTACCGATTGCCCTAGCTTGCGTTATGGTGAGCAACCCACTGACCTTTCCTTTTATTTACTATAGCGCGTATGTAACCGGAAGCTGGATGTTACAAATACCTATTGCCGATATCACTTTCCAAGCCAATTGGGCTTGGTTTAAAAGCTTTTTAGCTGAAGCTTGGCTACCCCTTGTAGTTGGTAGCTTTAGTTTTGGTATTGGCTTTGGGGGCCTAAGCTATTTAGCGGTGCAATGGTTATGGCGCTGGCAAGTCATTAGCCGCTGGCAAGCGCGCCGTAAAAACAAACCGCACCCCCTTTAATGTCGTTACATTAACCTCTGTGCATTAACCTATATGCATTAACCTCCGTGTATTCGCCTCGGTCATCAATGCATAGCTTATACACCTGTATACAAGCTTATGTATTTTTATAACCGCTTGTATGTTTTTATAGCTCTTTATACTTCACATTATCATTTACCCCTTTAGCGATAGCTTATAAGTCCTCATCACTGCACCGTGCAATACTTGGGAGGCCTGTCGCTAAAGCAACCGACTCAAACCGTTTAAGGCGTCAGTTATGCCCCAAAGCCCCATGATTATCTTCGATTTCGAAACCACCGGACTATCACCCAAGCAAGGCGACCGCGTTATAGAGGTTGGGGCTGTGCGTATAGAAGGCGACAAAATCACCGAGCGCTTTAGTGCACTCATGAACCCTCACTTTGCCATTACCCCTTTTATCGAGCGCTACACCGGCATTACCAATGCTATGCTCGCCACCGCACAACCCATCTATCAACAAATGAGCCGTTTTCACACGTTTATTAAAGACGCTCAATTAATTGCCCATAACGCCAGCTTTGATAAACGCTTTTTAGAGGCTGAACTGGCAGAGCTTGGCTTAACTTTTGATGGCAAGTTTGCTTGTTCGATGCTGCTAGCAAAACGCGTATTCCCTAAGGCCCCCAGTTATAAATTAGGCGAATTGGTCAAATACGCGGGTATTAAAAGTAGCGGTGATTACCATCGCGCGCTTTACGATTGCGAAATGACCGCACAACTGTGGTTTGCCATGCAAAAGCAATTATGCGATGACTTTGGCCTAGAGCAGCTACCCTTTGAGTTAGCCTGCAAACTTGTAAAAACCCCCAAAAGCGGCGTCAAAGCAACCATCGAAAAATACCAAATGAGTAGGAGCTAACGCATGAAATCACTCGTTGTTACACTAAAAAAACTCCCAAAACGCTATAAAATAACGCTATTGATCAGCGTAAGCTTAGTTGCCATCTACGGTATTGGTTTGGGTCTTGTCGCTCCGCGCGTTATTCAATCGCAAGCACAAAAAATCGTACAGCAAAGGCTAGACCTCAACCTTGCCATTGAAAAAATCAGCATAAACCCTTTCACTTTTAAAGTGCGCATTGATCAATTTGCACTCTTACACAAAAGTAACGAGCCGCTCATAGGCTTTGAATCTTTCTCAATTGACTTTGAGGCAGTCAGTTTATTCAATCAAGCGTGGACGCTAGATCACATTAGGCTCAGTGGTTTACATGGCCAGTTTGAACGCTTTAGCGAAATCGACAACACTTTGAGCCGCCTTGCTCAACAATGGGCAACCACCGCCACCGAGCCCAGCACGCCACCGCCGCCGGCAGAGCCCTCGGCTTTACCACGCTTTTTGATTCGCAATATCGATTTACAGCTCAGCCAAGTGGATATTACCGACCAGGTACCCGCCACACCCTTTAGTCAAACCATAGGGCCACTGGATATTCATATTGCTGCACTATCGACACTGCCCGAGCATTCGGGCCTACATACTATCGCCCTTAAGAGTCAGTCGGGTATTGCCATTACTTGGCAAGGCAGTATTCACTTAAGCCCTATTACAAGCAAAGGCCATATCAATGTTCAAGGCCCCTATCCTGTCATTGCCTCTAACTACCTACAGGACTCTTTAATTGTCGACATTGACAGTGGTTTTTTTAATGCCGACCTAGACTATTCGCTCAGTCAATCACCTAATAAAAACGACAACCCTTTTAGCGTTTTACTCAACAATATAAATGTATCACTCGATGACTTTAGCCTTATTGAGCGCAGCAGCCAAAAGCCCTTATATCGCCTGCAAAAACTTGCCCTCACCGATGCCAGTATTGCATGGCCACAACACATTATTCATATCCCTAAAATAGCACTCGATAGCGGCAAATTATGGCTATCAAGAGATAAAGAGGGCAAAACCAATATCGAGCGATTGCTAATGGCTCAGCAATTAGCCTTTGCCCCAGCAAACGCTCAAGTATCAGCCACTCAAACAACTACCCGTCAATCACCAAATAATCCATCAGACAGTCAAACAGACACCCAAAACCCTAGCACTGCGCCTACCACAGCAAAAAAGACACCCGCAGAAGCCCAATGGGCCATTTCAAATGCTCGCTTTGAGCTTAACAATTGGGCCGTGCAAGTAGAAGATACTGCAACACCTTCGGCAGCTATTGAGCACATTAACAATATTAATATCGCGGTTAATGACTTTCAGCTTAAAGATAATCACACCGTTCACTTTCAATACGGCCTCGAATTACTCAGCGGGCGTATTGACGGCGAAGGGCATGTTATTCCTATGCCATTTTCGGCACTGAATAACACCACTAAAATACAAAAGCTTATGCTGAAGCATTTACAGCCTTATGCCGCACAATTTGCCAAAATTGCCATTACAGATGGCAGCCTCGACGCCACAATCAACATCAAAAGCGATGAAAGCCAAGCACAGCAAAATTTTATTATTGATAGCGAGCTGTCAATCAATCAGCTCAAAATTTTAGAGGCCAAGAATAATAAAACACTACTACAATGGGAGCTACTTGCTTTACAAACGATCGAAACTTCGGCCACCGGTAATGCTCTAGCCATCCAAAAAGTTACCCTTAACAAGCCCTACATCGACTTCAAAATTAATCGAGATGGCACAACCTCCATCGAACATCTACTGGTTAATCAAGCAAACGATACAACCGCTGAGCCTCAAGCGCCCAGCACTGAAGTCACTCATAAACCTCAAGAAGATAGCCAGCCTTATCATATTAAAATGGGCAGCTTTGCCATCAATAACGGCAGTAGTGATTTTGCCGATGAATCCTTACCTCTTCCGTTTATCACAAAAATACACAACCTTAATGGTGGCATTTCTACGCTCGACAACCAAAGCAAAGCCAGTACCGATATAAAATTTGAAGGGCAGCTAGATGAATACGGCCTGCTCAATATAGAAGGTATATTGACGCCCTTCGCCCTCGAAGAAAACTCAAACATTAGCTTGAAGTTTGAAAACATTAACGTCCCAAACTTTACGCCTTACGCCATTAAATTTGCAGGCCGAAAAATTACCGATGGGCGACTCGATTTAAATTTAAACTACACACTCAATAACGGCGCCCTACAAGGCAGTAACAGTATTATTTTAAGGACATTTAATTTAGGCGAGTCCGTCGAGCAACCTGGGGCTTTAGATTTACCCTTAGATTTAGCCATAGGCCTACTCAAAGATAATGACAAAAAAATCACCCTAGACCTACCGATCGCAGGAGACATTAACAACCCGTCATTTTCAGTCTCCAGCGTATTAGGGCAAGCCCTTAAAAAAATATTAAGCAGCGCCATTTCATCACCGTTTAGATTGCTTTCGGGGCTTGTCGGCGGTAACAGTGAAGAGTTTGGTAAGGTTAACTTTATACCGGGAAAAAGCCATATCACGCCTCCCGAACAAGAAAAACTACACAACCTCGCCAAGGCCATGAAAGCCAGGCCCAAGTTAATACTAAAGGTGCCCAAAACATCTGCCGAGCACCTCGATATGCCGGCACTGCAAGAGCAGCAATTTATACACAATGCCGAACTCGCACTGGGCTACCCCATTGCCAGCGAAGCATTAACCACTAAAAAAACAGTCAAATATTTAGAAAGTAACTTTTTAAAGCATAAATCATCGCAGGACCTAAAGTTATTTAAGCAACCCTTTATAACGCAAGAAGATAACAGATCACTCGATGTACTAGCATATACAAAAGCTTTAAAGCAACAGCTCATCACGCAAGAAAGTATTGCGGCCGAACAACTGGCCACACTTGCCCTGCACAGAGCAAAAGCGATTCAAAGCATTATTATAGAACAGGGTATTGACAGCCAAAGAGTGATGTTAGTGGACGCTAAAAAAGCAAAGCGCACTAAGGGAGAATACGTCATCACCAACCTTGGGCTAGGTACAAAAAAGTAATGCTGAGGAACGAGAAAAAATACATGATCCAATAACACGTGTTTTGTGCTTCATCGCCTGCGTTACTCAAAGCGTTACATGCCCGGCATGCGACCCTTCGAGCGCCTTGCCGAGAAAACAGAACCCCCACGTCTAATTGGATACACTATTATTGCCTGGCTCTTAGCTGCTAGCCGCTTGCACCTTTAAGCTAACCCTTAGAAGCTAACCCTTAGAAGCTAACCCTTAGAAGCTAAGCCCCTAGCCGTGTATAACGCTCACAGCTATTGCACTCAGCAAGGGAGCTTCACGCAAGGGGTTTCACATTAGGCATTTCACATATAGTCAAATAAACTGTTCTCTACCTAGACTTGCCGCTTATGGGTAGACGACTGCTATACTCGCTCTCCTCAAGCCAACAATTGTATAAAATGTGATCCACAAATCCCCATAAAATAAGACGAGAGGACGCTTATGACAAGCGCACAGCAATCGCTAAAAATCCCCCGTAAGAAACTGACTGCCAGCGCTAAGCTAGGCGCTGTGATCGCAACTGCGGCAGCCATACTGTTGACCGCTAGCTGCGGCAACGCCCCCGTAAAAAAAGAAGCCTCAGCAGCAGACAGTTCAACCACTCAAACCAACCCCGCACTGTGGCCCACCTTAAAGCTTCCTTTTGACCCTACACAAACCGCTATTATCAACAAAAAAGTGGCTGCAATTGTTAACCAAATGACTTTAGAGCAAAAGGTAGGGCAAATGACGCAAGCCGAAGTCGGCTTTGTCACCCCCGAAGATGTCAAAAAATATCATTTAGGTTCTGTACTAGAAGGCGGCGGAAGCTATCTAGACGGTAATAAATTTGCCACGATCGATGACTGGTTAGTTAAGCTTGATGCCTTTTACGAAGCGGCAATGGATACCAGTGACGGCGGCCTGCCCATCCCTTTAATTTGGGGTACCGACTCGGTACACGGCCATAACAAAGTTATTGGGGCCACTATTTTCCCTCATAACATTGGCCTAGGTGCAACAAGTAACCCCGAGTTAGTTCGCAAAATTGGTGAAGTGACCGCCCTTGAAACGATGGTACTTGGCAAAGATTGGACATTTGCCCCTGAAATCTCAGTCACACGCAACGACCGATGGGGTCGTACCTATGAGGGCTACAGTGAAGACGCTGCATTAGTTGCCTCTTTGGGGCAAGCCGCTATCGAAGGCTTACAAGGTTCAGTCTCTGACGGCACTTTTATGGATGGTCGTCGCTTACTGGCTACAGCCAAACATTATGTCGGTGACGGCGGTACCATTGACGGCGTTGATCGCGCAGACAATATAGCCACCGAACAAGAGCTTATAGACATTCATTCGCCTGGCTACTTTACTGCGATTGAATCAGGGGTATTGTCCATCATGGCATCACACAGTAGCTGGCAAGGTACTCGCATGCACGGCCATCAATACCTCCTTAAAGACATTCTTAAAAACAAACTAGGGTTTGACGGATTTGTAGTAGGCGACTGGAACAGTCATGCCTTAGTTGATGGCTGCGAACCGGATAACTGCCCCGAAGCTATTGCTGCTGGTTTAGATATGTTTATGGTGCCCGAGCACTGGAAAAGCTTTATTAGTAATACTGTTCAGCAAGTGCGTGACGGCATTGTGCCAGAGTCTCAGATCGATGAAGCCGTGAGTCGTATTTTACGCAGTAAATTTCGTGCAGGTATTATGAGTGCCCCTAAACCCTCCGCACGTAAACTTGCAGGCAATACCGCATTATTTGGTGCACCTGAGCACATTCAACTCGCTCGCCAAGCTGTCCGCGAATCAGCGGTATTAATTAAAAACAATAATGCCGCTTTACCGCTCAAGCCCAACAGCCGTGTATTAGTAGTTGGCAGTGCCGCAGATGATATTGGCCGCCAAAGTGGTGGCTGGACTATCTCTTGGCAAGGCACCGGCACAACAAACGAAGACTTCCCGCAGGGCAAGTCGATTTGGCAGGGCATCAAAACACACGTTGAAGCTGCTGGCGGTCACGCCGTATACCAAGCCAATGGTGAATATACACAAAAGCCCGATGTTGCCATTATGGTCTTTGGTGAAAAACCGTATGCCGAATGGCAAGGCGACATTAAAACCCTGGCCTGGCAGCCTGGCGACCACAGTAATGCACAAGTAATGGAAAAGCTTAAAGCTCAAGGCATTAAGGTCATTAGTGTATTTATTTCTGGCCGTCCGCTGTGGCTTAACCGTGAAATTAACGCGAGCGATGCCTTTGTAGCTGCTTGGTTACCCGGTAGCCAAGGCGCAGCTATTGCCGACGTATTATTTACCGATCAACAAGGCAATATTGTTTATGACTTCACCGGCACCTTACCCCTTAGTTGGCCAAAAATGCCCGACCAATACGAAGTGAATGTAGGTGATGACGACTACGATCCACTCTTCCCGTTTGGTTATGGGCTAAGCTACGCACATGCTCAAAAAAACACTCCTATGTTAAACACAGACCCCGGCAATGCGCTAGATGGCTTGGCTATGAGCACACCTTTATTTCAGGGACGAGCACGCGAACCGTGGCAGCTTTTTGTAGGCTCTAAAGGTAAAAAGACCCTGTATGAAAACAACTTAATTAATGACACAAACATCATTATCGTCAGCGAAGCCGATCAAGAGACTCAAGGCGATGCTATCGATGTCAAATGGAGCGGTAAAGGCAGTGCTAATATTAGCTTGCGAGCCAGCGATGTACCGCTTAATTTTAACGAGTACATTGATAACAACTCTATTATCGCCTTTGATGTATATCGCTTAACAAAAGCACAAAAACCCATCTATTTACAAGCTAGCGATACCAATAAAAGCCATAAAATAGATATCACACTCAAGTTTAATGCTGCACCCGTTAACGAATGGAATCGCTTATCTGTTGATGTCGCCTGCTTCAAAGAAGCCGGGCTAGATATTAACTACATAGTGGAAGCATTAGGTTTTGTCACCAACGGCAAGGTTAACGCACGCTTTGCCAACATTCAGATAGAGCCCGAAATGGCTGATAAGGCCGCTTTTAGGTGCCGCTAAGGGCGCATACCGGGGCATGTAGGCTTTGCGCAACGCAGCGGAGGACACACAAAATAAGTATTATTGGGTAATGCATCTCCTCCTCGGCCCTAAACATTAAATGGCCCTAAAAATATCAATAAAAGGCGGTTTGTAAACAAACCGCCTTTTCTTTATCGCAATTATGTAAAATAGCCACCCTATTAAACATCACTCTCTACAAGAGCTGGGTAGACTCAGGAACCCCTTATGACTGCACTCGCACAAACCGGTATTAACGCACTCAAAGAGCAGCTCGCTAGCGTCTTTATTGGCGATGATAACGTGTTAGATAACATTATTATCGCTTTATTGTGCCAAGGCCATGTGTTACTAGAAGATGCGCCCGGAACCGGCAAAACAACACTGGCCAAAGCTTTATCCAAAAGCGTAGCGCTGAGCTTTAAGCGTATACAGTGCACACCCGATTTAATGCCCAGCGACATACTCGGTGGTAATATTTATCAGCCGCAATCACAAGACTTTAAATTTATTCCGGGGCCTATATTTACCAATTTGCTACTGGTGGATGAAATTAACCGCGCAGCACCACGCACGCAATCAGCTTTTTTGGAGGCCATGGCTGAAGGCACCATTACGATTGATCGCAAAACGGCTCATTTGCCCAAGCCGTTTTTAGTCATTGCGACACAAAATCCGGTAGAATTTGCAGGCACCTTCGCTCTGCCAGAGGCTCAACTCGATCGCTTTTTTATGCGCCTCACGTTAGGCCGCCCCACTGTAGAGCAAGCATTAGTCATTTTACAAAGCCACAGTCATAACCGACAATCACAACCCGTTGAGGCGCTAAAAACACTGATCACCAAAGAGCACTTGATTGAGTGGCAGCACACGAGCCAAAAAACAACTATAGACACTCAGGTTCAAGAGTATATTGTGGCGCTCATAGAAGCTAGCCATCATCACAAAGGTATTCGCCTAGGCGCAAGCCCTCGTGCGGCTATAGCCCTGATGCATGCAGCCAAAGCTTATGCTTTTATTCACGGCGACGGCTTTGTAACACCTCACCATATTCAAAGTATCGCACCTGCCGTGTTAGCGCATCGCCTAATACTCAGTCATCAAAATACGGCCGACAACGCAGGCAAGATAATGCATCAGTTACTCCAACAAGTCCCCGTGCCCGGCGTTGCTCAAACTGCCAACACCCCTTCACAAACAGCATCAACACAACCGGCCGCACCTGCGCGGAGACACTCGACACCCACTGCATACACAGAGCCAACACCTCCGCCACATCAAGCGTCATCAACGTCAACTCATGTGCCGGCCCAAGCATCCCAAGTGCCGGTTCAAACATATCAAGCCGCTCCAGCACCACCGCACAATACGCAACCCCCAGCACATACAAGGCTCTCCGGACAACCGGCTGCCGAAACCGCGCCTCATGAAGGTAATGGCATAGAAGCCTTCTTTAGCAAACGCAAAGAACCAAGCGGCGTCAAAAAACCACGCATACAAAAAAACACACCGAATGAGTAACCTTAAAAAAGACCATCAGAGCACTGTAGCCACACCCGTAAAAAGCGCACTAGAAATACCCAAATTATGGCAAAGTATTTTTTACCGCTTTTTTACGCTGCCGAATATTACGGGCCTTTTATTATGCGCTATGGCATTGATTGCTTGGAATAGAGGCCTTGCATTACTTTATGGCATGGTGGCGGCATTGCTTGCATTTATACTGCTCTCGGCGATATTACCTTGGGTATACCTTCGCCGATTACACCTCGCGTTTGAGCAACCCATCTCCGTGCACGCAGGCCAGACGCAAGCTATTCACTTACATATCAATACGCAAAAAAACAAAAAAATTTATGGCATACAGCTCACACCCGCGATGGCAAGTGTTGCAACATTTTATGACAGCCCTCAGCCAACACAATGCCTCACCTACGCTGCGGGCCAAGCACTTATCACATTTAACATTACCCCTACACAACGCGGATGCTTTCACTTACAGCATGTAAAGCTGACCTGTGCATACCCTTTTGGCTTAATCACTATCCACAAAAATATCCTCGCCACGCCGTGCCTGCAAACGGTGTATCCTAAATTACTAAACATTAAGCACCTGCCACCAAGCTGGCTACATGGTGCGGTAAGTTTAGGCGAGCAAATGCATCGCAATCCACAAGGGTATGATTTATTTGTCGGTTTACGCCAATACCGTACCGGCGATAACTACCGCCACATAGACTGGCGCGCTACCGCTCGCAGTGGCGACATGACTTTACGTGAATTTGAACAATTAGAACAACCGTGCGTATCACTTGTTATTAATGCCGATGACACGCTCAATATCGGCCACGGTCAAATCAACGCCCTAGAGCACAGCCTAAGCCTCGCGGCTTCTATCGCCAAGTACTGCCTGATGCAAGGCATAACCGTTAATGCAACAGGCGCTATTGACTGTCACATCAATAGCGTTGATCACCTCGATGATTTCTATACGCTTTTAACACAGCTACCCGCTCAAACACAAAACCACTACTCAGAGTATTTAGCTCATACCTTGAGTAGCCATAATCACTCGAGTATTGTGATTAGCTTTATTAATCAGGGCTCTTTAGAGGCCACACCACCCACTTATCACAGTCATGCACAAAAACACTGGCAATTTATTTTTAACGATGAAAGTTATTTAAACCCCTTAAAAACCTTTAAACGACCGACAATTACCCATCACCACCAAACAATATCTATACCGGTTTACGCCAATCATAGCATCGCTGATACCATCAACAATAATGACTAAACCTCACAAAAAGCCATTATAAAATACTGCGCCCAATATCAAACACTACGCCAAATGGCCCCACACTTTTACAAGCTTACCTAATTTGCCTTTATTTATGATCCTATTACAGCCTCACTTATTATTTAGCGCAGCCAGCTTAACCTTAGGCTTTGCCGGCTTTAACGCGGCTTATCATTTAGGTTACACACTGATTATTAGCTTATGTATTATGAGTGGGCTATGGGTAACGCTCTTACCCAGCCTTGCCGCACGCAATAAGCTCCCCGAAGTCGCTGCTGGGATAGGCATTATTGTTTTTTTAATATTATTATTCAATAGCACACTTTTAAATGCACTCATTGCGCTTTTAATAGGTGCGCAGTACGCAATCAACTTACAAGCTAATAATAACAACCGAATTTACAGTGCATTACTCATTGGCTTGGTATGCTTATTAGCCGGTGCCGCGCAGGCTAAAGATGGCAGTTTTTTAAGTTATATCGCAAGCTTCAGTGTCACCAGTTTGCTGGCATTGCGCAGTCTTTATTTGTATGACCAGCACCAATCAAGCAAAATGCCGTTAACTCAAAATATTCACAGTAACAACAGCATTAATAACAGCAGTAATAATAACAACAACAACAACAGCAGCAACAGCAACAACACGAACACTCAACCGCCAAACAGCACTTTGCATATATTCAAAATATGCGTCATTTTTTTAGGGTTAACATCCATTATTTATTTGCTGCTTCCGCGTTTACCGGCAGGTAATATAGGCGTTAGTACAAGCCCTTCTGCACATTCTTACAGCAACCACGAGTGGGAGGCACAAGCCGACCAAGCTATAAAAGAGCCCGCGCGCGCATCAGACAATACTCGTGACTCAGGGTCTTCAGACACTCAAAAAAGCAAAGACACAAACAACAATAAAACAAATAATACAACACAACACACATATCAATATTCAGGTTTTGATCAAAATTTTAGTATTACCGATCCAAACCTTGACCCATCACGTTTTAGTAATATTATCATTGCTAAAGTTAAAGCCGATCAAGCACTCTATTTAAAAGCGCGTGTATTCGATAATTTTGACGGCGTACACTGGTCTCAATCTCAGCATCAGCTGAATAAAAAACGCCTTTCCGGTGGTCATTTTCAGCAAGACACTAAGGCTAAAAACACCACGGTGGATATCACAACACAAGCTAGCCACTATCAAGTTTTTATAACGCACGATAATGCTAGCGCCAACATTCCATTTGCGGAAGCGTTAACCAAGCTTAACTTCCCAGCTAGCGTCATCGCACAAGATGCATTTGGCCAATGGTTTGCCCCGCAGCCACTCAAAAAAGGGACTACTTACAGCGCCAGTGTGAATCAGCATTTTTATCAAGCCCGTACCTTTAGCCAAATCACACATAAAACTCAAGGTGTTACAGCGGCAAATGCCGTAGCGCAAAAATTACTGGATAACGCAGCAAGTGAACGTAAAGCTGCACGCTACCAAAGCCTTGCATGGTATTTAACACTACCGCCATCTTTGGATCCTCATATTGCAACCTTCACGCGCGAGCAATTACAGGCCCTAGACCATCAAGCAACAGATCTGGAAAAGGCCGTTTATCTCGAATCTTTTTTGCGCCGTGAATATCAGTATGACTTTGACTCAATTTTTACCTCACAAAATACAACACCATTAAGCGCGTTTTTATTTGACACAAAAAAGGGGCATTGTGAATACTTTGCTAGCGCACTCGCGATTATGCTACGCACACAAAATATCCCAACGCGTTTGGTCACTGGGTGGCTGGCTCACAACCAAAACCCTCTCACGGGCTATTACGAAGTGCGCACACTAGATGGGCACGCATGGGTAGAGGCTTATGTTGATGATTTAGGCTGGGTATTACTAGAACCTACTGCGTATTACCCTATGCCAAACAACCATCAAATAAAAAAACAACTAACAGCTCGTACTATTCAGCAATATATTGATCACTTGAATCGCATAGATGAACAAAGTGGACACAGCACAACCTCAATAAAAAATATAGCGCGCAATAGCTGGTACAGCTTAACGCTGATTGTGACCGTAGGTTTAGCGGCGCTAAAATTGATTGTTATCGACTTTTGGTGGCTATGCATAGCACTTGGGTTAATAGCCGGCATTAGTTTAGGTTTATGGCGCCATTACCAAGGCGCCATAAAAAACAAATTTTTGCGGTACCGCTTAAAAAATAAAGCCACACTCAGCATTGCGCAAAGCCTGCAAATACTTCACACCGCACTCATAAATAAAGGCCATACTTTAGCGGCAGGCCTAACGATTGAACAATTTAATCACACGGTTGCAAAAAGCTACCTGTCACAGGAGGAGCAACATCAGCTCATCGATTTATTCAACCAATATCAGTACCATTGCGGATCATTGAATGAACAGCAACAGTCAAGACTGAGCCACCTTTTGCATACCCTCATGCTGCAACAACTCACTCATTCAGTAAGGTAATTACGTAACACACAGCTTTGTGCTCCTCGACTTTGCGCTCCTGCAAAGTCTAATCTTGCATATCCCTATGCAGGTGCGCTTTCTAACCCTTGCTTTCCCCTGCAACAAGGCCCGGCGCTTAAATGCCCAAAAAATAACCCACCATCACCCGTCAGGTGTTGTTTTTCAGCTTGGCTGAATAGTGACTTTTAATATTGCGACATAAAGTCAATATTGACACGAGCACATTATGACAGACATAAAAAATGCAGCCCTAAGGCTGCATTTTTTATGTCTTGTTTTTAATTATAAGGTTTTCAAAAACTCAACCAAATCCCAGCGCTGTGAATAACTCAAACGCGTACCGTATTCATGGCCTGAGTTGAAGTTACCTTCACGCGTAGCATCAAAGTAAAATAACCTAGTGCGTATGTTTTTATATCGCACTTGATGACGATCCGTTTTATAACCTACCGATACCGGGTCAAACTCATAACTGCCCACCCAGAACGATGACGGGCGCTCTGAAGGCGGCAATAATAGATCATGTAACGTAGGTACCGAGCCATTATGTAGGTAAGGCGATGTCGCCCAAATACCTTCTAAGGGCCTCGCTTTGTAACCGGGTACATACGCAGGTGGAGTCACGCCAGGTGCGTAAACACGGAAGCCAGAGTAAACCGCCTGCTGCTGTGGCGTTAAAGCAGGAGTTGCTGTAAATAATTTACGCACCACACCACCGCCAATGTTAGTCAGTAACGTAGGCCCAAACATTTCTGTTTCGCCGCCCAATAAAGAAGCCAAACCACCGGTTTTAAAATCGCCCTGTGCATAGATAGTTAAAAACGCATTGGGATCAGTGCCTACTTCGGCTAGCGGTATATTCGTGGTTTTAACAAACTGCTTGCCAAATGCATTATCAGATGCCGGTGTTAAGGGGTACTGACCTTTTGCATTTTTTAACGCATGGCAGCTGGCACAACTGTAACCGCTCGCATCCACTTTATTATAAATAGCACGCCCGCGCTCAGCCGATGCGTGATCGATACGCCCTAAAATATCCTCTGGCCACTGAGGGGCTTTAAGCTCACGTATCCATTGTTCCATCAAAAAGACGTTATCTCGACGTACTGATGACTCAAACAAAGTCTCAGGATTTTGTAAGTCTAAACGACCCAATACACCCAATACTTGGCCTGCGTTACGGCCAAACGGGTTATCGGCATTACCTGTCCACTGCACAGCTTGTAAGTCAGGTGTTCCCCACAAAAACGGATAGCTCACAGGCGCAATAGAAGGGCGGAAATTCTCTTCGATACCTAAATCATGCTGAAAAACTTCGTTGCGGATACCACTAAAAGCATCAACACGACCAAAACCTGGCTCATGATCTTTAGATACACCACGCGTAATTGTGCCATCTAATTCGGCAGCAATTTCTTGCATTTGCGCATACACGGCTTTGCTTTCAGAATAGCTCAGCCTTAAGCGCTTCGCGAAGCGGCTAAACTTATATCTACTCGCTAAAGTTGCATCTAAAGAGTCGCGCACGGTGCGATACAAGGCAATAAAGTTGCCCATACTGGGTGCGCCATCAACACGAACAACACGGTTATTATAAACGAATTGGGCCGTATGACAGGCCGCGCAATTAACACCAATCCAATCGCCCGTTTTAGGGTCTTCATCTTTTACAAAACCCACCGGTAAACCATCGGGGTTGGTCAACGGGTCGGGGGCATAGTCGGGCAAATAACCTAACAAGCTAATTTGCTCATTAGAAGATATAAGCTTGTAGCTTGTCGCCGCTTCCAATGCAAAAAACCACTCATAAGGAATTAACTGACTACCTTGTGAGGTGGTGTAAAATTTTTCACGAAGTTGATTTTCTTCTGTCCAATTTTGCTCTAAGTACTCGGGCTCTCCCGTACAGCCGGTCAAAAACCCAACAGTTATTACAGCAATAAGTGCTAATCTAGTCATATTACCTTCCATCCTTAACTCCCAAGAAATTCATTTAGTTCCTCATAATAAAAGCTGTTGACATAATAAATCATCATAATAAGATGTTTTTTGCGACATACGACCCAAAAAGAATACAAATAAGGCGGCCTTTAGCATTAGCGCTCTTTATAGCCGTGTGTTAAATATAAAAACTCATACTTTAGAAGTGGAACTAAGAAGCGCCTCACTGAGTGATCAAAAAAAAATGCAGCCCTAAGGCTGCATTTTTTACAGATCGTTTTTAATAACCTTTTATTACAAGGTTTTCAAAAACTCAACCAAATCCCAACGCTGTGAGTAGCTCAAACGCGTACCATATTCATGGCCCGAGTTGTAGTTACCTTCACGCGTGGTATCAAAGCGGAACAGTCTCGCACCAACACCTTTGTATTTGATGTAACTACTGCCTGTTTTGTAACCTACCGAAACCGGATCAAACTCTTGACTACCCATCCAGAATATTGAAGGGCGCTCTGAAGGCGGTAATAATAAATCGTGCAACGTAGGTACCGATCCATTATGCAAGTAAGGTGATGTCGCCCAAATACCTTCTAAGGGTCTCGCTTTGTAGCCAGGCACATACTTAGGCGGAGTCACGCCAGGAGCATAAACACGGAAGCCAGAGTAAACCGCTTGCTGTTGAGGCGTTAACGGCTTGTCAGCCGCAAATAATTTTTTAACCGTACCGCCAACAAGCTGGGTTAACAAGGTAGGTCCTGCCATCTCTGTCTCGCCGCCCAGTAAAGGCGCTAAGTGACCGGTTTTAAACGAGCCTTGATTAAAGATAGTCACAATAGCATTGCGGTCTGTACCCACTTCGCTCAAAGGGATGTTCTTTGTTTTAACAAACTGCTTACCAAAAGCGTTATCAGAAGCAGGGGTTAACGGGTACTGGCCTTTAGCATTCTTTAATGCATGGCAGCTAGCGCAGCTATAACCACTCGCATCAACCTTATTATACAACGCGCGACCACGCGTAGCGGCTGATTGATCAATGCGACCTAAAATATTAGCAGGCCATTTAGGTGCCTTAAGCTCACGCACCCACTGCTCCATTAAAAAGACATTTTCTCGACGAACAGACGAGTCAAATAATGTCGCTGGGTTTTTAAGATCCAAGCGACCTAACACACCCAGTACTTGGCCAGCATTACGACCGAAGGGGTTGTCGGCATTACCGGTCCACTGAACCGCCTGCAAATCAGGTGTGCCCCACAAGAACGGGTAGCTCACGGGTGCAATAGAAGGACGGAAGTTATCTTTAACGCCTAAATCATGCTGAAAAATTTCGTTACGAATACCACTAAAGGCATCAACACGACCATAACCTGGCTCATGATCTTTAGACACACCACGCGCAATTGTACCGTCTAGCTCTTGGGCTATCGCGGTCATTTCAGTGCGTACTTTATTGCTCTGTGACGTATTAAGCCCTAAGCGCCGAGTAAAACGCTTAAATTTGTTTCTATCGGCTAAAGTCGCATCTAATGAATCGCGAACAGTACGGTATAACTGAATAAAGTTACCCATACTTGGCGCACCATCAATGCGCACAACACGATTATTATAAACAAACTGAGCGGTATGGCAGGCGGCGCAGTTAACACCAATCCAATCACCTGTTTTGGGGTCTTCGTCTTTAACAAAACCCACCGGTAAACCATCGGGGTTACTCAAAGGGTCTGGAGCATAATCAGGCAAGTAACCCAACAGGCTAATTTCTTCATGCGAAGAGATCAGCTTGTGGCTTTTTGCGTTTTCTAATGCAAAGAACCAGTCATAAGGAATTAACTGGCTACCTTGTGATGTGGTGTAAAACTTTTCGCGAAGTTGATTTTCTTCGGTCCAGTTTTGATCCAAATATTCGGGCTCTCCCGTACACCCAGCTAGAACCCCAGTGGCCGCTAGAGCGATTAGCGCCAACTTACCCAATCTAATACTCATTTTTCTTATCCTAAGAAACTTATTTTGAATCATTAGGGTAAAAGTTATAAAGATTAAAAACCATTGCAAAAGGGTGATACTTTCGACAAAAATCTTAAAAGCCATCATATAAGATAGCATATGATATATCAGGCAGGGGTATCCGTGCGGCCACTACGCCGCCATCAACTCAATATAATTTGTAAGAGCTCCTAACACCGCTAAAACTTAGCGCGCTTGCAGTCAATGTTAAATATATAATTCACCCACTTTATGCATGCCGCCATAAAAAACCGGCTAGCTTCCAATAATGTGACCGCAGCCACCGTCAAAGTTCACCCAAAACACAATAAAAAGCCTTCCACCGTCAAAAGCTTGTCTAAGGTGTCCTGAAACTCACTTCAGGGACAGAAGAGTTAAAAGGCTCTCTTACAATGCACAGTGATGTGTCACTACACAAAAAGTGATTGGCAAAGTCAACCAGTAACCGGGCTGTGAAGCCCCATATTTTATAACCTCCATAGCAATACACCGGAGCCCAATACTCTAACTGGTTCACAGTAAATACATCGGTTTGCACCCTCTCATCATTCAAAACAATATTGAGAGGTAGCCAAAAGAGTGATTCCAATTCGTACGCGCAAGGCTCTAACGACAAAATTGGTGGGACCCGCCCAAAAAAAGGCGTTACCTTAGTGCCTTGACGAGTAAAGCGCGCAGCCATAGGTTGAATATCTGAGACAACTTGTGGTTGTAGCCCCACCTCTTCTTCTGCTTCGCGCAGCGCTGTTGCTGTCAGGTTTTTATCACCTAACTCCCACTTACCGCCAGGCAATGCCACCTCGCCACTATGAGTATTCATGCGCTTAGAGCGCCGCGTCAATAAAACTTGTCGTTCACCGCCGCATTCACGCATCGCCAATAGCACTGCGGCCTCACCGTAATAGGGCTTTTTATCAATATCACACTGCCCCTTATCGACACTTTTTTGCAGGACACATTTCTCTTTAGACACTGACCTACTCCCTTTTTATATGCCAAAAAATCGTCATTTAATTGTATATATTTTACATCAATCTCGGATTAGTCGTTTTCCCCACGAGAAAGTGATCACACTTTGCCACGCAGACCTCTGTCGTCACCATCAGCAAAAGCCCGTCGCTACTACTTATGTATATTCGGTATATAAAACCACATACACATAGCAACCCTTAGCTGATAGCATGTTTTTTAATCAAAAAGAGCAATAAATGCCAACAAGTGGCTTTATAAACCACCCAAACACGATTTAACGAGGTATGACCATGGATTTCCAGTGGCCAACAACCAATGAGCTTTTTAGACTCGCCAAAGAAGACCCCAGTGCGCTCGAAGCGCTTCGCCAACGTGAGGTCGAGGCTTTAATTGCATCGGCACCTAGCGATATGCAGCGTCGCCTTCGCGGCTTACAGTTTCAAATAGATGCGAAGCGCCGTGCCAGCAAAACACCAATGGCCGCTTGTGTTGCCATATCCCAGATGATGTTTGATTCTGTTTATGAACTCAATGATGTACTCAATAAGCCATCAGACCCACAAAAAACTCAACAGATACGAGATAGCAAACCAACTGCAGTCAGTGTTTTACGCTTTCCTCACACCGCCAGCACTTAACGTTAAAGCCTCGGGCGCTCACCAATCTACGGCACACATAGGCTTAAGCCTCTCTTTTGCATAAACAATAAAGCTCAAAATATCAAAATTCAGCCATCCACACCATGAAGTAAGGTAAAATGCTCGCCCAATTCTTTACAAGCTGTAGCTCACTACTGCTTTCAACCAAGAGTACTCCATGCGCCTGTTTGTCGATAACCTTACAAATGTAGATTTTAGTTATTTATGTCCTGCGCGCGGGCTATTGGGTGAAACATGGCTCGCCCATATTGAGCTTACTGGCGCTTTGGATGAGCAAGGTATGGTTTGCGATTTTGGTATCGTAAAAAAACACCTGCGAGACTGGCTCGATACCGAACTTGATCATCGCCTACTAATCCCAACCGATTACTCAGGCTATAGCGCACTCGCTGGTACAAGTGAAGCCAATATCGCCTTCAGCTTAAATAACGGCGACAGCATTCAAATGCACTCTCCAGCCCAAGCGGTCACCTTAATAGAAACCCAGACAATCAACCCTGATACCGTTGCACGCTGGTGCGAGGCACAGTTAGCGGACACTTTTGGCAAAACAGTTGCCAATGTCAAGCTGAGCTTCACACCCGAGCCTATTAATACACCGAACTACCATTACAGTCATGGGCTTAAAAAGCATCTAGGCAACTGCCAGCGTATTGCTCATGGTCACCGCTCTAAACTTTTAATCTGGCAAAATGACGAACTTAGCCCGCAACTTATGCAGCGCTGGGCTAATACATTTAAAGATATTTACATTGGCACCCAAGAAGATATTTGTGGCGAAACACAACACAACTGGGAGTTTAAGTATCAATCTCAACAAGGCCACTTTGCTCTCAGTTTACCCAAAACTCAGTGCTATATGATGCAAACCGATACTACTGTAGAGCTTATCGCAGAGCACATAGCCCACACGCTCAAGCAAGAGATGCCTAGTCAACGCTTTACCGTTAAGGCCTTTGAAGGGATTGGCAAGGGCGCTATTATCGAGCTTTGATACGACTGTAAATTAAGAGTGCTGAGGATTAACAGCCTCAGTCAACTCTCACCCTCTCTCAAAAAAGCGTGTCGCAAGCAATGAGCCCATAGAAGCTCGATCCATCACAAACAAGAATAGGACCGGTCAATCACGTCGTGTACTCCATTTAGCTTGATTTAGGGTAACTATTCAGCTCAACTGACAAGCCTCACCTGATAGAGTGCTGATGGATTATTTTCTGGGCATTTACGCGCCGACCTTGCAGGGAAAGCAGAGGGTCGACAGTGCACTTGCATGGGGGTATGCAAGATTAGACTTTGCACCTGCATAGGGATATGCAAGATTAGACTTTGCACCTGCATAGGGATATGCAAGATTAGACCTTGCAGGAGCACAAAGTCGAGGAGCACAAAGTCGCAGATCGCTGAGCGGCCCAGTCAATGAGTCATTAGCGCCCAATTTTGGTACCTCTGAATAGTTACGATTTAGGGTTGTTTACCTTAAATGAAACAAAAGCATCGAGCTTCACCTCCCACTATCTTTGCTACACTTTAAAAACCACATCACAAATATGTGAATTTATTACCTCATAAGCTAACGCAATGAACAATAACGGCCGTTGAGAAGAGGTAAAGTGATAGATACACAGCCACACAAAAATTTAGTAGTCTCGATAGAGGCCATCACTATGCGTACTGGCCAGTGTTTTTATAAGATATATGGACATCTGAATTCTATGGAACTTGAAGCCCGCAACTCAAATTACCGAAAAGCATTTACTCTAGGTAGCCTTATTAGCCAAAAAATGCCGATAGTAGGGCGACTAGATTCAAACAACCGTTTGTTTGTACACATTTTTTGTTATAGTGGTTCCCATATCAATGAGCGTAATCACTTGTTCGCAAAACCCCAGCTATCGCCTAACTAAATGTTAATTAATATGATGCACCTATTGCTCAAACCACAGAAAATAAGCATGAAGCGGATTCTCAGTCTTCTGGCGATATTCTCGATTCACTCTATCCGCACACGTACTCTGTATATGGCTATCCTGAGTGGCATAATATCCATAAGCGCTCATGCCGAAGCCAACATGCCATTAAATGGCATAGGTACCTATAATCATATGGGCAAAGATTATTATATGGTCGCCCATTACAGTACCCTCAGTTGTAATGAGGCAACGTTGTGTGAAGAACAAAATAGTCCTGCGCTTTACAGTTTAAAGGTTGTAACCTCACGCTGGACATCGCACAGCTTTAGCCTTGTATGGCAGCGAGAGTTGGCCACTAACAACGCGAAAGCCACTTTACCCAAAGAGGTTATGCCCGCCCTTATCAAGTTCACCCAGCTCGCCGAGACTCAATTAACCAAAGGCGATAATATTGATATTCTTTTTGATGGCAAAAACACACAAGTCAGCATTAATAGTGCGCATGCACTAACGGCGCCAGGCAAAAGCTTATTTAATTACCTTGCGCGCGTATGGGTTGGTCCAATCCCCCCATCACGGAAATTTAAAGCTGGCATGCTGACAGGCCATAATAGTGAACACAACGTAGCGCTAGTCGATAAATTTGAAGCATTAAACCCTGCCTCTGATCGCATGGCATTACTCGCCACCTGGCAAAAACAAAAAGACAACAAACAATCAACCGCAGAGCTCGCCGAAGAAGGTACCGAAACTATTATAGCTGCAAGTAAGCCTGCCGCTCCCAGTAAAAAAATACCGGCGGTGGAGAACCCCGTAGTTGTCCTCAAGGCACCTAGCGTTAATGTCGCCGCAACACCTGCTGCTACCATTGCTGCCGCTACACTTAAACCAAAAGCTGAAACCCGCGCAACAGTGGCCAGCACTAGAGATCAAGTGGCATTAGAGGGTAATGCGCCCAAAATAGAAGACACGATCGAACAGCCCGAGGCTGAAAAAGTTATCGTGCAAGAGCCTGCTCCAGCCAAACCTGTCGCCAGCAAACCCAAGCGCGCACCTACGCTCAGTACACAACAAAAAAACGCTTTATTAGAGTGGCAGGTCAATACAGCTATCTTTAAAAATGTGCAGTACCCCTCTTGGGCCAAGCAGTTTGGTCAAGAAGGCTCTGTGAGTGTATCATTCACACTCAACTCGACATTAGAAGCCGCAAATATAATTAGTATTACGCCAAAACAAGCCGGCTTATTGGGTGATGCAATTATAGAGGCCATACAAAAAAGTTTGCCGCTTAGTGCAAAACTACAGCCTTTATTACAAGATCAATCAAAAGTATTTACTTATCAACATACCTTCTCCTTATCAAAAAAATCAATAAGCCCGTCCGCACCAGCTTTATTACAAGATAATAGCTTGGTCAATTCTGCACGGGTACGCGCCTATTTCCCCAAACAAGGCGATCAATCGATTACCTCTTTGGATGATTTACGTAACTATTTAAAAGGAAATATTAAATACCCCTATTGGGCAAAAAGCCTAAACCTACGTGGCAAAGTAACCGCCGAGATTACTTTAGATGCGCAAGGTCTTATTAAAAATATAAAAATAGTAAAAAGCTCTCGTCATGTAGAGTTCAACCAAGCCATTATTGATGGCGCGAAAGCCGCTGCACCATTTCCTATAATTTCAACGGATGATAATGTAGTGTTTGAATACCAGCATACCTTTAAACCTTAAATAAAGCCCTTACCTTACCTTTACTCATAGGAGTTTCCATGCGTTATCCTCCACTATTACTGAGCGTTGCCTTATTGGCACCTGCCAGTTATGCAGACATTCAATTCAATGGCTTCTTAAGCGCCATTGGCGGTGTAGCCACTGACGAACCTATCCGTGGCTACGAAAAAGATGCTACTTTCAAAAATGACACGCTATTTGGCCTTCAAGCCAGCGCCGATATTAGTGACAAGCTAAGTATGACTGGCCAGCTTGTAAGCCGAGGCGAAAACGATTACGCCACCGACCTTTCTTGGGGTTACATTGCGTATGAAGTCACAAGCAGCTTTCGTGTAAGAATGGGTAGATTCCGTACCCCGTTTTACTTCTCTTCTGACTTTCTGGAAGTAGGTTATGCTTACCCAGGCATAGCGCCAGCTGATGAGGTTTACTCCATTCAGTTTAATAACATTGAAGGTATTGATATATTTTACAGTACTACATTGTTTGATACTGTAAATTTTGATGCGCAAGCTTACTATGGCTCAGTCAGTACTGACTTCACTCTATCTGATACAGGTCAAACTATTGATACAGAAACTCGAAACCATGTAGGTTTAGTAACCACCTTTGGCCTAGGCGACTTTGCGCTACGCTTAAGCGCTCACAATGCAACGCTTGCGGTAAAAGACTTCTTGGATATAGCAATACCTGCACTTAAAGGGGGTACCATTAACCAATTTTTTGATGCCGCTCTTGACGCAACCCGAGGTCAAGGTTTTGATACTATTGTTGAGGGCATCAGAACTGAGATTTCAGCCATCGAAGAGACACGCGCAACATTTGTCTCTGCAGGCTTAAAGTATGATGGTGAGTATGTTTTTGGTGTATTAGAAGGTACCAACCTTACCTATGACGAAGGCCCTTCGGCCGAGCAACGACGTTACCTAGCAACCGCCGGTGTTAACATTGGTAGTGCGACTATTTTTACCACTTTTGCTAAAGCCGATGATGTCTATGTCGATCTCGCTGCGCCTATTAACTTGGCATCTACTCCACAGTTTGCAGACCAAGTTAAGACACTTAATGCTCTCAGTGAGCTACTAGGTGTAACCAGTGATACCATTTCATTTGGTATTCGATACGACTTTGAGCCTGGCGCAGCTTTAAAAATCCAATACGATTCGGTTACGACTCCCGACCCAGACCCAGCTAACCCTAATGATGACATCACCAATGGCCTGTTGCGCTTTGGTGTAGATCTTGTATTTTAAGGAGTTACAATGAAACCGTTATTTCGTAAAGCCATCACAGGCTTAATACTCGCTAGCAGTTTTGCTGTAAGCCTCTGCTATGCAGACATTGTTGTTATTAGCCATCCGAGCATTACCGCTCAGAACCTAACCTCAGATGATATCCGTGAAATTTTCTTGGATAAATCAACTAAGTTTAGTAAGAAAAAAAAGTCAGAGCTCGTATTACTAGAACTAGATAGCAAAGCCGCTACGACCTTTTTCAAACAAGTGATGCGCATGACGCCCAGTAAATTTAAATCGCACTGGGCCAAGCAAATTTTCACAGGTAAAGGTAAAGCGCCAACTTACATCGCTAACCCACAAGAACTTATCGATCATGTCGCCAGCACCCCTTACGCTGTTGGCTTAGTCGATACCGGTAACGATAGTATTGATGGTGGTAACCAGCAAATACTTTTAGATGGCGTACGTACGCTGTATACCGTTAAAAAGTAATACTGTTAAAAAGTAATACTGTTAATATATAAAACACTAAAAAGGCGCTAATGTTAATATTAGCGCCTTTTTAGTGATTCTAGCTTTTAGCTTTCAAAAACAATCGTTTACTCAAAGCGAGTACCACAGTTATCAGTGATCCATCAGCTGCCTCTAAAACTCAACGTCCTCTAAACTCTACTACTTAACATTTAAACTTGCTGCGCTTTTAACGCTTTAGCCTTAAGCCTTGCCGCTTTGATTTTAGCTCCTTTGGCCTTATTATCGCTTGACTCTGGTATTGACTCGGAACTGTCATTGCGAGCACCTCTTATTAACAGCCACAATATTTGTAATATAACAGCAATAAAAGCACCCATAGCCATAGCTATTAACATTGGTATTCCTGCACGTGCAAAAGCCTCAGCCCCGTCAAATACACCTTCAGCCCCAGCAATAATCCAAGCAGGCGCTAAAAAAGCACTGCCATCGGCCGTTGGCCAAGGCATTGCCAGCATTGCTAGCATTGCCCCAAATAGAGCGGGCCTTAAATATTTTAACGGCAGCTTATAAATCAAGTACCACCAGCACCAAAGGCCAATAATGGCTCCGGCGCCATACGCTAACCAGCCATTAATATATTCAGATTCCGAAAACATAGTGATGTCCTCTCTCGATTAATAATGTGGAGGTCTTTCATTTTTTTGAGTTGGAGAGACTTGATCTATTTCATGAGATAGATCCATCAGCTTTTCACGCAATAATTTAATTTGCAATTTAGCCTCCCTTAACTCTCTATCATGCAATGCAATCTGATCACTTAATTTAGTCATCGCATCATCCTGAAAGCTCACTCGCAATTGCAAATCTGCAATATCATCGTTCATACCCATACTCCTGGCTAGTTTTCGCCATCAACCCATTGCAATACATATTCTTGATAATCATCTTCGGCAATGCCTTTTGCATGCTGAACCCTATCGGTGACCGACATGCCATGCTTATGCATTAAAGCTTTGTTACCAGCGCGCAAATGATGCCAGCGCGGTAAATCTTGCCCATTAGCCACGCGCTTATAAGAGCAGCTATTAGGCAGCCAAGGTAATGCATCGCGATAATTTCGCTTTGTAAGCTTTAAACACTCAGGGACTTTTGCAAATCGGTTAGCATAATCAGTGCATTCACATGTTTTAGTATTCAGCAAATTACACGACAAACTTGTGTAATAAAACTCATCGGTTTCATCATCTTGAAGTTTATGTAAACAACACAATCCACAACCATCACATAAAGCCTCCCACTGTTCCTCATTTAAAGATTCAAGGCCATCATGCCACCATTGTTTATCTTTGGTTTGTTGGTTAACGATGCTATTGGTTGATTTTTTTTTGATGGTTGCGCGCTTAGGTTTTATCATTGGTTAGCCATTTTATGGTTATGGCGGTTAATCTCTTGCATATAATCATCTTGCTTAGCCGGTGGTAATTGTAAATGAAAGCCTTTTTCATCTAATGATTCAAACACTTTTTGAATATCTTCTTTTGCGAGCTTACGCTCGGGTGTCAGCAATAAAGAAAATGCTAATTCAGGCACGCCAAACATTGTCAGTAAGGCTTCAGGCACATCACTCAAGCCTTTTGCTTTAGGCACATAAAGATATAACTCTTCTTTTTTTGTACTGCGATACACACTGCAGATTATTTTTTTATTTTGCATACATTCATTACTCAGAATATGAAAGCGGTATTCAGCAAACTAAACAGGAAGGTGTATGGACTTAAAAAACACCTGCCGCCACCCTTTAGTGCATTGCTGTAAAGCCTCTAAATATGTAACATCAGCGCTGAGGTTGCGAACAATGTCTTGATACACCATTTTTTTAACTAGTACTTCAGGCGCTATAGCATGCTGTAGTGCAAGTTCAGCAACCCACTCTCGTATTTTTTTGACTCTTTCGCGCTCAGGCTTTGTTAAAGGCGAATTAGAAGCAGTTACAGCCAACTGCATGTCTTCGGTTACCTCACTATTAACAATATCAAGAATACTTTTACCAAATTTTCGAATTGCACTATCATGTAAACCAATAACCTTAAACTCTGAAAGCGTGGTAGGCATTCGCGACAAAGCCTCAAAGACTTGCGCATCTTTTATAATACGTGTCTTAGGGATATTTTTTTCTCTGGCTGTATTTTCTCGCCATTCAAATAGTTGCTTAGCCAGCACCAAGCCTTTAGCATCGAGGCGCCAAGTATTACTCGACTTATAAAAGCTACTGGCAGGATCTAAATTGGCTTGATAATTTGAAATGGCCGCATCACACTCTTCATACAGCCAACTTTCTCGACCCAAATCTTGTAGTTTTTGTTCAAGTAATATTGCAAGCTCAAATAAGTAGTCTACATCGAGTGCCGCATAGTGCACCTGGCCATCACTTAACGGTCTTGCCAGCCAATTAGAGCGTGTTTCACCTTTGGGTAAAAGCGTGCCTAAGTATTCGTTCACTAAATTGCCATACCCAACACTGGCTCCAACACCTAATAACGCTGCTGCAATTTGAGTGTCAAATAATTTAACAGGCAGAGCACCCAGCAAATTATTAAAAACATCTAAATCTTCTGAGCAGGCATGGAAAGCTTTAATCACATCAAGGCACGTCATGACACGCGTCAGCGGGCTCCAATCGGTAATGCAAAGGGGGTCAATCAAATAATTCGCTTGCCCATCATTCACTTGGATGACAGCAGCAATAGGGTAATAAGTATCGACCCGCATAAACTCGGTGTCGATAGCGAGAAGGCGGCATTCTAACCATTGTTCACAATAATGACTTAAGGCACCATTATCAGAGATATGTATTATAGGTTGTCGCAATAAGGACTCTGCACTTGACATTGTTTGCTCTCTTTTTGGCTTTATAGCCATACATTTTTACTTTTTACAGTTCTCTTCGGCTGGCCAGTGCATGGGCTAAAGTGCCGCCATCGATATATTCTAATTCGCCACCTAAGGGTACACCGTGAGCAATTCTCGAGACTTTAATTTTATTCTTTTTTGCCATTTCAGCAATGTAATGCGCCGTGGCTTCACCTTCCATTGTTGGGTTTGTTGCGACGATAATTTCTTGTAGTTCAGGCTCGAGCATTTTTTGTGCTAGTAGGTCTAATCCTAGCTCTTTAGGGCCAACACCATCAATAGGTGATAATTTACCCATTAAAACAAAATATTTACCCGAGTATGTGCCCGACTGCTCTAAAGCAAAAACATCCGCTGGCATTTCTACCACGCAGATTATTGAGCTATCACGCTTTTGACTTTTACATAAACTGCATTGGCTTTCTTCTGTAAGGGTGCGGCACGTTGTGCATCGCCCTACCTTTTCGCACGCAAGCGTAAGGGCATCAGCAAGGCGTTTAGCGCCTGCTTGGTTGCGTTCTAATAGCTGCAAGGCCATACGCTGAGCAGATTTGGGGCCTACGCCGGGCAATATACGAAGTGACTCGATAAGCTGACTGATTAATGGGCTATACACAAAACATCCTATTTGAGTGGCTAAAATGGCATTTTAAAACCAGGCGGCATTTGCATTCCACCGGTTAAATTACCCATTATTTTTTTATTCTCCTCTTCTACCTTACGCACACAATCATTAACCGCAGCCGCTAACAAGTCCTCTAACATTTCTTTATCTTCAGCCATTAAGGAGTCATCAATCGCAACAGTTTTAACGTCGTGACGGCCATTCATAATAACTTTAACCAAGCCCGCGCCTGCACTGCCTTCGATTTCGAGCTGGTTCAGTGCTTGTTGATTTTTTTCCATATTCTCTTGCATTTGCGATTGCATATCTTGCAATTGCTTCATCATATCGCCAAGGCCATTCATGTTTATTCTCCTCAGAAAGTAAAATTTTTACGTACAGTGGGTATTGTTTTTATCGACCTCTACAGAGCTTAGATCGAGCACTGCATTAAAATGTTGTTGTAAATCCTGCACTAACGGTTCTTCTTGCATTTTTTCAATCGCATTCGCTAGCGCCTGCTGCCGCAGCGTATCTGCATATATTGCCGGTGTCATCGCGCTAGAGTCTAAAGCCGCTAAGTCAATGTGCACTTTGACCGGCTCATCAAAATAATCATTGAGTAAATCATTAAAACGCTGCCTGTGCGAATCATCAAACAATGCACCTTTGTCTTGGTCTAATAAAAAATAAAGCTGATTCCCCGCAACATTAACCAACAAACAATTGGCCACAGTGCTTTGCAATACACCTTTAACTCCCAGCGCTTCATAAATCGCCAACCAATGCACGGGTTCTATCTTAGCCACTTGTGTTGGAGCGCTAGCTAAGGGCTGAGCCCTAGTTTGTATTTGCGCTATTTTTTTATCTTTAGCCACAACAGGTGCTGATATTTGAGAAGCCGGCTTAAGCCCCTCTAAACCTGGCGCATTAAATAGCGCCTCAAGGGACTTTTTTGCCGCATCACCCGCCCCGCTACTGGCGCTTTGCTCGGTGTTATTGCTGTTAAGCGTTGAGTCTTCGGTAGTAGGCGCTTCACTAGGCAGCTCCCATGGAGGAGCAGAGCTTGATTTGAGTACATCATGACTCGCCTCACGATTAATGACCGCCGCAGTATTATTTTGCGCAACATCGTCAATCTGGTCAGACGATTTTTTTGGCTCAATAATATTAGCCGGCACCGATGGGGTGACCGTTTTGGCGTTAACCTCTGGAGATACCGAACGATGAGCCTCAGAACGATGAACCTCAGAATCAGAAACTTCAGCGCTGATAGCTTGTGAGCTGTGAGCTTCAGAGTTTTTCATTTCAGCGTTTGGCCGCTCCGAACTGAGTGCTGTCTCACTGCCGCTCGAATTTTCTGCTGAGACCGCTATTTCAGGTAGCGCAGGCGCCTCTGAACGCAATGAAGTTGTTGGCACATCCGCAATGCCCTGTGGCTTAAAGGCTAACATTCGTAACAATGTCATCTCTAGCCCCGAACGTGGGTCAGGTGATAAATGTAAGTCGCGACGACCAATTAATGCCGTTTGATAAAACAACTGGACATCTTCAGGCGGCAGCATTTGGCAGAGCTCTAAAATGGTCGTGCGATCACCATAGCTATTATCAAGCGCCTCAGGCATCGCTTGTGCGATGGCAATACGATGCAGGAATGTAGTTAAATCGCCTAATGCGCCAAAGTAATCAGGGGCATGTTCAGAAAAGGCGGCAACCGCTTTAAGCACAGCAGGACCATCATTGGCAATTAGAGCTCTCACAAGTTGCTCAATCAGTTTATGGTCAATAGTGCCTAGCATCGTCACAACATCAGTATCGGCGACTTTACCGGCACCAAACGCAATCGCTTGATCGGTTAAACTAAGCGCATCTCGCATACTGCCATCAGCAGAGCGCGCCAGCTGCCAAAGCGCTGACTCCTCAAAAGGAATAGCCTCTTCACCTAATACAAACTGAAGATGACCTACAATGCGCTCGGGCGACATATTTTTTAAATTAAACTGTAAGCAACGCGAAAGAATTGTGACAGGAAGCTTTTGCGGATCGGTTGTTGCCAATAAAAATTTTACATGCTCTGGTGGCTCTTCTAGTGTTTTTAACAACGCATTAAAACTATGCGTTGATAGCATGTGCACTTCATCGATTAAATAAATCTTATAGCGACCACGGGTTGGCGCGTATTGAACATTGTCGAGTAATTCACGCGTATCTTCAACGCGTGTTCGCGAAGCTGCATCCACCTCAATTAAATCAACAAAACGCCCTTGCGCGATTTCTAGGCATGATGAACATTCACCACAAGGCTCAGAGCTAACACCCACTTCGCAATTAAGGCACTTAGCTAAAATACGGGCAATCGTTGTTTTACCCACCCCACGAGTGCCCGTAAATAAATAGGCATGGTGGAGGCGATTATTATCGAGCGCATTGATTAGCGCCCTAAGCACATGCTCTTGGCCAACCATTTCACGAAATATGCGCGGGCGCCATTTACGCGCCAAAACTTGATAGCTCACTTACCTTACCTTGCATCAATGCGCAGAGCGCCGTTAAATTGAGTCGCTTATTATAGCGAACTTACTCTCATTAAACTGACTAAATGATATGACAGCCCAAGTAACGCAGATCGTATCTATCCAGAGGCTCTGGTACACGAGCTAAAAACGGGGCTCAAATACTCACGCGCTTAAGATAGGCTAACTTACTTCAGAGGTACCACAATTCGGAGTGCTTAATCCATCTTCGACTTTGTGCTTGCACAGAATACTGAATTCAGTAGATCACCAAGCTCTTCGCCCTCAAAACGGTGATATAGCCGTACGGTCAGAGTAGAGTACGAACGGATTCGATTATAGCTCCCAGCTGATAGTTATAAGACCGTAACCGTTCAGAGGTAACTGAGTTGGGCGCTAATGGATCATTGATGGGCAGCTCAAGTCATCTATAACCCTGTCCTCCTCGAGTTTATGCTCCTCGACTTTGTGCTCCTGCAAAGTCTAATCTTGCATATCCCTATGCAGGTATAAAGTCTAATTTTTCACATCCTTACAGACGCAAAGTCTACCTCCACACACCCATGCTAACCCTTTCTTTCCCTGCAAGACCCTGCGCTTAAATGCTCAAAAAATAATCCATTAGGACTCTATCAGAGTGAGATTTATCAGCTGAGCTGAATAGTTACAATAAAACCAATAAAATACACAGCGTAAAGGCCAATAGCCGAAAACGTAAAAACCCCCTCCGAATCACTTCGAAGGGGGTTTTTGAAATAAGACCTGACAATGACCTACTCTCACATGGGGAAACCCCACACTACCATCGGCGATACATCGTTTCACTACTGA
>CANLTI010000024.1 GCA_947494095.1 uncultured Pseudomonadales bacterium
TAACTGAACCCCTAGTTTGAGGCGATAATAATTGTGAGAAATTTTTTTAAAAACGGCCGTTTATGGATGGGCACTAACTATATGAGGATTTGTACCATGGCTACTTCAACACCGAATCAAAGTGCTGTTAAAAAAAATTCAGCTGAACCGGTTGATCACTCTATTGATGAGGCTTTTGAGCACATACGCGGAGCAGCATCTAGCGTAAAGCAAGCCGCAACCACATTAAGTAAAAACTCAGTAAATGCTACCAATGAGCAATTACTCAAAGGGCAAGAGGCTGCAATAGAGGCTTCCAATAAAGGCAGCGAATGGATAAAAGAGCGCCCCTATACGAGCGTGGGAATCGCATTTGCGGTAGGTGCTTTACTTACCGGTTTGATAAAGAAGTAAGATGCCGTGAGTATTGAGCAGCAATCACCTCCGCATCCAGAGCCTACTTTGCCCCCACTACACACTGATGATGTAGGTGGGCGTGAAGGCCCTAGCAAAAAAAGTCAAGATGATTTACTCGCTGGCGATCTAGAAATGGCAATTAAAAAAATAATTGCTTCTTTTAAGCTCTCTAACACAATTTTTAATCTTGCTATTGCGGAGGTGACTAATGCTTTTAAGAGTATCCCAAGGCTTATGGCTTTATGGGTGCTTATTGTTCAAATGACGTTGATATTTTGGCTATCAATTATTATTTTATTTGCTTGGTGTGCTTATGCTTTAAGCCATTCAATTATTATAGGCTTAGTAACAGCGTTTTTTGTTCAGATTTTAGGTTTATTTTTTTGCTTATACGCTAAAAAAAGAATTTTATTAGGCTTTAAGCTACCTAAAACATTGGGTGTTATCAATGAAGCTTTTAAGTAATGTCAAAAAATATTTAGAAAATAATATAGATAATGTTTTTTTTAATGATAATAAAATATCAACATTAGAATTTGAAGCATATTGTTACTTGTCAGTTGTTAAGAGCGGAAGTAGTAATAACCGATTACCTAATGTTGAGCCCTTGTTTTTTGTAGTTGCAGGATTGATTGCATTTTCTATTCCGAAAAGTAGAAGGTTAATAAAATATTTTATTTTGATTAATGAGAAGTTAAATTTATCTTTTAACGAGAAATAGGAATTTATTATGAATTTTGATAAAAATACCGTTAAGTTAGCAGCTGTTTCTGGTGCGTTTACATTTGCATGTTTGTTATCACAATCGGCCATTTCAGGTGAAGATAACCGTGTAGATAGCGATGCCGAAAATCGTATTACAGCAAAAGAGTACTGGTCGGATTTTAAACAAGATGCCAATGAAAACTGGGATGACACCCAAGAGGCTTTCCGTGACGGCTGGCTCGAAAGTAAGCTAGAGACGGTTTTGGTGATGAGCCCTCATGTTAATCCTTTTAAGATTGATATTGAAGTTGATGGTAGTACGGCAATTCTTGAAGGTGTTGTAGCGACCGAGGTTCAAAAAGACCATGCTGAGTTGCTATCATTAAATGTTGACGGTATTGACGAAGTTACTAATAAAATAAAAATTGATGAAAAGGTTGAGCGCAAGAAAGAAGAGGATCAAAAAAGAAGCTTTAGCCAAGTGATGACAGATGCATCAATTACGGCAAGTGTTAAAACAAAGCTTTTAACCAATGGTGAAGTGTCGGGGTTAGAGATTAATGTTGATACGCACCAAGGCACCGTAGTGCTCTCGGGTGAAGTTGATAATAGTGTAGAAAAAATGCTAGCAGAGTACATTGCGCGAGACGATAATGATGTTGAAAGAGTCATTAATAAACTGCATGTTAAGTCTTAAACGTTTTGCACTGTTCTATTTTTTGTATTACCGAGATACATGAGTATTAGTATTTATGTATCTCACGAATTAACCTACCACACATCCATGTATCACAATACCTCTAAAGTGGGCAGCTAGCAAAAAGGCGCTCCAATATTTAGAGGTTTTGTTCGTTCATTGTCAAATTTTAGGGTTATTTTTACGTTTGACGGAGTTAATAATAAGGTTCTAGTATGCAAGGCTTAAAGGGAAGCCCCTATGATAGCTATATTCATTTAGACTTAGAGCAGGCTGTATTTCATGTGGTCATACTGTTTCTTGCTTATATTATTACACTGCCTATAGGCCTAGAGCGCTCACGTTTTAAAAAAGGCCCAGGGCTTAGAACGCTCTCAATTGTTTCTATGGCTTGTTGCGCTTATGTATTGGTGGCATTTAGTGTGTTCAGCGAGGCCCACGCGCAATCTAAATTACTGTATGGCGTTATTACAGGTGTAGGCTTTATTGGCGGCGGGGCGCTGTTTAAGTCTGATGACGGTGTTTATGGTACGGCATCGGCTGCTAGTCTTTGGGTGGCTTGTGCCATTGGCATTTCTGTGGGCTTAGCGATGCTCGAAATAGCCATCGTTTTAAGTCTTACCACGACAGGTACATTGATATTTGGCTCCCGCCCTCGGAATGATTCAGACCCCCAGGTATCAGCTGATTAATTATTAAGCATCTTATAAAGAGACTCCCTGTATGCGCTGAGATCGGTTAATATCGCTCTTATTATATTAGCGAACAGGTAGATACCGTGAAAATTTTAGTTGTAGATGATGATGCTGAGTTCTGCAGTGCAGCATCAATGATGCTTGAATTATTGGGCCATGAAGCACTTACAGCCAATAGTTTAAAGCAAGCGATAACGTATATAGACGCGCATAAATATAATACCAGCCCCATTGATCATATATTGCTCGATTTTATGCTGCCTGATGGCAGCGGTTTACATCTACTTGATGCTCTTCAAGGTATTGCTCAGAAGCCGCGTGTAACGCTCGTAACGGGCCACCCATCGGTGAAGCAAATGGTATTGAATTTGACCGATGACAATGTTAATTACATGCTCAAGCCCATTACAAAAGATGGGTTGGAAGCGGCATTGTTAATACCAAAGCGTAGTCGACCTCAAGGGGGCGATAAGGCCTCCAGCGCAAAAGGTGGCGTTAAGCGTTATTTTGGGTGCCTTGTGGGTGAGTCTAGGGTTATGCATGAGCTTTACACAATGATTGAGCGTGTTGGGACTACCTCTGCCAATGTGTTATTAATGGGCGAAAGTGGAGCAGGTAAAGAGGTGGTTGCAAATGCGATACATCAAGCGGCAAAAACCTCTGGCCAACTTGTTGCGACAAACTGCGGCGCCCTCACAAATGACCTTATCTCTAGTGAATTATTTGGTCATGAAAAAGGCGCCTTTACCGGAGCGGTGAGTGCGAAAGCCGGTGTTTTTGAGCAAGCCAAAGAGGGGACGCTGTTTTTAGATGAAGTCACCGAAATGCCTATCGAACATCAGCCCACTTTATTGCGCGCCTTAGAAACAAATAGTATCGTAAGAGTCGGTGGTGTTAAGCAGATTCCTATCAATTGCCGAGTGGTTTCTGCAACTAACCGTACAGAGACTGAATTAGCTGAAAAACAAGTCTTGCGTGAAGATATTTATTTTCGTTTGGCGGTATTCCCAATCAAAGTGCCAGCACTGCGCGAGCGAAGGGATGATATTGCATTGCTGGCCCGATTATTTTTGGACCAGTTAAATGAGCAAAATGGTACCCAGCGATTAATGAATGATCAGCAGCTCAGTCGTTTAGAGCAATATGATTGGCCAGGCAATGTAAGAGAGCTTAAACATACCATTCACCGCGCCTTTATTATGGTCGACCCTGCATCGCAACTTATCACCTTACCTGATGATTTTTCATCCCCTTTCAGTAAAAAAAGCTCCTCAGCGACTAATCATGCGGTTACAGCAGGAAATACAATTGAAAGTGTCGAGAAAGAACTTATTTTGGTCACGCTAAAAGAATTAAAAGGCGATAAGCCTCAGGCAGCAAAAATGCTCGGTATTAGCCTTAAAACACTTTATAACCGTATTAATAAGTATAGTGATCTGAGCGAGTTTAGTGATGCACCTTAATCTCTTTTCCGCGTGGCGACTATGCCCTAAGTAGCGGTTATGCCCTAATAAGTTATGGCTCGATGAACTATAACTTGATGAGCTATAAGCTCACGAACTATAAATTCACGAACTATAAATTGACTAACTATGAAATATTAGTTATTGCTATTTAACGATTATTATAGAGGTATCTTTGTGGACGATACACAGTATATATCAACACATGAATTAAAAAATACGATTCATGATTTTCGCAATACGCTTAATCGAGTATCAATGCAAGCAGAGTTAGCCAAAATGATGCTAAATCAAGGTCTGCCCGCCGAAAAAGCCATAGAAGCTATTGATAAGGCTATTGCGGGTTGCCAAAAATGTAGTGAGCAGCTGAATGATTTTTCATTAGGTGGTCCTCAAAAATGATTAATAACTGGAAAATCACATGACTTTATTTGACGATCATTTGGTGCGTGCCAAGCGGGGCATGCATCGCTGGTTAATTATTTGCCTTACCATTATTGCTGTGACTGGCACAAATATTTACTATGCCTTTGATGTAATATCTGATTTGGCAGTTAAGCAGCGTAGTGTAACTAATACAAGCAAAATAATTTTAGCATTAAAAGATTTGCATAATGCTTTGTTGTTAGCCGAGTCTGGTCAACGCGGCTATTTACTGACAGAAGATGAAGAATACCTCAGTCATTATCACGTGGCCATTGATGGCCTTAATTTGAGAGTTAATAGCCTGTTGGATTTAAAGACTGAAATACCAGGCCAGCAAGCGCGAATACAAAGTTTTATTGATTTAGTTAAAGTAAAAAAACAGGAGCTCATGAAAACCGTTGAGTTAGCGCAAGCTAACCGAGAAGCCGAAGCGGTAAAAATTATTTTTACCGGCCAAGGTCATGAGCTGTATAGTAAAATATATACACTATTTCGAGAGATTGAGTCTATTGAATTGAGTATGCAAGATCAACTCTATGCCGATATGGCAAAATCTCAAAAAATAACAAAAGAAAACATTACAATAGCTAGCCTTATCAGCTTATTTTTGATTATTTTTTTACTCTATTTGTTCCAAAAAAATAGTCGCAGAGAGTGGCGATATCAGGAGCAGTTAGAGTCTCAAAATAAAGAGCTCGAAAATAAAGTTTCTGAACGTACACTAGAACTGACGCTATATTCGGATGAGCTATCGCGTAGTAACCGCGAGCTTGAAGACTTTGCTTTTGTGGCATCTCACGATTTGCAAGAGCCACTAAGAAAAATTCAAGCTTTTGCAGATAGAATGCAGCGCAATTATGGTGATGCTCTCGATGATAAAGGGCGCGATTATTTAGAGCGAATGAATAATGCCGCCAGTAGAATGTCACAGCTCATTACAGATTTATTAGAGTTCTCGCGTATTAAAACACGAGGAAATCCTTTTACTGATGTTGACTTGAAGGATACGATGACTCAAATTCTTGAAGATATGGAGGTGTCAATCAGTGAGAGTAAAGCTACTTTCGCTATCGGTGAAATGCCAAAAATACAAGCAGACTCCCATCAAATATATCGCCTATTTATGAATTTGTTGTCGAATGCTGTTAAATTTCGCAAACATGATAGTCCGCCTCATATCTCTCTTGATTGGTCTATTGAGGAGCACTCAGTACCTTCTTCTCAAATGGCGTTAACTTGGCATGTGATTAAGCTTACCGATAATGGCATTGGCTTTTCACAAGAATATGCCGATAAAATATTCCTTCCTTTTCAGCGCTTACATGGGCGCTCAGAATACAAAGGCACAGGTATTGGATTGGCCATTTGCCGACGTATTGTTGAACGCCACGGGGGTAATATAACAGCTACCTCTACGGTGGGGCAGGGCACGTGTTTTCAAATAATGCTACCCACTACAACGATTAATTTTGATGACCCTATCACTTAAGGCTGTATAAATACGTCAGTGAATTACATGGGATTTAAGTATTTAAAGTGACAACGGAGTCTGTATGATAAGTAAAAGTGTTCAAGCTATGACGATTTTAATGGCCGATGATGACGATGATGATCGGTTAATGACGCAAGACGCGCTGGCCGAAAGCCGTGTGCTTAATGATTTTAAATACGTTTCTGACGGGGTTGAGTTGTTAAGTTATCTTCGTCGTGAAGGGAAGTATGCCGACGCCGTTAAGTACCCTTTCCCCAGTTTGATTTTATTGGATTTGAATATGCCTCGCAAAGATGGCCGCGAAGCACTACTGGAAATAAAAAGCGATAAAGTACTGCGCCGAATACCGGTTGTTATTTTAACCACATCAAAAGAACAAGAAGATAAAATACGGGGTTATGATTTAGGGGCAGCTTCTTTTATTTCTAAGCCGGTAAGTTTTGATGGTTTGGTTGAGTTAATGAAAGCTTTAGGCCGATATTGGGTTGAATTTGTAGAGTTCCCTGTTAATGACTCTTTAGAGGGTTAAGCGTTATGAGTGATACTCGTGCAACACGTATATTATTGATTGAAGATGACGATGATGACTTTGTTATAACGCGAGATTATCTTGATGAGATTCCATTTTTGACAATAACACTGGTTAGAGTGACTAATGTCGAAGACGGTTTAAAAACTTTAAGTAATAAGGCCTATGATTTGTGTTTGGTTGATTATCGTTTAGGCGCCATGACAGGCATCGATTTTATCAAAAAAGCCAAAAGCAGTGCTTATACAGGCCCTATTATTATGCTAACCGCTCAAGCTGATGATCAGCTTGATCAGTTAGCCTTAGGCGCTGGTGCCGAAGACTATTTAGTCAAAAGTGAGCTTACCGCTGGGCGATTTGCTCGTACCATTAGATATGCTTTGGCCCGCCAAGATATAGACAGTGAGCGTCTTGAGCGTATTAAAGCCGAGCAAGAGGTGCGCGCTAAAGATAAGTTTCTTGCGCATTTGAGTCATGAGCTGAGAACGCCGCTAACGGCTATTTTAGGTTATACCGAGTTGTTGATTAATGAGAGTGATAATCATCATAATGAGCTCTCGGTGATTCACCGTAACGGTAAGCACCTGCTCAATTTGCTGAATGATATTTTAGATATTTCTAAGATTACAGCCAACAAAATTGAACTTCACTTCACCGATGTTAATTTAAACGGTTTACTGACCGATATTTATTCTTTAATGCGCATCAATGCATTGGATAAAGGTTTAGAGCTTAAAATACATGCCGATCAAGCGCTGCCTAAATATATCAAGGCCGATCCTACGCGGCTGCGTCAGGTACTGATTAATGTGATTAGTAATGCGATAAAATTTACCCATGAAGGGTATGTTGATATTGCCATATCATGCAGTCAAATATTGGATAGCGCTGAGGGCACTGGTAAGCCCCAAGGTACAGCCGATCTGGTCACAGGTACAGCCCAGATGATATTTATAATATCGGATACTGGTATAGGGATTGAAGCGCATAAAATAGAAAAAATATTTAAACCGTTTGTGCAAGCGGCCGATATGATGACGAAAACCATTGGCGGCTCAGGTTTAGGCTTGGCTATTAGTAATGAGCTGATTAAAAAAATGGGCGGCAGTATTTGCGTGAACAGTGTCATTGATCAAGGGAGTGAGTTTACTGTAGCGCTGCCTATGACCTATGACAAAGGTATTGAATTTACACCATTAGAAATTAATAGTCGAGGAGGCCATTTACATAATAAATTAGCCAAAATAAACATGACAGGCCGAGTGCTAATTGCGGATGACCTACGTGATATTAGAACGTTGGTGGGGCATATGATTACGCAATATGGCCCGCAGGTAACCTATGCCAGTAATGGCCAAGATGCCGTGAATAAAGTTCTTAAGGCAAATGAGGCCTCAGATGAAGCCGCTTTTGATTTGATATTAATGGATATCCATATGCCTATAATGGATGGCGTTTCGGCCGTTAAATATTTGCGATCTAAAGAGGTGATGACTCCTGTGGTCGCGTTAACAGCGGCTAATATGAAGGGCAATAAAGAGCAGCTACTCAGTAGCGGCTTTAATCATGTACTGAGCAAACCTGTTGACACCGATCAATTGGTGATTACATTGCAAGACTACTTACAAAGCGCTCCGCAAGTTCAGGCTGTGAGAGACAGCCAGGCACCAGTCAGTGCGGAGTCGGTACTCATTGTAGAAGATGACACCGATGCTGCCGAAGCAATATCTGCACTTATACAAAGCTTGGGTCATACGACTCACATTGCTTTTACTCAAGAGCAAGCCATTGCCTTAGTTAAAAAAACACAATGGTCTTTTATTTTTTTAGACCTCAATCTAGGGGGCGGCTCGGGCTTTGAGGTAATGGATGCTATGCAGCGCCATAATATATCGAATCGTACAGTATTAATGAGTGGCTCAGAGTTGAGTGAAGAGAAGCAAAAGCAGTACAATTTTTATCACATTCTCAAAAAACCTTTAAGCCTATTAGATATTGCGACTTTATTGAGCCTGGATTAAAGCGTGTTAGTGAATACAATCAAAGCTCGCTGTGTAAACAGATGATTTTTTGTAAAATTTTCAATCGATAGCCAAGCTTACAATTGCATTGGCTTTAAATAATGCAAAAAACAGCACTTAATCGCCTGCAAAAGTGTATTTGTATAAAAAACACAAGATTTTTTATACAAATACACAGATATAGGCTGTTTTTAGAGTATTTATGGTATTTTTTTAATTTTTGGTATTGTTGGCATCCAATATGCAATATGTTTATTGTAAGCTAAAAAGCTACACATCAATTTAATACTGAGGAAATGTAAAATGAAAAACGTATGTATTCTAATTTTAGTGGGTTTACTAAGTTTGACAGTAGCAAGTTGTGACGGTGAAGTTGAAAATGCGGGAGAAAAGGTTGATCAACAATTGGATAGCATGGGCGATGCACTCGATGATGTAGGTAATGACATTGAAGACGTGTGCGAAGAAGCCACCCAAGAAAATTGTTAATCCTTTTATTATCTATAAGATGTATAGATACCGATTTTCAAAATGACAGGCAGATGATAAATAAGGGCCATTTAAGCCCTGGGCACCTATTTAAGCCCTAAGCACCTACTCGTTACGTATTGAGTAGGTGCTTAATAACGCCATTAGTCATGAATCCTTATTCTTGACTTGGAGAATAAAGCGCAATACGGTTTTTGCCCTTTCTTTTTGCGTCAAATAAAGCGTGATCTGCATGCGTGATTAACGTTTCTAAATGAGTGGTACTGGCTTTGGGGTGCAGTGACAGCCCAATACTCACCGTATATTGAATCGGCTGGCCTTTAAATACCGTCACTTGCTCTGTGATGGCACGTCGAATGCGCTCTAATATTTGATAGGCGGTATCTTTACTGGCTGTAGGTAAAATGATTGCAAACTCTTCGCCGCCTAAGCGACCAGCAATATCGCTCCTACGAATAAGGTGTTGAATTAAAACGCCAAAGGCTTTGAGTATCGCATCGCCACCGGCATGCCCATATTGCTCATTAAGGTGCTTAAAATTATCAATATCCAAATAAGCCAGAGCAATCATTTGGCCTGAGTGTGTGAGGTTTAATGCACGCCCTGCTTGCTCTAAAAAGGCGCGTCTGGTCAGTAGCCCAGTTAGTGCATCGTAAGTGGCTAAAGAGCGCTGCTCTTGCTCTAGCTGATTAATCTTAAGTAGTAAGCCTACAATATACCAAGTCACCATAGGGCCAATAAGCGCGGGGGCAATAATGGCGCAAGCCACATTAATTGCATCCATGCCGGTGCCAAACGTCTCGGCGATCATAAAGGTAATAACCAGCGAACTGATAATGGAGACCACCGTAATAAATAAAACAATGGTTAGGCGGTTAAACATGTTCTTCACAGCATGCCTCTAGGCAGTATGCCCTCGAGTATAATCCGCTTAGCGCTTGAATATCGCGCGTTTAGAGCGGGCTTTTACATCGATGGGTTATGTTTGAGCGCACTTTTAGCGTTGGTTATTGTATACCAAGGCTAAATGAGTCGCTTTTTTTAGAATAGTTGATATCTACTCATTCGCTAAAGTTTGAGCTGTGGTAGGCCTATATCGCTGACGTAAAGTGAGCCCCGCGCTTTATTTTATGCTTTCCATGATGGATCGCTCGGTGTGTTTAAAAAAGTCTTGTAAATAGTCGATGAGCAGGCGCAGCTTTTTAGCGCTAGTATTGCCCGGTGGGAATACGCCAAAGACGTTAATATCTTTTAATTGGTAATCATCGAGTACCGATTCTAGTGATCCGGCTTTAATTTTAGGGAAGGCATCATAGACGGGGATGCGCCCTAAGCCGTGCCCTCCCTCAATAAAGGCGGTGCGCGCGGCAGCATTGTTGGTGCTAATAGTGCCTTGGACGGCTACACTAAATGACCGACTACCTTTGCTCAGCTCTATAGGGCCGGCGGTGAGCTTGTAAACCACCCAGTCATGCTGCTCGAGGTCGGCGGGTGTGAGTGGGCGGCCATTTTTTTTAAAGTATTCGGGCGAACCGCATAGGCAAGTGGGCAGCGTCCACAGTTTGCTCGCTTGCAGGCCTGAATCTGGCAGCGGTGCGCCGCGTATAGCGAGGTCGATACCCTCTTGTATGATGTTGACGACCTCGTCGGTGAGCATGACATCAAGCTCAATTTTAGGGTAGTGGCGGCGAAACTCGTTTAATGCCGGCACGACCATTTGTAGTCCAACATTGACCGGGCAAGTGATTTTTAAACGCCCTTCAGGCTCATTTTTGAGGTTTTCCATTTTTTGGTTAGCCAGCTGAGTTTGCTCGGCAATAATCCGGCAAGACTCATAATATTCGGCGCCGGCTTCGGTCAAGGCGATAGAGCGTGTAGAGCGGTTGAGCAGTTTAACACCGAGTTGGGTTTCGAGCTTTTTGATGTGATAGCTCACAACCGCGCGCGATAGGCCAATATGTTTGGCGGCGGCGGTCAAATTGCCTTGCTCTACAACCTGGGCAAACACCACCATGCTTTTGAGTTGCTCAAAGGAGAGGTTCATGGTTTTTATCCATAGTCTTATTCATTGTATTGATTCAAAAGAAGGTTATTGCTTTATTGTATCAATTATTAAAACAATGTAGATCATTTTATCCTCATTGTTAGATTCGATTTATAGGCATAAACTGATTGCATTGTTCATTAAGGCTGCTTTTGCAGCGATTCACTAAAACCACCGGAGAAAGACATGTCTACTTTAAATACAAAAAAAGTGTTAATGGTTATCACCTCACACGCTGAGCTAGGCGATACAGGCGAAAAAACAGGCTTTTGGGTTGAAGAAGTTGCAGCACCTTACTATGCCTTTGTTGACGCCGGTGTACAGGTAACGTTGGTATCACCTGCAGGCGGTCAGCCTCCTGTCGACCCTAAAAGTGAGCTCGCCGACTTCCAAACCGAGTCAACCAAACGCTTTGATAACGACCCAGCAACGCAAGCCTTAGTCGCCAACACCACTAAGCTAGCCGATGTAACAGCGGCAGACTACGACGCGGTATTTTACCCCGGCGGCCACGGTCCATTATGGGACCTTACCGACAATGCCGATTCTATTGCACTAATTGAAGCCTTTTTGGCGAGCAGCAAGCCTGTTGCGGCTGTTTGCCACGCCACTGCGGCATTTTTAAATGTAAAAGATAGCGACGGCAACTATGCCGTTAAAGGTAAGGCGGTAACAGGTTTTAGTAATACCGAAGAAGAAGCTGTGCAATTAACCAATATTGTGCCCTTTTTGCTCGAAGATGAGTTGGTTAAACGTGGCGGCGAGTATCAAAAAGTAGCCGATTGGAATGCTTTTGCCATTCAAGACGGTTTACTTATTAGCGGCCAAAACCCAGCCAGCTCAGAGCTAGCGGCGAAAAAATTATTGGCAGCACTCGCGTAGTTACGCAGCCGGTATGCTTTTATGCATGCATCATTTGTCAATTATTAACGAATTATTAGCGAATCATTAGCCTAATATGATGACCGGCCCGGCACGATCGCGGGCCTTTACATTAGGCGGTAGAGGAGATTTTTATGCTTAACTTTAGTTTTCAAAATACGACGCAAATTCATTTTGGCGAAGGTCAAATTCAAACGTTGAGTGGCGCTATTCCTAAAGAGGCAAAAGTGTTAGTGACCTACGGTGGCGGCTCCATCAAAACCAACGGTGTTTACGAGCAAGTTGCCGCGGCATTATCGTCGCATGCGTGGTTTGAATTTGCAGGCATCGAGCCCAACCCTACCTATGCCACGTTAATGAAAGCGCAAGCTTTAATCAAAGAGCATAAAATTGATTATTTATTGGCAGTCGGTGGTGGCTCGGTTATTGATGGCACCAAATTTATTGCCGCTGCTGCTTTATTTGAAGGCGACGACCCCTGGGATATTGTGGCTAAACAAGCCCCTATCAATGCGGCGCTGCCTATAGGTTGTGTACTCACATTGCCTGCAACCGGCTCCGAGTCTAATACTGGCGCTGTAGTTACACGTGATGGTAACAAGCTGCCCTTTAGGCACGAGCTTGTACGCCCAGCTTTTGCCGTACTCGATCCTGCCGTAACCTTATCGTTATCTGATCGTCAAATCAGCAACGGCGTAGTCGATGCTTTTGTGCACACTATTGAGCAATATTTAACGTATAACGTGAATGGCAAAGTACAAGATCGCTTTGCTGAAGGTTTATTGCAAACCTTAGTCGAAGAAGGCCCCAAAGCGCTAGCGGCCGATACCAAAAAAGATATTGCTGTACGCGGCAATATTATGTGGGCAGCCACCATGGCGCTAAATGGTTTAATTGGTGCTGGCGTGCCCCAAGATTGGGCCACACATATGATTGGCCATGAGCTAACCGGCGCTCACGGTATTGATCATGCGCGTACCTTATCCATTGTATTACCTGCTGTAATGAAGGTATGCACAAAGGCCAAGCGCGAAAAACTTTTACAATACGCCGAGCGTGTTTGGCATATTACCCAAGGCGATGAAGATACCCGTATTGCACAAGCCATTGAGGCCACCGAGAAATTTTTTGCTGCCATGCAAGTGCCTATACGCTTAAGCGAGGTTGACCTTGGTGCTAGCGATATCGACCCGTTAATCGAAAAACTTATTGAGCATGGCATGGTTGCTCTGGGTGAGCACGGCGATGTAACCCCCGAAGTTAGCCGCGCTATTTTAACTGCCGCGCTCGCGTAATGGGTTGTATGTTTATCTCGTTTTAAGTGTGTTGTATTAAAGCGGTTATGGGTAAAACATTACCGCTTTACAGCATAATTACGATAACGCGCACAACAATTATGAGGGCACCTTATGTTAACTGTTCATCATTTAAACCAGTCTCGTTCTACCCGTATTCTCTGGTTGCTAGAAGAGCTAGCCATTGATTATAAGCGTGTCGATTATCAGCGTGATGCGGCAACGCATTTAGCCCCCGATACGCTAAAAGCGATACACCCATTGGGTAAAGCGCCCATAGTTGTCGATGGCGCGCTCACGCTGTGCGAGTCGAGTACTATTATTGAATATGTGTTAGATCAAAACCCCGAGCAACGTTTGCGACCTGCCCAAGGCGATCCAAGCTATTACCCCTATTTAGAGTGGAGCCATTTTGCCGAGGGCTCTTTGGCTTTACCTGTAGTCGGCAGTACATTACTGACCATGGAGACACGCAGTGGGCAGCAGCCTATGGACGGCTATATTGCCAAAGAAGTGAATGTTGATTTTACCTATATTGAGAGCACGCTTAGCCAGCAAGCGTATTTTGCCGGCGCTGCTTTTACCGCAGCCGATATCATGATGGCCGTAAGTTTAGATATGGCAAATCGTGTAGGTTTACTCAAAGGCAAAGAGCACACTTTAGCTTACCTTAAAAAAGTACAGCAGCGCCCAGCGTATATTAAAGCGGCGAGCTTTGGTTGATCGTTTACGTGTTAAAAAGCCCTTGCTTGCAAGGGCTTTTTTTTGCTTGTACATTATACCTATTGATGTGGGTGAGTACTTTTTAATGCGTTAGAGTGTTTTGCTGGGAGTATTGCGCTATATTTGCTTTTTTATCCTATAAACAGCGATTAAGCAAAATGCAGACACATCTTTTATCAACACTCAAAAATCATTTTGGTTTTGACGCTTTTCGTGAAGGCCAGCAAGAGGTTATTACGCATATTATTGAGGGGGAGTCGGCTTTAGCTATTTTCCCGACGGGCTCGGGTAAATCGTTGTGTTATCAATTGAGCGCCTTGCAATTACCTTACTTAACGTTGGTCGTCTCGCCATTACTGGCTTTAATGAAAGACCAGCTCGATTTTTTAAAAGCCCGCAATATTCCCGCCGCCAGTTTAGACTCTACTTTAACCTATGATCAATATCGGCAGGTGGTCGCCGATATTAAAGACAACAAGCTTAAAATACTCATGGTCTCGGTAGAGCGCTTTAAAAATGAACGCTTTAGGGCATTAATGGAAGAGGTTGCACTGTCTTTATTGGTAGTCGATGAGGCGCATTGTATCTCTGAGTGGGGTCATAATTTTAGGCCCGACTATTTAAAGCTCCCCAGTTATAAGCAAGCGCTTAATATTCCGCAGGCCCTTTTACTAACGGCCACAGCCACTAAAAAAGTTAAATTAGATATGGCCAGTAAGTTTAATGTTGCTGCCAGCGCCATTATCCAAACCGGCTTTTATCGCAGTAATCTTAACCTGAATGTTTTAGCTGTACCGCAAGCGCACAAAAATACCCAGTTGCAACAATTAATACAGCATCATGCAGGGTGTAATGGCATTGTGTATGTCACGCTACAGCATACCGCAGAGCGTGTGGCGAGTTATTTACAGCAAGCGGGCATTAATGCCAGCGCCTACCATGCCGGCATGAAAAACGAAGATCGTGCAAGTATTCAAGAGAGCTTTATGCGCGGTGATATTCCCTTGGTCGTTGCTACCATTGCCTTTGGTATGGGGGTTGATAAAGCCGATATTCGCTATGTGGTGCATTACGATTTACCTAAATCTATCGAAAACTATAGCCAAGAAATAGGCCGTGCCGGGCGCGATGGTTTAGCCTCCGACTGTTATGTATTGGGTAATCTTGAGTCTTTAAATACGATCGAAAACTTTGTATACGGCGATACCCCCGAGCAAGCTGGGATAGCGTTAGTGCTCAATCATATTGTCGAGCATCAGCAAAATGGCCAATGGGACATGCAGCTGTATCAGTTATCTAATGCCGCTAATATTCGCCAGCTCACCCTTAAAACATTATTAGTACAATTAGAAATGCAAGGTGTGCTTACGCCGCTGTATACCTATAGTGCGGAATATTCGGTGAAATTATTATGCGATCAATCGGTGATACTGGCAGCCTTTGAAGGCGAGCGCCGCAGTTTTGTTGAGTGTGTGTTGCGCAATATTCAATTTAAGCGTACTTGGGGTATTGTAAACTTTGACGGCATTTATAATACCAGCGCAAGCCTTGGTGGTAGCGGCGAGCGCAAGCGGGTGATTACCGCATTAGAGTATTTTAAAGATAAAGGCTGGATAGAGCTTAAGCCCTCAGGTGCCGTCGAGGCGTTTGGGGTCAATACCACCGCCATTGATCAAGACCTTGCCAGCCGCCTAGCGCAGCATTTTAAACAGCACGAGCAAAGCGAAATCAAGCGTATTGCTTTAATGTTACGCTTTTTACAAGGCAGCCATTGCCTAAGTTATGGCCTAGCCAAATACTTTGATGACCAAAACGCCCCGCAACAATGCGGCCACTGCAGTAGTTGTACAGGGCAGGGTGTAACCTTTGTCGCACCGAGTGTTCAGCAGGTCGATACCACGTTACTCACTAGCACCGCGCAAGCGTTAACGGAGCATTTGCAAGCTAAGGGTGTGGCGGCTCCTTCACGCGATTTAATAACGCGCTTTTTGGTGGGCATTAATGTACCGGTGTTTACGCGGACTAAGGCTAAAACGGTGCCGGGTTTTGGCATGGCCGAGGCAATGCGGTATGCGGCGGTGTATGAGGCGTTGGGTGGGTGATTTGTGGTTTTTTTGGGTTTATTTATTGAGAGTTTCCTGATTGCTAGTTTCTTAATGGGTGGTTTCCTAGTGGGTGGTTTCCGAGCCAAGGCACTCACCCTGCAGACTCGCCGTTAATCCATCCCTGGAGGCTCCACTACGGCCTCCCTGCCGCAGAGGGTCTGCAGGGCGAGCGCCTTGGCTCTTTTGGCTAGGCTCTGTGGTTGTGGGTTGTTGTGATGAGGTAGGTGACTGTAGGGTGGTTTTTGTGACTTTTAATTACTTTTTTGGTTTGGCGAATAAGCTGGCTACGATAGCATGAGAATTATTGACTAAAGATGTAGTTAAGGGTGTGGCTATATTGAAGTGGCGGTATTTATCGCCAAATTGATGAATGTAATTAGAATAAGCCAGCACTCAGAGGTGTGTAGGTTCCGAGCCAAGGCACTCACCCTGCAGACTCGCCGTTAATCCATCCCTGGAGGCTCCACTACGGCCTCCTTGCCGCAGAGGGTCTGCAGGGCGAGCGCCTTGGCTCTTTTGTATGAGCCCTAACGCTCATACTTGATGGGTAGACGGTGCTAAGGCTAGCGATTGAGTGGCGTAGTGTCTAAGCTCTTAAGATTAAGCTGAGCAGAATAGGCGTTGGTGAGGTCTGGGATCGGTTAATAAACTGTTATTCAATAAGGAAGCTCATGCCCGAGATTGTGATTTCAAATTTAATTACCCATAATCGTCGCGTTAACAAGTTGTCAGAGCATGAGGCAATATGTTTAATACGGTCTTTGGATACTCTGAAGCGGGATTAGGATATGGAAATGCTTCATGACCATATTTTAGATGCGTTTTGGGATTATAGGAATAAAGTCGATTGTTGGCGACTTCGCTCATTATCCGGATTTAGAACTCAGGTATTGGGTTATGAGGTTAAAAGTACTTTAAATCGCCTGGCCTTTAATGTTCTCAATTTGAGTAAACTATTTTTCGATAAGCATTATCATGACAAAGATGATAAATGCTTCGCATATGAACAGACTGGATCATTGGATGATAAGGAGGCAATTCGAGTTAAGAGGGAAACTATAAAAAACAATAATTTAAGGTACTTTGTCGGATGCAAATTACGAAATCGTAGCCAACACGGTTATATGCCAGTTTCACAATTATCGAGTGGTTTCAAATTAAGGCAGGGCGACGCTCAAGAGTTTATATTTTTTAAGATTGAATTTGATTGTGAGCAGTTAAAGAAGCTAGGTATTCCGAAATATAGACTCAAACCTAATATTAAGCTTGATCTAACTGAAATTTTGGATGGTTATGTGCATGCGGTGTCTGAAATGCATATGCATAACCGATCATTAACTGAAGAAAAAAGGTCGAAATCCGAAGAGTATCTGAGCGAATTAATTGATAGATCACTAGCTCGAGAAAGTGGATGTAGCTGTTTTGTGGATCTACGAACTACTGGGGAAGTGGATGAGTATATAGGGATGGACTGCTTCGAGTTAGCGAATCATTTAAGAAAAAAACATCCTTATGCTATCGATTACTCTAAACTTGCTTTTGGTCTAGATGGATATTAATTGTTGTCTAAAACGAAAATTACAGCTAGACAGGCACGGTAAAAGAAAGAGGCACTATATTTTCTCGACTATCGTGCCGTCATGCTAAAATAATCGCCAATAGCGCATTAATTTAATAAAAAGCATAAAGAGCCCAAGCTAATAACGTAGGGTTATGTAGTTGGGCAGGAGTGATTGTGGGTGATGCGGGAAAAATTTATGGTGGTTGGATATTAGGCAGTGCGCTTGGGCCTTTGTCTGTGCTTGGCAAACAAAGTTGACGTGAAGGGATTCACTAATGTCGCAAACGCAGGGAGCGTAAGCGCGACGGATACTCACGCTCAAAATGCTGTGTTTGTAAGAGCCAAGCATCGATATCGATATTTAAGCGCTCTAATATGGGTGGTAAGTGCTCGCAGATTACACCTCGCTGACGTACAGGATGTACTAATCCAGCGGTTGCATGGATGCAAGAGAGCTGGGTGTCATCACGAATAGCGCGGCGACGTGAAGGGATTCACTAATGCAGCGGGAGCAGGATGCTCAAGAGCTGTCGGTCCAATCGACTACATCAATATAATCGGCTAGGCCAAAATAATCCCTGATTGCTCAGCATTTTTAAGGCTACCTTGACGTGCATGGATGCACTAATACTGGAATATCAGGAAAACTATTCCAGTGCAGCTTAAGCTTTGCAGTCGCTTTTGATAGCACTCAATGCAATCACTCACGGCTTCTCGCTCAGCCTTTGAAAGCTCCTCACCTGCTATATGCCGCTGTACAATCGGCGAGCCTTTAAACAGGCAGCGCCAGCGCTCTAAAACTTCTTTGGCAGACCATTGGGCCGCTTCTTTGGGGTTGAGTTTGATGACGAGGTGCAGGTGGTTACTCATGACGGCGTAGGCGCAGATTTTGATAGCGAATATGGAGCTTAATAAGCGTATACGTTGCTCGATCAACGTACATGGATGTACTAATGCTAGCAGCGCAGGAGCAAGCGAATAGTGCAGCTGCGCCGATGCTCGTAGCTTTTGCCGTTGAATTTATCATACCCACACAAAAAACTGCGCCTCACGCAGCGCGTTGTGATGTTGTAAAAAGCGGTATCGTCTATCGAAACCAATTGCTTGCGAGGTTGCGTCATGTCTGCTTATCCAGTGCTTTATGGTTTAACGTTAGATAAGGCTGGCTGATGAGTCAAATAGCGGTTTGTTTTAGGTTTTGGGTTCTCTGGTGTTTGCATTACTCAAAAACCTTATACTCTTTGATTTTTCCATCAAGATAAGCTGTGTTTTCATTTTTGTGTCTGAGTAAAGCTTTATCGACCCCTTTACTGTGAGCAATGGCTGCGATGCGGCCTTGCTTGTTGAATGACATGCTGCTGTTGTATTGCTTTGATATGGGGTCGCTGTAGGCCTCTTGCGGGCTGATTATTTTCCAGCCTTTGCTTTTGATGTGTTTTACTAGATCATCAATAAACAGTGCAGCCATCTCATTTTCATGTAGTAATAACACATGCTTTGGCGAGCGCCCTAGATTAGCTTTTGCTAGTGCATCGTAAAATTGGATGTTTTCCCATAATACATCAACGTAAAGTTTACTCAGGTTCTTGTAGTTCACTTTTTGATCTTTTTTTAATGCCTCGACTAACTGCCCATTTAAATACCAGTCAAAATTGTCGACGGTGACGTAGCCTATTTCATAGCCCAGCTCTTTTAAGGCTGAATAGATGTATTCACGATCTTCGGGTGTTTTACCGTAGTGTAGATAAGGAAAGCGGTGGAGTTTTAGTAAATTATTAAGGTCTTTTGTGAGCAGGTGTGACTGGTAGAAGTCTAATAAAAAATCGTTGGGAGTATTCTTTTTTGCCGATATATGGGCGTGGCTGTGATTGGCAATGTGAAAACCTTGTTTGGTGTAACGGTTTATTCGCTTAATGCTGTCATTATTAATATACTGTGTGGTGAGAAAAAACAATGCATCATCTACCCCTTCAGACTTTAATCCTTTAATGATCTTATCTGTTTTTTCTTTGCCGCTCATAAAGTCGCGGCCGGGAGTCGGGGCGTCATCAAAGGTGAGTGCAATTTCTCCGGCGGTAAGTACGCCAGTATTAAGCATTAAGGAGAGTAAAATAACGAGGTTTTTCATGTGATGACTTCTAAGTTAATGGCAGGTGGTGGTTACGCTATATCTGCTAATATATCTGCTAGGGCAGGCGTAGTAAAAAAGAGACACTAAGATTTATCGACTATCGTATCACCAGATCAAAATAATCACCAATAGCGTATTAATTTAATAAAAAGCATAAATAGCCCCAAGTTAATAGCTTGGGGTTATTTTGTTGGGCAGGAGTCATGGTGGGTAATGCTTGAAGGTTTTGTTTAGGGTGGATGTTAGGCGGCATGCTTGGGCCTTTGTCTGTGCTTGGCAAACAAGGCTGACGTGAAGGGATTCGCTAATGTCGCAAACGCAGTGAGCGTAAGCGCGACTTATACTCACGCTCAAAATGCTGTGTTTGTAATCGCTAGGCGCCAATATCGATATTTAAGCGCTCTAATAGAGTGGTATTTTTCAAGATGGTTGGTAGGTATTTGCCGATTCCGCTTCTTTGGTCAACCTAATGACGCGCACTTAAATTTTTGAGTGCGCGTCATTTATTTTTTTATGTAACTATTCAGAGGTGAGTAAATCGGGCGCTAATGAATCATTTGCTGGGCCGCTCAAGCCATCTGCGACTTTATGCTCCTCGACTTTGTGCTCCTCGACTTTGTGCTCCTCGACTTTGTGCTCCTGCAAAGTCTAATCTTGCATATCCCTATGCAGGTGCAAAGTCGAGGAGCACAAAGTCGTGCAGACGGCTTAGGTCTGACAAGAGAGCAATATATTGTTGACGCTAATAAGGCAATTAAAGCCATTCAAAATGTGCATTGTGAGCAGTTTGATTGCGAGAAGTCGGCGAAATTTAAGAGTAATATCATCCTTCAAAAAACCAAGTCAGATAAGCTATAGCGCAGCACTATTTTTTACCAATAGAGTATTTTTAACATTATGACCCTTGGGGTTGAGCTTAAGGTACTTTAATTATGTGCGTTACGGTACTCTTTTGCACGGTAGCCGCATAATTGCAGTATGCAAGGCCGCTAAAAATTGTTCGTTTAGCGTTGGCGGTTAGGTTGGCTGCAACAGGTTAACCATTGTAGCCACTAGGGTTTGGCCACAGGTAAAAAGAGAAATTAAAAAAGAGAAATTAAAATAGGCGCAAGTACTGATATATACTTGCGTTTTAAAAAAATAGCTACATGTTTATCGTTAATTATTGCGGTGTTAGCTTGAATGGAGTTGGTTGGTGTGTATATTCAAAAAATATTAATTTTATTGTTGTTGGCCTTTTTTGTGTCAAATGTTAATGCTGCAACAAAGCTGGCGATTGGTGATGTTCCACCTAATTATCTTGGCAAAGATAGCGAGGGCGTAGAAATACATTTAAGTGAGAATAAAGGTAAAATAGTGATCATTTCTTTTTGGGCATCATGGTGCCCGCCTTGCTTAAAGGAATTGCCTATTTTAGAGAATGTTCAAAATAAATTAGGTGAGGGTGGTTGCTGTAAATCATAGGGATAATAATAGGCATTACAGGGCGATAACAAAACATTTGGCTGCTTTGAAGTTAACGCTAACTCGGGATAAGCGAGGAAGCTTAAGCCGCAAGTTTGGTGTTAAGAATATTCCCCATTTGTTTATAGTGGGTAAAAATGGAAAAATCATTTATCAGAGCATTGGTTATGGTGAAGCTTCTACTGCAAAAATTGTAGATGCCTTGAATAAAGAGCTTGCAGTTATTTAGAGTGATAGGTGGATGTAAATAAGCTCAAGTACTGGAGTAATAATAGTGTTTATTATTTATGGCTATTCAGCCAAGCTAACAAGCCTCATCTAGTGAGGTGCTGATGGATTGTTTTCTGGGTATTTAAGCGCCGAGCCTTGTAAGGGAAGAAGGGGTGGGCGGTGCGGGAGCAAGCTGTCGAGAGCGCTTATATACACCGCCCCAGTAAATAATGCATTAGCGCCCGATTTCGCCCCTCCGAATAGTCACCATTATTTTAGATTGTTCATGCATCATGAATAGCTGTATTTTGTGGGCAGTTGGGTTTTGCAGGTGATTGTGCTGTCTTTAGGGTTTTGTTTGGCGGTTCTGTTTAGCGCTGTAAATTGAGTATGCTAGCGCCAATAATACACATATGCCAGCAGGGATCAGCAGTGCATTAAAGCGATACAAGGCAAAAAGGTAGGCGCCCAAAGTTCCGCCTAAAACAAACCCCAAAATGATCACAAGAAACAATAAGGCCTTTCTTTTATCGAATGGCTCGCCTCGGAGTTTTGAGCCCAGCATAATGCCGAGATCAGTAAATATACCTGTGACGTGTGTTGTGCGTATGACGGCGCCGCTGTATGTGGTGACTAATGCATTTTGTAGCCCGCAAGCGGCTGAAGCCAAATAGTGCCCAAGTAGTGAATCATTAGTGAGAAAATGAATTGAGCCAACAATGAGTAGAGACTCTAAGTACAGTAGCCTGCTGTAGTTACGGCCTAGAGCTAAGGCGCCACTGCGTAAACAAAATCCAGAGACACAGGCGCCCGCTAAAAAGCTCAGTAATATTACCAGTAAGTGTACGCTGTCGTGCAGTGTGGCGCTTAAAAGCCCCGTACCAAAAAGTGTAGCGGTACCAGATAGGTGTGAAATAGATTGGTGTTTAAAGCCCAGTAATCCAATGGCATTGATTAGCCCTGCTACCAGAGCAAGAATAAACGAGCCATATTCTACCCAGCGGGGTAATTTAGATATCACGGCAATCCTGAAGGCGCTAGCGATGTGTTGGGCGAGGTGAGTGTGTATGTTGTGAATGCTTTAAGGTGGAGACCTTGGTGATGGCTATGATAATGGCTTCTTGGGTGTGTGTAAAACCGTGAGACATAAAAAAGGCGCTTATAAAAAGCGCCTTTTTTATGTCATGAGTACGGTTTAGATTTTACCCATGTGCTTGCCAACAACTTGCAATAAGGGCTTAAAGACTTTGGCGCCGCCACAAACGATGTTGCCAAAGTCCATGTGGGCATTGCCGCCTTTAAAATCACTCACTAAGCCGCCGGCTTCTTGTACTAATAAAACGCCAGCGGCCATGTCCCAGGCTTTTAGGTTCATCTCCCAAAAGCCATCAAAGCGGCCTGCTGCGACATAAGCAAGGTCAAGTGCAGCTGAGCCTGCACGGCGAATGCCTGCAGTTTGGCCTGCAATCTCTTTAAGGCAGCCAAGGTATTCGTCGATGTGCTCTAGTGCAAAGCCGTTAAAAGGTACGCCAGTGCCGATAAGGGCGCCATCGAGACTGCGGCGATCGGTGACGCGGATGCGACGACCGTTAAGTGTGGCGCCTTTGCCGCGGCTGGCGGTGAACTCTTCGCGCTTCATTACATCGAGTACAACTGCGTGCTGTAACTGGCCTTTATAGGTGCAGGCAATTGAAACGGCAAAATGTGGAATGCGGTGTAAAAAGTTGGTGGTGCCATCAAGTGGGTCAATAATCCACGTGTAATCACTTTTTTTATCGCCTGAAACACCGCCTTCCTCGCCAATAAAGCTGTGGTCGGGGTAGGCTTTTTTAAGGTGGTATAAAATTTCGGCTTCGGCTTTGCGGTCTACTTCGCTCACAAAATCGTTGCGGCCTTTGGTTTCTACGCGAATATCATCGCGCTCGAGCGCCAGCTCAATGAGGTCGGCTGCTTTGCGTGCAGCGTTAAGGGCAATTGTTAGCATCGGTTCCATAAGACATCTCAACCAGTGCGCGCTAGGCGCATTACAGAATAAAAGGAGAATAAAGGGGTGGCAAATAAATGGGCGCGGAGTATACCAGTTTGCGGGTTCGGCGGCACGCTTCACCTACACGAAAATTCAACTTCTGTATAAAAGAGGGTAGATTAATACTTTGTGGTTGCTGTAGCGTAGTTTTTTAGCCGTCAATTACGTCAATGCTCAATAAATTGCATGTAATCGGTATCGAGATCAAATTTGTCGCTAGCGCGAACGAGGGTGCTTTACGCTATAATTGCGCTAGTTTTTCATTTTCTTTTGTTGATGTGTTGGGAGTTTATTTGTGAATTTAGCCGTAATGTTACGTGGTTTAGTGGCTGCGAGCGCTGTATGTGCCTCTTTGGCTGTGCTCGCTAATAGTGATAATGCTGATATCGTTGAGCGCTTAAAGCCCACCGGTGAAGTGTGTATGGCGGGTGATGAATGCGCTGCTGCCGTGGTTGAGGTGGTTGCAGGTCCGCGCTCAGGCAAGGAGCTTTACGATACTAAGTGTATGGTATGTCATTCAGCGGGTATTGCTGGTGCCCCTAAGTTTGGCGACAGTGCTGCTTGGGCGGCTCGTGTGAGCGCTAAGGGCTTAGATGGATTGTTTGACAGCGCCTGGAACGGTATTAATGCGATGCCCGCCAAAGGCACCTGTAATGATTGTACCGAAGATGAAATTAAAAGCGCTATTGCTTACATGACCGAAAGCTAAACCCCTATAGTTATTAAGGTTTTCGCTAGGTTATTGTTTTTAAAGTCTTTTAAGGGCGAGCGTTAAGCTCGCCCTTTTTGTATCGCGCTAAAGTGGTTTGGCGGCCAGATGATTAAAGTGCCACAAAGAGGATTTTAATAAATATGAAAAAAAATGAAAAAAGTGCTTGCGCATTTTTTTAAAATCCTTATTATGTGCGCCTCTTCAAGGGGTCGTTAGCTCAGTTGGTAGAGCAGTTGGCTTTTAACCAATTGGTCACTGGTTCGAATCCAGTACGACCCACCATATAAAGAAGGTATTTATTGGTGGATAAATATTTTCAGGTGACGGCAGTCAGTAGGCTTATAATAGCTATTTATTGTTTAACACCATTACCAAGTTCGGGTCGTTAGCTCAGTTGGTAGAGCAGTTGGCTTTTAACCAATTGGTCACTGGTTCGAATCCAGTACGACCCACCACTTTTAAAAGGGAAGCTTAGGCTTCCCTTTTTTTATATCTTTTTTTTGCCGCTATAATGCGCTACCTATTTGTACGTGATTTAGGGTTGCATAAACCTTACGTTATTTTAGGATTATATAAATTAGAGGTTTTTATGACGGTGTCTGAAGTGTCAGCCCCTTCGCATAAGGTGTCATCTGAAAAAAAGCTATCTCCGCAAGAGATTGTTAAAGCGCATTTAGAGCAGTTACCTGCAAGGCTCAAGGCAGACCCTGCCAATGAGGCTGAGCAAAAAAAAACCATCAAACGTCTACTCAAAAAACATAATGCTGCCATCGTAGCGCATTATTATACCGACCCTGTGATTCAGGCTCTTGCCGAAGAAACCGGCGGTTGTGTGTCGGACTCGCTAGAGATGGCGCGCTTTGGCAAAACACATGAGGCCAAAACCTTAATAGTGGCGGGCGTTAAGTTTATGGGGGAGACAGCTAAAATTCTCACACCCGAGAAGCGTGTATTAATGCCTACATTAGAGGCTACGTGCTCGCTAGACTTAGGCTGCCCTATTGATGAGTTTAGCGCCTTTTGTGATCAGCACCCTGACCGTACGGTTGTAGTATATGCCAACACCTCAGCTGCCGTTAAGGCGCGTGCTGATTGGGTGGTAACATCGAGTATCGCCAAAGAGGTTGTCGCCCATTTAGATAGCTTAGGGCAAAAAATACTCTGGGCACCCGATAAGCATTTAGGTGCGTATGTACAGCGCGAAACAGGTGCCGATGTCTTGTGCTGGGATGGCGCGTGTATTGTGCATGAAGAGTTTAAGGCGCAAGGCTTGCTCGATTTAAAGGCGCTGTATCCCAATGCAGCTGTATTGGTGCACCCTGAGTCGCCAGCGCCGGTTGTCGCGTTAGCAGATGTGGCCGGTTCTACCTCGCAGCTTATCCACGCGGCAGCGACACTGCCTAACCAAGAGTTTATTGTGGCTACTGATCAAGGCATTTTTTATAAAATGCAGCAAGCTTGCCCCAGTAAAACGCTCATTGTTGCGCCTACAGGCGGTAATGGCGCTACTTGCCGCAGCTGTGCTAACTGCCCTTGGATGGCTATGAATACACTCGATGCCATGATTGCGGTCTTTGAGCAGCAAGACAATGAAATTTTTGTTGATGAGGGCTTGGCCGCTCGCGCCATGAAGCCTTTACAGAGAATGCTAGATTTTAAGCGTTAAGCGCACATAAGCCCTTGTGTAAGCTTTAATACATAGGCTTTATCAGCTAAAACCGCAGCTCACCGTGACCTGCGGTTTTTTTATGCCCGATTTTCCCATCCCCGTGCCTGCTTCTATTTCTATTTCTATTTCTATTTCTATTCCTATCTCTATCGTTAGGTCTATTCTTCTATGCGGATACAGGCTAAGCCTGCTTATTTTGCTGAGCTTGCTGGCGCAATAGGAGAGCCCCGATGTGCTTTATTTTCAATCGATTGGATTTTATATCCTAATTAATTTACATTATTAGGTTTTATTTTTTATTTTTAAGGGGTTATAAGGAGGTTTTTGTGCATCTTTGTCCTAATTATTTGGTATTGTTAGGATGGCTATTGATGCGTTTTGCTAGCAAGGCTAATATGGGGCCGTTATCCATTATCTATAGAGCGACGTAGTGTTTTCTCGCATGCCATCTATTCTTTGTCTTACATTAGCGTATCTGGCGCCTTGCTGGCTCGGCAGCTATGATCTTTATATTCCGCGACTGACCAGCCCTACGGCCTAACAAAAAGCACCCCGTGCAAGTGGGCTTTGGCCGTAGCAGCGTTTGCCCATTACCCCCACCTTTTACTTTTACGCATTAAAACCCTACAAGGGAGCTTTGACCATGAGCCACCAAGATTTAATTATTTTTGACACCACATTGCGCGATGGCGAGCAAAGCCCTGGCGCCTCAATGACTAAAGATGAAAAAGTGCGTATTGCAAAAATGCTCGAAAAAATGCGTGTTGATGTTATTGAAGCGGGCTTTGCCATTGCGAGTGAGGGGGATTTTGAGTCGGTTAAGGCCGTTGCTAAGGCCGTAAAAGACTCTACGGTGTGCAGTTTGGCGCGCGCAGTGTATGCCGATATTGATCGCGCCGGCGAAGCGTTAAAGGGGGCAAACGCTTCGCGTATTCATACCTTTATTGCCACATCGCCTATTCACATGAAATATAAACTACAAATGACCCCTGAAAAGGTTTTAGAGCAGGCGATTAAAGCGGTCAAGCGCGCGCGCAATTACACCGATGACGTTGAGTTTAGTTTAGAGGACGGCAGCCGGAGCGAATTTGACTTTATGTGCCGAATTACCGAAGCGGCGATTGCTGCGGGGGCTACCACAATCAATGTTCCTGATACGGTAGGTTACGGCGAGCCACAAGAATATGGTGCCATGTTTAAGCGCTTGATAGAGGCGGTGCCTAATAGTGACAAAGCCATTTTTTCAACGCATTGTCATAATGACTTAGGCTTGGCGGTAGCGAATTCGTTGTCGGCCGTGATGAACGGTGTGCGCCAGGTGGAATGTACCATTAATGGTCTAGGCGAGCGTGCGGGTAATGCCGCATTAGAAGAAATTGTGATGGCGGTACAAACGCGTAAAGATATTTTTCCTGTGCAAACGCGTATTGCGAGTGAGCATATTGTGAGCACCTCGCGCTTGGTTTCTGGTATTACGGGGTTTCCTGTGCAGCCTAACAAGGCGATTGTGGGGGCGAATGCCTTTGCGCATGAGTCGGGTATTCATCAAGACGGCATATTAAAGCACCGTGAAACTTACGAAATCATGAAAGCTGAAAGTGTTGGTTGGAATACCAATAAAATTGTTTTAGGTAAGCATTCCGGGCGCGCAGCGGTGAAAGCGCGCTTTGAAGATTTGGGTGTCACTTTTGAGGATCAAGATCAGCTCAATGCCGTATTTATTCGCTTTAAAGCTTTGGCCGATAAAAAACATGAGGTTTTTGACGAAGATTTACAGCGCTTAGTCTCTGATGCGGCAAGCAAAGTCGAAGATACCTATGCCTTGGTGAGCTTAGAGGCATACACCAAAACACACCAAAAGCCCGAAGCGCAAATCACTTTTACCGTAAAAGGCGAACAAAAAACCGCCACAGCAACGGGCAGTGGGCCAGTGGATGCGGCATATAAAGCCATAGAGCAAATAGTCGCTAGCGCCACAGATTTATTATTGTATTCTGTCAACGCGATTACCAAGGGTACAGAGTCTCAAGGTGAGGTTACCGTGCGGCTTGAGCGCAAGGGTCAAATTGTTAATGGTGTGGGTAGCGATACTGATATAGTTATCGCCTCTGTTAAAGCGTATTTAAATGCTTTAAATTTATTGGAACACAGTGCCGTGCGCTCTCATCCACAACATGGCGTTTAGCCTATTTATGGTGAGGCGCAAGCCTCTCTATTAATGATCAAAAGGGAGCAGCGGCTAACAGAACGAGCCTGTCATATGAATGAATTAAATCGCATGCAATACCTTGATGCTATGGGCATCGGGATGTTTGTACCGCGAAAAATATTGCCTGCTGCCAAAATGAGCACGGCGTGCGCGGTGTCTTATGTACCGCAGGCGCAAGACTTAGCGCTTGCCGGTGGCATGCAAGCTTCAGTGGTCGCACAAGCACAAGTTCAAGCACAAGCTCAGGCGCATACAGCACGCATGGGTGAAGCGCCAGAGGCCGGGCCTTCAGCGGCAACACGTGCAACAGTGACGGATTTGCTTGAACCGAATAAAGCGGCAAAATCTAAGCATGAGGCGCCAGGGCAAGACGATACGCCCTCAGAGCGAACCTTGCAACAAGTGGTCAGCCAGAAAAAACCGCAATTATTACGTTTTAACTTAGGTTTGTGGCAGCTGGCTAACGGTGCACTGTTTATTGATACGCGTGAGCCCAGAGCTGCACTGCCTACCACCACATTACTGCACAATATTATCGCCGCTATAATGCCTGCCATGCTGGTAGAGGGCTTACCTAAAGCTGATACCATTAATTGGCCGCTGCTCGAAAGCCCTATTGCCAACCCTAATGAATTAGCTGAAGCGCGCGAGATGACGCATGCGTTTTTGGCTAGTCGCTTTGAAAAAACCAATCCTAAGTTAATCATTGTTATGGGCGAGCAAGCCTTTAATGTTGTCGCTGCAGGTCAGGATGTTATGCCCCCCGAATATGGCGAGCTTGTGAGTCCTGCACATTTGCCGAGCCCTGTTGTTTATTTGCCGAGCCTCACACAGCTACTCAACGAGCCGCTACTAAAGCGTTTTGTATGGTCTGCCATAGCGCCATACTTTTTAGTAGAGTCAAAACCAAAGGAGTATTCGTAAATGTGGTGTGAATTTAACTTTGGGCATAATACCTTGGGTGAGCTCAGTGCTAAAGCGCTCACATCTGAGCACTTAGCGGCGCTTGTGGCTATCGAAAAACGCAGCCATTTAACCGCGTGGAGCGAGGCTAATTTTAAAAGCTCGCTAGAGTCTCACCATGTGGTGGTGGGTTTGTTGGATAGTACACATACGCTGCTGGCCTATGCGGTTGTTTCGCTGGTGGCCGGCGAGGCGGAGCTTTTATTGTTTGTGGTTGACGAAGCTCTGCAAGGCAAAAAGCTTGGCACAGCATTTTTACAAAAAATTATTGAGGCTTTACAGCGCTCTAAAAAGGCTCAGGCGTTCTTTTTAGAGGTTAGAGCGGGTAATGTGCCGGCGATTACGGTGTACGAAAACCTCGGCTTTAATCAAGCCGGTGAGCGGCCCAATTATTATGCGACACCCTGGGGGCGCGAAGATGCCTTGGTATATGCATTAGACTGGGGCTTTGAGTTTGGGCTCAATGATTAAATAGCAAGAGGCAAGAGCCCTATAAAATACGAGCCGTCATTGCATACAGGGTAGTGACGGTTATTCATGAAGTGCAACCTGTGGTGTGATACGCGATGGCGCCACCGTGTTGTTTTAAGCGCCTTGTTTTTGAATAATACTGTGATTAGTCTGTAAAACTTAGTGTCACCAAATGTCTTTGGCATATCCCCTGCTATATTCATAGTCAAAGCGTCAAAATATCGACTTGGCGCTACAGAAATCAGGGTATCGCTCTATGTTTAATAACGCATCCATATTAATTACCGGCGGCACAGGCTCGTTTGGTAAAAAGCTAACGAAAACTCTACTGGCGCGGTTTAAGCCTAAAAAAATCATTATATTTTCGCGTGATGAGCTCAAGCAATTTGAGATGCAGCAACAATTTAATAACGAAGCAATGCGTTATTTTATTGGTGATGTGCGAGATAAAGAGCGGATTTCACAGGCGTGCGAAGGTGTGGATTATGTCATTCATGCAGCGGCATTAAAGCAGGTGCCGGCCGCCGAGTATAACCCGACCGAATGTATTAAAACCAATATTGGCGGTGCCGAAAATGTGATTCGTGCTGCGCTGGCTAACCGTGTTAAAAAAGTCATTGCCTTGTCAACCGATAAAGCCGCTTGCCCGGTTAACCTTTATGGTGCCACCAAGCTCGCCTCTGATAAACTGTTTGTTGCCGCAAATAACATGGCCGCAGCCAAGACGATGTTCTCGGTTGTGCGTTATGGCAATGTTGTGGGGTCTCGTGGTTCGGTAGTGCCTTTTTTTAAGCAGTGGCTAGACGAAGGAAATAAAAGTTTACCCATTACTGATAAAAATATGACGCGCTTTTGGATTACGTTACAGCAAGGTGTTGATTTTGTACTGACCAATTTTGCCCGCATGCAAGGCGGTGAGATTTTTGTGCCTAAAATCCCGAGTGTTAAAATAACGGATTTAGCCAATGCAATTGCTCCTGGAGTCCCCACAAATATCATAGGTATACGCCCCGGTGAAAAACTCCACGAAACCATGTGCCCGCTCGATGATTCACATCTTACGCTCGAGTTTCATGATCACTATGTTATTACGCCCACCATTAAAATGTTTAGAGATGTACATTTTGAAAAAAACTGTATTGATGAGCTCGGTCAAAAAGTATCTCGGGGGTTTGATTATAGTTCGGGCACTAACCCTGATTTTTTAAGTGTGGAGGCTATTCGAGATTTACATGCGAGTGTTGAGTTATGATGTCATACGGTCGGCAATCTATTGATGCGTCAGACATACAAGCGGTCGTTGATGTTTTACAATCAGACTTTTTAACGCAAGGCCCAGCGGTTGATCAGCTAGAGCATACCTTAGCCGCAAACTTTGGCTCGCGCTATGCGGTAGCGGTAAGTAGTGCAACCGCAGGGTTACACTGCGCCTGTTTGGCTCTCGGCCTAAAGGCGGGCGACCACTTGTGGACCACCGCTGTTTCTTTTGTGGCGTCGGCCAATTGCGGTAAGTATTGCGGTGCGAGTATTGCCTTTGTTGATATCGATGCGACGACCCGGAACATGTCAATAGACAGTCTCGAGCAAAAGCTTAAGCAAAGCAAAATTGATGGCAATTTGCCCAAAGTGTTAGTCGTTGTACATTTTGCAGGCTTGCCTTGTGATATGAAAGCGATCGCTGGGCTAGCAAAAGAGTATGGGTTTTGTATTATTGAAGATGCTGCCCATGCAATAGGCTCTGAATACGCAGGTAAGCCTATTGGTGCCTGTCAGTATAGTGATGCTACAGTATTTAGTTTTCACCCCGTTAAAACAATTGCCGCTGGCGAGGGCGGGGCTGTACTGATGAATGATACAGCTTTAGCTAAGCGCGCTAGGCAGTTTGCTTGCCACGGTATAGAGCGCGACAGTGCATGCCATCAGCAGCCACATGCGTCACCTTGTTATTATGAAGTACAGTTGTTAGGTTTTAATTATCGCTTAAGTGATATTCATGCTGCGCTGGCTTTATCTCAGTTAAAGCGCTTACCTGTATTTGTTGCAAAAAGGCAGCACCTGGTTACTCGGTACAATCAATTACTATCGGGTTACCCGGTTAAATCGTATTGTGAGCCCTTAATAAAAAACGATAAAATTGCATGGCATATTTATGTTGTCGAATGTGACAGTCGGCAAGTGCGTGACCAACTTTATTACTTTTTAAAGCAGCACGCTATTTATACTAATATCCATTACATTCCTATTTATCAACAGCCTCTTTATCGCGCTTTGAGTGATAGGCCGTTTAGCTCTACAGAATTATTAGAGACACAATTATTAGAGACACAATTATTAGAGGTGCAGTCATTAGAGGCACAAAATAGCGAGCATAAAAAAGCAGAGGCCTTCAGTGATGATGCGCTATATCCTAACGCGCAATCTTATTATAGCAAAGCGATCACCTTGCCTTTATATGTTGATTTGTCGGATGAGCAGCAGTTAAATATTATTGCATTGATACATAATTTTTTTGATCAGTATTGGGTTAGCTTGTCTAATGAGGTGCCTAATGAAGTGCCTAATGAAGTGCCTAATGAAGTGCCTAATGAAGTGCCTAATGAGGCGCCTAATGAGCTACGTAATAAGGTGCATAATGAGGTAAAGCGTGACTAATATTGCTATTATTCCGGCGCGCGGCGGTAGTCAGCGTATACCCCAAAAAAATATAAAACCTTTTTTGGGTAAACCTATTATTCAATACGCAATAGATACCGCAAAAGCCTCGGGTTTGTTTGATCGCATTGTTGTATCGACCGATAGTGACGCCATTGCCGAGTGCGCTTTAGGTCTAGGTGCTGAAGTGCCCTTTATTCGCCCTGCAGCATTGGCTGACCATTTTACGGGTACTCATGCCGTGATGACGCATGCTATTTTAGCGTGTAATAATACGCGTGATCAAAAAATACAGGGTCAAAAAATACAGTATGCCTGCTGTATTTATCCAACAAGTCCATTGTTAACAGTAAACTCACTTAGCGAAGGTTTAAATTTGCTGTGTAGCGGTGGGTGTGATTTTGTGGTTTCAGCTACTGAGTACCCCTTCGCGATTCAGCGTGCTATTTTGCCTGTCGGCAATGATTTTTTTGTTCCTCATAATCGCCCGGCAATGGCTATGCGCTCTCAAGATTTACCTGCGATGTATCATGATGCTGGGCAGTTTTATTGGGGCACCGCTCAAGCTTACATTGATCATGCTCCTTTATGGGGTGACCGTACCCGGGCCATTATTTTACCCCGAACGCATGTGCAAGACATCGATACGTTTGAGGATTGGCAATTAGCTGAAATGAAGTATCAATTGGCTTACCCACGACGCGTTAGCGCTAGTACTAGCGCGAGTGAGCGCCACTCGCGCTAGTCGTCTTGTAGGCGAACGGCTTCTGTATCAATGGTGGTATCGCATTCTAGGGGGTTTTTTTCCATTTTTTTGAACATTTGGCTCAGCATCTGTGAGTACATGGCGTTAATTTTTTTATAGTTTTTAATAAAGTGAGATGTGTTTTTACTAAACAGCAGTGCTTGCATTATCAGAGTAAATGCTGAGTTTATCGTGCCTCGCATTAGTAATTTTGAGATAGGGTCTGCGTTGAGTATAGCTTTAAATGCTGTTTCCATTGCTTTGTGCAATTGTTTTTTGTCTTCAATATGAGGCGACAAGCTTATTTGATTTTTTAATTTTTTAATTTTTTTAAAATATTCTGACTTGAAGTTTTCCTCTGTGATTATTTTTTTTTCGTAACGTACCATATATTGCGTTTTTATTTTTTTTATAATGATTTTTTTATCTTCCTCTAAGTGATTAAATGTCGGAAGATCACACGGTTGAATAGGTGTTGTTTCTTGTATGAGCGCTCCATTATTAGGGTTTAAAATACTCATATCAATACCTTGTCGTTGTGCTTGGCGTAATAATATCTCCATGTTATTTTTTGATGCATGTAAAATAGGGTTGGTTTTTACGGTTTGACCAAAATTACCCTCTGTATCGTAATTTTTACTTATTGTTTGGTCTTTTTCATTTTTTTTCTTTTTATTAATGTCGTGGTAAATACTTAAAGAAGAATGATGCTCTGAATCTGTAGGCATGCCTAAGTCTATGCCTAAAAATATTAGCTGCCTAAAGCCTAGAGTAATGGCGGCAGATAAACCCGCGTTAGTGACCGTGGGGTTACACAGCATGAGCTTGGCAGGGGTTTTATCGGGGTAGGTTTGACTAAGAAGCTGGCTTCCTAAGTCGTTAGGTTTAACCCCTAGGCATACGTCGTCAAAAAGCGCAGTCATTTGCGGAGCGGCAGTGTTAAGGCAAATTAATGTGATGCCTTTGCGGTACTCGGGTGTTGTGCCGTGTTTGATATAAGATGGCGTAATGGCACTGCGTTCCATTTCGATGTGAAAGTCGGGCTTGATGCCTGTTTTAGCTAGAGAGCTAAGCGCTGTGCCACAGGTAATGACAATGGCGTTATCTTGATTTTTTTTAATGTAATCAATGTGAGTGTCTAGTGACGGGCCATTACCAATTAAAAATACGGGCACATTATTGATGGTTAAATCACTGTAAGCTAAAAATTTATAATTTTTATTAATGTTGTAAATAGTATGGGCAAGGCTTATTTGTTCATCATCATAAAAGCCAACGCCTGTCGCAGCCAAATGAAACTCTTTGCGGTAGAGTGTATAAAATTCAGTTTCTTTTTTGCTGTTAAAATGCCTAAAAACAAAGGTGTAAACAAAATTAAATAAACCTATTTTGTTACTCAGTAGTTTCATGTCTGCCATGGCGTCTTTGGGTTCTACGCCAATAAATAGCTTTAGCATGCGGCCCTTACTGGTCATTTTTTGTAAAATAGGCAGCCAGTCAATAACATGCAGTGAGGCATAGAATGAGTCTTTGTGGGGGTCAAAAATACAAAGATTGTGAATGTCTAGCTCATGAACCATTTGTTCAATATGATAGCCCAGCCCGCAACCTGTTACCAGCATAAAGCCAATGGGTACATCGCAGTTTTTATTTTGTTCGGTTTCGAGTGATTTATAAAAATCTACCATCTTATTGATCACGCGAGGATGAATATGGTCCTGATTAGATATTTTGGTTTTAGCAAACTTAATGTTAGATAGGGTTGGGCGATGTTTAAAATGTTGAAACTGTTCGTGGCAAAACTCTTTAGGGTTGCCGTTGTAGACGGGCTTATTATTGAGCTTAAAATTAACAAGGTTTAAATATCCCTCTTCGGTATATATTAATTTTAACTCTTGAGGCTGATATTGAATGTACTGATTATATATTTGCGGGGAGATTTTTTGAAAAGCAGCCATGTTGCGTTTAAAGGTGATTTCTAATTCTAGCTGCAGTTGCTGCATCTTTGCCTGACGAAGCACTTGTTGAATATTTGACGGTTGCTCGGGGCTGGTGTGTGCTTCGGTCATGAAAGTGCCTATATATTGACGTTTATAAGCCTGAGTGTCGGCTTATTGTTTGAATTATAGGTACGAGCAAATTTTAGGCCTAGCTGAATACTGGGTGGTTTATTCTAATGTGAAAGATTGGCTTGCGACAATATGGCCGTTAATTTGTAGGCTAAGGGTGTGTTGCCCTAAATAATATTGGCGCGTACTAATCGGCTTGAATGAATAGTGTTTTTTGAGTGTAATGCGCTGGCCTTGGGTCGCGTTAAGTGTTTTTAGCTTAAACACTTTACGGTTATGGCGGCCGTTGGCGCGTAAAAAATCGATGGCATAATCAATGATAAGTGCTTGGTTTTGGGCGCTAGTGACAGCGAATTCAAAGTTCAGAGGGGAGTGGGCTGTGGCAACGGCGCTGCACTCAAGGGTGGTCTCGTGAATTTGAGCGGCGTTAAAGCCTAATAAAGCTAAGCATTGAGTATGACCGGCTTTGATGAGTGTGCGGCAGGCGTGTTTTATAATCCAGTGAGTGTGCGCGCTGGTACGACTGTGTTGCCATTTTGCACATTGCTGTAGCATCGCAAGAGGGTGATCTTTACTGATATCGTTTAAATTATTGGCCACTGATTTACGCACATAAAGGCTTGTGTCGTTTTTAAGTGGCTCTAAAATAGTAAAAATAGGTGCCGGATCGGCAACTAAGTTTTTGAGCTGTATGCCCCAGGGTAAGCGCGGGCGGCAACCTTCACACGCTAAGCGCCGTACATGCTCACTGCTGCTTTTGGTCCATTGTTTAAGCTGTTTAAAGGCTTGCTCGGGGTAGCGTTCAATAAAAGGGCGTATGGCAAATTCGGCGCTAAACAAGTGGGTGAGCGCCTCGAGCACTTGAAAGGCCAGTTTAGGGTGTGCCAGACCATATGCCGCCACGTAATCAATGACCGGCCATGCGGCAAAGCTGCGCTGTGTATCGTTGGGGTCGCCGTGATCCCAGTGTTGTGGTAGCTGACAAAGCTTGGGCGCAAGCTGTTCGAATGATGGCAGCTGGTGGTTGAGGCAGACAATAACATGGTTAACACGCGCTTTGAGCGCTAGGCTTTCTAAGCCTTGTAGGGCGGATTGTTCAAAAATATCGGGGTTAAAGGTGGGCTCTATCGCGACTAAGCTCCGGCTGATACGCATAATGGCGGAGTGAGATAAGTTTTGTTTCATAAGGCTGCCTTCTTTTAAAGGATAGAGCTGAATGATCGTTGTGAATGATTTTAATGTAGAGGTATAAACGGTAAAAAGGCAGGGTAATAAAAGAGCAGGCCGAAGGCTTGATTGTGCGCTATAGCGCTGTTTGCGCGTTGGCTTATATGCGTACTGGGGGTTAATTGCGTCGTTTAGTGCGAAGGCAATAACGAGGATTAATGCGCAAAATGCTGGGTATTAGCCAGCACATGAATACCTATAGCGCTAAACACAATGGTTAGACTGAGAAGGAGGCTCCGCAGCCGCAAGTGGAGCTTGCATTCGGGTTTTCGACGGTAAAGCGTGAACCCTGTAAACCCTCTTGATAATCAACGCGCGCGCCAACCAAATAAGGGTAGCTCATGGGGTCTACCACAACACGAATCCCTTCTTTTTCTATTAGTGTGTCTTCTTCATCTAGCTCTTCATCAAAGCTAAAGCCGTACTGAAACCCTGAGCAGCCTCCGCCTGTGACGTATACACGCAGTACCAAATTGGGGTTTTCTTCCTCCTCTACTAGGCTACGCACTTTGGCGATAGCACTTTCGGTGACTTGAATGGGTGTGGGGGTATAGGTTTGCGCTGAACTCATATCGGCCTCAACAGTTGTTGGTAGACGATTATTGATAACCTGAGTGTTTTAGTCAAGTATTAGCTGCGCCGCAAAAACACGCTGTGATTAAAAGCGTGTTAAGAGCGATGTTTTTGCGCATCAGGCGGGCTTGCTTTTAGCTACATCGATGCTTTCGACTTTTTTGGTGTTATCGGATTTCTCGTCAAAATGTACGAGGTTGCCGTTGACTTGCGAGCCTTTAACCATCTCGATAATGTTGTAGTACACATTGCCCTGAATGACAGATTTTGAGGCTAGCTCTAAATGTTTTGTTGAGCGTACATCACCGCGTACATTGCCGTTGATCACAGCGCTAGGGGCGCGCACTTCGCCCTCTACCAGGCCTTTGTCGGCAATCACTAAGCGTGCATCGTTGCTGCCTTCGGCAATAACGTTGCCAATCACTTGGCCTTCAATTTGTAATTCACCGGCGAAATGGATGTCACCCACAATTTTGGTGCCACGCGAAATTAGCGTATGGTTGTTGCCGTGGTCTACTGTTTTTTTTGATCCGAACATGGTTTCCCCTAGTAACTGTTACCAGTCATAGTTTTTAGTGATAGTTTGTGTTTTTTTACCTTCTACTATAAGGTTAATCGTGACTTGCTGTGGTGTAAAATTTTTAGGTAATTTAAACGTACCGGTGAGTGTTTGAAAGTAACGAAAGCGAACATTTAGGGCTGATGGGTCACTTTTTGCGGTCGTGTCTTTTTGACCGGTTGTATCTTCTGGTACGGCCAGCGCCTTATAGTTGAGTGTCTGTGTTTGGTCTTTTGCATCTAGCCCACTAATGAGTACCTCGACACTGCCTTGTACCCAGTTGATGTGTTTGGCTAATTGCTTTACAACCAGTTTAAAGTCGTATTGCTCGGCAACACCGCTAGGGCTCACTTGCCACTGCCCAATAGCCGGGCCCTTTTGGCCTTTAGGTGGGTTCATAATGTTGCGGTAAAAGGTGTTTTCTTCTTGGGTTTTTTGCAGCGTGCTTTTGAGGGTGAGTAACTCTTGGCGAACTGTCTCACTGGCTCCGCGATCGACTTCGGCGCCAGTTTTGGTGTTAACCAGTTGCTGGGTGAGTGTGTTGAGTTCGGTTTCAAAGGCTTGCGCGGCTTGTTGCTGCTCGGCTAGCGATTGCTGGAGCGCCTCTTGTTGGTGGCCACCCGTGTAGTAGCCTACGGTGTACCCGCCTATTCCGGCCCCAGTAATTGCAATGAATAATGCACAGCGGATCAATCCTTTGAGCACGGGGCGGTGGCGTACAACCACTAAACGGTGCTGCTTGCTTGCTTTAACTTTTGGCATATTTAAGGTAGTAACGATGCAAGTTCTAAACCGCAGCGCTCCTCTAAATCAAACATAATATTCATGTTTTGGATGGCTTGGCCTGATGCGCCTTTTGTGAGGTTGTCTTCGACCACGGTGATAACGACGGTATCGCGTCCTTGTGGTTGGTGTATGGCAATACGGCACATATTAGTTCCCTTTACTGTGCGTGTTTCGGGGTGGCTACCTGCGGGTAGTACGTCGACAAAAGGTTCATTGGCGTAGGTGTTTTCAAATAACGCTTGCAGGTCGATGGTGGTGTCGGTGAGCGTTGCAAAAAGTGTAGAATGGATACCGCGGCTTATGGGCAGTAAATGTGGAACAAAGGTGAGCTGAATATCACCACTTTGCCCAGCGGCTTTCGCAAAATCGCTGAGGCCTTGTTCTATTTCGGGGAGATGGCGGTGGCCTGCGGCGCCGTAGGCCTTAAAGCTTTCGCCTATTTCGGTTAATAACATGGCGCTATTGGCTCCGCGCCCGGCCCCACTGGCCCCACTGGCCGAGCTTGCAATCAGGTGCTGGGTGTCAACTAAGTTGTTTTCTATGAGTGGTTTAAAGCCTAATAAAATAGAGGTGGGGTAGCACCCTGGGCAGGCAATAAGGCGTGCTTTTTTTATCGCTTTACGGTTAAATTCGGGGAGGCCATAAACCGCTTCAGGTACCCATTGTTTAGCGCCGTGGGCTTGGTTATACCAGTGCTCCCAGGTAGCAATATCGCGCAAGCGAAAATCCGCAGATAGATCGATAATTTTGGCGCCGCCTTCGAGCAGTTCGCCCGCCGCTGCTTGAGCAACGCCATGAGGTGTCGCAAAAAAGATAATATCACACGCCAAGAGGGTTTGATTGTTGGGTGCGCTAAAGTGCAAATTATCGTAATGGCCGCGTAGGTTGGGGAATAGCTCGGTAACACCGCGGCCATCTTCGGCGCGCGAGGTAATGACACTCACTTGGGCGTGGGGGTGTTGAGCTAATAAACGCAGCAACTCTACGCCTGTATAACCTGTACCACCGACAATACCAACTTTAATCACGGATCACCTCTGTTTTGATTTTTGAATGCGTTATATTATTGTGCGTTACTCGGTATAGCCGCTTTTGTTTTAACACTTCATCGGCTTACTTGTGCTAAACCTATTAGCACTACCTTGTTGGCGACTACTTGTTATTAATACTGGGCCTGGCTAAGTGCCAAAGCCTAGCCTAAGTGCCAAAGCTTGGGTTGCAACAGCTCAGATTTTGCCGCCTAGGTTGCAAAATCTGAGCGCAAAACCCGAATGTAAAGTTTGAGCACAAAACCTGAGTACAATCTAAGTTGGGCCCAAGTTACAAAACCTAAGTTACAGAAGCTAAGTTACAGGACCTTACGTGTAAGCGCTAGGCGACTGTCGTGTCACTATTTAGATGTACCACTTAGATGCACAGTATTAGACGTACAACATAATAAGTACCACATTGTAAGTACCCAATTAGAGGGGCCGCCGTTGGGACGCTAATAAATTATTTGCTGTATTTGTTCAAGCCGTATTCACTTAAGCTACAGTAGATTGTCGCCTTTTGTGTCATATCAGTGCTTAAATCGTTCTAAGCATCGGGCTAATAGCGCGTAAAATAACATATAGGCATATGCTCTGGTGTGTATGTTAATGACCTTTCACCCAAAACAAAAGCTATATCCACCATGCCAAAAGCCTTATCTCACTGGGTAAAGCGCGCTGATAGCGCCATTGTCCACTTTCGTCATTCACTGTCTTATATTGATGCTTTGCCACAGTTAACATTGTTGGGCTTGGTTATTGGTTTGTTTACAGGGTTGATTATTGTGCTCTTTAGACTTTTTATTGACTGGCCTATGGCACAATTTATGCCGGCAGGAGCCGAGAGTTTTGAGCAATTGGAGCCTGTCACACGTGTCACAATGATTTTTACTGGTGCTTTTGTCTTGTGGGTGTTTTTACGTTTTGTAGGCCCCGAGGCTTCGCAGGTGAGTGTAGGGCATGTATTGCATCGCCTACATCACTTTCAAGGGCGCCTGCCTAGGCGCAATTGGTTTGCACAATTTATTGGTGGCATTATTTGTTTGTTGAGTGGCTTTTCGGTAGGCCGCGAAGGCCCAGCTATTCATTTGGGGGCCGGTTGTGCCAGCCAAGTGGGTAATTGGCTTAAGCTACCCAACAATAGTCGTCATACCTTAGTGGGTTGTGGTGTGGCGGCGGCTATCGCAGCGTCGTTTGATACCCCAATGGCAGGAGTTATTTTTGCTATGGAGGTGATTGTAATGGAGTACACCATTATTGGTTTTGTGCCAGTCATTATGGCTTCGGTGATGGGTGCCGCCTTGAGCCAAGCCGTCTTTACGGGCACCGGCGAGCTAGTATTGGTGCGCAACGATATGGAAAGCCTAATCGAGCTGCCATTTATGGTGGTGTGCGGTTTGTTTATTGCTTTAGGCTCGGGGCTATTTATTCGCTTAAATATTACGGCCATGCGTCTGCGGCATTGGCCGTTGTCGCAGCGGCTTTTATTGGCCGCGTGCGTAACCAGTGGTGTGGCTTGGTGGTTACCAGAGATCATGGGTTTGGGGTACGACACGTTAAATAAAGCGATGACGGGCGAATTGTTATTTGGCGGGTTGCTGTTGATCTGTTTGGCTAAAATAGTGGTTAGTGCTTTTACCGTGGGTTTAGGCTTGCCAGGTGGTGTGATTGGGCCTGCGTTGGTGAGCGGCGCCTGCCTTGGTGGAGCGTTGGGCTTGCTGGTCCACGCTTTGTTTCCGCAGATATCGGTCGAGCCTGCATTTTATGTGCTTATTGGTATGGCTGGCATGATGGCGGCTGTGATTAATGCACCATTGGCAGCGTTGGTGGCCGTTTTAGAGTTGAGTTATAACCCGCATATTATCTTTCCTGCGATGTTGGTGATTGTTGTGGCGTGCGTTTCAACGCGTTACTTTTTTAAGTTCAGTGGCATTTTTATTGAGCAGCTTAAGCACAGCGGTCGGCCGCTCAACTTAAAGCCTGCTCAGCAAGCGTTACGCCGAGCCGGTGTGCGTAGTGTGATGGATACTGCGCTAGTGGTGGTGCATAAACAGATGGATTACGAGCAAGCAAAAAAAATATTAGCCACTAAGCCCAATTGGTTGGTGGTCGATGAGGCGCCTAAATACACAGCGCTCCGAGCGGCGAACTTAGCTGCTTGGCTCGAGGAGGCGCCGGTTGAGGTGCTGACACTCGAGAAGGATATAGACCTTTTTGCCATTCCTGCTCAGCGGCTTATACTATCGGCTATTCATGAAGATGCTACCTTGTGGGAGGCCGAGCAGGCGATCACGCAAGGGCATAGCGATGCGGTTTATGTCGCAGGTGCGCATGCATCAGTGCTGCACGCTATGCAAGGCTTGCTCACGGCGGAGCATTTAGATAATTATTATCATTCGTGAGGGCATTTTAGGGGTGCTCTAATGGCCAGCTGGTGTATTTTTTATTCAAACAGGTAAGGGGAGGGGGAATCGATGCTTTTTTTGTGGGTTAAGGCTTTTCACATTATGGCGGTTGTAGCGTGGTTTGCGGTGTTATTTTATTTGCCGCGTTTATTTGTGTATCACGCAAGTTGTGATGATGCGGCTGGGCGCGAGCGCTTTAAAATTATGGAGCGCAAGCTGTATCGCGGTATTGGCACGCCGTCGTTAATAGCGGTATGGGTTTTAGGCGGTTGGATGGCGTATTTGAACTGGGATTACTATAAAACTCAGGGATGGTTTCACGCCAAGTTAACGCTGGTGTTTTTGTTGACCGGTTACCACCACATGTGCGGCGCTTACGTGAAAAAGTTTGCTCGTGATTTTGAGCCGCCAAGCCATGTGTTTTTTAGGTGGTTTAACGAGGTCCCTGTTTTGTTTTTGGCCGCTATTGTCATTATGGTGGTTGTGAGGCCGTTTTAGCGGCTATTAGTCACTCTTTGCGCCTCTGGCTCAAGTCTAAAGCGAGCTAGTTTGAGTTGACCCGAGCAGTCATGGCAATGTGGGATTGATGTGAGGTGGGGAGTCGCTTACCGGCTACCAATAAAAAGGGGAAGACCATTGGTCTTCCCCTTTTTTAATAAGTTTTTTATTGTGATTGTTCTTATTATTATTCAACCGAGCACCTTTATGGTTATCTTGTTGCGCTCGTAATGGTTAAGCAATGACCTGCCTCCCGAGTGATACATTTACATATTTTTATTATTTATAGTTGTTATAGTTATATTTTTCTATTGTTTTTATTATTTATTGTTCTTATTAGTTATTGGTTTGTTTTTTATTATTCTTTATTGTTTTTATTATGAGTTCAATAAAGCATAGCTTGTGCCAATAGTTAAAAAGCTTTTAAAAACAGTAACTTATATTAATTCTATAAATATCATCAATAGAAATATTGACGCTGTTGTTACCTTTTGCAGATAAAGGTAACGTATGTACGGGTAGGGGGTAACACTTTTGCCTATATGGCCTTCGTAACCTTTGTTTTATGCCGGATTATTGTATTTTTAATACTTAATAATCGATATCTTGGTGTTGGGTGGCTATGTTAGCGGTATTTTATGTCAATTTAATGAAGGCAGTCTGTGAATTTGATACCTCAATAATAAACTGTTACCTAAAGACAGAGTATTGACGCGCAATTGTTCAGGTTGGGCTGAGCGAGTGGTGAAGCTATATTTGCTCAATATTTGCCCTATAGCGCCTTATTGCGGTCAGTATAAAGCGCTATCATGGCCTAGTTATACTGTACAGGTGCTTAACACACGGTAACAAAAAAGCCTTGCTTCTCGATAAAAAGCAAGGCTTTTTTGTTACCAATGACTCGGTATTAAGAGGTTTTTTCGGGGTTTTTTCCGCGTGTACGAGGTATGCCTAAGCGTTGTCGACGCTCCCATAAACATTTGCGGCTAACACCGAGTTTACGGGCTAACTCTGTCTCATTCATGTTGTCTTGGTGCTCTAAAACAAAGCGCTGAAAGTAATCAATGAGCGATAGATCTTCCTGTGACTGATTGGCGGTAGTTTTGGACTCTTCTTGCTCTTTGGGGGTAGGTTCTTCTTCTTCGTGTACAAGGTCGAGGTCGATATCGAGTAACGAGTGACTGAGCTGGTTGCCGTCACACAAAATGACCGCACGTTGAATGGCGTTTTCGAGCTCGCGAATATTGCCAGGCCAGCGATAGGTGGTAATGGCTTGAATGGCTTCGGGTGTGAGTGTGAGTAAGGGTTTTTTTATTTGTTCGCAATAGCGGCGAATAAAGGTTTCGGCCAGTGAAAGAATATCTTTGCCGCGTTCGCGAAGCGGCGGTAGTTTAAGTTGCACAACATTAATGCGGAAGTATAAATCTTCGCGAAACAACCCTTCTTTAGCGAGCTTACCCAGGTCGCGATGGGTTGCAGCCACTAAGCGAACGTCCACTTTATGTGACTCAACCGAGCCTAGTGGACGCACTTCGCCCTCTTGCAGTACCCGTAATAAGCGCGCCTGTGCCTCCAGCGGAAGCTCGCCAATTTCATCGAGAAACAAAGTGCCACCATCGGCGGCGGCCACTAAGCCTTCGCGGGTATTTGCTGCGCCAGTAAAGGCGCCTTTTTCGTGTCCAAACAACTCAGCTTCAATTAAGGTATCTGGGATGGCTGCGCAATTGACTGAAATAATGGGGTGGTCTTTACGTGGGCTTTCTGAGTGCAGCGCTTGCGCGACGAGCTCTTTGCCGGTGCCGGTTTCGCCGTTGACAAGCACGGTGGCCGCTGTGGGTGCCACTTTGTGGATTTTGGCATAAAGCTCTTTCATGACAGAGGATGAGCCAATCATGCCTTCAACGAGGGTTTGGTTTTCGCCGATCAGTGCTTTTTGGCTGGCAGCGGCTTTTTCGCGTTTGAGTAGTACGCGTTTTACCGCTGTAATCATTTCATCGTGATCAAAAGGCTTAGCAATGTAATCAATAGCGCCCATGCGCATTGAGTCGACTGCTGAGCGCAAGCTTGCGTAGCTGGTCATAATGAGTACGGGGGTATCGCCAGCGAGCTTGATAAGATCGGTACCGGGTTGGCCTGGCAGTCGCAAATCAGAGATGATCAAATCAAAGTTAGCAAAATTATATTTGGTGATCGCTTCTTTAACTGAGCCGGCCTCATTGACATCAAATTTGTTGCGGATAAGGAGCTTGCGTAGGGCGGTGCGAATAATCGCTTCATCTTCAACAATTAAAATCTTATTCATAAGTATTAACTTGATTGTGTGCTTGTGGGGCTAGAGGAACCTTGTTCATTAACCTGATTTTGATTGGGCAGGGTAATGATAAAGCGTGTGCCATTGGTTGTATCTTGGTGTGCAGGTGACTCGATATCAAGCCCCCCTTTATGGTCTTCTATAATGCTGTACACCATTGCTAGGCCTAGGCCGGTGCCTTCTCCGGGTTCTTTGGTGGTGAAAAAGGGCTCAAAGATACGGTCTTGTAATTCGGGTGGGATGCCTGAGCCGAAGTCGGTTACGGTAATGGTGGTGTGATGGGTATTGGATGAGCCAGCCACAATCACATCGCCAAACAGCGGGCTGGCATCGCGCGAGTTAGACAGTAAATTGACAAAGACTTGGATAAGACGCTGACTGTCGGCATAAACACTGAGTGACTCGGGAACCTCATTGACAAAATTGACTTGGTTTTTCTCTTGTTGCAGCGACAATAATGAAATGGCTTCTTGGGCGCAATCACGCAAGCTAATGCTTTGCATTTGATCGGAGGTTTGTTGCCCGGCATGCGAGAAGCTCACAAGGGTTTGGACAATGCGGCTGACGCGGTCGGTTTGCGATAAAATATGTTCAATGCATTCAAGGACTTCAGGGTCTTCGGTATCGTAGCGCATGTTTTGTGCAAGGCAGGCAATGCCTGTTACCGGGTTGCCAATTTCGTGAGCAACACCTGCCGCTAAGCGGCCAACCGAGGCTAAGCGCTCACTATGGAGCAGCTCTTGCTCGAGCAGCTGCAGCTCTGTGACATCTTCTAAAATAATGACTTGGCCATCACTTTGTTGCGATAAGCTTGAAGGAATCGAGGCTTTATGCAAGGTAATCCAGTGAGGTCGCTGATTTAATTCAATTTGGCGCTTATAAAAGCGATGCTCGGATGAGCTCGAAAAGCGATGTAACAAGCTCCCCCAAGGTGCGCGAATGTCTTTGATGTGAGAGCCTGTGACTTCATCGCGCTCTATACCGGTGAGCTTGGTCATGGCGCTATTCCACATTAATATTTCGAGGTCTTGACCAATAGAGCAGGTAGGTAAGGGGAGTTGCTCGAGTGTTTTGCGGTGGTATAGGCGGAGATTGTTCAGCTCGGCAGCTAACCCTGTGAGCTGATCGCGCACGACAACAAGGCGGCTCTCAATAAGGTTAATATCCGGTGCATCATGGGCTTCGGGTACTTTATAAGGCACTAGCCGATCAATAATATCGCTCGCCATAGCAATGCCCATTAGGCTTGATAGGTTCGCCTCGAGCTCATCGCGTAAGCGGCGCAGTGCAAAGGGGCGGTTTTCGTTGGGCTTGATGTTTAGGCGGTGCAGCGCGCGCTCGACTTCGGCTTTTGCTGTAGAGGCGCCAATGCGAGTACTGAGTCGATCAATAATTTCGTCGGGCGAGCGAACATCAAGCGTGAGCCGAACAGGGTGGCTCAGCTCATCTTGCGAGCAGAGCTCTGCACTGTAACGCTCGTCATCACTTTGACGGGTTAACCGAGACACGATAAGGCATGCAAGTGCGTTGATACCTAGACTCCACAGTGTGATGTCTTGCCAAGCATCAACACCGGTGACTATGTGTACGGAGCCGATATTGATGCTCCAGTGGTGCAGCCCTAAAACAAGTGGAACAAACAACGCAACAAACCAAACTCCGCCACCGGCGACCACACCGGCCACTAAGCCGCGTCGATTAATCTTGGGCCAGTGGGTCACACCTAATACACTAGGCAATAACTGGAGCGTACCAATAAAAGCCGTTAAGGCTAATTGGGTGAGCGTAAATTGGTTATTGAGTAATAAATAAAAGGCAAAGCCAACTAGCACAATAAATGTGATTAAGCCGCGACGCATCCAAATGAGCTGGCGATAGAGGTCGCGTTTGGTTTTGAGTGCGTTGCTTGGCAGTATCCATTGATTGAGAATCATGGTGGTTAGAGCTAGAGTCATGGCAACCAGAGCGCCTGTCGCGGCAGATAGCCCGCCAATGTAAGCCAGTATGGATATAAAGGGGTTGCCGTTAGCTAAGGGTATCGCCAACGGGAAGTATTGCGCAGGAATATCCAAAGATAAATGGTAGCCTCCCCATAAAATAGGGAAAATAGGCAATGCCATCAATAGCAAAAAGAGTGGAAAGGCCCAAGAGGCTAAGCTGCTGCTTTGACGCACGGGGTTTTCGACGACGGTCATATGAAAGATATGCGGCATAGAGACCGCTGTCGCGATAAAAACGAGCATTAATGTATGTGCGGTGGCGCCGTCGCTAGCGGTATATAGCGCGAGTGCGTGGTGTGGGTTTTCGGTGAGCCAGTCATCAAGCCCAGAGAGCCCGCCAAAACCGACCGATACCACATAGCCCCCCACAATTAAAAGCGCTAAAAGTTTAATGAGTGATTCAAAGGCCATAGCGTTGATCAGCCCTTTGTGGTGCTCGCGGTTAGCACCAAATAATACGGCAAATACGGCAATACCCAAGCAATACACTAAGCCTAAAGACTGCTGCATGCCCAATTGGCCAATTTGTGTCTTTTGCTCTTGCCCTTTGATCAGCAGCATCATGGTATCGGCAACGGCTTGAATTTGTAATGCAATCAAAGGCAGCATGGCCAGCAGCATGAGCAGTGTGACCAGTGCACCTACTAAATGGCTGTGATAGCGAAAAACAAGCAAGTCGGCCATGGAGTTAATTTGAAAGCGCTTGGCTAGCTCGACCAGCGGCCTTAAAGCAAAACCACCAAACAAAAAGAGTAGGCCGGTACCAATATAATAAGCCAGTGCTCCGTAACCAAAGCGGTCGGCCAGCTCGATAACCCCATAAAACGCCCACGCACTGGCAAAAATGCCCAGTGATAAAATATAGGTAATGGGGTGAGTGGTGACCTTATCGGGAATCCAATTGCGCTCAGTGGCATAAGCAATGCCAAAAACCATCGCAACATACATAAAGCTGATTAACGCGACCTGCGCAAATGAGAAACTCATGAGGTTTTTTGCTCAGCGGCGCGTTTCGCTTTGTATTTTTGTACCAGATAGGCAACCACAACCACGAGCAGCCAAATGCCGAATGGGCGATACCAATGACCGTTAGGATCCATCACCCAGCCAATAAGTGTGGGCGCAAAAATATAGGCGACCAAAGCTAGATAAACGAGTGGGCTGGGCTTATTCATAATATAAACTGGGTAAAATGTGGGCAAATACTACTCAACTTAAGCCCGCCTAGCAATGAGAATGCCTAATGTTGTGAATTTTAGTAACTTAACGTGCTTAGCAATGGCTTAAAAAAACCTCAAGAATAGTATTTAACTTGCCAAGCATCTATTCCCCAGCTTAGCATTTGTAGGGTTGTGGCGTGCTGCGGCGGGTTAAATCCCATATATTGTAAGCAGGTGTAAATATTTTTTTGAGGTGTATTGATATCGACCGCTGGCGCACCGTGCTGTTTACTGAGTTTATAGCCTCGGTCATCGAGCAGTACAGGGATATGGGTAAATTGAGGTGCGCTGTAATCTAGGGCCTCGAACATAATCAGTTGGTTAAAGGTTACATCAAGTAGATCATCTCCGCGTACGACGTGAGTAATGCCCTGCGCAATATCATCGGCAATAACTGCGAGTTGATAGGCAAATAGCCCGTCTTTGCGGTGGATAATAAAATCGCCTGAAGCGAGTAAATCTTGTTGTTGTGCGCCGCATAAGGTGTCGCTAAAGCTTACGTGGGTGTTAAGGCCTAGCGTTGAAGCGTGTTGAATGTTGAATTTGATTGCGCCTTGGGTGTGCTGTAAATGACGGCAATTACCGTTATAAACCCCGTCGAGCGCACGCAGCATTTTGCGACTGCACTGGCAGTAGTAAGTTAATTGTTTGGCCTTGAGCTGCGCTAGTGTGTGTTTGTATGCAGTGGTACGTGTACTTTGATACAGTATTTCACGATCCCAGTGCAGTCCGTGCTTGATTAAGCACTCTACAATTGCATCGGCGGCGCCGGCAGGTTCTCGTGGTGGATCTATGTCTTCCATCCGCACAAGCCATAAGCCTTGCTGGGCTTTAGCATCAAAATAGCTAGCAAGCGCACACGCTAAAGAGCCTAAATGCAAGGAGCCTGACGGTGAGGGTGCAAAGCGACCAATATAGGGCGACGACGGGGTGCGTGAGCGTGAAAGGGGGCTACTGGGTGTTTGGATATGTGCGGGCATGCTTGGGTAGTTCTGTGCCTATTTACGTAACTAAGGGGTTTATGAGCAAAGACTGTACTGCCCCATGAATAAGCTCGCACACTGTGCGGGCTTATTCATGGGGTTAGAGTTATCGCAATGCGATGGCGCTAGAGTTGCCGCAATAAGGGTGCAGTTGCCGTGTGGCCATAAAAGATTAGAGCTGCCACGGCGTGACGATTACCCGCCGACTTGTCTTTCTTTGATTTCTGCGAGAGTTTTGCAGTCTACGCATTGAGTGGCTGTTGGGCGAGCTTCTAAGCGGCGGATGCCGATCTCAACGCCGCAAGCCTCGCAGTAGCCGTAGTCATCGGCTTCAATGAGCTCGATGGTCTTGTCAATTTTTTTGATTAGCTTGCGCTCGCGGTCACGGGTGCGAAGCTCTAGGCTGAACTCTTCTTCCTGGCTGGCTCGGTCAGCAGGGTCGGGGAAGTTAGCGGCCTCATCTTTCATGTGGCTTACGGTGCGGTCAACCTCCACCATTAGTTCTTCTTTCCAGGCTAGTAGCAGGTTTTTAAAGTGCTCTAGTTGCGTTTCGCTCATGTACTCTTCGCCATCACTAGGCTGGTAAGGCTTAAAGCCATGCAGGGCGAATTGAGTTGCTTGTGAATCGGGCATTATTGCGGCCTCTTAATCTCTAAAAACCAAAAACTTTCCGTTAGTATTACCGCTATTACAGTGGCATTGGCGCAAAAATTGGGGCAATCTTTGCGATTTCAATAGTGAATCGCTGTTTACTTGCCTCGGCCAAGCCGGCAAACCTAACAGATTCCCCAAAAGTGCGCTAGCCCTAAGGTTAGTTAGTCAGGATATTTGATGATTCTTACGCCATTATTACGAAAAGCGACACTAGTACGACGCTATAAGCGTTTTTTAGCCGATGTGATTTTGCCTTCGGGCGAGACAATAACAGTGCATTGCCCTAACACGGGCAGCATGAAAAACTGCATTGTTGAGGGGAGCGATTGCTGGTTACTCCACAGTGATAACCCAAAACGCAAATACGCATATACCTGGCAACTAGCGACTACACCAACAGGCCATATTGCGTGTATCAATACGCAAGTGGCCAACAAAGTAGTAGCAGAGGCGTTGGGCCAAGGCGCGGTGAGCGAGCTAAGTGCCTACCCGCCCGAAGGTATTAAATCGGAGGTGAAATACGGCGACAAAAGCCGAATAGATTTTATGCTCGAAGCGCCGAGCTTGCCCCAGTGTTATGTCGAGGTAAAAAGTGTCACGTTATTAGATACACTACAGCCCGATAGCCCAAATCCTGAGCTTTGTGGTTTTTTCCCCGATGCGGTGAGTACCCGTGGGCAAAAACATTTGCAGGAGTTGATGAGTATTGTGGCTGAGGGGCGACGGGCGGTACTGTTGTTTTGTGTATTGCATACAGGCATAAAAAAAGTGAGAGCGGCACAGCATATCGACCCTAAATACGCCGCTTTATTGCAAGAGGCCAAAAGGGCAGGTGTTGAAATATTGGCTTATAGTGCAGATATCTCCTTAACCCACATCACACTCAGCGCGGCATTGCCTGTGGAGTGTTAGGGTTTTAATGTTGGGCAAGCCATTATTGCCTCGCCCCAACCCTAACCCTCGTCAGTGCAAGCTAAGCCGCCTGCATGAGGTTTATTGGTGCCACACTGTAGGCGGCCGAGAAGCGCGGGTATAGCGCCTTAGGGGCACCTTTTTAATGAATGATTAGAGGGTTATGTTAACACCAAGGTGTCGGTCACGCGCTGAATGCTGACCTGTTGTAGTGTGTCGCCCGCGCAGGGCCCACTCACGCATTCACCGCTGCTGGGCATAAAAAGCGCGCCATGCGTAGAGCAGCGCAAAAGTTCGGTGTCAGCATCTAAAAAGTGATGTGCTTGCCACTCGAGTGGAATATTCAAGTGAGGGCAGCGGTTGATAAACGCAGTAAAAACTTGCGCTTGCTTAACCACAATATAGTGCTCATTATCAATACTCACACCTAAGGTTTGACTGTTGGGAGCTTGATGATCGTTGTGGGTCGATTGAGGTTCGGCAAATTGCTCAAAGTGTGTGACAGTGCAAAGCGTTTTCACAAATGTGGGCCTATGTTAAAAGGCATTATTGTAACGTGCACAAGTCATCAGTGTAGGGCAATTTTTTTTGTCGCTAGACCAAAAAAGTGTTAACCGTTAAGCTCGGCAACGTTAGTGGGCTCTTCGGCATCGTTAACCAGTTGCACTTTCAGTGAGGCCGGTAAGTCATTCCAGTGCACGTCCATTAAAGCGCCTTGCAGAGCGTAGAGCATGACTTTAGACACGTGAATGCCACGGTCTTTGATGCGACGGTAGGTGTCAACTGCGCCTACGTCTTCTAAGTCCTGATAAGTATTGATACCAACAGCATGTAAAATATTGACAGAGGCCATACCGAGATTGCGAAGCTCTAGCAGGTCTTGGTTTTTTAATTTAGCATTGGCTGGCATAGTGATAGTCCTGGTGGTTTATTATAATGGTGCTATTGAGTGTTAATTATTCATGGGCCATGGATTGTTTTTTTAGGTTGCACAACATGAGAGTCTAAAAACTGTATGCCCCTCATTAATGTAGACAATGTTTTAATGTTTAGCACAAGATTTTAAATTTAAAAATTATCTTTATAAAAGTGCTAGCTAGTTCCCGAATTAACCCACTGCTTTCGTTTGTTTAATCTGCAAAGTGTTTAAATAAGCGACTGCAATAGTAGCTTTTTTAAACAAATACACAATTATTTAGCGCGCCAAAATGAGGAGCTCGAGTGTTTAATCGCGATAGTGCTTTAGGATGTGAAGACTCACATGTTACTAGTGTGGCTTTTGACGACGATGGCAGTGTGTTGCTGCATAAGCAATTCATTGCACCGTTAAAGGCCTTAATGGCATCGGCCAAGCAGGCAGGCTTTACGCTAAAAGTGGCGAGCGGATACCGTAGCTTTGAGCGACAGCAATGTATTTGGGATGCCAAGGCTCTTGGCCGTCGACCTGTACTGGATGGCCAAGAGCGGCCCATTAATTTAATGACACTGACGGCAAGTGAGCAGGTTCGCGCGATTTTACGATGGTCGGCACTGCCTGGCGCATCACGTCATCACTGGGGGTGTGATGTTGATGTTTATGAGGCTAGCGCGTTACCGAGTGGGCAGCCGCTGGCCTTGACGGTGCTCGAAACAAGCACAATATTTGCTGATTTTTATGGCTGGTTAGAAGAGTATTTAGCGCATCAAGAGAATTTTTTTAGGCCGTATTATGGCAAAAACAAAGGCGCAGTGGCGAACGAACCTTGGCATTTAAGTTACAGGCCTTTAGCGCAGCAATATGAAAAACTGTGTGATTATCAGGCTTTCCGTCAACGCTTGATAAGTGCCAATATTCAGTTAATAGATGCCGTGCTTGAGCAGTTGCCATTTATTTACGAGCATTATGTGGCTGCGTATTTTACCGAGTAACACAGAAAATCAGCCGTGAGCTACCGTGTTTCGAGACTGCTTGGTATTAAAATGCTATCGAAAAAAATAGTATCGACAAAAATGCTATCGAAAAAAATGCTATCGACAAAAATATAATTAAGTCCGATGTTAAAGATGTGTCTAGGTGATTAACGATATGAATGATGTAGTTTTTGGCTCAGCCACAAAAAAACTGTTAACCAGCAAAAAATTAAAGGCTGTTATTTTTGATTGTGACGGAGTGTTAGTGGATAGTGAACCTGTATATGCTGAAGCGTTTTCGCACACTTTAGCCGCTTTTGGTTGTGATTTGCCGGCTTCACTTTTAAGGGAAACATTACAAGGCAAAAGTATGGCTGATTGCTATGCGTGGCTCGCTAAACATTGGCACTTTAGCGTAACAACACATTTTGAAAAAACATTGCTAGCCCATACCGATCGACTCATTGCCAGTAAGCTTCAGCCAATTAATGGCGCCGCGTTGACCGTGGCGGCTATTCGTGCACCTAAGGCGGTTGCCTCTAACGGGCTACGCCAGTCGGTATTGGCCAATTTAAAACGCTGCCAGCTGGATCATTTTTTTGGGGAGCATATTTACACAGCCAATCAAGTGGCTCAGCCAAAGCCCGCGCCTGATATCTATTTATTGGCTGCTAAGCGCTTGGGCGTGCTGCCTGCAGAGTGTGCGGTGGTAGAAGATTCCCCATTGGGGGTGGCTGCTGCTGTGGCCGCGGGCATGCAAGTGTGTTGGTTGCAGCAAGGCTTACAAGAGGGGCTACAAGAGGGGCTACAAGAGAGGCTCCAGGTGCAGACCTGCACCGCCGTGCCCCACGCTCAGGTGCACCATGCTAGCTCTATGCAAGCGGCGGCGCTCTGGCTTGTTGACCAGGGCTTGGCGTGCGGTAAATAATTAGCGCGCTGAATAAACAGTACTGTGTAAGCCTCATTAGTGACAAGCTAAGCCGCTATAATAAGCTGCTATATTTATCACTAAGGCGCATAGAATTTATCGTCATCAATAGCGTTGAGCTATTGTCATAACCTTTTTATTGCAAATAAGGCATGCCTTTTTAAGCGATTGATAAGGCTGAGTAACATGAGAATTATAAAAGCCGCTGTGCTTAAGAGGAATAATTGTGGAATCTGAAAAATTTGATTTGGTCTTTAGCGGGCAAATTTTGCCACGGCAAGAACTCGCTGTTGTTAAGGCGAATATGGCGGCTTTATTTAAAATCTCATCGGCTCAGGTAGAGGCACTATTTAGCGGTAAAGCGATTGTGCTTAAGCGCAACGTCGATTTGACCGCCGCTAACCGCTATCGCGTTGCGATAAAAAAAGCAGGTGCGCGCATCGATCTCTTAAAAGCGGGTACTGCTCCGGTAAAAGCACCGGTAAAAACGGCAGAAAAAGTCGTCGTAAAAGCTCCTGTGAGCACAGAGACAAGCACAGAAACAAATACCGATATCAATAGCGATGCGAGCACTCAAAATGCACCGCGTATGAGCGCCAACGCAGTGCCGCCGCAAACGCCCGCCATCAAAAAAGCCCAAAAGCCGAGCGCTAGCCTCGAGGCATTACCTGTGGGCGAAGGACTATTGGCGCCTAGCGCTGACTTACGTGCAACGGTAGTCGTACCCGATTTTGAAGTATTGGAGTCGGGCAGTGATTTACTGAGCGAAGATGAGAGGGTGAAGGTTGCGCCTTTGGATATTGACTTATCAGCGATTACTGTACGAGCGCTGGGACCCTTGGTCGATGATGCAGAGCTTGTACGTAAAGCCCCTGTTGCCGTGACTGAGCTACAAGCCGACATTTTACCCGCAGGCTCAAGTTTGCTTCAGGACTCTGAGCGCCGGCAGGTAACCCCTGCCAATATTCAAGCATTAGATCTTGATATTGCACCGGTAGGAGCGCGTTTAGATAGCGAAAAACCGCCAGCCCCACCAGCCCCCAATGTTGATCATATTGCACTGGCCGATGACTGAGGGCGCTCTTACGCAGTTAGGCCGATAGCCTTTAGCGAGACAGCGCTGTGTCGCTCACAAAGACTTAGCCTTTATCCCAGTTGGGGCAGGTAATGGCACTATCGTCTGCGTTACGGGTAGCGCCTTTAGCATTGTGTTGTGCAATATAAGGGCGACCGGTAAAGCTGAGCGTGACTCGCTGTACTAATTGTTTAAGAGGTGTGGCGGGGCAATAAATAAAGCTGGCAGGTGTATGACTTGAGCCATTGTTTTTGAATTGTAAGCTGGTGTGGTTGTTGAGGCGTAATTGGCCGCTCAGCGCTAACGTTGTGCGGCTGATAAGCTCCTCATTGGCGTCTCGCCTTTTATTTCGATTGGTATCGACAAAAATTTGCAAGTGCGAAAAATTACGCAATTGACAGACGCCTTGTGCGTTACTGCCACACAGTGAGGTGGTGGTACCACGGGCTATCGCCAGTTGCCGCGCTGTTTGTAGTTGATTGTGTAGGGTGTAAATGATCATTTGTGACTCGGCCTTGGCGCGCCAATAGCTAAAGCCGGGTATGGCTGCCAACCACAAAATAGCCAAAATGCTCAAGGTGATTAAAAGCTCAATAAGCGTTAAACCGAGCTGTGAGCGGGTTTTTATGGGGGACGAAAAGGTAAAAATAGACCATGAGGAAATTAACATCACACACTCCTTTGTAATAGCGACGGTCTAACGCTAGTTAAAGAGTGTGTGATTTACCAGTAATTAGTCAAAATATAGCGTTTAAAGGCGTATATTGTTACTTATTACTGGAAATAGCCCATACCTTGTATGCGTTAAGCGCCTTAACTTCTCAGCGAATATTTAAACGCTGGCGCTGACAACCAGATGTTTAGGCTTGTTTGTTGTGCAGTGCAATCGCGTCGACAATTTCTTTTTTGGCCGCGTCAGCGTCTTCCCAGCCATCAAGCTTGACCCATTTGCCTTCTTCTAAGTCTTTGTAGCGCTCAAAGAAGTGAGAAATTTGCTTGATTTGAATCTCGGGCAAGTCTTTGTAAGACGTGACGTTGTCGTACAGCTTGGTAGTTTTGCTCACAGGTACCGCTAATATCTTGGCATCTTCGCCCGACTCATCTGTCATTTTAAGTACGCCAATAGGGCGACATTTAACCACGCAACCTGGGACTAAAGGCGAGCCCATCACAACCAAAACGTCTGCTGGGTCGCCATCACCGCATAAAGTATTCGGGATGTAACCGTAATTGCAGGGGTAGCGCATAGAGGTGCTTAAAATACGATCAACAAATAAAGCGCCAGTGTCTTTATCTAGTTCATATTTAATTGGCTCGCCACCTTGAGCAATCTCGATGACGACGTTAACTTCTTCTGGAGCATTTTTACCCGTAGGTACATTGTTAAGGCTCATAATGTGGTTCCCTATGAATTTATATAAACGATGGTTAAATGAACAATAGATGTAAAATCGGCGGGCATTCTAGCATAGGCAGCACAATTTACAGTGTTCTTAGTCAGGGTGAATGTTGTACGAGTCACGCTGTGTACAGGTTGCGGAGTATCTTAAGGTTCCTATGCTATAGTGCTTCGCGTTTTATGTGGGGGTCAAGCTTGAGGGTAGGTAAATGTTAGACGATTTAGTACGCGAGGGTGTAGGGATGACCTCGCGGCGTACACGCGAGCGCCTAATAGAGCGGTTGAAGGTAAAAGGGATCAGCAATGAAGGTGTACTTAAGGTTCTGGCAGCTACGCCTCGACATTTATTTGTGGATGAGGCATTAGCGCACCGAGCATATGAAGATACGGCATTGCCTATTGGGTTTAAGCAAACACTGTCTCAGCCTTATACGGTTGCCCGTATGACCGAGCTTTTGCTCACTAATTGTAGTTGCTTTGATACTGTGTTTGAAATTGGTACAGGCTCTGGTTATCAAACGGCAGTACTGGCGCAGTTCTTTAAGCGAGTCTATACCGTAGAGCGTATTGCCGCGCTGCAACAAAAGGCGAAGGCAAGGCTGCAAGGTTTGGGCTTTTATAATATTCAATACCGTCACGCCGATGGCCATTTAGGCTGGCAAAGCGGTGGCAGTTTTGATGCCATTATGGGGACAGCGGCGGCAGCCGACTTGCCCGAGCAATTGCCTAACCAACTGAAGCCGCAGGGAGTTTTGATTCTGCCTGTGGGTGATAATACTCAAAATTTAACCCTGATTCGGCGCGATGGCGATACTTTTTCGACCTCGGTTGTTGAATCGGCTAATTTTGTTCCGCTGCTAAAAGGAATCATCTCTTGAGTCAACCAAAAAGAACGATCAAAGATTATGCTGTTATAGCTTTAAAAGGAATGGCGATGGGGGCTGCCGATGTGGTGCCCGGCGTTTCGGGTGGCACCATTGCCTTTATTACCGGTATATATGATGAGTTTTTAGGGGCGCTTAAAAATTGTACACCTGCGGCGTTGTTAATCTGGAAGCAAAAAGGCTTCATGGCATTGTGGCAGCATATTAACGGCAGTTTTTTAGTCGCTTTATTTACGGGTATTTTACTGAGTATAAAAACCTTTGCAGCCGTTATTGAGTACGCTTTGGATACTCATCCTATCTGGGTGTGGGCGTTCTTTTTTGGGTTGATTATTGCCTCGATTGTATTGTTGGCTCGCCATATGACACAGCGCTGGCGGGTGCGCGATGTTGTGGCATTGCTTGTAGGTACTGTGCTTGTGGTTGGCGTATCGCTGGCGGCACCTACGCAATTGCCGGGTTATTGGTGGGTGATGTTCCTAGGTGGTTTTGTGGCCATCTGTGCCATGATTTTACCCGGCGTCTCGGGGAGTTTCTTGTTACTGCTGGTGGGTTTGTATCCAGTGTTTTTGGATGCAGTTAACCATTTAGAATGGGACTTATTAATATCGTTTGGTGCGGGTGCAGTATGTGGTTTGATGGTTTTTTCACGCGCGCTATTGTGGCTGTTAACGCATTACCATCAGGTAACGGTGGCTACATTGTTGGGCTTTTTAGTGGGCTCGCTCAATGTGACTTGGCCGTGGAAAGAGCCGGTAGTGACTATGCTTAATCGGCACGGCGAAGAAGTTGTCGTGCAAAGCAGTAATGTATTACCGGCACAATTTGCTGTTGTTACCGGCCAATCACCCGATACGCTATTGGCAGTCGTCTTTGCTATTGCCGGCGTAAGTTTGGTATTAGTCGCTGAGTTTCTTGCAGGCAAGCTCGGAAAATCATAATTAAAACTGGTACTTTTGTTTGTTTTCTTGTTTTTTTTAGCAAAAAAATCCGTTTTTTTATATTCTTTAGCAATAACAATTCCATAGTTATAGCAACTCCTAATAACTATTTATGCTTAAAAATTATGTTAAATGACAAAAAACTGCCAAATGTATATGTGTATGTCAAAAAAGTATCACTTTACGTGAATGCTTTTTTGTACATTCTGTTGGCTTTTTTATGTGGCCCCTCTTGTGCCAGTCAATCAAATAAAGCCCCGATATCGAGCGTTTCACAGCCGGCCAGCGCGATGATATCGCATCATGTCGTTGCCAAAGGCGATACGCTGTATGCCATAGCATGGCGATACAGCTTAGATTATAAGCATCTCTCTAAAATTAATAAGATAACACCGCCTTATGCCATTAAGCCTGGTCAGGTTATACAGCTGGCGGGCGTTGCTCCCCGCGTGCCTTATCGCGTGAGTCAGCGTAAGGTTCGCCAAGTAAAAGCGAGAGCGCCCACGGTAGCAGCCCAGCCTAAAGCCACTAAAAGTGTAACCCCTGCGCAAGCCAAGCCTCCACTCAAAATACAGCCTTCAATACCTAAAAATCGTTCTAAAAAAAGTACAAGCGCCCCGCTAGCTGTCAAAACCTCGACAGTCAAATCTAAGTCTTTAGTGTGGTCTTGGCCTGTTAAGGGTAAGCTTGTTTCGTCCTTTAGTGTGGGTAAGGGGCTAAACAAGGGTATTGATATAGCTGCGAAATTAGGGGAATCTGTACGTGCTGCTGCTGACGGACAGGTTGTTTACGCCGGTAGCGGTTTAAGAGGCTACGGTAATTTGATCATAGTGAAGCATCAAAACTCATACTTAAGTGCTTACGCGCACAATAGTTTGTTACTCGCAAAAGAAGGCGATGATGTAACACGCGGTGAGAAAATTGCCGAGGTGGGAGGCTCTGGCGCGGCAGCGGTTAAGTTGCATTTTGAAATACGCCGCGATGGCGTGCCTGTTGACCCACTTAAGTATTTGCCTCGTTAAGCAAGCCGCCCGTGTTACTTTGCGGGTGTAACATAAAAAATATAAGCTTTGTTTAAGACTTTATGGGCCCAAACACAAAAATAGTTGAGTGAGTAAACTTGACTAAAGTTTATGTTGTTTTGGCCGAAAACCTTATAGACCCTCAATAACAATGATAAAAAGAGGGGCCATAAATCTTGCCGTGTTTTAGCAGGTTTAAGGCATATAAGACTGGGGTGTACTGACATTATTGGCAAACGGATACAGGATTGTAACGTTGACGGAGGGCCATTTTTGATGTTGCACAAAAATACAATAAGTCTGAGGATGAGAACATGGTTGCTCCACAACTTAGTTCCAAAAACACTACGCGAAAACTAACCCCTACTGTTGCAGCGCTTGAAGAGTTTGATGATATTGCCGTGATTGATGGCAGTACTGTTGATAAATCCACAGTGAATACCCCTGAGCTTGTTGAGGGTGCTTCTTTTGATTCTCCGGCGGCATTTAATGCCGCGCAAGTTGATGAATCGCATACGATTATTGCTGAAAAAGTTGTCAAGGCCAAAGCCAAGCCTAAACCCGGGGCAAAAGCTAAGGTTAAGGTTGAGGCTAAATCTAAAGCCAAGCCTGAGATAGCCAAGGTAGACCTTTTTGCTGTCGATGAAGAAGAGCAGCAAAAAAATCTTGATGCGACCCAGTTGTACTTAAACGAAATTGGCTTTTCTCCTTTGTTAAGCGCAGAAGAAGAGGTCTTTTTTGCGCGTAAGGCACTCAAAGGCGAAGAACCCGCTCGCAAGCGAATGATAGAAAGTAACTTGCGTTTGGTGGTTAAAATATCGCGTCGTTATGTGAATCGTGGTTTGGCCCTATTAGATTTAATTGAAGAGGGTAATTTAGGGCTTATTCGTGCCGTAGAAAAATTTGACCCCGAGCGCGGCTTTCGTTTTTCGACTTACGCAACTTGGTGGATAAGACAAACCATTGAGCGCGCCATCATGAATCAAACGCGCACCATTCGCTTGCCTATTCATGTGGTTAAAGAGCTAAATGTGTATTTACGTGCAGCGCGTGAACTGTCTCAAAAACTTGATCATGAGCCCTCGCCAGAAGAAATTGCCACTCTGCTCGATAAGCCCGTAGAAGACGTCGAGCGAATGTTGGGCCTTAACGAGCGCGTAGCCTCTATGGATACGCCTATAGGCCCCTCGTCAGATAAAACATTAGTTGATACTGTGGCTGACACTCATGTTTCTGACCCTGTGGCTTTATTGCAAGACAGCGATTTAAGTGAAAACTTAAACAGTTGGCTCGATGAGCTAAGTGAAAAGCAGCGTGAGGTTGTGGCGCGTCGCTTTGGTTTAAGGGGCCACGAATCGAGCACCTTAGAAGAGGTAGGTCGTGAAATTGGACTAACACGTGAGCGTGTACGCCAAATACAAGTCGAAGCTTTACGCAGGCTGCGTGATATTTTAGAAAAACAAGGCTTAAATGCAGTATCACTTTTTGGTGCAATATAAGAGTTAAGTTTTTATGGTGATAGCGTTAAAAAAAATAAAAATACATTGTAATTATTCAGAGGTATCGAAATTAGGCGCTAATGAATCATTTACTGGGCCGCTCAAGCCATCTGCGACTTTGTGCTCCTCGACTTTATGCTCCTGCAAAGTCTAATCTTGCATATCCCTGTGCAGGTGCAAAGTTTAACCCTACGCATCCATGCTGGGGCGGTCGCTATATAAGCGCTCTCGACAGTGTGCTCCTGCACTGTCTAACCCTTGCTTTCCCTGCAAGGCCCGGCGCTTAAATGCCCAGAAAATAATCCATCAGCACCCTATGAGGTGAGGTTTTTCAGCTTCTCTGAGTAGTTGCAATACCTTTAGGTCAGTAATAAAAAAACCCAGCATTTTACGGCTGGGTTTTTTTATGGTTGGGTTTACAGTTAGAGATTACGAGATAAGTGCACCGTTAATAATCTTACCGCCGTTAAAGCGCACATTAATGCGCTCTTCACTAATACCTACACTACGTGCCAGTGTTTTACCGACAGAGACTAGTGTTTGCTCGTAAGGAATATCGGCGTTATCAGTTTTGCCATTGGCAGCGTTAATACCTGTTGCTGAAAAATCAACGAGACTCCCGCTTTTATATACAGGCTCAATACCACCAACTACACCCGGCTTAATACTTGAGCCAAAGGTGAACATACAATGGTGATCACCGTTGTGGTTACGCCCATCGTTAGAGTTACGCAAAAAGGTACGACCAAATACATTAAGCGATGAAAAGACAACTTTATCTTGTATGTTAGCCGCTTTTAACTTACTCCATAAGGTTGCAAGTGCAGCCATAACTTCTGTGGTTTCTTCAACTTCATTTTTAAGTACTGAGTCACCATGGTTATCACCACCAAAAGTCATGCCTAGTGTAACCACGGGTGCAATGCCTGTTTGAATTAAAGCGACAGCCATTTTGGCTTGATTAAGTGGTGAATTACCATCGATATCTTCGATTAATTCACCCAGGTTACCCGCAATAACTTGAGCCTCTTGACGGCTAATGGCGTAGCGCTCTAAAAAGGCTTTTTGTGCTGGTGTGCCTTCGTTTTTAAGGCTCTTATAGGAGCGATCAATAAATTTATCACGCAGTGAGGCCATCTGTTCAATCCCTGCAATTGACGCACTAAATAGCTCTTTGATATCCATAGGGTTAAGTACAGGAATAGGACGACCTTTAAAGCTAATGGGTGTCCCACCCACTGAGAGCGGCTCTTTTAGTGCCGTGCCCAGTGCTGTACTGGTTTCTTGTGCGATGGCTTCGGCTAATTGTGCGCTACCATTTCCCATCGGGTCTTTAATCGATCCATGAAAGCGTAAAACATTTTGATGGTCTGCGTGAGCATTCGTGCGGGTGCTGTGGTGCCAAAATGCGAGGTTACTGCGTAAGTCGTCGGGCAAGCTGGCCCAAGGTGCAGCACCTTTTACAGTTTGATTACCTAAATTGAATGTCTCTGGGACCTCGAAGCCTTCGGCTTTAGCGCTAAACTCTGATACTTTGGCGCGCTCAATTTGACTGCGAGGATCGCTACTGTTATCAGCATAGGTGCCGGGGACATTAACATTGTTCGGGTCACCATCGTGTAGGTGAGATAAAATGGTGTATTTCATTTCGTTGGTATTGGCCCATGCATGTTGGGGTGAGCCAGCAAGAAAGGCTATCGGTAACCCTGTCACTAGCGATTGCATGTGTAAAGAGCCAAAACCAAGAGCCGATTTAACAAGGGCTTGTCGACGTGAGAGATTAAATGTCTTTTTCATAACGTTACATTCCCATTGAGAGTATGTCAGGTGAAGTACAAGCGGCAAAAAATACATTGCGCAAAGCGGATAGTTTATTAAGACCGAGGCCACAAGTGACTGAGTCTTGCTCCAAGGCAGCCTCTTCACTGGAACAAGCATTATCGTTAGTAGATATTTGATAAATGCGTTTAAGCTCGTCTTTGTTTTTGCTATGACGTGGATGATTACTGGGTAGCCCCATTACCTGCTCAACTAATTGTGTATAAGTTGTATCAAGATTTTGATTGATGTTAATAATACCTTGATCATTATTGTTAATAGAATGTCTTGCCAATTGAGCGCACTTTAAATCCAGTGATTTAGTACTAAAGGCACCGACTTGCGTTACTTGTACAAAATCTTTTTTGGCTCGATTAAAACCATCAGGTGGCACGATGCCAAAATGTTTTTCATCGAGTTTTAGGCGTTTACTGTCTGTAGGTGGGCGGCACACCTCTATCGCGTTGCCTCGACGATCTAAACCTTGAGTATTATTGATAGTTTTAAGTGCGTTAAGGCGATTTTCCATTGAGGCACAGAGATGATCGCCGCGAGCTATGCTGACCATAAAACCTTTTTCTTCATGAGTTTTGGTACTGCTTGAGCCGGTAAATAATGGTGAGCTAAAAAATTCACGTACTGTTAGGCGATAATTAAAGTTATTGTTTTTGAAAAACTGCACAATGCGTTTAAATTCATTATCGGTTTCTTCACAGCGTTGCGAATTGCCCCACATGCACAGTTTTTGTATCCATGCGACAGGGAAATCGGGGTGTTCTGCTAAAATATTGGCTAACTCATCCATTGTCGTAAAGTTTTTACTGACACCAAAAAAAGAAAAAGTAGGTTTTAAATCGTCAGTCGGTACAATAGCGTGATTATTAATATTTTGCGTATTCATGAAGGCCAGTCGCATAGTGTCCATATGGCGATGACATTGAAAACATACAGTATCTTCACCGGCATGATCTAATGGAATGCCATCTGAACGCAAATGCTCAGTTGCATCTGAAGGATCAAAAATTTGATCGAGCGCAGTAATAACTGTTTGATGAGCATTGACACGAAATTGGTTATCAACGTTAGTGCTCCATGTCCCTAAAAACGAGGGGCTATTAAAAAATCCGATTCTGGGGTAGCGTGTTGTGATGGTATCACCATCGTTGAGTGCACGTAGAGAGTCTAGGAAAGCAGCCGATCCAGAGTAGGCAAATGGGGTTGTACCCTGTGCAATCGTAATTGTTCTCCAATCGGTAAAGTCACTGGCTTTAAAGTGTATGTTTTTTGCAAAGTGGTCATCATAAGGTTTTTTACCTGACCATCCAGCCCCGTTATCAGTATAAGCAAGGGCGGCCAATACGGCAGTATTGACTCGCCATTTGCGACCATTAATAACCTCACTAAAAGGACGTTCGTTATTGTAGATATCTAAGGCGGTATTAACATAGGTATCGTCGAGTGAGGCAATCATGGTTTCGGTAAAAGGCTTGAATTCATCTGATGTTTTATCGAGCTTCCAGAATTGTTGGATATAGCGATCGCGGCCAGACTCACCCAGAGCAGCTACTTGAAAAGCCACTTTAAAATAGCGCGAAAGCTTATATTCATATTCGGGCGTTTGTTCCCATTGTTCAATTAAGGTTTTCATTTTTGCTGGTGTGGCGGTACTATCGCCATCAAATATTGCTAGCTCTTCGGCAGTAGGTGCACCGCCATGCAAGATATATTTGGCTTTGCTTAACGCTTCTGCTGCAGTTGAGGGCATAAAGGCTGCGGTACTGCTCGCTGATGAGCTAGAAACAGGCATTTGCGTTGCTGCAACATGTTCAACCCAACGACTTACACACTGAAACTCGTCATCAGACATAAAATTACGTGTTTGCGGCATAGGCTGGCGCTGGCAATCAGTTTGGTTTAGCTCTGCGTGAAGATCTTCATTAATTAATTTAAGTAATAAAGAATCCTCAGGGGCTACTGGATCAATTAATAGCTCGTCGCTACAGCTTGCATCGCCATTACGGCTGGCAACACCAAGTATTTCTCGGCCCAAGTCTGGACTCTCTAAATTTAAGCCGCCGCCGTTAGCGCCAAAAATTTGTGCGTTATGGCAAAGCATACAGCTGTTATCGGTAAATACTTGTTGTACCTCTGCTATCGAGCAGTCTTCAAGAGCGGGCGCGCTTGACGATGTGCTGACGGCAATACTACTGGCCACCGAGCTTTCGCTCGAAGAGGGTATTGGGTTTTCGCTTGAAGCGGTTATTGAGCTTTCACTCGATGCAATAACGGAGCGCTCACTGCTCGATATACAGGGCCTCCTAGTAATAGTTAGCCAATTTGTTTAATATTCACCCGCCGTTATAGCCCTGAGTGATAATTAAGTGACTTTAGATGAATGTACCGCCCATATTACTGACCCGAGACAACA
>CANLTI010000025.1 GCA_947494095.1 uncultured Pseudomonadales bacterium
GTTAACGCTAACAGCCTCGCTGCTGACTGGGTTGCGAGGACGATAGCGACGATCACGGCAGCATGAAATCGTTATTCTCCGCTGTCGGATTGAGCTCAGGTAGCGGTATTGCACTCTGACCCTTTTGATCTTCTTACCCATAGATGACAGCATAATGCTACTAAAGAAGCATTTGCAATCAACAGAGGAATAATAATATGACTTTGGTTTACCTCAAGAATGCACATGTTTAATAAATTGTAGAGATCAGTAATGTTGTCGCCCCCTGCAAGTCGTGACTTCTCAAATAATGCGTACTCTTCAAGCCGACTCGAAAACATGGTTTGTGAAATGGCAAGGTAAAATACCCAAATATGAGAAGGGAATAATAGTCCTATAAATATAAATTTTTTATTCTTCATCTTCTCCGCCAAGTAGTTTTTGATTTTCTGTACTATATCAATTTTGGGGCGTTTTGGAGCACCTCTTGGAGTGGATTTCCCTGCTTTTCCTGCATCCATACCTCTTTCTACAAGTTCAAGTGGTTTTCGTATTTCCTCATTACATTCCTCACAGGATTCGCCGTCCATAGCCATCTCCATTTTTTTATCTTTGTAGTCCTTTAATCGTCGCCCGCTTCTATCTGTATATTCAACTGCAACCCAATTCCGCAAACCACAATAAACACAAAGGTCCCGGGTGACTCGCCGATAAAATCAGTATATAAAATTGGATTGCTGTGTGCGTATTCGTAAAGATGATTTACATTTGAAAAACCAGTAGGAATGCCAAGCTCAAGGCTGGCAATAACTAAGCGTTGAGGGTCAACTGGGCCGAATAATTGACCAATCGGATCAGACTGAATATACCGCCCAATCTCCGGATCATAATCCCGAAAGTAGTTATAGTGCAAGCCGCTTTCGCTATCAAAATGTTGCCCAGAAAAGCGGGTATTGAAATTTAAAGTATCGACTGTGACATTGGCTTTACTAAGCCGCTCGTGATTGGCCGCCCATGCCACTTGTTGGCCGTTAAAGTAAATGTATTAGCGGAGAGGCTCTTTGTCGTGTACGGCGATTAACTGGCTTTAGGCGTTGTATAGCCAGTGTGTTATTGAGTCGCTAACATTTTACTGATGCATTGCCCTAAAGTGTTATATTGATAGCTATATTTTGGTCAACCAAGAGAAAATGAGGCTCAGCGTCATCGCTTGGTCAAAGTAATCCCACTTTTATCACCTTCAAAAATGCTCTACACTCTAGCTCTTTTAGTGATTAAGGATTTTTTTGGTTATGTTAATGCAGCAGCGCAATATTGTATTGATTGGTATGCCCGGAGCGGGTAAAAGCACAACGGGTATATTACTGGCTAAAAACCTCGGTATGGATTTTATGGATACCGATATTGTTATTCAAAATACGCAGCATAAAACCCTGCAAGCGATTATTGAAGACGATGGTTACTTAGCGTTACGCGCCATTGAAGAAAGCGTGATTAGCGGGCTGGTTTGTGACAATACCGTCATTGCTACCGGCGGTAGCGCCGTATACAGCGCAGCGGCTATGCACTACCTTAAAAAAAATGCCACCTTAGTGTATTTAAATGTAACACTAGAGCAGCTTAGGCTGCGCATTCACAACTACGATGACCGTGGTATTGCTATGGCACCGGGGCAAACCTTTGAGGCACTATTTGAAGAAAGGGCTAAGCTGTACCATCAGTTTGCCGATATTATTATTCACAGCAGCCAACAAACCGCCCAGCAAACCACGCACAATATAGAGCAGCAATTGTTAGGTGCCAATTAAGCTGTTGGCCGTTATAATTCGGTAAGATGTCATTTTGGATCATGTTTGAATAAGCCTGTGGAAAAACCTCAGGCGAGTTTTTTCCATTAATTACTATGGTGAAAAATAACGAACATTAATAAAAAACATCAAAATATCATTTAATTTTTTCGTGTGGAAAAAACGATAGTAGTGATGCGATAGCCTGTTTTGACGGGCTGGCTGCCTATAATGGTAATTCGAAAATATTTACTTACAAAGACGAAAGTTCTCTTGAGGGGGGGGTGTTGAACTCGATCCTGAATGAAATCATTTGATCACTAGCTTTCTGTTGTCTAAGCACAAGCGATAAAATGATCTAAGGGGGCGGGAGTTAATAATCACTAAAAATGACCCGTGCAGTTATCTCTTTATACTGATTTTTTTCTTGCAGTAGCAGTATTGCATCTATCTCTAGAGGCCTTTAGCTTGCTTGGCGATTGATGTATTTAGGAGTTACATGAAATGCTGGTACCTCGAGGTATAGCGCTGCACACTCGGTGATCCTCATAAAAAATACCTCTCTCTCAAACTTCATGATAAAAAATCAAGAACTTTCTAAATGCCTCACATCAAACTTATAACATAATAAATAATTATCTTTTTTAGGTGTGCCTAGCTTGGTATTTAATCTTCAGTTAAGCCAAATCTAAGTCGCGGAAATATACCGCTTTCGACTCCGTGATTAAAAACTCTATCGTATGCTGAAAAGAAGTCACCTTCTTCCTTTAGATGTGAGGTGTACATATGTAATTCGGTGTAATCAAGTGGAATACAAGGCACCTTTGTGTCTTTTGCCATTGGCAAAATAAGATCACTATAATCTGAGTATTTGTCATTGAATAATTCTTTAACTATTACTAAGCTTCTCGCTACTTTACCTTCTAGTATTATTTCAATTTTCTTGTTTTTAGATATCATCTGCATGGGTACTTGTGACTGAGCATATCGAAGAGCACCTTTTGTTTGGATTACCGCCTTTTTAAGGCTCTTGAAGGTGGTAGCCTTTTTACGCGCAATAGTATTTTTTACTATACGCTCTGTGTTAGGGCTATCTTTTGCCTGAATAAAAAGAATGTTTGAGCTGGTTACTACCATGATGTCAGCAATTTCCTCACGATCAGTTACCCTAGAGGGCCGAGGTAAATTTGTTCCGGTGCAAATACTTTATGCAATAGTTGCACGATATCACGCTCTTGAAAGGGCCCTGGCTCTTTTCGTTCAAGCAATGAGTGACTGAAGGGCTGACTACCATGATAAGAATGATTCTCTGGTAGTGTATCTTGTATAAATAGGTCTTCCGGGAATAGGGTGTAATTAAATTTTATATTAATAGCCGATATATCATCTTTTTCATTCCTATGACCAAACCATTTAACAATATAATCGTATGACAGTTTTTTACTGGAAATATTGAAAGGAAGAATAATTGCTTTTTTGATAAGATTTTTGATGTCTGATCCACATTCTATGGTCGCTCTATAGCCTAATAGCTCTCGATTGTTAAAATCAAAAAAGTAGACATCTAGCTTGATAGAAAGAAGAATGTCTCTCAGAGTTTTATTGTCAAGCATAGGTGTCACTATAATTAGCGGTTCATCTTCATCATCAAAAAAAGCTGAAATCAAACCCACTGTGTTTTTTTTCTGCATACAAACGGGTACAGCATAGATACTGAACCCCTGATTAATTTTGGCGGCTAAAATGGCTTCTTTTTGGGCTTTTATTATTAACTTAGGGACATCTTCTCCATTAAGCCAAAGTGGAATAAGTCCCACTGGAATGTCATGAATTAAAGAGATTATTTCGGGGTGAAGAATAGTCAGCATTTTAGCGGCCAGTTTAGAGAGTTTCTATAAATACTATGAAAATATGACATCAAAAATTCCTAATATTTTATTGGCTGAAGCTCAGGCCTCACTAACGTCTGCTCTATCCTATCTAATCTAAAACACATAAATACTATACCTCCCAATACTAGTGCATAAGAGGTCTACGTAATATGGCTTGTTACACGTTTTTTACAAAGCTAGATTCAGGCTATTTTAATATAATTTCCTTGTATTAAATTGAAACCCAGCTACCAGCTAAAAGCCGCCCGCGTCATCTATTTAGGGCCTTAGAAGGCAGGATGCCGACTAGAGCCTACAGGGAAGTACTTGCCGCGTGCCCTGAATGGATGACGCGGGTGGCGCCCCAAATCGATCGAATAATTGTGAAAAAATCACAAGAAAATACGCTAATCATAATAGCCTTAGAGATAAAAATTAAACACTAATAACATTTAAATTAAATAACTAGCGCTTAAGTGAGCCATGTAAGAACAATATAATGCCTCACTCACCCAAGCGGGCATACCCTCTTTCATGCCAATATAAAAAATTAAGCGGCATTATAATAATCCTAAAAGCCGCAAAGCATTAGCACCTAAGCTTAAAGCCCTAAAAACAGTAGGGTGGCGCTTGTAGAAATCCTTTGCGCAAGGGATTGCGCAGTGGAGCCCGATGGATGTTAACGGCGAGTTTCTTGCCGTTAACGTGCGCATTAAAGCTGCCGTCACAACACACATACAAAACTTCCACCAAGCCCACCCTAAAATTCTAAAAAACGTGTTCAATTACATAACTATTACAGCTAATGCATCAATACCTAAACATACTACAGCTACCTTAAAATAACCCCATTTGCGCCGTCGTGATATCGTCAAAACTTAAGTCAATAAACTGTAAAACACTATCGGCGATGGGTTTGAGTTGGCGCTCTATATATTGATCGTAGGCTATGGGGCTGGTGGGTATATTTTTGTTTTGTGCCATGGGCTCGGGCCCGTTGACGGTGAGCAAATATTCGATCCAGTCGCCTTTTTGTGGTGGCGGCTGCCAATCGTAAGTGGTTGTTTGCAGATTGTACTGCCGGGCAAGCTTATGGGCGGCTTGCACATGTGGGGGGATGTTTTTTTGATAGTCTTCTAGGTTTCTGCGTAGGCGCTTGCGGTAAATGAGCTGCTCATCCATTTTACCTTTTAAAACATTTTGTACGGTGTCATTAATATATTGCTCAACAGGCTCGTTATTAAACACCTTGGTGTAAAGGGTAAACTGAAAGTTTTTTGCCAATGGTGTCCAGTCGGTGCGGACATTTTCGAGGCCCTTAAAAATAATCTTTTTTTGGCCATTATGATGTACAACACCAGCGTAGCGCTTTTTACTGCCTTGGCTAGAGTTACGAATAGTGGGCATTAAAAATTGCAAATACAGCGTTTCAAACTCTATTTCTAATGCGCAAGGTATATCGTATTCGGTTTGTAATAAATTTTGCCAATAGTGATTAAGCCCTTGGGCGAGCTGTGCGCCTATAGCAAGCGCTTGCTGTTCGGTTTTATCGTTGCCTACCCACACAAAGACCGAGTCGGTATCGCCATAAATTACTTGGCTGCCATTTTGCTCAATCCATTGTTTGGTTTGCTGAATAATTTGGTGGCCGCGCAAAGTAATAGAGCTACATACTCGAGGGTCAAAAAAACGACAACCTGTAGAGCCCAATACACCATAAAAAGAATTCATAATAATTTTTATGGCTTGCGATAAAGGTTGGTCGTGGTTGGCTTTAGCTTGGTCACGTGCTTGCCATAGCTCTTTAATAATAGTGGGTAACAAGTGCTCTTCTTTAGAAAAGTAAGCGTCGTTAAAGCCTGGAATAGTGGCCGCTGGGCTGAGCTGTTGGTGCTGGGCGTACCAATAAGCGTAAGGGTCGATATGAAAAGTGCGAATAATACTGGGGTATAGACTTTTGAAATCGAGCACTAACACATTACTGTAAATGCCCGGCTGAGAGTCGAGTACATAGCCGCCTGGGCTAATAACGGATGATTGTAGCTCGCCTAAATTAGGGGCAATATAGCCTTTGCGGTGCAGCTTGGGTAAATACGAAAACTCAAAGGCAGCCACCGAGCCACCCATTCGATCCATGAGTAAACCTGTGAGCTGGCTGCGTACAATGGTAAATTCAAAGAGCTTGGTTTTAGCAAATATATCCCACACTAATTTACAGTCTTGTAAATTGTATTTGGCCAATTGTGGTTTGTTGGTATTGTAAAGTGTGGTGATAGCTTGCCCGCCTTGCTGGTTATTGAGCGGGTTGTTTTCGATTAACTTCCTTTTGCCGAGTAACTCGTGAGCGACATTATCTAATTTAAAGCTGGCAAAGTTGTAGGTGGCCGCTTTAAGTAACTCTATTCCATCGAGTGCTAGGCGCCCAGGTATGGTGATGTAATAGCGGTTGTTGGTTTTATCTTCACGCCATTTAATGGGTTGTTGTGCTCGGCCTAGGTTAAAGGCAATTTTATGTTTTTGGCATAAGGCTCTTAACACTTTTAAATCGAATTGGATAAAGTTCCAGCCGATAAGGCAATCGGGATTGTAGTGCTGAATAAAGTTAAAAAAAGCGTGTAGGCAGGCGTGCTCGTTGGGGAGGTAGTGAATACTGTTGTTGCTAGTGTCGTTACTAGTGTCGTTATGAGCCTGGCTGTCGTTGTTGTTAACCATAAAGACTTGTTGTGTCTCATGGTTGTAGGCAGCAATGGAGTACAGTTGTTGGGCATCCATGCTGGTTTCGATATCGACCGATAAGCTGCGTAATTGAGGTGTAAAAATAAGTGAGCTTAATTTAGGGTTGTAGTATTCGATGTGGTCTGGATAGGTGCGGCTGGGGCCCTCTATAGTGAGCCCGCCAGTAATAAAACGCTCCATCAAATAACGCTCGGGCGGGCGGATATCGGCCTCCCACACGGGAATATTGTGCTGTATGAGGCGCGCTTCGTTATCGCGTGCGGCGCGATAGCTTAAAAAATATAATGGTACGACGGGCGTATTTTGGTAATTTTTAAAAACCTTAGTGCCCGTGCGATAGCTGTTGTTAGTTGAACTATTTTTGGTTGAGCTGTTGTTCGCTGAATGATTGTTCGCTGAACGGTTGTGAGCTAACAATTGCGCTATACGCGTGAGGTCTTTTTGCTGCACAAAAAAAACGGCTTCTTGCTGAGTGATAAGAATGCGGATGGGGTGTGGCTGGGTATGCTCGGGTGTGGTGGTGGCGCAGGTACACCATAGCTCGAGTGTGATGCCTTGAGGGGTGTCGTGCCACTGGCGGGTGAGTAAAAATGCATTCATGCGGTTTACATTTACAGGGCAAAATATAGTTATGGATCAAACGCCCCAGTCAATGATTCATTAGTGCCCAATTTCGGTACCTCTGGATAGTGACAATACATTTTTAGCTTAAAAATACAGGCGATACAAAAAAGCCCGCGTAGATCATCTACGCGGGCTTTTAAGTTTAATCAGTCTTTAAAGGATTGATTAAACGCTGTAATACATTTCAAACTCAAGAGGGTGAGTTGTCATGTTAACAAGCTCAACTTCTTCTTTTTTAAGTGCAATGTAAGCATCGATAGTATCGTTGGTGAATACACCGCCAACAGTCAAGAACTCACGATCAGCATCAAGCGCTGATAGGGCTTCTTCTAAAGAGGCTGCAACGGTTGGGTATTCTGCCAATTCTTCGGGCTCAAGATCGTACAAATCTTTATCGGCAGCATCGCCAGGGTGGATCTTGTTTTTGATGCCGTCAAGGCCGGCCATTAAGAGTGCAGAGAAGCACAAGTAAGGGTTGGCGGTACAATCTGGGAAGCGAGTTTCGATACGCTTACCTTTAGGTGACGTTACGTACGGGATACGGATAGAGGCAGAGCGGTTACGAGCTGAGTAAGCCAAGATAACAGGTGCTTCGTAGCCAGGAACCAAACGCTTGTATGAGTTGGTTGATGCGTTACAGAAGGCGTTAAGCGCTTTAGCGTGCTTAATAACACCACCAACGTAAAACAATGCCATTTCAGAAAGACCAGCATACACATCACCTGCGAACTGGTTAGTGCCGTCTTTAGTAATTGATTGATGCACGTGCATACCAGAACCGTTATCACCCACTAATGGCTTAGGCATAAAGGTCGCTGTTTTGCCGTAAGCGTGAGCAACGTTGTGTACACAGTACTTAAGAACCTGAACTTCATCAGCCTTCTTAACTAGGGTGTTGGCGTTAACGCCGATTTCACATTGGCCAGCTGTTGCCACTTCGTGATGATGCACTTCGATGGTTAAGCCCATGGCTTCCATCGCGTTACACATAGCGCCACGAATGTCGTGTAATGAATCGACAGGAGGTACTGGGAAATAACCGCCTTTAATACCTGGACGATGACCCAAGTTGCCGCCATCTACTTTCTGGCCGCTGGTCCATGCTGCTTCTTCAGAGTTGATTTTGTAAAATGCACCGCTCATGTCAGCGCCCCATTTTACGTCATCAAAGACGAAAAATTCTGGCTCGGGGCCAAAAAATGCTGTGTCGCCTATGCCGGTAGAAGCCAAGTAAGCTTCGGCACGTTTAGCGATAGAGCGTGGATCGCGCTCGTAGCCTTGACCGGTTGTTGGCTCAACAATGTTACAGCGAACAATAACCGTTGTTTCTTCGGTGAATGGATCCAGTAAAGAGGCGTCGTCGTCAGGCATAAGGATCATGTCTGATTCGTTAATGGTTTTCCAGCCTTCGATTGAAGAGCCGTCAAACATTTTGCCTTCAGTAAAGAAGCTATCGTCTACTTCAGATACAGGAATGGTGACGTGTTGTTCTTTACCTTTGGTATCGGTAAAACGTAAGTCAACCCAGCGGGCTTCGTTGTCTTTGATCAGATTCAGAGTGTTCTCTGACATTTGGTTGCCTCCGTAATGGTCCAAACGGGATTAATAAGTAATGAAAGTAGTGGCAGTCTATCACCAGCTTTCGACCGCATAATCTACGGCCTTATTGGGCAATTAGCAAGGATAACTGGTACGGTTGACTGGCAACTTGTATGCCATAATACGAGTTTGGCTGCTAACATTAGTTTCTATAGCTTTAAAGGTGGCAGCGCTCTCATTGTTGTGTTCTTTTTTGGTGCGGTAAGTTTTTTTCTGCACCTTATTGGTGATTTATATGCATTTTATTCTTCGTTTATTTCCAGAAATAACCATTAAAAGCCCGTCTGTACGCAAGCGTATGGCGCGCCAACTTGCCGATAATACGCGGATTATTTTGCGCCGCGAGTACCCGAGTGCACGGGTTAAGCAAGATTGGGACAAGCTGGATGTTAATATTCGAGGGCTAGAAGATGAAACCACGGCAAAAGGTGTGTCGACGTTGCTGAGCCGTATTCCGGGTATTGCTAACTTTTCGCGGGTACGTATTTTTGAAGCCGGCGACTTACAGCACATTTATGAACATACAGCCTCGGTATGGGGCGAGGCGCTAGCGGGTAAAACCTTTAGGGTGCGAGCCAAGCGAGTGGGCGAGCATGACTTTGGCTCGATTGAGCTTGAGCGTTATGTGGGCGGCGGCTTAAATCAAAATTTTGAGGCGGCAGGTGTAAACCTTAAAGAGCCAGATATTACGGTACATATCGAGGTGCGCGGCGATATATTGTATGTCATAGAGAAAAAAACGCAGGGTTTGGGCGGCTTTCCAGTGGGTACGCAAGGACAGGTACTCTCGTTAATGTCGGGTGGATTTGACTCTACTGTAGCCAGTTACCAGTGTATAAAGCGCGGTTTGCGTACGCATTATTGCTTTTTTAATTTAGGTGGTAAGGCCCATGAATTGGGTGTTAAAGAGCTCTCTTACTATTTGTGGAACCGCTATGGCTCATCGCACCGAGTTAAGTTTATTACGGTGCCGTTTGAAGAGGTAGTGAAAGAAATTATCGAGAAGGTTGACCCAGCCTGTATGGGTGTTGTACTTAAGCGCATGATGTTTCGCGCGGCCGAAAAAATTGCTGAGCGAGCAAAAGCCGAAGCACTCATAACCGGCGAAGCTGTCGCGCAAGTATCGAGTCAAACACTTACTAATTTAAAGTGTATTGATCAGGTGACCGATGCGCTAGTGATTAGGCCTTTAGCGCTTATGAATAAAGGCGATATTATTGATGAGGCGCGCTTTATTGGTGCAGAGGCCTTGGCGGCGAGTATTCCGGAGTATTGTGGTGTGATCTCTATTAAGCCATCGGCCTCAGTTAAAATGCACCAATTGGCGGCAGCCGAAGCGCTAATGGATATGGCAGTATTAGACCGTGCACTCGATGCCTCTAGAGCGCAATTGATTGATGCGGTTATGGCGGATGTAGAAAAAGGGCAGGCGGAGGTTGACCATGTTGCCGTGCCTGAGGCGGGCGATGTAGTGGTGGATATTCGTCACCCCGATGAAATTGAGTTTAAACCGCTAAGCGTTAGTGGCGCGCTAGAGGTGATTCCCTTCTATAATTTAAACGAGGCTTACCCTGCGCTCGACGCCACTAAGCGCTATTTACTGTATTGCGATAAAGGTGTCATGAGTGAGCTGCATGCCTCGCACCTCAAGGATGAAGGTAATCGCAATGTCGCGGTTTACCGCCCCTAGCACACGCAAGCTGTGCGTCTATAGGATGTTATGACTGACAAAGGTAGATTAAGGCGTACAAAAAACGTGAGCACCGCGCTGGCTTTGTTGGTCGTGATGATGATAATGGCGGTGGCTTCTTGGTTTTATATGCAGCAAATGTCTTCGAGCGCCCAACAAGATAAAGCCTACCGCAACGTAACGCTGACCGATGCTTTGTTAAAGTGCCGTGAGTTTAGTGAGCAGCGTTATGGCGCTAAACTCAAAAGCCTTACGTTTGATAGCCATTCTAGCCGCTGGGAGCAAAACAGCGGAGAGTACAAGGTGTTTTTTACTGCCGTCATGAGCAGCGGCAAGCGCGGCGCCGTACCGGCAGATTACTGGGTGTCATGTGATGTGAGTGGGCGCAATGGCAGTGTACGCGATTACGATATGCTTGAAGATAAAAGCCTGAAAACCGAAGCGCAGCGCGCCGATAGCGGTGGTATGTTTGGTTGGCCTTAGTTGTCCTGCCTCTGCTCGATATTATGCTCAATAACGGGCTTACTCTACTCCCCCGATGCGCCGATCAAAGCGTACACGCCTCGGCATGCGCCCCTTCGAGCGCCTTGCCGAGAAAACAGAAACCTACGTCTATACATCTAATTGGACAAGCTATTATTGCTTCGCCTCTAAGCTTTTAACGACGGCTTTTTCTAGCTTTGAATCTAATGGCTTGGTTCTGCTGCCAAAATGAGTCACGGTGCCGTCTTGTGTAATTAAGTACTTGTTGAAGTTCCAGCTGGGAGCTTTTGTTTTGCTGGCTAGGTAGGCAAACGCCGGATGTGCGGTTTTGCCTTTAACATCGGCATGCTCGGTCATCACAAAGGTGACGCCGTAGTTTTGATAGCAAACGCGCGCGGTACCTTCTTCACTTTTTTCTTCTTGTTTAAAGTCATTACTGGGTACCCCCACTACAACTAAGCCTTTGTCTGCGTATTTTTTGTGCAGCGACTCTAACCCGCCAAATTGCTTGGTAAAGCCGCAGTGACTGGCGGTATTTACCAACAGCATGGCTTTGCCGCTGTTGTATAGCTCGCAAAGGTTGACGTTATCTTTACTGTGCAATTTGCGCATTTCAGTATTAAAGGCTTCTGGGCATTCGCTCGCAAACGTAAAGCTGGCTTGTACAAGTAACAGTGTTGCGGTGAGTAATTTAAGCATGGTTGCTCCTAGAGAGGCAGAGGGATTGTGATATTGTGAGGCCGAGTTATACGCTGTGAAATGGCGAACGGATGTGACGGCTGAGCGATGGTTAGGCTGTAAATATAGAGGCCAAAAAAAAGCCCCGAGGGGCTTTTTTAACTCGAAGACTTAAAATAAGCTGTAAGTTACACTCATGCTAAGGTTAGAGGTTTTGAATGCAAGGCCGGTATTGCCGAGCTTGTCGGAGTCGGCAATGCTTTTCCATTCAGTGTTTAGGGTCCACTGGTCAAAAAAGAAGCTAACACCCAAACCAAAAGATAAGTAAGCGCCTGTTTGCGAAATAATATCGCTATCGGCTGCGTCTACCCAGCTTCCGTTATTCCAGAGTGCTATTTCGCTTGGGCTACCAATAGTGCCTAAATAAGAGGCTTGTCGTGAGCGGCTGTTACCCACGTTGTATTCAATATCCAGAAAGCTGGCACCAATAAGGCCGTAAAATGCGGCTTTATCATTTTTGATTTGCGGCTTTAAGTGCACGCTAGTGTAGTAGTTAACGTTAGCTTTGATTGCTTGCTGATAAAAAGTTTTGCCTACGGCAGCCTCTTTAACCTCGGTAACAGCCTCTATGGGAGGTGTTGCTGTGTCGTCGCCTACAACACCCGCCTCGGTAACGATATCAGCAATTGGCTCGAGTACAGATGAAGATTGAAAAGTGGCCTTTTCATTTTCAACACCGGTACCTATTTTGCCGTCAACGAGCAACCATGGAAATATACTGTAGCTACCAACGGCCTCTACGGTAGTGAGGTTAAATTGCCCGCGTACAGTGTTGGAGTCGGCGGCCAACTTCCAGGCGCTAACACCTCCGCCCACGTGAAACTTTTTATTATCAGCTGCATGGGCGCCTATGGCCATAGATGTTGAGAGGGCAATCAGCAATAGCTTTTTCATGGCTTTGGTGTCTCCTAGAGGGTGTAGCGCTTATTGGCGCAGTTCATTATTGTTGGTTCCCGCGCCAAGTTTTAGCTCGGCAATGGGTCAAGTATTCGACGAATTCCTGTGATTGTCAAACATACCTTAAAGGAGATGCGACAAACGTCGGAAGGTGGCTATCGTTTAAGGGTAGACACCGCTATAATGCGCGCCAGAAAATGTGCTCTTAGCCTACCCTTTATTGTATTGCATTTTTTTTTACTGCATTTTGAGCTTGCGCCAAACAGAACTTTGACATTAGGTATTGGTTAGCGGTTTGCTCTTTTATACGTTAGTTCTTTTTACACTCCCTGAGGTGTTCTGTGATAGATAATTTGCGCAATGTTGCCATCATTGCCCACGTAGACCATGGCAAAACTACATTAGTTGACAAACTGCTCCAGCAGTCTGGCACTCTCGATCGTAAGGATCAAGGCGCTGAGCGCGTAATGGACTCTAACGATCAAGAGAAAGAGCGCGGTATTACCATTCTAGCCAAAAATACGGCTATCCAGTGGAATGATTACCGCATTAACATTGTAGATACCCCTGGACACGCCGATTTTGGTGGTGAAGTTGAGCGCGTATTATCGATGGTTGATAGCGTGTGTTTATTGGTTGATGCGGTTGATGGCCCAATGCCGCAAACGCGCTTTGTAACCTCTAAGGCGTTTGAGCAAGGCTTGCGTCCTATTGTTGTTATCAACAAAATTGACCGTCCGGGTGCACGCCCTGATTGGGTTATGGATCAAATTTTTGATTTGTTTGACTCTTTAGGTGCTACAGATGAGCAATTGGACTTCCCTGTTGTTTACACCTCTGCCTTAAACGGTATTGCAGGCTTAGACCCAGAAGAAATGGCGGAAGACATGAACCCGCTGTATCAAATGATTGTTGACCAGTGCCCCGCACCCAAAGTTGACCCAGAAGCGCCTTTCCAAATGCAAGTATCGGCATTAGCGTACGATAGCTATGTGGGCGTAATTGGTGTTGGCCGCATTACCCGTGGTCGCCTTAAGCCTAACCAGCAAGTGATTGTGAAGTCGGCTGATGGTAAAGAGCGCAAAGGTAAAGTTTTGAATGTGAAAGGCTACTTAGGGCTTGAACAAGTTGAAACCCAGCTAGCGCAAGCAGGCGATATTGTATGTATTAACGGTATCGACGGCTTAAGTATCTCTGACACTTTGTGTGATCCCGAGCATGTTGAAGCCTTGCCAGCGCTTAGCGTTGATGAGCCAACGGTTAGTATGACCTTCATTGTGAACGATTCACCGTTTGCGGGTAAAGAAGGTAAGTATGTAACGACACGTAATATTAAAGACCGTTTGGATCAAGAATTGATTCATAACGTGGCTTTGCGTGTTGAGCCTGGCGATACACCGGATAAATTTATTGTGTCTGGTCGTGGCGAATTGCATTTGTCGGTTTTGATTGAAACCATGCGTCGTGAAGGTTTTGAAATTGGTGTTTCTCGCCCTGAAGTTGTTCAGCGTGAGGTTGACGGTGAGATTCAAGAGCCTTATGAGCAAGTGGTTATTGATGTGGAAGAGCAGCATCAAGGCTCTATCATGGAAGAGATTGGCTTGCGTAAAGGTGAGTTAACCAATATGGAGCCCGATGGCAAAGGTCGTGTTCGCTTAGAGTTTATGATTCCGTCCCGAGGTTTGATTGGTTTCCGTGGCGCGTTTTTAACCATGACTTCGGGTTCTGGCATTATGACCAGCATCTTTGATCATTACGGCCCTGTTAAAGGCGGTGATGTTGTGAGTCGTCAAAACGGCGTGCTTGTGAGCATGGTTAAGGGTAAAACAGCGGCTTACTCACTGTTTAACTTACAAAGCCGTGGCCGCTTGTTTTTAGGGCATGCTGTTGATATTTACGAAGGCCAGGTTATTGGTATTCATTCGCGTGATAACGACTTAGCGGTTAACCCTATTAAAGGCAAGCAGCTCACTAACGTGCGTGCTTCGGGTACTGATGAAGCCTTAACACTTGTTCCGCCCATCAAGCATACCCTTGAGCAAGCGCTTGAGTTTATTGAAGACGATGAGTTGGTTGAAGTGACACCAGAAAGCATCCGTATTCGTAAAAAGCTTTTAACCGAGAACGAGCGTAAGCGCGCTAAGTAAATGGTAAAGTTTGAGTAAATTGACAGGGCAGTACTTTTGCCGTGTAAAAAGGCCGCTTGCGCGGCCTTTTTTGTGCCCGTTAGTTTCATTGGGTGAGGCTTTGTGGCCTGGGCCATATGCTCATAATTCACCCAATGCTTATTTAGGTGCTCACTTTGTTGATTTAAGTGCCAATATCAGCTTATTTTTTTTAGAATATTTCTTCATGATATTCGATGGCGTTATTCGGAATATTGCTGTTTGATTGCGGCTTGGCTTTTGGCGCATGATTGACGCGAAAAACCTCAAATATGGCGTCCGGGTCATCGATGCGGGCGCGCTCGCCTGTTTCGGGATCAATGCGTACTGAGACAACGCTTGGCGGTTGCACTTGATGAAGTTGGGGTTTGTTTTTGAGTGCCTCTTTCATGTAGTCAATCCAAATAGGCAGTGCTGCAGAGCCCCCAAATTCGCGTACACCTAGCTTTTGGTTTTCGTCAAAGCCCACCCATGCGGTCGTTGCTATGCCGCCTGCGTAGCCCGAAAACCAAGCATCAATGGGCCCGTTGGTTGTACCCGTTTTGCCTGCTACATCCCCGCGCTTAAGGGCCTTGGCCTTTGTGGCGGTACCGCGCTGCACAACATCTTTTAGCATCGAGTCCATTAAATAGGCGACATCTTCTGCGATGACGCGAGGAGCTTGTATGACTTGCACTGCATTTTGTGCGTCGTTTGAGCTTGTTGCTGAGAAGGCATTGGGGCCGTTGTTTTCGAGGGTGTCGTTATGCTCACGATTGTCGATCTTGAGGCTTTGATTTTTCAGGCTTTGATTTTCTAAATCTTGGCTTTCTAGGGCTAGGTCTTTGAGTGTTTGGCTTTCACTGTCTAATTCTTCGTCGCTTTGATGGGCGGCGTTTAAGGTGTCACAGTTGTTGCGGTGACTATTGCCGTGGCTATTGCTGTTGCAAATAAGGGTTGTGGGCTTTTGAAAAATAACAGTGCCATCATCGCTGTCTATTTTACTGACGATAGACGGTACAACCTTGTAGCCACCATTGGCAAATACGGCGTAACCGCTCGCAACATCAAAGGGCGTCATGGCGTAGCTGCCAAGGGCTAAAGAGAGATTTTTGGGTATTTCTTCAGGGTTAACATTAAAGCGCCCTAGGTTTTTGATGGCTGCATTCACACCGATGGTGCGCAATACCCGAATAGACACTAAATTGCGAGAGAGGTAGAGAGCTTTGCGCAAGCGGGTGGGGCCGTAGAATTTTCCGCTGGAGTTTTCGGGACGCCAAGTGCTTTCGAGTTGGTCATCGTCAAAAACAATAGGTGCATCGTTAATGAGAGTGGCGGGCGTTAAGTTGTTTTCGAGTGCGGCAGTGTATAAAAAAGGCTTAAAGTTGGAGCCCGGTTGCCTTTTGGCTTGCACGGCGCGGTTGAAGCTGCTGAGATCAAAGTTGTAGCCACCTATTAATGCCAATACATCTCCCGTGAAGGCGTCAATTGACACCAATGCTGCCTGCACTTCGGGTATCTGGCTCAAGCGCCATTGATTGCCCTGTGGCACCTCAGGGGTGCCCTCATCTGTATTGCTATTGTTAGCTGTAGAGGGTGTGTCAGTGGCCTCTATGACTTCTATGGCCTCTAGGCGAATAATATCACCGGTATTAAAGAGCTCGTTTGCGTTTTGGGGTGCGGCTTTGGTGCGGTTTTCTGATACAAACAGGCGAAGGTCTTTGCTGAGTGCGGTCCAGTCGAGCGATGCCGTTGAGTCATCGCGAAATATAACCTTTAAGCTATTTTCGGAGATCTCTTGAATGAGTGCAGCCTCAAGCGTGTAAGCGCTGGGTCTTTGCTTGAGCTCTTTGAGTTGCGCCTCGGGTGTCGCCTTGGCTTGGCGTAGTTCTGGCCCTTTGTAGCCGTGGCGAAGGTCATAGGCGTGCAGTCCTTGCGAGACTGCATTTTGTGCGTGTCCTTGTAGCTCACTGTTGATGGTTGTGTACACCCTGTAGCCGTCAGTGTAGGCGCTTTTGCCGAGCCTTTTGATGGCATCTTGGCGTGCAAGCTCGGCGACGTAAGGTGCGCTAAAGTCAAGCTCGTGACGATGGTACTCAGCCGTTACGGGCTCTTGCTTTGCGTTGCGCATAGTGGCTTCGTCTATTTTGCCAAGCTCGAGCATGCGCGATAAAATCCAGTCCCGGCGCATCTTGGCTTTGGCTGGGTTGGCAATTGGGTTATTGATTGAAGGCGCCTGCTGTAAGCCAGCAATCATAGCGAGCTGTGCAATGGAGAGGTCAGCCATTGCTTTGCCGTAATAAATTTCTGCGGCAGCCTGAATACCGTAGGCGCGATTGCCTAAAAAAATCATATTGACGTAAAGTTCGAGAATTTCTGCTTTACTGAGTTCTTTCTCTATTTCAATTGCAAGCAAAATTTCGTTGAATTTACGCTTGAAATGTTTTTTGCGATGGAGAAAAAACTCACGTGTAACTTGCATGGTAATTGTGGAGCCGCCAGATTTCTTTTCGCCGGTCATCAATAAATGTGAAGCTGCTCTCACAAGCCCTTTTATGGAGACACCGTTATGAGAGTAGAATCCCTCATCTTCTGCAGCAAGTAGCGCATCGATGTACCCTTGAGGGATGTTTTTGTACTGAATAGGGGTGCGGCGCTGTTCGCCAAACTCCCCAATTAGTTTATGATCTGCAGAGTAAACTCTTAACGGTGTTTGTAATTTTACATCTTTTAAGCTTTCAACCGAAGGCAGAGCAGGGCTGAGATACAGGTACATACCTGCTAAGCTTAAGAGTGTACCGCCGACAAAAGTCAGTGCGAGCCAAATAATAAAACGAAAGAATGATTTAAGCATTGTTTTTGCGGGCATGAACGACAGCAATTGCCATTTCATTGTTATCCAGAGTGCATGAAGGGCTTACAGTATATAGCCTTTTACATATCTGCATAGCTCGCGTACTGTTGCAGGCGCGAACGCAAGTGCTATAACATTAACAAGCAGCTCAATAGCGGATAAGAATATAAAATGAGTGTTCTCAGCTTTCTCGGTAAAAAAAGCAAGCCATTACTTGGCTTAGATATCAGCTCGACAACGGTCAAGATGATAGAACTCACTAGGCATGGCGATAGCTACCGTGTTGAGAACTATTCAGTCAGGCCTCTGCCACCAGGCGTTGTTGTTGAGAAAAACATTAGTGATGTTGATGCTGTTGCGCAGGTTGTTAAGTCAACCATTCAACAGGTCAGGACTAAGGTGCGCGACGTTGCCGTTGCTGTGCCGGGCTCTGCGGTGATCACAAAAACCATTTCCATGCCTTCGGGGTTGAATGATGACGCCATGGAATTGCAAATTTCTTTAGAGGCTGATCAATATATCCCCTATCCTTTAGAGGAGGTTTCTATTGATTTTGATGTTTTAGGTCCCTCTGAAAAAAGCCCAGAGGAGGTTGATGTGCTATTAGCCGCGTGTCGCAGCGAAAATGTTGAAATGCGTGAAGCTGTACTGGAATTAGCCGGTTTAACGGCTAAGGTAGTTGATGTTGAGGCTTATGCGCTCGAGCGCTCTTTTGACCTGCAAGCGGACCAAATCGAAGGTGCTTACGAGAAGGTGATCGCAATCATTGATATTGGTTCAACAATGACCACGCTGAGCGTGTTGGTCGATGGTAAAATTATTTATGCCCGAGAGCAGCTATTTGGTGGTAAGCAATTGACCGAAGAAATTCAGCGTCGATATGGTTTGTCAGAAGAAGAAGCGAGCTTGGCTAAGCGTCAAGGCGGTTTACCTGACGACTATGAGGTTGAGGTACTTGAGCCCTTTAAAGATAATGTTGTTCAGCAGGTTACGCGCTCATTGCAGTTCTTTTTCTCTTCTAGCCAATATCATGAAGTGGATCACGTACTGCTTGCGGGCGGTGTTGCTTCAATGGATGGGCTCGTTGAAATGGTCGAAGACAAGCTAGAAACGCCTACCTCGGTGGCAAACCCTTTTGCGAATATGTCGGTTTCGTCTCGTGTTAACTCCGCATCGCTGGCCAATGATGCGCCTTCACTCATGATTGTAACTGGCTTGGCATTAAGGAGCTTCGATTAATATGGCTAAGATTAACTTACTCAATTGGCGCGAAGATTTCCGTCAAGAGAAAAAGCAAGAGTTTATACGGCAGACTGTTTTGGTGTGCATTATCGCGGGCATTGTTGCCTTTGCTTGGGTTAGCATTGTTAACAGCTCGATTGAAAATCAAAATGCTCGAAATCAACTGGTCAAAGATGAGCTAGTTGTCTTAGATAAACAAGTTAAAGAAATACAAGAGCTCAAGCGTAAGCGTGAAGAATTGATATCGCGTATGCGAGTGATTCAAGACTTACAGGGTACACGCCCTATTATTGTTAGGTATTTTGATGAGTTTGTGCGTGCGGTACCCGATGGCGTATTTGTGCTTTCGATGGTGCGTAAAGGGCAAACAATCACCTTGGATGGTGTTGCCGAATCTAATAGTCGAGTAGCTTCTCTGATGCGAAATATTGATAACTCACTCTGGTTTGATGAGTCAAATCTTAAATCTGTGACGGCTGACCCAGCTTATGGTGAACAAGCTGTACGCTTTTCTGTAGTATTGAATACCGTGCTACCTTCTGATAACAATGATAATAAAAATAAATAGGAGGGGGATTGTATGGCGAATATGAATGAGTTAGTTGAGCAACTCCAAGGTTTCGATATATCGTCTCTTGACTGGGAGCGTGTGGGTGTATGGCCGCTGGCTGGGCGTATTTTCATGTGGGCTGCCGCATTGTGTGCAATTATTTTAGGGACGTACTTTTTAGTCGTTAAAGACAAGAATATACAGCTTGCTACTGCAGAGCGCCAAGAAATTGTCATTAAAAAAGATTTTGAAGCGAAAGCCTTCGAAGCTGCCAACCTTGATAAATACCGCAAACAAATTGCGGAAATGGAAGATTCATTTGAGGCGCTCAAAAAGCAGCTGCCTGATGATACCGAAGTGCCCGACTTGGTTGATGATATCGATGAAAAAGGCACGCAGAGCCGCTTAGTGATTAACAGCGTTAAGCTTCAGGCCGAAAAGCCTGCTGAGTTTTACATTGAGCTGCCAATCGAAATCAAAGTGTCTGGCGGTTACCACGAATTTGGCGCATTTGTCAGCGGGATCGCTGGTATGCCGCGTATTGTGACTTTACACGACTTTTCTATCAAGCGTGATGGCGATAGTGGCGCTACGCTTAATATGGACATATTAGCGAAAACTTACCGCTATAAGGATCAGGAGTAATTAATATGCCGAAACTTATGTGTAAGCTTTCTTGCTTGGCCGCTGTTGTATTACTGACGGGGTGTGCATCTTCTGGTAATACTTCTGACTTAGTGCAGTATATCGCCGAGGTGAAAGCAAGACCACAAGGTACGATTGAGCCTTTGCCGCCGGTAAGAACTTTTGACCCGTTTATTTATGGTGCTACCGCAATGCGCAGCCCATTTGATGAGCCTGTAGTGGTGACGGCAATTGCCGGCACACGAGACCCTGATGTGAAGCCCGATCTATCAAGGGTTAAAGATTTTTTAGAGTCGTTTAACTTAGATTCGCTAACAATGGTTGGTACGCTCGAGCAAAATGGTGCTTTGTGGGCTCTAGTGCGCGACCCTAGTGGCGGCATTCATCGCGTCACACTGAATAACTATATCGGTAAAAACCACGGCAAGATTACAGCTGCCTCACCTACTCAGCTCAGTCTTGTAGAGATTGTGGGTGATGGTTTGGGTGGCTGGGTCCAGCGTCCTAGAACAATAAAATTATCTGAGAAGGAATAACTGGCATGTTCATACAATATCGAAAAATTGCTGGAGTTCTATCTGGTCTCCTGATGACTCCACTTGCTTGGGCCAGTGAACTTCAAGATGTAAAGTTTTCTGAATTACCCGGCGATCGCGTGGAGATTCGCCTGGTATTTGATGAAGCTCCAGATGTGCCCGATGGTTATACTATTGAGCAACCTGCTCGTATCGTATTGGATTTTGCCGAAGTCGAAAATGCTTTGACGCAAAAGAAATTCAATATGGATATGGGGAGTGTCAGTAGTGCCGTGGTTATTGCCGGTGGTAACCGTACGCGTTTAATTGTCAATATGAATGACTTACAGCCCTACTCTACTCGCATTGAAGGTGCTGACCTGGTGATGGAGGTTGGCGGTACAGCACAAGCAACTGAAACACCTCAGGCGGCGCCTGTTGCCGCTATAGCCGGTGGTGATTCGGTTTTATCTAAGCCTAAAAATCGCTTTGATAAATCAGTGTCTGAAATCCAAAACATTGATTTTCGTCGTGGTGATGCCGGCGAAGGTAAAATCATTGTTCAGCTGAGCAATCCAGGCGTTAGCATTGATGTAGAAGAGGTAGCTGGCGGCATAGAGGTCGGCTTTTTACAAACGGACTTGCCTGATCAGTTGAGAAGAAAGCTAGATGTGACCGATTTTGCAACGCCTGTCAATATGATTGATGCAACCGTCGGTAGCCTGCGCTCAGTATTAAAAATTGAGGCTTCGGGTGAGTATGATTACTTAGCCTACCAGGCTGATAACGAATACGTGGTGAGCATCAAGCCATTAACAAGAGCTGAAGTCGAAGAGAAGAAAGCGAAGTTTGCTTATACCGGCGAAAAGTTATCGCTTAACTTTCAAAACATCGAAGTGCGTTCAGTGCTTCAGTTAATCGCTGACTTTACAGACCTTAATTTGGTAGCCAGTGATACAGTAAAAGGTAGCATTACTTTACGTTTAGATAATGTGCCTTGGGATCAGGCGTTAGAGTTGGTCTTAAAAACGAAAGGCTTAGATAAAAGGCAAGTGGGTAATGTATTGATGGTAGCGCCCGCCGCAGAAATTGCCGAGCGTGAGCGTCAAGAACTTGCGACACAAAAGCAACTTGAAGAGCTAGCACCATTAAGAACGGAATATATTCGTGTGCGTTATGCCAATGCACGTGAGTTGTTTGATTTGTTTATTTCTGAAGGTGGTGGTGGTGGTGGTGCTGGCGGCGGTGGCGGTGGCGGTTCAGACCGTAATTCGACGGGTAGTATCTTGTCGGACCGAGGCCATGCCATTGTTGATGAGCGCACTAACTCAATTATTTTAACGGATACCGAAGAGAAAATTAGTGATTTCCGTAAGGTTGTAGAGCAAATTGATATTCCGATTCGCCAAGTTATGATTGAGGCAAGAATTGTTATTGCAAACAATGATTTTCGTAAGGAACTAGGGGCTCGAATCAACTTGGCAGGCCAGTCGCGCGCTAATAATGATGAATATAACTACAGTGGTAGTATGGATGAATTCTTCAATAATGGTGGCGAAGGCGGCGCATTACGCTTAACAGATAATGAAGGTGATTCGATCGGTGATGTTGAGTCGCGTGCTGTTAACCTTGGTGTCACAGAGGCGTTTGGTGGCTTGGCAATGAGCGTCATCAGTGGTGATGTCCTACTAGGCCTTGAGTTAACCGCACTTGAAGAAAGCGGCTTTGCAGAAATTGTGAGCCAGCCCAAAGTAATTACGGGTGATAAGCAGCAGGCTTCTATTGCAAACGGTACCGAAATTCCGTATCAAGAGGCATCGGCCAGTGGGGCTGCAACCGTTACCTTTAAAGAGGCTGTGTTAAAACTGGATGTTACTCCACAGATTACACCTGACGACAATATTATAATGGACCTTAAAATCAACCAAGATTCAGTTGGTAGAATATTCCAAAATATTCCCTCTATTGATGTGACTGAGTTAAATACACAAGTTTTAGTTGCTGATGGACAAACGGTTGTATTGGGTGGTATTTTCCAGAATGAAGTCAACAGAACGGTTTCGAAGGTTCCTTTATTAGGCGATATTCCAGTAGTTGGACGCTTGTTTCGTAAAAATGTTAATAAAGACACGAAGCGTGAACTTATTATATTTATTACCCCACGTATTATGTCGAGTACTTTGACCAATAACTAATGACTGATTTAAATAATATTGTGCTTGTCGGCCCTATGGGGGCCGGCAAATCTACCGTCGGGAGGCTTCTAGCCTCCCGACTTGGTTTTGGCTTTGTCGATACAGATTCGGTAATTGAAGAGCGCACAGGCGCTGATATTCCGTGGATTTTTGATGTTGAAGGTGAGTCAGGTTTTCGTGTGCGTGAAACCAGTGTTTTACGCGATTTACTGATAGACCGGTCATCGAAAGTGATTGCGACAGGCGGGGGAATTGTAACCACACCAGAGAATATCCCCCTCTTGAAAGAACTGGGAACAGTGTTTTTTTTGCAGGCCTCGATTGAGCAATTAGCTGCGCGAACCAGCAAAGACAAAAAACGGCCTTTGTTGCAAGTTGAAAACCCTAAAGCCAAAATACAGGAGCTACTAGAGCTTCGCGGCCCGCTCTATGAGCATGCCGCTCACGCCAATATAGTGACCGATGCGCGCGGTGCAAAAGGGGTTGTTCAGCAAATTTGCGCATATCTTGATGTTTAGGCAGTCAGTGCGTCCAGGCTTTGAATTGCTGCGAATTGTTTTCTTTGTTTGCTTGCCTTTAATGCTTTAGTCGCTATAGCATGTACTTTAGTAGCGCCCACTTTTAAGCGCTTAAATTGAAGACAGTGAGCTATTGGTTATGACGACGCAAACCTTAACGGTCGATCTTGGCGATCGCACTTATCCCATTACTATTCAATCAGGTGCTTTGACTTGCGCGCAAGTGTGGTCGCCATTAGTGGCTGACCGCCAAGTAATGGTTGTTACGAATGAGACATTAGGTCAGTTGTTGCTGCCGAGTCTGCTTGGGTGTATCGAGTCCTTGGCTCAGCCACCTAAAAAACTTGGTCAAGTTCTTTTGCCTGACGGGGAAAAGTATAAAACGCTAGACACGCTTAACCTAATTTTTGATGCCTTACTCGAGCAGCGCTTTGATCGACGTTGCTTGATTATTGCGTTGGGTGGCGGTGTTGTGGGTGATATGGCAGGCTTTGCAGCGGCTTGTTATCAGCGTGGTGTTGAGTTTGTTCAGGTGCCAACGACGTTACTGTCCCAAGTTGACTCATCGGTAGGTGGCAAAACGGGCGTCAACCATCGCTTGGGCAAAAACATGATAGGGGCGTTTTATCAGCCTCAAGCCGTTATTATTGATACGGACGTACTCGCATCTTTACCGTCACGTGAGTTGTCGGCGGGTTTAGCCGAGGTGATCAAGTACGGTCTGATTGCGGATGAGTCTTTTCTAGTATGGCTTGAGGAGCATATGGATGGCTTACTGGCGTGCAATACGCAGTTATTGGGCGATGCTATTTATCGGAGTTGCCAAATTAAAGCGCAAGTGGTTGCTGCCGATGAGCGCGAGAGCGGTATTCGGGCTATTTTGAATCTAGGTCATACTTATGGTCATGCCATCGAAAGCGCGCAAGGTTATGGTGTGTGGTTGCACGGTGAGGCTGTTGGCGCAGGAATGGTGATGGCGTGCGAGCTATCTCAGCGCTTAGGCTGGATTAGTGCGGCCGATAATGAGCGAGCAAGAAAACTGATTATGCGTGCAGGGCTACCGGTAGCCCCCCCCAAAAACATGACGCAAGATGAATTCCAAGCTGGTATGTCTGTCGATAAAAAAGTATTGGATGGGCAGCTGCGATTGGTCTTATTAAAGTCTATTGGGCAGGCGGTAGTGACGGCAGACTTTGATATGACTAAGCTTGAGGCGCAATTGTCAGCATTGGGTTAAATCTCCTATCCCTTAATTTAAACGCTCAATATGCTAGCGAGTGAAAGAAGGACACTGCAATGGTTAATGCCCGAATGGTTGATGGTATAGAGACTGCTTCGTTCGAGAGCGGTCATTATTTTTGCCCGCCTGCTTGGCTGGGCTTAATCAAGCAGCTTGTGCATCTTGCGCAGTTTTCGGGCGGCCTACAAGTACTTGATGGTGAGCGCGGGGCAGGTAAAACGGTGATTGCTCAGCAGCTCGCTGAGGCACTGGGTAATGAGGTGTCTTGTGGGGTGCTGGCATTGCCAGCTGGTTTGCCTGCGACGCAGATTTTTGATTGTTTATTGGCGGCATTGGGTATTAATGCTGGGTACAACTTAAGTGTGGGGCAATCGATTGTTGCACTCCGAGAATTTGATGCCGGCCTTAAGTTGGAGCAGTTACGCAAAGTTTTAATTATTGATGATGCACATCATTTTGATGATCAGGTATTGGCCGCTTTAGCGAGCGTATTTCAGGGGAATAACGAAACAGAAACGGGCTTAGCATTAATTTTTATTGCCGAGCCCGGCTTGGCGCAACGCTTGGATCGCCTTAATTTGGTGGATGTTGAGGTGCGCGATAGTCGTATCCCCACACTCTCTTTAAAAGAGACCAAAGCGTTTGTTATGGCAAAATTTGCCGCTATGCATCCTGATATTGAGTTTCCGCTAGATGATGAGCTTGTTGTTGCTATTTGGGGGGAAGGCGGCGGTAGACCTGGTGAGATTTTGCAAATGGCGCAAGCGGCTTGGCTTGAAGGTGATGATGCGGTACCTTTGTGGCATAAGCGCATTCCAGTTTGGCATGTTTTTGCTCTCGTTTTTTTGTTGGTTGTATTATTTTTAGGTTACATATCGAATACAGGAGAGCGCCAGTCACAAGAGGATGAGCCGCTAGAGCCTCAATCGCGCACGGTTGAGATGACGGTGAGCCGCTCGACCTTGCCTGCGATCGATGAAAGTCATCAGCCTTCATATCAGTTTTCTTCATTGTCCGATGATGCGACTCAATCTTCACAGGTGGCTTTAACGGACGAAGATTTAGAGACGTTCGCAGGAGCGTCAACGGCTCCGAGTCCAGCAACTCGACATCCAGATAAAGCGCCGATCACCTTAGCGCCTAACGCCGTCACCCCACCGGCACCTAAGCCGGCAAGCCTTGCGCAAGCGACAACCCCAGTGAAAGCACCACAGCCTGTAAATTCTGCAAAAGTGCTAAACTCTGCAAAAATACTAAACCCCTCAAAAGTACCAAGTCCTGCGAAAGTCGCCGCTTCACCTCAAGCGGTACCTAAAGTGCCGGTACCCGAGGGGCTGAGTGCAGATGAAAGGTTTTTGATGGCGCGACCTAAGCAAGGGTATGTGTTACAGGTGCTAGGTGCGGGTTCACGCCAATCACTCGAAGATTTTGTTGCGCAACAGTCAAACCACAAAAATATACGTATCTATCGTGCACTGCGATCGGGTAAAAGTTGGTACGTGGCAGTGGAGGGTTTTTATGCAGATAAAGACTCGGCTTTGGCAGCTATTAGCAATTTACCTAAAGGGCAACTTAAAGCGGGTCCTTGGGCAAAGCCTATGGCGGCGGTTAGGCTCGAAATCACCACGTTCAAGCAACAGGCGCCCTAAAATGGGGCGTAAATAGTGGGCAATTCATCGGGTGAGCTTGAGCTACCTTGCCAATTTTGTACTTTGCCGTTAAGATTCTGCGCCCATTTATCAGGTATATCCTGTTAAATTTGGGCATTATTCTTTTTGAGAAGGGTTTGAAAGGTGTTTTGTGCCTCACAAGGGCGCTCTTTACTTTGTAAAGCTTTATTCTGCAGTGTAGTCATATCTCCGCATTGGCGTGAATGTCGCATTAAAGAGTCGATAGAAAGGGGGTATTCCCCTAGACTCTCTAACAGGTTTCGGTTACAACAGCCGTAAATAAATTGATAATTAGAGTGGGCGGATTAAAGTCGCTCCATCGCGATGCATGTTTTAGCGCTAGTGCCGCTAATGCCTGCTCGATGTATTAACTACTTAGTGAAGTGAATCTGCTTATGAATACTGGCCTATACCGGTTAGATGAGTTTAAAGACAATTGTGGCTTTGGCCTTATTGCCCATCTTAAAGGGCAAGCGAGCCACAATTTGCTATTAACTGCCATTGAATCGCTAACATGTATGACGCACCGCGGCGGCATTGCTGCTGACGGTAAAACGGGTGACGGCTGTGGTCTTTTGATCAAAAAGCCAGATAGCTTTTTCCGTACAGTGGCTAAAGAAGATGCAGGCTTTGAACTCGCCGAGCTATACGGTGTTGGCGCGTTTATGTTTAGCAAAAATGCTGGCGATGCCATGCGTGCTAAGCAAACCATTATTGATGAGCTTGCCAAAGAGGGTTTGAGTGATGTGGCATGGCGCCAATTACCCACCAATCCCGAGTGCTTAGGGCCTATCGCCAAAGAGAGCGAGCCCGACTTCTTTCATTTGTTTATCAATACCGAGCAGACCAACGACCAAGCCTTTACGGCTAAACTGTTTTTGGTGCGTCGTCGCATCGAAAAAGCACTCGCAGGTGATATTGATTTTTACGTCGCAAGCTTGAGCAGTGCTGTTGTATCGTTTAAAGGCTTGATGATGCCTGTTGATCTCCCTAAGTACTTTTTAGACTTAGGCGACAAGCGTATGGAGACGGCAATTTGCGTTTTTCATCAGCGCTTTTCAACCAATACGTTACCGCGCTGGCCCTTGGCGCAGCCGTTTCGAATGTTGGCGCATAATGGCGAAATTAATACTATTGTGGGTAACCGCAATTGGTCGATCGCGCGGACTCCCAAGTTCCAAAACGATTTATTACCGAGTGTTAAAGAAATTGCACCGCTAGTCAACCGTACAGGCTCTGACTCTTCTAGCCTCGATAATATGCTCGAAGTCCTCTTGACCGGCGGCATGGAATTACACCGTGCCGTGCGCATGCTTGTGCCGCCAGCATGGCAAAATGTAGAGACGATGGATCAGGATCTTAAAGCATTTTACGAGTATAACTCGATGCATATAGAGCCTTGGGATGGTCCTGCAGGTTTGGTTGTGACCGATGGTCGCTATGCGGTGTGTACATTGGATCGTAACGGTTTACGGCCTTCGCGCTGGGTGATTACCAAAGATGATCTTATTACTGTGGCTTCTGAGGTGGGCACATACGATTATGCTCCTGAAGACGTTGTGGCAAAAGGCCGTTTAGGGCCAGGCCAAATACTGTCAGTTGATACGCAAACCGGTAAGCTCTATCACACGGCAGACATTGATAATCAGCTCAAAAACAGCCAGCCTTATCGCAAATGGTTAAATGAGCAAGCAACGCGCATTGAGTCGAGTTTAGCGCGTGATACGGCTGAAACAAGCCTAGATGACGAGCTGATTAAAGTTTATATGAAGCAGAACCGTGTTTCATATGAAGAGTGCGATTCAGTGCTTCGTCCTTTAGCCGAAGGTGGCCAAGAAGCGGTTGGCTCGATGGGTGATGATACGCCTATGGCTGTTTTATCGCAGCAACAGCGCTCGCTCTATGACTATTTTCGTCAGCAATTTGCGCAGGTCACCAATCCACCGATTGACCCTTTGCGTGAAGCGATTGTGATGTCGCTTGAGACATGCCTAGGGCGTGAACTGAGTGTGTTTGATGAGACCGAAGCTCATGCGCGGCGTATTATTCTGAGCACGCCTGTGCTATCGCCCGATAAATTCCGTGCATTATTAAATGTGAATGCCGAGCGCTACCCCTCTAAAACCTATAGCTTACTGTACAACGCTGATACAACCACGCTGCAAGCTGCGTTGATACAATTAGTAGAAACCATTGTGGCGGACGTAAAAGCCGGCGTTTCGATTATTGTATTGAGCGATACAGGCTTAAAAGAAGGTTTAGTTCCGATCCACGCATTACTGGCTACCGGTGCCGTACATCAGCGTTTAACGCGCGATGGCTTGCGCTGCGATGCGAACATTGTCGTCGAAACCGCGACGGCGCGTGACTCTCACCAAATAGCAACACTGATTGGCTATGGCGCTACTGCTGTGTGCCCTTATCTAAGTTATTACGTAATTAATAGCTTAATTGCATCGGGCGACTTAAATGCAGACGTTGATACCGCGTATAAAAATTATCGCAAAGGTATTAATAAAGGGTTGTTAAAAATCTTATCTAAGATGGGTATTTCAACCATCGCCTCTTATCGCGGCGCACAATTGTTTGAAGCGATTGGCTTAAGTGCCGAGGTGGTATCTTATTGCTTTGATGGTACGCCGAGCCGTATTGAAGGTGCTGAGTTTGTTGATTTAGAGGCCGATCAAAAAATCTTGGCTAAGTTAGCCTGGAAGGCGCGTAAGCCTATTAATCATGGCGGCATTTTAAAATATGTTTATGGCCATGAGTACCATGCATACAATCCCGATGTTATCCAAAATTTACATGCCGCTGTGCAAACAGGCGAATACTCAGCGTGGAAGGCCTACGCTAAGCTCGTCAATGAGCGGCCTGTAGCGACATTGCGTGACTTGTTGGCCATCCGTAGTGATCTGCAAGCGATTCCACTCGAAGAGGTTGAGCCCGTTGAAAGCCTCTTTAAATGCTTTGATTCTGCGGGTATGTCTTTAGGTGCACTATCGCCTGAGGCTCACGAAGCATTAGCGGAGGCGATGAATACTTTAGGCGGTCGCTCTAACAGTGGTGAAGGTGGCGAAGACCCTGCGCGCTACGGCACCATTAAAGTATCTAAAATTAAGCAGGTTGCCTCTGGTCGCTTTGGTGTCACCCCTGCTTATTTAAGTAATGCCGAAGTGCTGCAAATTAAAGTAGCGCAGGGCGCTAAGCCCGGTGAAGGCGGGCAGTTGCCTGGCGGTAAAGTGAATGACTTGATTGCGCGCTTGCGTTTTGCTGTGCCCGGTGTGACATTAATTTCACCGCCCCCGCATCACGATATCTACTCTATCGAAGATTTGGCTCAGCTTATTTATGACTTAAAGCAGGTTAACCCTAGTGCTTTGGTTTCGGTCAAGTTAGTTTCACGACCTGGTGTTGGCACTATTGCGGCAGGTGTGGCTAAAGCTTACGCCGATTTGATTACTATTTCGGGTTACGATGGCGGCACGGCGGCAAGCCCGCTTACCTCTATTTTGCATGCCGGCTCTCCTTGGGAGTTGGGTTTAGCCGAAACTCACCAAACACTTTGTGCCAATGATTTGCGCGGCAAAGTACGCGTACAAACAGATGGCGGTTTAAAAACAGGCTTAGATGTCGTTAAAGCAGCCATATTGGGCGCCGAGAGCTTTGGTTTTGGTACCGCGCCGATGGTGGCCTTGGGCTGTAAATATTTGCGCATTTGCCACCTTAATAACTGTGCTACAGGCGTTGCTACACAGCAAGATAAGCTGCGCAAAGAGCATTATATTGGGACTGTCGAGATGGTCATGAATTTCTTCCGCTTTATTGCTGAAGAAACACGCGAGTGGATGGCCAAGTTAGGCGTGCGCTCGTTGCGCGACCTTATTGGCCGTGTAGATTTGCTTGAAGTTATTGAAGGCACAACGGCGAAACATGCGAAGCTTGACCTTTCACCTATCATTTATACCGATGATTTAATTAAGAGTAAGCCTCAGTTTTGCCAAGTTGAGCGCAATCTACCGTTTGATAAGGGCTTAAAGGCCGAGCAAATGGTTGCTGCTGTATTGCCCGCTATTGAAGCAAAAACAGGGGGTGAGTTTGAGTTCTCGATCACCAACTGTGATCGCTCGACAGGTGCGCGCATTAGCGGCGAGATTGCCAAGCGTTACGGTAATTTAGGCATGAACTGTGCGCCTATTAAGCTGAAGCTTAGTGGCATTGCAGGCCAAAGTTTTGGTGTGTGGAATGCTGGCGGCTTAGAGATGTACTTAGAAGGCGACGCCAACGATTATGTGGGTAAAGGCATGGCCGGCGGTAAACTGGTCATTCGCCCACCCGCAGGCTCCACCTTTAAAACACAAGAAACCAGCATTGTGGGCAATACCTGCTTATACGGTGCGACTGGCGGCAAATTATTTGCCGCCGGCTGTGCGGGTGAGCGCTTTGGTGTACGCAACTCTGGCGCGTTTGCCGTGGTTGAAGGCGCGGGTGATCACTGCTGCGAGTACATGACCGGTGGTGTAGTCACCGTACTCGGTGAAACAGGCTTAAACTTTGGTGCAGGCATGACCGGTGGTTTTGCTTATGTCCTTGATCAGCGCAATACATTTGTCGATCGCTATAATCACGAGCTAGTCGATATTGTTCGCGTTAATACAGAGGCCTTAGAGGCTTATCGCAACCACCTACGTGGCGTGATTACTGAATTTACGGCCGAGACAAGAAGCCGCTGGGGTCAAGAAATTCTAGATGATTTCGATCGTTTTGTCGGCCGTTTTTGGCTGGTGAAACCAAAAGCCGCAAGCTTGCAAAGCTTGTTAACCAGCTTGGGTTCTCGCGGAGAGTAATTCAGCCAATGCCTAGCTTTGTGCTGGGCCACAGCTATGAGATATCGTTATGGGTAAGCGTTTAAATAACAATTTTCAGTTTTTAGATGTTGGTCGTCAGGATCCATCAAAAAAAGCGATTAACGTTCGCAAGTCGGAATTCGTTGAAATTTATCAGCCGTACAAAGAAGAGCAGGTGCAAGATCAATCGCACCGCTGTTTAGACTGCGGCAACCCCTATTGTGAGTGGAAGTGCCCTGTGCATAACTTCATTCCCAATTGGCTAAAGTTAATATCTGAAGGCAATATTACGGAAGCGGCTGAGCTTTCTCATCAGACCAACTCATTGCCCGAGGTGTGTGGCCGAGTGTGCCCACAAGATCGGTTATGTGAAGGCGCGTGTACGCTAAATGATGGCTTTGGTGCGGTAACTATTGGTAATGCTGAAAAGTACATTACAGATACTGCCTTTGCCATGGGCTGGCGCCCTGATATGTCTAAGGTTGTGCCTACAGGCAAAAAAGTGGCTGTTATTGGTGCAGGGCCTGCCGGTTTAGGCTGCGCTGATGTGCTTGTACGCAACGGGGTTACGCCTGTAGTCTTTGATCGCTATCCCGAAATTGGCGGCCTGTTAACTTTTGGTATACCCGAGTTTAAACTTGAAAAATCAGTGATGACTCGCCGTCGCGAAATTTTTCAAGATATGGGGGTTGAATTTCGCTTAAATATCGAAATTGGTACTGATGTTACGATGGAGCAACTGCTCGAAGAGTATGACGCTGTCTTTATGGGGACAGGGACTTACACTTATATGAAAGGTGGCTTTGAGGGTGAAGATTTACCCGGCGTTTATGATGCACTGCCCTTTTTAGTGTCGAATGTGAACCGCAATTTAGGCTTTGAGAAAGATCCTGCCGATTTTATTGGCGTTAAGGGTCAGCGCGTTGTTGTACTTGGCGGTGGTGATACCGCGATGGATTGCAACCGCACCTCTATTCGCCAAGGGGCTAAAACAGTCTCGTGCGCTTACCGTCGTGATCGTGAGAATATGCCAGGCTCGCGCCGCGAAGTACAAAATGCGATGGAAGAGGGCGTAGAGTTCTTATTTAATCGCCAACCTGTAGGTATTGTGGGTGACGGTAAAGTTGAGGGTGTTAAAGTGGTAACCACTCAATTAGGCGAGCCGGATGAGCACGGTCGTCGTCGTCCTGAGCCTATCGCCGGTAGCGAAGAGATACTGCCCGCTGATGTTGTATTGATTGCTTTTGGCTTTCGACCTAGCCCGGCTGACTGGATTGAGCAAAATGGTGTTAAACTGACCGATTGGCAAACTGTGATCGCACCCGAAGAGCAAGAGTTCAAATTTCAAACCACCAATCCTAAAGTCTTTGCCGGTGGTGATATGGTGCGCGGCTCTGATTTGGTGGTGACAGCTATTTGGGAAGGGCGTGAAGCGGCTCAAGGTATTCTTGATTATTTGGACGTATAAAATTCTTAGCCTATAAATACGCTGTATTGACTCCAAAAACCGGCTTTTGCCGGTTTTTTTGTTTCTAAGGTCGCTTTTCTTTTGATGTTCACTTTATTAATTGTTGTAGCGGTTGTATAAAAGACCGCTATATTTTTTATTGTGCCTTAATAGGGCGTTGATTGGTGAGTCGCTGGGTGTACTCGGGCCGTCTTACCTACAGGATTACTAACAAAAGGTTTACTCATGTCTGAACTTAAAAATGATCGTTTTTTACGTGCATTAATGCGCGAGCCCGTTGATGCAACACCGGTATGGATGATGCGCCAAGCAGGTCGCTATTTGCCTGAATATCGTGCATCGCGCGCTAAGGCCGGTAGTTTCATGGATTTATGTATGAATCCTGAAATGGCTTGTGAGGTGACATTACAGCCTTTAGAACGCTACCCATTGGATGCGGCAATTTTATTCTCAGATATTTTGACTATTCCTGATGCGATGGGCTTGGGTTTGTACTTTGAGACAGGCGAAGGCCCTCGTTTTAAAAAGACTGTAACAACGGCCGCCGATGTTGATGCGCTACCGATTGTGAATACCTTGAAAGATTTACCGTATGTGCCCGATGCTGTACGCACCATTCGTCGCGAGCTTAACGGTCGTGTACCGTTAATTGGTTTTTCAGGCAGCCCTTGGACTTTGGCAACTTATATGGTGGAAGGTGGCTCCAGCAAAGATTTCCGTAAAGCTAAAGCCATGGCCTATAACGAGCCCGAGCTCATGAAGGTGCTGCTGGATAAGTTGGCGATTTCTGTCACTGAATATTTAAATGAGCAAATTAAAGCCGGTGCTCAAGCGGTTCAAATATTTGATTCGTGGGGCGGCGCTTTAGCGCACGATGCTTATTTGGAATTTTCGCTGGCGCCCATGCAAAAAATTGTTAATGGTTTAATTCGTGAGCATGAGGGCCGTAAAGTCCCTGTCATTATGTTTACCAAAGGTGGCGGGCAATGGCTAGAGCCAATGGCCGAGACCGGCGTAGACGCTTTAGGACTTGATTGGACAACACCTATTTCGGGTGCCAGAAGCCGCGTAGGTCATAAAGTGGCACTGCAAGGCAATATGGATCCGTCTATTTTGTATGCCAAGCCCGATAGAATTCGTGCCGAAGTTGCAAATATTTTAGCGGGTTTTGGAGAGGGGAACGGCCATGTTTTTAACCTGGGTCATGGCATTACACCCGAGGTGAAGCCAGAGAATGCGGGCGCTTTCATTGAATGTGTCCATGAGCTTTCTCGCCAATATCATCAAAAAAACTAAGTCTGTCACTATGTGACAAAATTAATAGATATTGATTAAAAAACGTACATTAGGTTATTATCTACACCTTCAGCCAAGTTTGCCATCAGGATGGTGTACTTGGCTTTGTGTACGTTGAGTGTTTTATATAAGCTTTGTTGAGGTTTTTATATAAACTTTAATGTGCCTTTTTCATGTTGTTGAGGGTAAGCGCGTGGGCGTTAAGCAAGTAAAAATAGATGCGAGTGAAGTCACTGTGGGTATGTTTGTCTCTGGGTTAGATCGCCCTTGGACGCAAACACCGTTCCCGCTTCAGGGGTTTTATGTTCACGATTTAGAAGAGGTCAACCAACTCAAGATACACTGCCGTCATGTGTATATCGATGTGGTCAAAGGCGCTAAGCCTGTGAAAGCCAGTCTTAAATCGACGTATTCGACGTCGCCGGTCAGAGCTAGGCGCTTAGTGCGCAGTGTTAAGTCTGAAAAAGTAACAGATTTGCCGCCGCTTAAGATGAAACCAAATCTTTATCCTGTCGTTGAAACTTTAAAGCGAGAGGTGTCAGGGGCCCGTGAGCTACACCGAGAAGTTTACAGTGCGGTAGCTCAGGTCATGGATAGCCTGGGCAAAGAGGATGCTAAAGTCGCTATCCTCGATACTAAGCGAGCTGCTAGCGCTATGGTGGGGAGTGTGTTGCGCTGCCCTGACGCTTTTACATGGCTTACACGAGTAAAACAAAAAGATGGCCATACTTATAGTCATGCTGTGCGGTCCTCTGTGTGGGGGATTTTATTAGGACGTCATTTGGGTCTGTCTAAGCCTGAGCTTGAAATTGTAGCAATGGGCTTGCTACTCAAAGATGTCGGTAAGACCTTACTGCCTACCGCATTGCTCGAAAAAAAGCAGCGTACCGCGGCAGAGATCACCGAGTATGAGCAGTTTGTGACTTTAGGGGTAGATCTCTTGTTGCAAACGCCTGATGTGGCCCCGCGCGTCATCTCTGTTGTACGAACTCACCAAGAGCGTGTTAATGGGTCGGGGTTTCCTGCGCATTTGCGTGGCGATAAAATCCCATTGTTAGGGCGTATTGCGGGTATTGTGACGTTTTATGATGAGGTGACAAATCCTCGAGGTGAACGCTATCCTCTGTCGCCATCGCGTGCAGTGGCGCAGCTGTATGAGGGGCGAGATTCGCTGTTTCAAGGGGATTTGGTTGTCGAGTTTATTCGGGCTATTGGCTTGTATCCGACGGGTACACTGGTCGAGCTCAATACAGGGGAAGTGGCTGTTGTTGTAGAGCAAAATTTTGAGCGCCGCTTAAAACCCCATGTCATGGTAGTCATGGACCCTTACAAGCATTTGTTAGAGCAGCCTATTTATCTTGATATGGCCGAAGACGACAGAAAAAAGCAAATTAAAGTCGATGCCGGCAAGGTGAGTGCAAGTGAGGTTGAGTGGATTGAAATCGCACAAGATTTAGAGCCTGGCGCTCATGAAATTAATGTGTTGCAAATATGTAATCAATATATAGCTCGCATGGCTTCGACGAAGGGCCTATTTAGTTTTTTGAAGAGCAAGCGTCTCGCTGAGATGTTTGGTTAGCTGCGGGTAAGCCTTTAGCGCTATAAGATCCATGATTTAATGTTGAGGTCTATGCTGGTATCGCCAGACAGAATAGGCCACTTTTTTAGGACTTCAGACCATTGGTTGTCTTTGTGCTCTCGTAGGTATTGAGAGCAGTGCGGCGCGCAAATAATACCATCCTCCTTAAATAGATGCTCAATAGAATAATGCACCGCTAGATCAAGTTGGTTGGCAAACTCATCGCCAAGTAGTGTATGAACGATAATATTTGAAATGCTCATATCGGTTGGGCATAGTGGTGTGCCGCACTTTAGGGATACTCTATCGTTAATTTCTTCAATAATTCGATGAGCCAAATAGGCTTCATCGAGCAGAGCGACTAATCCGGAATGCTCCTTGACAAGTACGGGCGGGCTAATGAAAAAGTCTTCGGCAATGGTAATGAATACGCCACCTTGATCGTAAATATTAGCCTCGAGCATTAAGTCGTTTAGCGCCTCCAAAAAAAGTGGTGCATGCTCAATATATTGAGTGATAAATTGTTTTAATGCTTGCTCGGGTTGGCTTGAGGGCAGTTGAATAATATTGTGTAGCTCGGGCGTTTTTGATTGCACGAATGTAAGCAGGGCGCCACTTTTGGCGTCCTGTTTTTTAGCCTCTGCAATAAGCTTGTGAATAATTATTGTATTAGGTGTAGTCATACTATTAAACATAGCCAAAGACTTAAGATGTCACAAGGCGTTAGTCATTTACTCGATGTTTGATAGTGCAAGCTTAGCAGATAGGAGGGCCTGATTAATAGGTTGATGGGCATAAAAGGTTGCGTAGTGATGAAGGGGCGAGTGTTGTGTCATTTTTGCTGGCGTTGTTGTCGATGAGCTCCCTTACTGCTTGTAGCGATAGATCTTAATCAAGCGGTATCAATCCGTCACTGACGCAGCCTTTTTGAGCTGCTGGTAAAATAATTATTCTGAGTAACTATCCAGCCGAACCCAAAAAACCTCTTAACAGAGTGCTGATGGGTTATTTTCTGGGTATTTAAGCGCCGGGCCTTGCAGGGAGAGCAAGGGGTAGACAGTGCACCTGCATAGAGGGATATGCAAGATTAGACTTTGCAGGAGCACAAAGTCGAGGAGCACAAAGATGGCTTGAGCGGCCCAGTCAATGATTCATTAGCATCCTATTTCCTGACCTCTGAATATAGTTACTATTTTGATGGCTTGTTAGGCAGCCTCGATCACAATTTATTCCTCAAATATTATAGATCGCGCGCCCTTATAGATATAAGTTCTATAGAATGATGCTGTTTGATCATGAGCAGCTCAAGCGCCTAATAAATAGTTGGCTGCCGTTTTATCGTATATTCAAGTTGAGGAGTGACTATGACTGAAATGACTTTATCCCCGTTAGTTTTAGGTTTTTGGCGGCTAAGCCAGTGGGGCTACGGGCCACAAGAGCTCTTGGCGTTTGTCGAGCAGTCGGTTGAGTTGGGCGTGAGTAGTATGGATCATGCCATGGTTTATCGCAGCGAGGCGCTATTTGGCGAAGCTTTGGCACTTAGGCCTAGCCTTCGAGATGAGCTGCAAATTATTACTAAGTGCGGGATTCGCCCTTGTGGGTTTGGCGCTCTTGGGGCAAATGCGGTGAACCACTACGATTTTAGCCAAGCTTCTACAGTGCAGTCTGTTGAGGCCTCGCTACGCGACCTAAAGACAGACCGCATTGATCTGTTGCTGCTGCATCGCCCCGACTTTTTAATGGATATTGCCGAGGTTGCACAAACATTTGAGCAATTGCATGCTGAAGGCAAGGTGTTGAACTTTGGGGTATCCAATTTTACGACCTCACAGCTAGATGCTTTGCAAAGTGCTTTACCTCGTGCCTTGATGACTAACCAGGTGGAGTGTTCACCATTAAATATGACGGCGATTGCCGATGGTACTTTTGATCAGGCACAGCGTTTGGGTATGCGGCCTATGCTGTGGTCGTGCTTGGCGGGCGGGCAGTTGTCATCGCCTACAACCTCACAACAGCTTAACGTTGTAGAGGCTTTGCATATTGTTGCTAAAGAGTTGGGTGCTAGCACGGTGGAAGCGGTTATTTATGCTTGGCTGATGGCACTGCCTTGTAAGCCGTACCCCATTTTAGGGACAAGTAAAATCGAGCGAGTTCAAGCCGCAACTGAAGCCGTCAAGTTACAACTTAGTCGCGAGCAGTGGTACCGTATTTGGGAAGCAAGCAATGGCGCGAGCGTACCTTAGTGGCGCGAAAAAGATACCTTAGGGGCGAGGAAAAAATACATGATCCAATAATACGTGTTTTCTACTTCCTCTGCTGTGTTGCTCAAAGCGTTACATGCCCAGGCATGCGCCCCTTCGAGCGCCTTGCCGAGAAAACAGAAACCTACGTCTAATTGGACAAACTATTATTGCCTCACCCCTTACGGTACGCTCTTATTATTAGTGGTTGCGTACTGCAGGGGTTATGAATTTACGGTAGGCTTGGTAGTGATATGTGTGCCTAGCTGTAACTTGTGTCTGACTACATGTTTTGTATCTAGCCATATGTTTTGTATTTGGTTATGGATTTTGCGCAACCTGGCCGGATTGCTCTATTTGGCATTGGTTAAATTTGCAGCTAATGGCAAACTCCGGTTTACCCCAGCATTGCGCAGTATAGGTCTCGGTGGCGTATTCTTGGTTGGTTAGGGATATGCCATCGCTTAATAGGTTGCAGCCAGCAGTCTTGGCCACTTGCTCTGCGGTATATTGATGCTTGCCAACGTTATGATTCTCGTGAGTTTTTTTCGGTAGCCAAGTTCTCGCGAGTAGCCCACCATTGGCTTCAATTTCGAGTTGGTTAGCGGCGGTCGCAAGCGCTTTGTCAAAAGCGTCTTGTACGGTTTCACGTACCACAAGCGTGCCCACAGCGGTACCCAGTAAAGGAATAAAATAACCAGCAACACCAGTCCCCAATCGTGCAGCACTTAAAAATGATGAGCTGCCTCCGCTCGTAATGGTTGTAACCGGTCTGCCGTTAGCATCAACAATATCTAATTGAATCTCAACGGTTGACTGCATGGACACTTTGCCGATTTCTACTTGGGTGATTTTGGGGCGAATAATCAGCCCGCAATCATCACAGCTGTGGCCAATAACGGCTTGGCTATAAGTATTTTTGACTAAAGCAAGCGTAGCATCTGGAAGGCTTTGGTTTAAATCAACATCCCAGCTATTAACTAAGCCCAAGACAATTAAACCCGTCTCGGTATGAACCTCTTGGCTGGCTTTAGTGGGCGGTTGTATTAAAACCTTTGTATCAATGCTGGCGGTAGCATGGTCTTTTACAAAGTCTGAGTGAGACACCCTAACGACTTGTGTGCAACCGCTTATCAGTAGCGCTGTTAATATGAGTGCAAAAATATACATATAGTGAATTCTTTGTGTGGGCTAGGTTTGCATGTGTTTGGTGGCGAAGGTCGATCTATCGCTCGCTAGTCCTATACTAAGAAGTGTATGCGATTTTTGTAAAAAATGGAATTTTAGGCGACATCTCATTACGACTTCTGTGACGCAAACAAAATATTATGTATACATTAGCAGCGTTTTTTAAATAAGGTCATAATAAATATACCGCTGGCGGCCAGAACAATACTGGGGCCTGCGGGTGTGGCGTACCAGTAAGAGGTCCACATGCCTATGGCGACGGCGATGCAGCCAATTATGCTAGCGCCTATTGCCATAGATTCGGGGGATTGTGTTAGCCGACGACTGGCGACGGCGGGTACGATAAGCATGGCGGTAATGAGTAATACGCCAACCACGCGCATTGCAAATGCCACAACAATCGCAATTGCAAAAAGCAGTAAAGCACGCATTAAGGCAACGGGAATCCCTTCGACCTTGGCCAGATTGGCATCAATAACGCTCAGTAGTAGTTTGCGCCAGAATACGCAAATAGTGCTTAACACTACGGTGCATACTGCAACTATTAAGGCCGCATCTGATGCCCCAGTGGTCAGTAGGTCGCCAAATAGATAACTGAATAAATCGACTGAATTGCCCATAAGGCTAACGCTAACTAAGCCTGCCGCTAGAGCCGAGTGCGACAGAAGCCCTAAAATAGAATCATCGCCTAGCTGGGGACTGCGCTGTAACCATAGCAAAATGGCGGCCAAGCTAAGGCAGCATAGGGTAATGGCCAGTGTAATGTTAATACTGGCAAACAGCCCCAGCGCCACGCCCAGTAGTGCGCCGTGAGCGAGTGTATCGCCAAAATAGGCAAGCCTTTGCCACACAACAAAAGCGCCGAGTGGGCCAGCCGCAATAGCAATAGCAAAAGCCGAGATAAGTGCGTAAATAAGGAAGTCCGGCATGGTGGTCGCTTATGAGTTGGGGTGATTGTGAGTGCAGTGCGAGTGATGCTGGGTCGATTGTTGGTCGATGACATCACCATGAATATCGTGCTGGTGGTCGTGGTTGTGGGTGTAAATGGCAATATCTTTGGCAGCCTGTCGGCCAAAGAGCTGTAAGTACTCAGGATGTTGACTGACGCTTTCGGGTGCGCCGTGGCAGCACACGTGCTTATTGAGGCAGAGTACCTGATCAGTTTGAGCCATCACGATATGCAGGTCATGAGAGACCATTAAAACACCGCAACCGAGTTCGTTACGCAATTCACCCAGTAAATGATACAGCTCGGCCTGGCCTGTAACATCAACACCTTGTGCAGGCTCATCAAGTACTAAAAGCTCAGGGTTTTGCATAATAGCGCGAGCCAGTAAAACACGTTGCATTTCGCCGCCAGAGAGCTTTTGTACCGGTGTCTTGAGCAAGCACTCAATGCCGAGTCTCGCGATCGCGTGCTCGAGAGCACTTTGGTTGCCGCACAATGATAAAAAGCGGCGAGTACTCAGCGGTAATTGAGGGTCAATGGCCAACTTTTGAGGCATATAGCCAATACGAAGGTTTTTTTTGCGTGTAATAGAGCCTTGGCTGGGTGATTGCAGGCCAATAATAAGGCTAACCAGCGAGCTCTTACCTGCGCCGTTAGGGCCAATAACAGTCACTATTTCGTTAGCGTGAAGCTTAAGATGTATATCGCGGAGTACGTTGTTGCCATTAAAGCTTAAGTTGACATGGTCTAATTGCACAAGCGGGGTGGGCGGTGATACCAGTGTTGTTGATGTTTTTAACATGAGTGGACTGCTGTGTGTCAGGCGATGTAGATAAAAAAATGCTGCGCATAATGCATCGATACAAAATGATATACTACAACATTTTGACAGGCGCGCTGTGCGGTATTTGAGTTGTTGTTATGTTTATGGGGTGGATTGTGGGTTGGGCGCATAAAATGTTAGGGCTAGAGGGCATAAAGGGGTTTGCGTATCGATTGTGCGGTTTGTTTGCCGGTTTGTTTATTTACTGTTGGAGTCATCACGCATTAGCCGATCGCGTGCGCGACGCCCAATCTTTTTTTGAGCCTGAGTCTTTTTTGGTGGCGGATGAAGGTAAACCAAATATCGTAGTGACCATCAAGCCCCTCGCACTAATTGCATCCGAGTTGATAGGCGATGATTTTAATCTTATAACGCTACTGCCTCCTTCGGCCAACCCTCATGCTTTGGCTATGAGTATTAAAGATAGGCAAATACTAGCCGATGCTGAGCTTGTGGTATGGCTAGGTGGTCGTTTTGAGCGCTTTTTGGCAAAGCCTATGGCGCAGCATACTGCGGCGAAGCTTGAGCTGGGTGCCTTGAGTGCACTCACTTGGCCCGGGCGGCCTCAGGAGGATTTACATATTTGGCTAGAGATTAAAAACATCAAAGTCATACTGGAGGCTTTAACGCAGCAGCTAATACGCATAAGACCATTGAAGGCTCAGGCTATTAAGGCGCGCTTACTGACAGCGCTGAGTAAGCTTGATCACACTCATCGTCAAATACACATGCAGTTGGCTCCATATAGCGCCGAGTCTTTCATTGTGAGTCATGATGGTTACGGGCACTTTGTGAATGCTTACGGACTAAAGCAGTCCGCTGCAGCGTCTAGGCTACCAGAAGAGCAGCTATCTATGCGTAAAGTCATGATGCTTAATCGCGTTGCAGGAAACCCTAGGTGTTTAATTGCAGAGCCTAATGAGCGTGCTGGTGCAAGGCTCGCGGCTACGCTGGGCTTACCGCTAATACTCGCTGACCCTTTAGGGCGAGACGATAGTATCACCGATATTCACGGACTCTTATTGGCTTTATCTCAGCGCTTTGAGGCGTGTATGCAGCAGCGGTAAATAGCTCACACTGCATTATCTACCTTTAGGTAAGCCGCTCATTAAGCGTGCCGTGAGTGCTTTTGCTCTGTCGAGCTTAATGTTTTGCGGCGTCGCGTCATCAAGGATTCGAGTTTCGAGGTCCGCTTTCCAAATGAGTGCGTCTGAAGGCGGTGGTGTCATCCCCCAATATTTTTGCTCAAAAATACCGACGAGTGCTCGAGCTGTTTTTTTATGCGTTGAAGCGGCACTTAAATTAAAGTACTGCGTGAAGGCTTTCGAACCCTTGTAATCATCGGTTGTAATAACCATGCCAATGATGAAGTCTGCTTCCTCGGGCGCTACGGTCATAGTATATCCGCGTGCGACAAGCTCTTGCTCAATGGTTTGTATAATCGATTGCTCGATGGCGGTATTAGTTGCAATCGGGTTGGCAGTTGCCCAGGTGACCGCCGGTGTATACCAAGCAAAGCGTTGGCCTATTTTGGGGGTGAACGTAGGGCTGCTCACCGATACTGATGTAAAGGGTTGGCGCTGAGCCTGAAGGTTTTGCGTGGATAGCATGTTGCAAGAAGCCAAAAATAAGCAGCAAAGTGATACTACAGTGAGAAGCTTTTTCATGTGGGTATTCTCATTTTATATGTCGATCAAAGGTGTATAAGCTTCACACGCTTTAAAGGTCGGGTCAAACCCGGGCATTCGGATCAAGCCGATGTATTGTAGTGGTGTTTTGAGTAGTATCGTTGTGCAGGGTTATTTGCGATAGCGGGCTAAGGGATGAGGAAAAAATACATGATCCAGTAATACGTGTTTTCACTGTCTCTGCTCGACTTTGTGCTCCTCGACTTTGCAGGAGCACAAAGTCGCAGATGGCTTGAGCGGCCCAGCAAATGATTCATTAGCGCCCGATTTGCACACCTCTGATTTGCACACCTCTGATTTCACACCTCTGATTTGCACACCTCTGAATAGTTACGCATATTCTTATGCGGGTGCAATGTCTAATGAGGGGCGTGGTGCAGGGCCTCCTGGTAATAATCAGGCAGATAGTAGAATTTTTGCTCTATAGTCATCGTCAATCGCGGAGGCCATGACTCGGTGTTTTAGTCGGCGTTTACTCGTATCATTAACCTTGAGCAGGTTCATGCAAAACCTTTTTATAACCGCCATTGCTACGGCTCCAGATGCTAGCCTACACTCATCCTCTTTAAAGGTGACGTCGAGCTGCCAGTGTAAATTATTTTCAACGCCCCAATGGCTTCGCACAGCATCACGCCATTTATTCGCTAAAATAACCCAGTCGTTAATTTCTATATGATGCGTTTTTCTTTGTTCAATTCGACCATGTCCTTTATCGACCTCTTCATGCATATCATGGGATATGTTTGTGAATTTCTCGCGCTCTAACTTATGATAAGGGACGAGGAAAAAATACATTACCCAATAATACGTGTTTTCTGCTTCCTCTCCTGCGTTGCTCAAAGCGTTACATGCCCCAGCATGCGCCCCTTCGAGCGCCTTGCCGAGAAAACAGAACTCTACGTCTAATTGGACAAACTATTATTGCCTCGCCCCTAATACGCTTCTATTTCAGCGCATAACGCCTTTTGGTTGTCTTTGAGTTGAAGCACATAATCACCTCCACCACTGCGAATTTTTTCGGCTATTTTAATTTGGCAGCCCATTGCATCTGTTGTCACGATGGCATCGGAGGCCCTGGAGTTTATAGAATTAACGGCGATTTTTGAGGTGGCAGGTACACGCGATCTTCATTTGGTGCTATGGAGCCAAACTTCTAAATCATCAGCTGGGGATATTCGCTATACCGTTAAAGAGTCAGGAGAAATAAAAATACCTTTTGAATCCTTAGGTAAAGAGTTGTCGCCAGGACGATATGTTTTGGAGGTTTTGAGCTAAGGAAAGGCCAAAATCTGAAAGCCCCATACTGTTCCTAAATGAATATCAATATAAGCGCAGCATGGTTGTGATTTGCATGCCTTATTGCCTGCTGATAGCGCTATTTCTACAGTAACACTGTAAACCTGGGGACGATTTCCCTTAACACTCGATTCCGAAGTTTTTATGTCTTGACAAGGCTGCTGCCCTTTAAACACTTACACCCTGTACGCTTAGCGATTACTTTGTACGATTTTCGCCCCATCAGATGACCAATAACCAACCTTTTTGTATGAATTAGTTACATACTCACTGTCAAGGATTAAAAACTTCGGAATCGAGTTAACAATTAAACGTATTTACCACTTAAACATCATATGTTTTAATGTGTCATGTATTTGTGGTGGGGGATGTTTGGTTGGTCGGCTCATCGGGTTAATCGATTCGAGATTCGTGGCTCTTCAAAATAGTAAACCTAGAGATTCAAGTAATGTTGAGTGAAAACAAGCGGAAACCCGCATTGGTTTGTGTTGATTGGGGAAGCTCCAATTTACGCGCTTTCTTATTGAGCGCTGAAGGCGTCCTTATCGATAAAGTTGCTAATGACAAGGGCGTGCTGGGGTTGTCGAAAAGTGATTTCGAGCCTGTTTTGGCCGAGTTGCTGCAGCCTTGGGCTGAGCTTTTACCATTGCCCGTGTTGCTTGCTGGAATGGTGGGTGCTGCACAGGGTTGGCTGGAGGTGCCCTATACCTCCTGCCCGGTAAAGTTAGAGTCATTAACGAAGGATTTGTGTTTCGTCAAAAACTCTCTTGATTTGACTATTGCAATAGTGCCGGGTGTGAAATGTGACTCAATGTTTAGTCAGCCAGATGTAATGCGCGGTGAAGAAGTTCAAATTTTTGGTGCGTTGCTTGATTGTGAATCAAATGCGGAATTTTGCGACATTTTTAGTGCGGCTAACTCATCTGTTTTCTGTCTTCCCGGTACTCACTCTAAATGGGCTAGTGTTATCGGCGGTGATTCAGTTTCTGCGTGTATTTTAAGTTTTGAAACCTATATGACGGGCGAACTTTTTGGGCTACTTAAGCGCAATAGTATTTTAGGTAAGTTGCTTGAGACTCAGTGCGAAAACGAGGTGGTGCTTAGCGCATTTGACCGCGGTGTGGCCCATAGCCGAGCTGGCGGCGGCATTATGCATCAGATGTTTAGTGCTCGAACCTTAGTGTTGATGAAGGAGTTGCGGCCAGATGAAATTAGCTCCTATCTTTCGGGGTTGTTAATCGGAGCAGAAATATATGAGCGTACAAAATCAGACAGTTCTATTGGTGTCGTTTTGGTTATTGGCAGTGAACAATTAAATAGTTTGTATGCACGGGCGCTAAGCTATTTTTCTATTAAAAACTTTACCTTGTCGAGTGATAGAGCTTCGTTATTAGGAGTGCTTGCAATTGCAAAACAAGCTAATTTAGTTACATCTGAGGTCGGAGTATGAATAAGATATCCTTAAGTGAGGCTATGCAAATATTGCCGTTAGTCGCAATTTTGCGCGGTGTTAAACCAGAGGAAGTTATAGCGATAGCCACTGTCATAAAAGATGCTGGATTTAAAATAATAGAAGTTCCAATGAACTCTCCTCGGCCACTGGAAAGCATAAAAAAACTATCTGAATTATTTGGCGATGAATTAATTGTTGGTGCTGGTACCGTAATGACTTGCGCTGAAGTCGATATGGTTAAAGCTGCTGGAGGAGAAATTATTATATCTCCGCACTGCGATCCAGACTTGATTCGTTATGCTAAAAAAATGGGAATGTTAGTGGTGCCTGGTTTCTATACGCCAAGTGAGGCAGTTTTGGCCCTTAAGGCGGGAGCGGATGCGCTTAAATTATTTCCTGCAGATACTTTAGGTGCTGTAGGTCTAAAGGCTATGTCGGTAGTAATGCCATCAATTCCTGTGCTACCTGTAGGCGGCGTGTCACCAAGCACCATGGCTGATTTTCTGGCGGCTGGAGCAGCGGGATTTGGGTTGGGGTCAGGTTTGTATAAAGCGGGTATGACACCTGAAGAGGTACAGCGCAATGCCTTAGCTTATGTAAGCGCTTATCAATCGGCGCTGGTGCAGTAACAGGCAGCTGAGCGTGCTCAATTTTTTCAATGAAAAAAATAAGTAACTATTCAGAGGTACCGAAATTGGGCGCTAATGAATCATTTACTGGGCCGCTCAAGCCATCCATGGTCGCTATATAAGCGCTCCCGGCGCTTAAATGCCCAGAAAATAATCCATCAGCACCCTATCAGGTGAGGTTTGTCAGCCGAGCTGAATAGTTACAAAAATAATAGATACATTGTTTAAGTCGTTTAATAACGGCGATGTGGGGTTATATCGTGCGTATCCTTTAACCGGGTTAAGGTGTTTTTGCTTGGTTTTTTAACGTCGGTATCTTTCAGTACGCTTGCTCTTTCGCCGATGTCTGACCCTAATAATATTGGAGGTTGGGCGTTAAATTCACTAATAAGCGATGAGTTTGAGTCATCACAAATTATCATCAGCAAACGCGGGCATTTACAACAGAGAATACAACCAGCGCAGCTACAATAAAATTTTCTGTGCCTCATGGTGGGCAGGCGGCGCAAGTGAACTCTTTGGTGTTGTTTGCCGCTAAGGAAGCTGCAAGCTATGAAAATGAAATTTCTGCTATTACGCTACTTCCTAAGGAGGTTAGGCTGGCTGTCGGGGACGAACTATCACTTTTGGCAAAGGTAATTCCAAATAATGTTCGCGATCGCATGGTGCTATGGAGCTCTTCTGATGAGGCAGTAGTCAGTGTTAATGACTGGGGGAGTTACTGCTATAACCCCCGGTGCAGCTGCTATAACCGCGCGCAGCCAATTATCGCCATGGGTGAGTATGCAAACAAAGGTAGCAGTTGATGATAGCCTTTTGCTTAATGGTGATTTTGCCGGTGGTAGGCTGTCGGTTGGGATAGACGTTATGGCGAGGTAAGCGCAGAACCTATATCGAAAGGCGATATGGGGGCACTGGGGATGTAAAATTGCTGCAGATTCAGCGCTGCAACAAATGTTTGGTATCGTACCTCATGGCCGTTATCGCGTCAATGTAAAAATGAAGGTTAAGCAATTTAATCCACGGACTCTAGTTTACTTAGGCGTTAGTGTCGACGGCGCTAAGAATGTTAGTGTTGCACTGGAAAATAAGTTTGGTTTCCAGGATTATTCTGTGGATTTTACTACTGGCGAGTATAGTCGACAGGCAATGCTCTGGCTTTGGAATTCCGATAGCAATCGACAAGTAGCATACTGCACCGATGTAACAGTTACTCTAGTTGAAGCCTTATCTCTCACCAGTGTTAAGCATAAAAAGACCACTGTTGCCACACAGGCTGCTATTGCTGACTGCCCATCTACAGGGAGCTCATTATCTAGTTTCGCGAGTTCCGGTGGCACAACAAGTTTAAGCAGTTCAAGTACTTTAAGTAACTCAGTGCAGAGTTCTGCGAGGTCGAAAAGCTCTCAGGCTAATGTCGGTCCAAAAAGTTCAGGTGGGGGCAGTGTAGATTTTTGGTATTTCGGGTTTTTTGTGGTTTTATATAGGGGCAGACTTGCTCGAAAAATTAACATAAATAATAGGGTGGCGATATAAAACAACTAGATTTCTCAAAAGGTCCGAGAGTTTTTTTATTTAATGCGGCGTCATTTTTTCTCGGTATTCTAATTATTCTAACTATCTCGACAACTTCGCGTGCAGAATCTGCGCGCGCGGATTTTGTAGGTGCAGATACCTGCAAAGGTTGCCATCTCAAAGAATACCAACAGTGGCAGAATTCCGATCACGATTGGGCTATGCGCGAAGCGTCTGAGCAGTCGGTGTTAGGAAATTTTAATAATCAAATGTTTGAACACTTTGGTAGCAAGTCGCGCTTTTATCGCCAAGGTAAAGAGTTCTGGGTAGAGACTGAGAATGCTGAGGGGGTTCAGCAGAATTTTAAAATTAGTTACACCTTTGGTTTCTTTCCGTTACAGCAATATTTGATCGGCTTTCCCGATGGTCGCTATCAAGCATTGAATATCGCTTGGGACTCGCGCCCTAAAACAGAGGGAGGGCAGCGCTGGTATCACCTCTACCCTAACGAAGCTATTCCGCACAATGATGTATTGCATTGGACCGGCACTTATTTTAATTGGAATAGTCGCTGCGCAGCCTGCCACTCCACCAACCTTGAACGCAATTACAATTCAACCAACAATACTTACAATACTCGCTGGTCAGAGATTAATGTCAGTTGCGAAGCTTGCCATGGGCCAGGCAAAAAACATTTACAGTTAGTAAAAAAGGACGCAGCTAAACAATATCCCCATAGTGGTTTTGATGTATCCCTTAGCCCTGTTGGTGCTTGGTTAAAAACCCAAGAACATCCAACCTTGGTTCACAGTGGCGAGCGAGATGATACTCAAATAAATGTGTGTGGCTCTTGCCATGGACGACGCGCACAAATTAGCGAAGCGCTACCTTATGGCGCCCCAGCTGCTGAATTTCATAATGCATTTGATTTATCACTCTTGGATGAGCCGCTCTTTTACCCCGACGGTCAAATTCGCGATGAAGTATTTGAAATGGGTTCTTTTGTTCAGAGCAAAATGTTTCATAAGGGTGTGACCTGCAGTAATTGCCACGAGCCTCACTCACTCAAATTGCGTGCGCCGGGAAATCAGGTTTGCGCCCAGTGTCACGCGCCCGATCATTTTGATACCCCCAAGCATCACCATCACACATCTAAGAGTGAAGGTGCGCAATGTGTTAACTGCCATATGCCCAGCACAAATTACATGGTGGTCGATGCGCGCCGCGATCACAATATTCGTATTCCACGCCCCGATTTGAGTGATGCATTAGGTACGCCCAATGCCTGCGTTAAGTGCCATCAGGCCAAATCGAATACATGGGCTGCAACATCACTGCAAGGTTGGCTAACCCAGCAGGGTAAAACCTTACCCGCACACTACGGCCAAACCATTCACGCTGCGCAACAGAGACAAGCCAGCGCCGAACAAGCACTTATAGAACTGATTAATTTGCCGGCTAGCCCCGCATCGCCCGCATTTGTGCAAGCTACTGCACTGAGTTTACTGCCACCCACAGCAGCAAGTTTAACCAGTGCTCAGCAACAATTAACAGCCAAGGAGCCGTTGGTACGCAAAGCGGCGGTAAGTTTTTTTGAGGCTCTGCCAGTCACTGACCGTTTAGGTTATCTATTGCCGTTGACCAAGGATAAAACCAAAGTCGTGCGATTAGAGGTGGCACGCCTGTTAGCAGAAATAAATAGTCAAAACTTAAACAAAGATATTCAAGTGCAACTGGACACTCTATTTGCGGAATATATTCAAGCCCAACAAGTGAATGCTGATACACCCGAAGCACAAATGAATTTGGGCATTTTTTACGCCCGACAACAAAACATCACCGCGGCTAAAACCGCCTATGAACTGGCGATTAAATTATCGCCCCAGTTTGCCAATGCCTATTTGAACCTGGCGGATCTTTACCGCATGCAGGGGCTAGAAGCGGCAGCCCAAAAAAGCTTGCAAACGGGCATCGGCCAAAATCCCACTAACGCATCCTTGCACTATGCCCTTGGATTAAGTTTGATTCGTCAAAAAAATTACATTGCCGCCGAACAATCATTTCGCCGTGCCACCCAATTAGACCGCGCCAACCTCACCTATCTACAGGCTCATGCCTTAACCTTGGAGCAATTGGGCCGCAGGGCAGAGGCTATTAATCTCCTCATTAAAGCCCCCTTGCAGCGCAGTGATAATCTCGGTCTATTACTGAGTCTTCTGCAAAAGGACGAACGTCTTGAGGAAGCAGTAGTGTATGCACAACAGTTACTTCAGTTTGACCAGAAAAACGCGGCAGTACAGGCACTGGTGGGGCAGTTGCAACAGCAGTTGAAGGCGAAACAAGTTTTGTTAGCGAAAGCGGAGTCAGCTGATACGCAGATTTCTCTGTGGCTTCTGTGGTTTGCGGGTTTGGCACTTATATGCGTTCTGGTAGCTCTGGGTGCGGCCTACAGACGGAGAAGGTTTTAGCCTGAGCTTCTCTATGTCTAAAGGCTCTGTCGGAAGTATTATTTTGTTGCTGATTTAAACGTCCTATGTTTATATATTGCGTATGTTTTGGCAATGTTAGTGGCGTATCATTACAAATGCCTATACTGAGTTTTACTTGGAGGGTCACCAAATTAACACATGGGCTGCAGGTTTAATCGAAGTCGCACAAACTGAACAATAAAATTAATAAGAGTTTTTCTATTTGGATTTGACTATGACTGACTTAACAAACAGGGTTATTCGTTATTCGCTGATAGCCGCTTTTGGTGGTTTCGTATTTGGTATTGACGCGGCCAATATTTCTGGCGGTGTACGCTATATACAATCGTTGTTTGAATTGAGTGCGACGCAAATTGGCTTGGTGGTGAGCTGTGCTATTGCTGGGGTTATTTTCTCATTGCTATTTGCCGGCACCTTGGCAGAGACATATGGCCGTAAAAAAGTACTCTTGGGTATTGCCACCGCCTATTTGTTGTCATCATTGATTTCGGCGCTGGCTCCCAGTTTTGAAATGCTGGTGCTGGGGCGCTTTATTGGGGGTGTTGCTTTCGCATCCCTGACCATATCGGCCATGTATATAGGTGAAATTGCACCCGCTGAAACTCGCGGTAAATTTGTATCAATCAATCAATTGTTAATCACTTTGGGGAGTTTGTTGGCCTTTATCGTCAATTATTTTTTTGTAAAGTTAATTGGCAACTCCGATTGGGTGACAGAAGAGAATGTGTGGCGTTTCATGTTGGGGTTTGAAGTCGTGCCCAACATTATTTGGATTAGTTTACTGCTTACCATTCCAGAGTCGCCACGCTGGCTTATTAAAAAATCGAGAGAAGTCGAGGCAGAGGCAGTTTTTGCACGCTTTGTTCCTCGCGCGCATATCGCTTCATTGGTTGCATCAATTAAAAATAGTTTGAGCAGTAATCAGCAAACTTCCACCTACCACCAACTTCGCGAGCTGTTCAGTAGAAAAATGTTCATGGTGCTATTGATCGCAATTTGCTATGCAATAGTGCAAGGCGGTACAGGTATGAATGCTGTGTTGTTTTATGCACCTACGGTGTTTGAACAAGTAGGTATGAGCACCCAGAGTACTATGATGCAAACCATCGTGTTGGGTTCGGTCGCTGTAACTTTTACGTTAGTGTCCATAGTGTTTGTCGACAAGCTTGGTCGCCGTGCGTTAACTCTAGCTGGACTTTCGCTGGTGGTGGTTGCCCATCTTTCTTCTTGGTATGGTTTTAAAACGGCTACTTACAAAATTGATGCTGCAGCTATTGTTAAAATGCAGGAGCAGAATATTGATGTTGACAAGGTCGAAGGTTTTTTAGATAAGACCTATGTGAATGATGTTGCGTTAAAAGCTGATCTTTCCAGTGTCTACAGCAAAAAAGAATTGCCGCTGGTGACTGGTCCTATTATTAATGCAACCATCAGCATAGATGCGGTGTTTGTATTGACGGGGATTTTCTTGTTCTTAGCTGCTTTTAACATGTCTATTGGTCCTATTATGTGGGTTATATTTTCTGAAATATTTCCCAATCGAGTGCGAAGTATCGCATTGCCATTTGCTGCTCTTATTCAAAGTGTTTCAGCTGTAACAATTCAGCAGTTTTTTCCTTGGCAGTTAGAAAATGTTGGTTCGGCTAATACATTTTTAACCTATGCAGTGGTGGGGTTTGTGGGATTATTGATTATGATGAAAATATTACCGGAAACTAAAAATAAATCCATTGAAGATATAGAAAATAAGTTGGTGGCTCGTTAGGTTAAAATTTTTATTTGATGTGAAGGTTTTATCAGATCTGTTATTGCTAAAAATCTAAAAAATATTTAAGTGTTTAATATGAGGTTTATATGTCGAATAGAACGACTCCCAAGAAGACAGAGATAGATACGTCGAAAAGCCCTCACGTAACTCTTCGCTCAATAAGTATGGGTGACTGCCATTGGACTGAAGGTTTCTGGGCGGAGAAAACGAAACTCTGTGAGGAGCAAATGGTGCCGTATATGGGCGAGCTTCTAAAAGGAGATATTGGACATGGCCTGAATAACCTTAAAATCGCCGCTGGTCTAAAGAGTGGAGAGTTTCAAGGTGAATATTGGCATGATGCGGACTTTTATAAATGGATGGAGTCGGCTTGTTATATTTATGGGCGAAATGGCGATGAAAAGATTATCCAGGAATTGGATGAGATTATTGAAGTCATTGCCAGTGCGCAGGAGCCTGATGGTTATCTGCATGCTTACATCCAAATTAACGATATCGCGCATTTCTCGAATCGTAAATATCATGAAATGTATAATTGTGGGCATCTTTATACGGCGGCATGCGTACATCATCGCATGACAGGCAAAAATAATTTTCTTGAAGTTGCGCTTAAAAATGCCGACTTACTTGTAAAGACTTTTGGCCCAAATCCTTTGCATTTGCGTCGATTTGGTTTTAATCAGACTCAGATTATGGGGCTTGTGGAGCTTTATCGTACAGTTGGGACTAGGTCTTACCTCGAGCTTGCGGAACAATTTATTAATAACCGTGGTGAGTCAGAGATGGTCCATGATTCAACCACGATCGGTTATCCCATTGGCGACATGGTTCAGGAGCGTGTCCCGTTGCGTGAAGAAACAGAGGCCGCTGGACACGCAGTGTTAGCGCTTTATTATTACTCTGGTGCAGCAGACGTATATGCTGAAACGGGTGAAAAAGCACTCATAGATGCATTGGATCGGCTTTGGGAGAATGTTACTCAAAAGAAAATGTACGTTACGGGTGCCATTGGTCAGACGCACTATGGAGCGTCGCCGCGCCGGGATATGATCGAAGAAGGTTTTATTGATGAATACATGATGCCGAATATGACGGCATACAATGAAACCTGCGCGAATATTTGTAATGCAATGTTTAGTCACCGTATGCTGGGTATCAAGGGAGAATCTAAGTACGCGGATATCATGGAGCTTGTGTTGCACAACAGCATGCTTTCAGGCATCAGTGTTTGTGGTAAGAAATATTATTATGCGAATCCGTTGCGTAAGATTAATGGGGCGCGTGATTACTCAAAAATGAATACTGAGTCACCAGATCGCGAGCCTTATCTCTACTGCTTCTGTTGTCCCCCCAACTTGGTAAGAACTGTCGCCAAGTCTTCGCTGTGGGCTTACAGTCTTGCCGAAAACGGTATTGCGGTAAATCTCTATGGCGGAAATAAGCTTTCAACGCAGATGCTTGATGGATCTGAGCTTGCGCTTACTCAGGAGACTCAGTACCCATGGGAAGGTTTGGTTAGAATCCGAATTGATGCGTGTAAAAAAGATGTGTTTGAAATTATGTTGCGGATCCCTATGTGGTCTAAACAAAACAGCCTTAAGATTAATGGGGAGGATGCTGGTATTAATCTTGTGCCAGGTGAATTTGTTACAATCTCGCGAGCCTGGGTTGCAGGTGATGTGATTGAGTTGGATATGCCAATGGATATTAAACTTATTGAGGGGCATCATCGTATTGAGGAGGTTCGTAATCAAGTTGCTATTAAGCGCGGACCTATTGTCTATTGTGTTGAGTCACCTGATTTACCAAAAGCAGTTGCTATCACTGATGTTTATCTTGCCAGTAATGCCGAGCTGACGCTACAAAAACGACCAGGCTTTCTGGGGGGTACTACAACTATTCATGGGAATATTTATATCCGTGAAGATCTTAGGTCGGGCATGTACTGTGATGTATCGGGCCCGAACTTCACTGAGCATAAGATTCAATTTGTTCCGTATTACGCTTGGAGTAATCGTGGTGAGGCTGAGATGACCGTATTTTTCCCGGTGATATGGCAGGGCGGTCAACTTAACAGCGCTTCGACTTAATCTGATCATTACATGATTATATTTTGCTGTCTTGGATTTATGAGGAGCCACTAAAAAGCAATTGGTTGACGTTGCGCATCGCCAAAAATATTTTTAAAGTAAGTGGTTTTTTATCTCTTAAATCTGATGCGAGTTTGACTAATTGAATATACTATGTTTATATATGTTCCATGAGCGAACTAATTTTTTATGATCTTAAGCACGTGGCTTCTATGTCTCCCAGTCTATCTGTACAGGTAGCGAGAGAAATGGGGCGTCGTATTGTTTCTGGTGCCTATCAGGTAGGCACTTTAATTGATGACGAAAATGCATTGGCTGAGCGTTTTCAGGTGAGTCGCGTTGTTATTCGTGATGCGGTAAAGATCCTAGTTGGAAAAGGGTTGCTGGATGTGCGTCGAGGTATCGGGACGCGTGTTAGGCCCCGAAGCCAGTGGGTTTTATTGGATGATGACGTTTTAGCTTGGCACTTGTCAACGCCGCCAAACTCAGAATTTTTAAAGCAATTGATGGATATGCGTGTGGCGCTGGAGCCTAAAGCAGCGCGTTGGGCTGCTGAGCGCGGGACAGAAGAGGATCTTGCTGTAATAGCTGATTGTGTACAGCAAATGCGGAATGCTGTCAGTTCGGTTGATCGATTTGTCATTGCAGATGCGCGCTTCCATCAGGCGGTTCTTAAGGCAGCTCATAATGAGTTTTTGAGTGCTATGGAGGGTGTTATTTACTCTGCCTTGTTAATGAGCATTCATGTATCTAATCAAACGCCTCTTGATAATGAAAGTTCGGTACCATTTCATAATGAGGTGTGTAAAGCAATTGTTGCGCGTGACGCTGACTTGGCTGAACAATTAACTCGTACTTTGTTGAGTGATGCAAGCGAACGATTAGATTCTCGATTGGGTTAATTCTAAGCAGTATTCTTGAGTTTTTGAAATCAGGATACTGTTGTCTCCGCTTGTTTCATCCATTACTTTGTATTCGTCTCCTCGCCTAATGGAATTTTCTTAAGGGTTTCTTTTTGTTTTTTTCACAAACATCATATGTTTCATTATATGCTAAGTATAGATCATCCGGTCTGGTTGTTACCGGGGCTTTTATGAATGAGAGGTTTTATTTATGAGGATTTTAAGCGCAGTATTTTTTATGGTTGGGTGTATTTTTTCTGTCGGCGTCTTTGCGGAAAATACCCCCTCCAAGCCCAATATTGTTTTTATTATTTCTGATGATGCCGGCTATGCAGATTTTGGTTTTCAGGGTAGCCAGCTCATGAAAACGCCGAACTTGGATGGCCTTGCTGCAGAGGGGGTGCGGCTTACTCAAGGCTATGTGACTGACGCTACCTGCGGGCCTTCGCGCGCCGGTTTAATGACAGGTAAGTACCAGCAGCGCTTTGGTTATGAGGAGATCAATGTGCCAGGTTTTATGAGTCAAAACTCTGCGCTGGATGGCGATGACATGGGTTTGCCGTTAGAACAAAAGACTATGGCTAATTATTTAAAGGATTTGGGATATAGCACAGGGGCTTTTGGGAAGTGGCACCTGGGTAATGCTGATCGTTTTCATCCTTTAAAGCGTGGATTCGATGAGTTTTACGGTTTTAGGGGTGGTCATCGGAGTTTCTTCGAATACAAAAATCTAACTGAGCTGGAGAAGGACCCGATATTTTTGGATAAAAGAATTGAGCGGGGATTTGGTGATTATCAGGAGCCTAAGGGTTATGTGACTGATGTGTTGGGCGATGAGGCTGTCAGTTTCATTCAGCGCCATAAGGATCAGCCATTTTTTGTCTACCTCGCTTTTAATGCGGTGCATACACCTATGGACGCGAAGGCTGAGGACTTGAGGCAGTTTCCGCTCCTTAGTGGTACCAAAAAAGAATTGGCTGCAATGACTTTGGCTATGGATAGAGCAGTAGGTAAGGTGCTGGTAAGTCTGACTGAATTGGGTTTGGCTGAAAACACCATAGTGGTATTCACTAATGATAATGGTGGCCCGTCTAATCACAATGCATCTAATAATTTCCCGCTCAGTGGTACTAAGTCTAATTTTTTAGAAGGAGGTATTCGTGTTCCTTTTGTGGTGCGTTGGCCTGCGAAATTACCTAAAAACACCGTTTATAATTATCCGGTCAGTACTTTTGACTTGTTGCCGAGTTTTTATGTGGCAGGGGGTGGGAAGGTGCAGTCCGCATTTGGCTGGGATGGGGTCGATATCATGCCTCATCTGTCGGGATTAAATAAGGCTCGTCCTCATCAAGAGCTTTTTTGGAAAAAAGAATCGCGTGCAGTTTACCGTGATGGGGACTGGAAGTTGATCCGTCATCCTGACCGTCCTGCGGAATTATATTTACTTAGTAAGGATGTTGGCGAGCAGCACAATTTAGCCAGCAAATATCCCCAGCGGCTCGAGAAAATGTATAAAAAGTTATTCGCGTGGGAGATGACTTTAGAGCGCCCACTCTGGCTGTTAAAGCGCAAGTATGAGCGGGAAGATGTGGATCGAATGGATGTCTATCGCCAGCCACCCGCAAATAACGAAATATAGCAATAATGGGTTGCTCAGTTAAACATCCTATGTTTAACTAGGTATTACTAAGTGCTGGGGTGAAATACAATAGGTGTAGTCACTCGAGTGTTGTTGCGAATAGAGGTCTGGGTATGTTTTCAAAAAAAATGTATGTCGATGGAAAGCTGGTTGTCGGAAATCTGACTGCAAATATTATTAATCCGGCCAATAATTTGATAGCCGGTGATATCGCAGTAGCGGGTTTACAGCAAGCCGAGAGTGCGTTGCAGGCTGCTAAAGCTGCGCTTCCAATGTGGTCAACAACGCCTGTTGCTGAGCGCGTTGAGTGGATGGGGAAGTTGCTTGATGCAGTGATAATGAATGAAACGCATCTGCGCGAATGTATTCATCTGGAAATGGGCAAGCCTTGGGAGGCTACTGGCGGTGATTACCAGTTGCTGGTAGATAGTTTGCGCTTTTATGCTGAAGAGATTCAACATATGGCTCCTGAAGAGTTTGTTGATCGTGAAGGCACTCATACTCATATTATTTCGCGCCAACCTGTTGGTGTTGTTGCTGCTTTTTTGGCATGGAATTTCCCTGTCCTGAATCTTGCTTATAAGTTGGGGCCTGCATTGGCTGCTGGTTGCCCAATTGTTATTAAGCCATCTATTAAAACTCCATTGTCTGCCTATGCAGTCGGGGAGTTATGTCACCAAATAGGATTACCTGCAGGCGTGGTAAACATTATCACTGGTAATGATTCCGAAGTGGGTAATGCAATTTCAGCTTCAACTATTCCGGCAATGCTTACCTTGATTGGATCGACGCGTACAGGTTTGCATATTATGCGTACTGGGGCCACGTCAGTTAAGCGTTATTCAATGGAGTTAGGTGGAAATGCTCCTGTATTGGTATTTGCGGATGCTGATCTTGATTTGGCTGCCGATATTATTTGCTCTTTGAAATTCACTAACTCGGGTCAAATTTGCGTGGCTCCAAATCGCGTGTATGTTGATGAATCTGTTGCGGATGAATTTATCAAGAAAGTGGTTGAGCGTGCGAAAGCAGTTACGGTTGGTTTCAATAAAAATGCCGATATAAAAATGGGCCCAGTTATTGATGAGGAATCATTAATCCGTATCGATAATTTAGTCAAAGATGCAGTATCAAAAGGGGCTACTTTGTTGACCGGTGGATGTAAGCCTGAAGGTTTAGAGGCCGGTGCATTTTATGCCCCCACAGTTTTGGTAAATGTTACTTCAAAGATGAATTTGTATTCCCAGGAAATTTTTGGTCCGGTTATTAGTTTGATGACTTTCACCAATACAGAAGCTTTAGTAAGTGAAGCGAATAATACCGAGGCTGGGCTGACCGCATATATTTTTACTCGTGATTTGGCAAAAGCAGATCGCATTGCAAGTGAGTTGCAGTTTGGTGAAGTGCAGATAAACGGCGTTAAATACTCGATTGAGTTGCCACACTGTGGCATGAAGCAATCAGGTATTGGCGTTGACTGTTCGAACTTGGCTTTAGATGACTTTCTTGTGACAAAGCGCATTTCTCGCGCTTTGAATGTTTAAGGTAAATTATGAAAATCACAGAAATCATTAGTCATGTTTTGCAATATGATCTTGAAGAAGAATTAGGCTATTCGCAGCAATATTATTTTAAACGCACTACTCATTTGGTTGAGGTGCGTACCGATGTGGGCATTATTGGTTGGGGTGAATGTTTTGGTGGTGGCAATATCGCCTTTGCTAATAAAACTATTGTGGAGCGTGTGATTCAACCGATGGTGATTGGTATGAATCCTCTGGATAGAGATGTAATTTGGCATAAAGTATATAACCTAATGCGTGATCATGGTCAAAAGGGTATGCCCATGCAATCGTTGTCGGGTGTAGATATAGCCCTTTGGGATATCGCCGGAAAGTTCTTTAATGTACCTATTTACCAACTGTTGGGTGGTGCCTTTCGCGAGCGTATTCCCGTATATGGATACGGCATGATGTTGCAGCGCGTACCTGATTTAGAAGAACGTTTTGAGCGCGAAAGTGCCGCTATTATCGAACAAGGCTTTAAAGCCATGAAGATGAAAGTTGGCTTGGGTGTTGAGAAAGATGTACGGCTAGTAGAGGCGGTACGCCGCTCTGCGGGTCCAGATATAAAAGTAATGGTGGACGCTAATCATGCATACACTACGCGTGAAGCTATTCCGCTTGGGCGTGAGTTGGAGCGCATGGGGATAACCTGGTTTGAAGAGCCTGTTGCACCAGAAGATTACCAGGGTTATCGAGAGTTATGTGAACAATTGGATATTACTATTGCAGGCGGTGAAGCAGAGTTCACTCGTTATGGTTTTCGCGATTTAATTAAAAATCGTTGTGTGGATCTATTACAACCTGAAGTTTGTGCTTTGGGTGGTATTACCGAATACCAAAAAGTACTAGCAATGGCTACAGCGCACTTTGTGCCAGTTATTAATCATGTTTGGGGTTCAGCTGTTGCTGTTGCAACTAATATGCATCTGCTTGCAGCCTTGCCGGATTTTCCTGGTGCAGCTCACCCGGTGCAGCCTATGTTGGAATATGACACCACTCCTAATTTGTTTCGCGAAGAATTATTGGTGGATTCTCTTGGTGTTTTAGATCAGGTGAAAAATAACCATGGTTCAGTGGCGATACCAAAGGGAGTGGGATTAGGTATTGAAGTCGATTTAGATTTTGTTGATAAATTTTCTGTTTCGTAATTTCATTGTGTTGTTTTTTGTCGGTGCTGTATCGATAGGTTTGCCGCGTTTTACACGGCTTTTTTTAATTTATAAATTCCGTGTACAAAGTTAAAGATCATTACTCTGGTTGAAGTTCTAAGTATTTTCTCAGGTCTCCATCAGAATGTAATTGATTATATTTGGATGAGGGTATATGAAACCAGAATTTGTATTAAGCGATCACCCGCATCGTCGATTTAATCCGTTGACAGGCGATTGGGTATTGGTCTCGCCCCATAGAGCCAAACGACCCTGGCAGGGTCAAATTGAAGAGCTGGCGGCGGACGATAAGCCTGCCTATGATCCATCCTGTTATTTATGCCCGGGCAACACCCGCATTAATGGCACAGTGAATGACAGTTATGTAGGGGCTTATGTTTTCACCAATGACTTTGCGGCGCTGGAGCCGGAAGACAGGGATTACCAAAGCAGTAGTGATTTGTTTTGTGCCGAGAGTGAGCGCGGTACTAGCCGTGTTATTTGTTATTCAGAAAGCCACAATAAAACACTTCCGGAAATGTCACAGACGTCGGTGACAAAACTGATTGATACTTGGTGTGATTTGTACCGCGAATTGGGTGAAGATCATTCCTGGGTGCAGATTTTTGAAAATAAAGGCGCTATCAATGGCTGCTCTAATCCTCACCCTCATGGCCAAGTGTGGGCAACGGGTTCTGTGCCGACGTTACCGCAACGGGAAGATGAAAAGCAATTAGCCTATCAACACAAGCATCAACGCCCTTTACTGCTGGATTATGCACAACAAGAATTAGCCTTTAAAGAGCGTATTGTGGTGCAAAATCAGGATTGGTTAGTGGTAGTGCCTTATTGGGCTAGCTGGCCATTTGAAACGTTGCTCTTACCTCTTCGCCATGTGCCCGATATGTTGAGTTTGTCTTCATCGGAGCGTGAATCACTGGCCGATATTTTGATTCAATTAACGATCCGTTACGACAATCTATTTAAGACTTCCTTTCCCTACAGCATGGGGTGGCATTGCGCACCTTTTACCGCAGAAGATCATAGTCATTGGCAGTTGCACGCACATTTTTATCCTCCTTTATTACGCTCGGCATCCATCAAAAAATTCATGGTGGGTTACGAAATGCTGGGTGAAGTTCAGCGAGATATTACACCTGAGCAAGCGGCGCAATATCTGCGCGATCAACCCGCTACTCATTATAAAAATGCTGCATCCGCAGGTTAAGGGTATTTGGTCATGACTATATTGGAAAATGTTACTCGCTCTTTTACCAACCATTTTAATCGTTTGCCTGGGTTTATTTCAAAAGCGCCAGGTCGCGTTAATTTGATTGGTGAGCACACGGATTATAACGATGGCTTTGTGCTGCCAGCAGCCATTGATTTTTTTACTCTGGTTGCTACCTCTGAGCGTGAAGATGATTTGATTCAGGTGATTGCGTTGGATTATGCGGGGCAAACAGATGAGTTTTCTGTCAATGCAGGCTTTGATGCTCATCCTACGCAAATGTGGAGTAACTATATTCGAGCGGTAGTGCGCACTTTGGTTGATCGTGGTCATCAACTCAAGGGGTGTAATTTAGTTGTGTCAGGCAATGTTCCGCAAGGCGCGGGGTTAAGCTCTTCCGCGTCTTTAGAGGTTGCGATAGCGCAGGCGATTTTAACGGTTGCCGGTATTCAAATTCCTGCTACCGAATTAGCTTTGATTGGCCAAGCAGCTGAAAATAATTATGTGGGTTGTGCCTGCGGTATTATGGATCAATTGGTGTCTGCGTCTGGTAAAAAAGGACATGCATTGTTGATTGATTGTCGCAGCTTGGAGGCTACACCTATTATTATGCCGCCACAGTTATCGATTGTGATTATCAACTCAGGTGTAGAAAGAGGATTGGTAGATAGTGAATATAATTTACGTCGCCAACAGTGTGCAGAAGCGGCGAAATTTTTTAATCAATCGGTCTTGCGTGATGTAACCAAAGAACAGTTTTTAGCTGCTGCGCATGAGTTACCTGACGTGGTACGTAAGCGTGCGAAGCATGTGATTGAAGAAAATGAGCGCACTGTGGAAGCAGCTAAAGCGCTTGCAACAAATAATGTGGCATTGTTAAGTCAGCTCATGGCTGAAAGTCACGTATCAATGCGCGATTTGTTTGAAATTACGACCCCTGAAATTGATTATCTAGTTGCAGCGCTTGATAAAGAATTAGGCAGTGATGGCGGTGTGCGTATGACAGGAGGCGGTTTTGGGGGGTGTATTGTCGCCTTGATGCCAAAACAAAAATTGTCAGCAGTGGCTTCCACTCTTGTAGATTACCAATTAAAAACTGGATTAATTGCAACCCCCTTTATTTGTACACCGGAGCAGGGAGCTAGTTTAGTTGCCGTGGAGAGCTAATTTTTACTAAACCGCGCGGCAGGAGGGTTATATAGTGGGTGAAATGTTGTGGTCAACCCATCTGGTCACGAGTTTAGAGTTTTTTTGTAAAGCTGTTCTTTTTTGAGCGGCGTCAAGCCCTCATTATGCCTGTGGGGTCGAATGCAATTGTAATAGCGCAAAATATAATCATTCACCGCATGCTTAGCAGACAGGTAATTAGGCCATCCCTTTTTGGGCATCCATTCAGTCTTTAAGCTACGAAAGAATCGCTCCATGGGTGCATTATCCCAGCAATTTCCTCGTCGACTCATGCTGTGTTTAATCTTGTAGCACTTGAGTTTTTTGCGGTAAGCCTTACTGGTAAAATGGCACCCTTGATCTGAGTGCGACATAAGATTCTTTGGTTTCCCGCGCGCCCAATAGGCCATCTGGAGCGCCTTAATCGTTAACGCTGAATCAGGGCTATTCGAGAGCGCCCAATCCACAGGGCGACGCGCAAATAAATCTAAAACGACAGCTAAATAAGTCCATTCCTCGCCCGTCCAAATATAGGTCACATCGGTACACCAAACTTTATTGGGGGCGTCGACATCTAACTCACGATTAAGGTGATTGCCTACGTCTATATGCTCCTTTTTACCCATCTTTCGTGGGTATTTGGGTGGCTGACAGCTCTTTAGTGACAGCGACTTCATGGCTTTGGCGGCGCGGTAACGCGAGAGCTCAAGACCATTATTACTGACAATACTGGCAATCGTACGGGCACCGGCAGAGCCTTGGCTTAGCTCAAACGCTTCTTGCACCGCAAGCGTTCAAGCGTTAACTGCGGGCACAATACGTCTGCGTGTCGTGTATGAGTCAGCCAATAAGTATAGCTACTACGGTGCACATTAAAGGTTGAGCATAACGTTTTAACGGGGTAGCTCTCTTGCAGGTCAGCGATTACCGAAAATGTTTCAGTGTGCCCGACAGCAAGAGAGCTGAAGCCTTTTTTAAGATGTCATTCTCTTCGTTAATACGGCGTATTTCTTTTTCCAGCTCACGAATCCGCTGCTGGTCATCACCGATCGGGACGCTTAATCCACTGACCTTACCCTGGCGATCATTGCGTAGCTGTCGCACCCATTTGTCCACTGTCGATTTACCCACACCCATCGCTTCAGCGGCTTCTCGAATACTATAATCTTGCTCTAATACCAGATTGGCGACCTTCAATCGGAAGTCGGCATCGTATCGGGGTCGTGTTTGCTTGCTCATAGTGCACCTTTTTAAGTAGTGAGGTGATTTTAACACCTCTTAAGGGGTGACCAGATTTAGTTTGCCACAACACCTCGTGGTGACTGGGAGTGACTGTTACACTGCTGCCTGTATTTATTCTGATATAGCCAGATAGTTTTAGTGGCTATAGACAATTTGTCTAAGGACCCCTTATGAAAGTCTTACCTCTGTTTGTTTTTTGTTCAGTATTAATGTCAGGCTGTGGATCAGCGTTATTGTCAGCGAAAAAGGTACCTGCGAGCGTCAAGCCAGTCGCAATCAATCACGTCGGTAGTATCGAGATATATGATGATCGCGCGCGGCAATTATTGACCGAAAAAACGCAAGTGGATGTTTTAGCTGAAGGTTATAAGTGGACAGAAGGTCCTGTTTGGGTTGAGCAAGGTCAATATCTTTTGTTTTCTGATATCCCGAATAATGCAGTGATTAAATTTTCACCAAAAGAAGGTGCTAGTCATTATCTTGCGCCGGCTGGAGGAACGGGCTTGGTCGCTGGTGATTATGTGGGTGGCTCAAACGGACTGGTCATTAATGAAGCGGGTGAGCTGGTTTTACTACAGCATGGTGATCGCCGCGTGGCAAAAATGACGGCTCCTTTAAATGCCCCTAAGCCCTCCTTTGAAACCATTGTAGGCGATTACCAGGGTAAGCGATTAAACAGCCCTAATGACGCCACCTATCATAGTAATGGTGATTTGTACTTCACCGATCCACCGTATGGATTGCGTGGTAAATTCACGGATGCACGTAAAGAATTACCCTATCAGGGTGTTTTTCGTTCATCGCCTACTGGCGAGATAACCTTACTTGATGATGGTTTAACTGCACCTAATGGCATCGCTTTTTCCGTTGACCAAAAAACACTCTATGTGACTGTCTCTGACGACACATTACCTGCGTGGTACGCCTACGATGTTAATGCGGATGGTACGCTGGCTAACCGAAGAGTATTTTTTGATGCAACGCCTTTTGATGGTAAGCCTGGCGAGCAGGGTAAGCCCGACGGAATGACAGTGCATTCGAGTGGCATTCTTTTTGCCACCGGGCCAGGTGGTGTATGGGTGTTTGATGAGAATGGCGTTCCCTTGGCTAAAATTCGTACGGGTCAACATACTTCAAACTGTGAATTAACCAGTGATGAAAAGTACCTCTATATTACGGCCGATGATTTTTTGATGGGTGTTGAACTTAAATAAGCGCATTCATTGGGTCGCTCTGTTGCGTTAATATCTGTAACAGGCGACCACAGAAAACTCCCGTGTTAATTTGGCTAGGACTGGCGTGACGAAAAGAAAGCGACACTAAGTTTTGTCGACTATCATGGCGTCACGCCAAAATAATCACCACTAGCACATTAATTTAATAAAAAGCATAAATAACCCCAAGTTAATAACTTGGGGTTATTTAGTTAGTGCCCATCCATAAACCTCTAACGTACTGAAATAAAAGTAAATATTTACATTCTGGGGTAAAAAAGCCTCTTGAATTTGTTATGTTTAGGTTGCGACCAAAAACAAAACAAACAAGAGGATTTAGTAGCATGCGAG